>NZ_CP146986.1:0-600000 GCF_037126175.1 Pseudomonas sp. RSB 5.4
ATTGTATCGATTGCTCCGGTGAGGATGAATCTGACACTGTGACAATGGCATTGCCATTCTTCGCTGAACTGACTGTACCCGCATTATCGACCGTGACGTTTAAAGAGTTTGACCTAAAAGTGTAGGGCGGTTTTCCTCCACTGGCCGGGCGGGACGCAGATGTTCCTGGAGGGGTAGTAGTTAGGCGTACCCAGGTGAGTGCTGGTGGAGCAGTTACGTAAATACCGTTTAAATGCAAGTCGGAAGTATCCACAACTAGTCTTCTAACCACCTCCAATGCTCGCGGATCCGACACCTGCCCACCGCCATATTCGGAGGTGGCAGTGAAGTTGTGGAAAGCAACGGTCAGCCTCGTTACCGTGAACTCCCAGTCACCATTTTGTGGATCGATGTCGGCCGTGCCTATTTCGATGTTGCCGTCCTTGATCTGGACTTTCTGACCTTTAGCCCCTCTCCCTTTAAGCTTGACCGTGGTATCGACGGTCGATTGGCCATGGGGAATGTCTCTACCTTGGGAGTCTAGTGCATGGGTAATGGTCGGTGCGGTATTGGCCGTCACCGTCAACGTCCACGCCGCGGATACCTGACCACTGCCATAAAGCGCGATGGCGGTGAAGCTGTGAGCGGCCACGCTCAAGCCTGTCAGGGTCAGTTCCCACAGGCCGGTCGTCAGGTTAACCGTCGCTTCACCTTTGACGGTGGTGCCGTCCTTGATCTGGACTTTCTGACCTTTGGCCCCGGCCCCTGACAACGTGATCTGGGTATCGACGGTGAATCCGCCTTTGACAATAGTTGCCCCTTTGGAGTCGATGGCCTTGGTGATGGTCGGTGGGTTATTGGCCGTCACCGTCAGCGTCCACGCCGCGGATACCTGACCACTGCCATACAGCGCGATGGCGGTGAAGCTGTGAGCTGCCACGCTCAAGCCTGTCAGGGTCAGTTCCCACAGGCCGGTTGTCAGGTTAACCGTGGCTTCACCTTTGACGGTGGT
Source organism: Pseudomonas sp. RSB 5.4 (assembly GCF_037126175.1). NCBI lineage: Bacteria > Pseudomonadati > Pseudomonadota > Gammaproteobacteria > Pseudomonadales > Pseudomonadaceae > Pseudomonas > Pseudomonas sp. RSB 5.4. The sequence continues at coordinate 992 of NZ_CP146986.1, forward strand.
GCCATCCTTGATCTGGACTTTCTGACCTTTGGCCCCGGCCCCTGACAACGTGATCTGGGTATCAACGGTGAATCCGCCTTTGGCAATCGTTGCCCCTTTGGAGTCGATGGCCTTGGTGATGGTCGGTGGGTTATTGGCCGTCACCGTCAACGTCCACGCTGCGGACACCTGACCATTGCCATACAGCGCGATGGCGGTGAAGCTGTGAGCGGCCACGCTCAAGCCTGTCAGGGTCAGTTCCCACAGGCCGGTCGTCAGGTTAACCGTGGCTTCACCTTTGACGGTGGTGCCATCCTTGATCTGGACTTTCTGACCTTTGGCCCCGGCCCCTGACAACGTGATCTGGGTATCAACGGTGAATCCGCCTTTGGCAATCTCATTCCCTTTGGAGTCTTCCACTCGGGTAATGTCGGGGCGCACATCCTCAACCGCTTTGATCGTGTAAGTGCGCACGGGGAAGGGCACCGCCTCGCTTTCATTCGTGCTCTTGTTGAACGTCGTTTTGCACTCGATGGTCAAGTCACTGCCATCTTTCAGGTTTTTCATTGCTGCTTGAGTGAGTCCGCGATTTTGGTAGCCCCTATCGATCAACGGCTGAGTGACAGGATCCCCAGGTGCAATATCGTTGATGTACGGAGTGTCGTTGGCATTGGTTCCGGTCAGACGCATCCACATACGCTGACCGGTAGCTATCAACGGCCAGACATCTATGCGAGCGACTGCGTTGGCAGTCAGATTAGCCACATTGAATTCCGGGCCTTCGCCATCGTTGTCGGCTTCCATGATCACCGGCGATTTCAAGCTTGAGTCCGGCAGGGTGCCGACATTCAACAACAGCGGCAACGAGGTCCGGGGCACACCGTTGCGGGTCACGGTGTACGTCACGGTGACGGTTTTGCCAAGGTTGAAGGCCAGCACGGTGACCGGCAGTGCGATTGTCAGCGTGGTTTCACTGATGGGTCTTGCCGGGGTGGTGTGCGAGCCGCCGGCGGCCGTGCCGGGGGCGCCGGTCCAGGTCACGCTGAGCAGATCGCTGAGCAGCAAGTCCTGCGAATCGATGTTGACGGTCAGGGCTTCCACGGCCTTGATCGGCTGCAAGGTAGTGCCATCGGCCTCGGCCTGCTGAACCTTCGGTCGGGTCAGCTGCACCGCTTCGCCGACAGTGAAATTCAACGTCCGCGAGTAGCTGACACGTTCCGGCGTGGAGCCCGTCGCCACCCTGAGGATTTCATACATCGCGTCCACAGCGCCGCCGCGATTGGGTTCGATGTGGGTCTGGACGAAGGTCGGGTTCAGGGTGAAATCGATGGCTCTGCCGGCATTGAGCGAATTGATCGGCACCGAGTCGCTGGTCTTGCCGGTTTTCGAGCCGCGCCAGGTATAGGTGACCTTGTCACCCGCTTTGGTGGGTTCGGCGGCAGCCGGGGCGGTCAGTTTGCTCGAACCGCCGGGCAGGTCGTTGGGTTCGAGTATTCCGCCGGCCTCACCGAGGACGATGGGCGCGACCAGTTCCAGCAGCGGTTCACCCACCCGCAACAGGGCATGGTGCAGTGACTCGCGCCGAATGATGCCGCCATCGCTGCCCTCGGCCATCAGCACGTAGAACAAATCCAGCGTACCGCCCTCGATGGCTTTGAGGTGTTTGCCCTCGACGATGATCGGGATCGGTTGTTTGTCGTCGATATCGCGCTGGCTAAGGGTGCGCCAGTCCAGTTCCGGGTCGTAGACGCCGAAATCCTGGCGGGTGCCGACCCAGCGCAGAACGATGACCATGCCCTCCTGCATCATTGGGTCAAAGGGGATGACGGCGGTGGTGTAAGCCAGATCAGGGTCGAGTGCCCCTTGTTGCGCATCCACGGCAATCGGCGCGAGCAGGCGTCGGGTTTCTCCGACGATACTGACAAAGCGCCCCTTGGAGGCGCGATCATCAGACCCGCTGCGTTCCACGCGATAACTGAACACGGCCTGAGTTTTGGCCAGCAAACGTATGTCGGCGCTTGGCAGGGCCAATTCGTAGATGTTGCCCACGCTGATGAGTGGCTCGCCGCGGACTTCAACGCTGATCGGTTCGCCGTCCAGCGTGGTGCCCTTGCCCAGGCCGATGATCACATCGCCGATCCGGAAGTCGGGTGCGTCGACCAATACCTGCAAGGTCAGCGGCGCATCCCCCAGTTTGTCCATGTCCACAACGCTATTGAGGGCCTCTTTGACAATGGGAGCCGGCAGGCGCTTGTTGCCGGTATCAACGGCAATCCCCACTGCGGCGCACCAGTCTTCGGAGCGGTTGTCGACAAGGTCGTGTACTTCAAAAGCGACGGCCAGGCTATCGGTATCGCCGGCGCCGATGATGGTGGCCTTGTCGACATGGATGACCAGTGGATGGCCTTGCGGGTCATCGATGTGATCCTGGGTCACCCGTGGCGAATACACAAACCAGCCACCCCAGGTCAATTTGCAACGGTCACCCACGGCCATGTTGGGGTAGGGCAACAGGCTGCTACTGTCGGGCCGGGCCTTGATGATGATGTCGAGGCCGGTTTCGGCGGTTGCCTGGTCCACGCCATCGTTGATGATCCGCGGATCGATGTACATGTACAGCTCGGAATGCCCCGGGGTACTGCCGTTTTCATCCTTGCCGCCGGGCCGCTCGAGTTTGACGAAGATATCGACCGGAGGCAGCGAAAGTTCCGGCGACTGGTTAAGTACCTTGACCCGATACTGCAGCGTATAGGCCCTGGTCACGAACTGCGTGGGCGGGACATACAGGGTGACACGCTCGCCGACATCCCCTGGCTTGACGATGGTGGTCTGGTCGACCCGAATACCGTCGAGCAGCAGCTCGATGTGGTCGCCCAAACCCATAAGGTCCCAGGGTGGACAATAGACTTTCAGCCCCTTGTCGGGCGCCAGCAACTGCGCGGCGGCAATATTGATCCCCCACACCCCCCCTCCAGGGCCGGCTGCGTACGGTCGGGTATTTCCAGTTGCCGCAAAGATTTTGGGGCCGGAAGGCGAGGGGGCTGAATAAGCATGCTGAAAACTCCGGAGGCGTGGGAAGCAAAGGCTCCGGGTTATTTAGGGGCAGGTGGCGAGCGTTGGCTACTGTCAGAAATTACAGGTAGGGAGGTATTTGCGATGAACGGTCGCGGCTCGGGTTTTGCGTGCCTGAAACGACTTCCCCGTAGGCGCTGCCGCAGTCGACTCTGCGGTGGACCTCAACCTGTGGCGAGGGAGTCTGCTCCCGCTGGACCGCGCGGCGACTTCAACCCCCATTCTGCTTAACCAAAATGCAGCCTCACGCTGAGCTGACTGTTCGGGCATTTCCATCGAATTCCCGACAAACGGTAAGCAAACCTAGTATTTCTGACAGTAGTCAGCTTTTTCCGGCAGGCATTTAATTGGGTGACAAACGTTCCACGCCATCGTCAGTCAACGGCCCGTTTATCTTCACGACTGCCCTGCGCGAGAACACTGTCCGCTCAATTGCCGTGGAGCTTCGCAATGGTGCCCCCAGAAGAGTCGTCGATGGATCCGCAACACGTGCGCGGCGATGACGAAACAAGTCTTGTAGATATTCCAGAACCGATTGTTCCGGATATCCTGAAAGACGAAGAGGGTAATGAGAGCCCGGACGGGCTATTACCTCGCGATGTATTGAATCGCGATTTGAAAATCACGATTCCGGCGTGGGATTTCTCGACAGCGCCGGAATTCGTACAAGACGACGTGCGGGTGGGCTTCAGGCCACGGGGGCTTCCCTTTAATGACGCCACGGCGGGTGTGTTCTCGTTCTATATCCCCATTGATCCGGGTGACAAGATTGTCTCGGTGCCTCAAAGGGACCTGACATCTGGTGTTTACGACCTGTCGTACAAGCTCGTGATTGGTGGCAACGCAGCGGAATCAGAAATAAAAACCATCACCGTCGATAGAGTGCCGCCGGATGACGGCCAGGAACCGGCGATGCTGGAGCTGCTGGATCTTGTGGGCGACATCACCGATGACTATTTGGACGAGCACGGTCAGGTTCGTTTCAAAGTACGCCTCTATCTGGACGTGAAGGCCCGTGACCGGGCAATTTATTACTGGACGGACACCGGCACGCCACCGGACTTCGAAACCGAAATCCGCGAGCAGGCGTTCAGTCAGTTTGATATCGATAACGATCAACTCATCATCACCGTCTACGCCGACGAAATTCGCCTGCGCGGTCATGGGCAGCGATACATCTATTATCGCTTGCGCGACTGGGCCGGAAACCGGGGACCGCGCTCGCGGCCGCTGCCTGTATTCGTCGATCTGACCCCGGGGGTGCCCGTTCACAAACCTCCGCGCATCCCCCTGTCGGACAGAGGCTTGATCGATCGTCAGCACGCCCGGGAGGGAGCGGTCAACCAAGGAGCGGTGACGGTCGAAATCGATGCCTATGACAATCCGTTGAGCGGCGATCAGATACTCCTGGACTGGGATGGCACTGTTCTGCCGCCGCAGGATGTCGACCCGGCTAACTTTCCTTGCGTGATCCCTGTGCCGTGGAGTGCGCTCACAGCCAAGGGGCTGGGGCCGGTGAATGCTCGGGTCACTTACCGCGTGCGCACAGGGGGCGTCGATAGCAAACCATCAATGGAAACCCTGGTATCGGTGAACCTGACGGTGGCAGGCCAGGATCACGCCGATGCGCCGGCGTTGTTGAACCCCAAGCTTGCCTTGCTGGAGATCTACGGCGCCAACTCCAAGGTGCTGAACACATTGCTTACCGAAGATTTCGGCGAGGACGCCGACGGCTTCCTGACCTTGTTCGACGCCCCTGAACGAGGACACACGATCGAAGTTTATTGGGGGAGCATCAGTACGCCCGTGGCGCAATACATCGTCCAGACCGGTGACGTTGCCGGCAAGAGAGTGCCGTTCAGTATTCCATGGTCGGTCATTGACCAGGACCGGCTGAACCCGGCGTTGCCGGTCCATTACACCACCAGCAATGGCATCAACCAGCAGTTGGCTCCATTCACGCCCGTCAAGGTGTCGATCATCATTATCGAAGATCTCGAAGAGCCTTCGTTCCCTGACGCTGGCATCAGAGGGACGCTTGACTGCTGTGCGAAACCGCGTCTCTGGGAGCGGGTGCGCGTGAGGATTGAAGGCAACCCGGCGTTTGACGAGAAGGACATCGTGACGTTGTTCTGGCAGGGATGCGCGGGATCAAATGGCACCACGCCCATTCCCGGGGCCGCGGAACGGTTCTTGACCATTTTGAGTGCGGATCAGGCAAGAAACGGTTTTGAAGTGCATGTGACCGATTACGAAAGGTTGATAGCGCCGATGGAAAACCAGGGTTCGGCGTTATGTCATTACACCTTGAAAAAGTTTACGGGTGGGCAGGGTATTTCAAAAAAAGAGTTCGTGATTATCAATAGAACCATGCCCAGTGGTGCAGTGTGCTCACCCACTAATGAAACCTGTACGGAACCGTAACGGGTAATTGATTCAGTAAAGTGCATTAGCCGGTTTTAGTCAGGACAGTCACGAGTGTTTATTCGGGGCTGACAGAGAGTGTTGTGCCCGTGTTTCGGGCGTTAGTTGTTTGACAAAATCCCGGGCAGATAAAGCCCGTTTCTGAAGGAGCTGAAAAATGGCAAGTTTTAAACCATTGACGCCCGCTGAACAAAGTCGGGCCGATTATCTGAAAGTTCGCCATACTGTTACAAAAGCTAATGCACCCGTCATCAAAGTGCATCCAGACAACCCATTTCTACCCGATACGCCGGATGATGAAATCAATCAGATTCCGGTGAGCCAGCAGGGAAAGCCTTTCAAGTGTCTGGTTCCGAGGCCTGCGGAGGCTGGCGAAACGGAGATAACACCGGGCTTCATTGATCTGACGTTTGACGGAACTCTGATAGAAAATAATCGATACACTTATGATACGCCGCTGGACTCTACTATTCTTGAAATCGAGATGACGTTTCCTCCCGAATTCACCGCTACGGCGGGGAAACATGAGTTGGGATACATAATCAATCAAGGCGGTAATGTCAGCGAGTCTGATCCGTTGGAGTGCAATGTTGATAACGTTCCTCCACGCCTGGTTTTTAAGCTTAAAGTTCCGGAGGAAGTGGTAAATAACGGACTTACCAAAAAATATCTGGAGGAAAATGATGATGAAGTAGTTATTGGGGTTCCTCATTATCTAGATATGAAGATTGGGGATGTAATACAGATGTTCTATGGGGACTCGATACCGTTGGCAGTCCTTGTCGATGAGGTCACCAGGGTTGATACCACCACTGACATCGAGCTTAAACTTACCGCTGAACAAGTATTCAAGAAAGGTGAAGGGGAGCACGGGCTTTTTTTCAAAGTCACCGACCGTAAGGGAAACCCAAGTGCTTATTCTGATTCAGTCCCCATTATGGTCGTTCTGACAGACCCACCCGAGGGGCTGTTGCCCCTTAGTATTCCGCTGTATGACGATGTCGGTGACCGTCTGGTCGATCTGGCGGATGCGCAAACGCCTTTGGGCGTGGGAATCCTTGCCGAATACACCCACTACTTTGAGGGAGATCAGTTGGTGGTGACCTACGACGGCATTCCGCAGGAGGCGAAGACCATCAGCGAGTTCCCGGTTTACGTCGATATTCCGTTCAAAGACGTGTTCAACAACAACGCTGGTGTAAAAACTGTAGCGGTCAGCTACCAAATCAAACGCGGCAGCATCTATCACCCGCCAACTGCGATTTCCAAAAATGTTGACGTTGATTTGCGAAAGCCCGGTCTGCCGATTGATCCGGATAATCCAGGCCCGATCAATCCAGATCTGGCGTTGGTGACGGTTCAGGGAGATTCCGGGGGGGCTGTCAATACGTTGCGAGAAGCCGACAAAGATGAGGATGTTACTGTCACGGTCAATATCTATAACGACGCCAAGGAAGATGACACCGTTCAACTTGTATATGCGGGCAAGCGTGTTTCTGAGGAGGATGGTGGCGTCATTGAGATTCCAGACGTTATTCCCCCAATTCTTGAGTGGAAAGTAAAGTGGGACGTTATTGCGGCGGCAGGTAACGGTGATCCCAACCATCCGATGGCTTACGTCATCGGTCATCCCCTGAACGACAACGTAGATATTTCAGAACCTACGCAAGTGGATGTGGAGATTCAAGAGGACACTGTCCCTGTTCCAGAATTTTTACACCTTGATCCCAACTTTACTAACTGGATGAACTGCGGATCCTTGCGCCGGGATCCCATCGAGGGGGTGGTGGTCGAGGTGCACGTCCCGGGCGGGGAATCGAAACTGGCGAATCAAGAGCTGAAATTCAACTATCAGGGTTATACCGACGCCGCCGGTGCAAACCCCAAACCCGGGACAGATAGGGAGGTGAGCTACACACCGACAAATCAGGAAGCTGCGGCCGGCTTCATTGTGAAGATCCCATACGCGCCCCTCCTCGCGACTCTGAATGCATGGGGTGACGTCCGTTATACGGCTGTCATTAACGGGCGCGAGACGATCTCCGATCCGCATCTGGTCAGGGTGTATCTGGTCGTTCCGGGTGATGGCGGAACTTGCCCGTTGCCTACCTGATTCAATGCGTTTCAAAGAAAACACGGGAGGCCGCTACGCCTCCCGTGTCCTCGCTGAAACGGTTGTTGAAACAGGTGGATCATTCCTCGAGCGGGAAAGGACTTTTCCGTCCGGAGCTAGGACTTCTCCTACATTTTTGATTGACCCGGATAGGTATTGTTCGCGCCTCCTACAGTCTTTTGGCGTTTCTTCTGAAAGATGTGAGGTGATGAACATTCAGGAAGCCACGTCATGAACAAAAACCATGTTTCGCTGCAAAAAAATGCTGCGGCAGGACTCTTTAAAATGCTGGTCGTGCTGCCAGCATTTTTTTTTACCAGTGGGCATTCTTTTGCCGCCGTTATCGTCGATAACGGCAATACGCTGGATATCGATGCAAGCACACCGCTGAGCGACTATCTGGTACGCAACGCAAGTGTGCTGAACATCGCGGGGGCCACCACCCAGAGTCTGTCTGTCACGTCCGGATCAACGTTGAATATCAACGGCGCAACGGTCAATGCCGTCGGTGCGCGGGAGGGTATCCGCATAACCAACAGCACGGGAGATCTCACTCGCGCCATCGTGACCAGCGACTTTATGGGGCTGGCGGTCAATCGGTCTACCGGCTCGACCCTGGGCTCCACGGTCACTGCAACCGACAGTCAATTCAAGGGTGGGGAAATCGGTGCTCAGATCACCGGCTTGAGCACGCTCACGCTCATCAATAGTCAGGTGACGGGTACAGGGGCTGACAGTACCGGCCTGAGCATATTGGGGGGAGATGTACGCGCCTCCGCAAACACTGTTATCAGCGGCGACAAGACCGGGGTGGCGATGGGCAGGGATCCCTCGGGCCTGGGCAACAATTCACTGCGGCTCGACAACTCCAGTGTGGAAGGCCGCACCGGTGATGCGATTCTTGTGGACAGGGGCATCAATGCCACCCTTGAGGTGTTGAACCAGTCCTCCCTGACGGGGGGCAACGGCAACGTGCTGACGGTTCAGGGCGCTTCCACCGCGGGCATGTCTGTCAGCGACAGCACGCTGCAAGGCAACGTCAACGTCATCGGCAACAGTACCGCCAATCTCACTTTCGATCAGGGCAACCTGAAGGGCGACGTGCTGGTCGAAAACGGTTCGACCGCCAACGTCACTCTGCAGAACAACTCGCAACTGACCGGCCGTCTCGACAATGTCAACGGCGTGACCGTCAACAGCGGTTCGAGCTGGACCCTGACCGGTAATGACAAGGTCGGAACACTCGCCATGAATGGCGGGACGGTGCGCTTTGTTGCGCAGGGTGTGCCGGATACGTTCTACGAGTTGAACGTCGGCACGCTGGCCGGCTCGCCGGATGGTTCCAGTACGTTCGAAATGAAGGGTAATTTCGCCACCGGTCAAAACGACTTCCTCAATGTCACGGGCGAAGCCAGCGGGCAATTCGGATTGCTGGTGGCCGCTTCCGGTCTGGACGCGACGAACCCGCAACAGTTGACCCTGGTGCGCACCGCCGCCGGCGACGCGCAATTTGCCCTGAGAGGCGGGCATGTCGATCTGGGTACCTGGTCGTATGACCTCGCTCGGCGAGAAGTGGGGGAGGGCGGTACGGAATGGTTTCTCGACCCGACCACCAAGACCATCAGCCCCGGGGCGAAATCGGTACTGGCGCTGTTTAACGCGCCGGTGACGCTGTTGTATGCCGAGGCGGCAACATTGCGCAGCCGCATGGGCGAGTTGCGTTTCAATGGGGGTGACACCGGCCTGTGGATGCGCACCTACGGCAACAAGTACAACATCAACGCCGCTTCCGGCGTGGGTTATCAGCAGACCCAGCAAGGGCTTTCTCTGGGGGCGGATACGCACCTGGGTGACAGTCTGTGGGTGGCCGGGATCATGGGTGGCCACAGCCATACCAACCTGGACGTCGCACAGGGAACTTCGGGTACGGTAGACAGCTACTATCTGGGCCCATACGTGACCTGGATGAACAAGCAGAGCGGTTACTACTTTGATGCGCTGCTCAAGTTCAACCGCTTTCAGAACGATACGAAAGTCGGCATGAGCGATGGCACGCGGGCCAAGGGCAGTTATGACAACTCCGGCATAAGCGCTTCGGCGGAGTTCGGGCGCCAGATCACCTTGGGCAACGGCTACTATATGGAGCCGTACGGCAAAGTGTCGACTGCGCTGATTCGTGGGCGCAGCTTTGACCTGGACAATGACATGCAGGCTGACGGTGATCGCAGCCGCTCGGTGCTGGGGGAGGCGGGAACCACTGTGGGCCGCAACTTCAACATGGGCAATGGCATGGTCGCCCAGCCTTATGTGCGCGTTGCGGTGCAGCACGAGTTCATCAATAACAACCGCGTGACGGTCAACGCTGATAATCAGTTCAACAACGACTTGTCTGGCACCCGTGGTGTACTGGGAGCAGGCGTTGCAGTGGCATTGACCAAGGATCTGCAGGTGTATGCCGGTTACGACTACAGCCATGGCAAGTACATCGAGAAGCCGTATGACTTGAATGTCGGAGCGCGCTGGACCTGGTAAGCCGCGTCATGATGTGAATACCTGAAAAACGCCTCGCACCTGCCGGGCGTTTTTCTGTGCTGGCCTGCAGGGCAACCCGCTGTCCGGGCCGGCGGGTTGACCTGACGCCTGCGACTCAGGTGAATCGCAACACCTTGATTTCCTGATGCCCGGACTCATGCGTGCCCCGCCAGTGCGGCCCGTCACGGGAAACGCGGTAGAACAGATTCAGTGCACCGTTCTCTAGCACCCGCAGATGTTTTCCCGGCACGTACAAGGTCACGAGATGATTTTCCACGTCCTGCGGGCTGACGATGTGCCGAGCCTCATACAAGTAGGGAATGCCATTGGCCTTGGTGCCCAGCCAGGCCATGTCGACGATATCGTCCGTGGTCATGCCCGGGTACTGAATGTTCACGGTGGCCGATGTGATATCGGCGCTCACCGTATTGCCCGCGGCTTCGCTCAAGACCGGCGCTGGGATCCGGCCTTCCACGCTGGCGAGTTCGTGCCTGGAGGGGAGCGCAGAGCCGTCGTCCTTTTTGTAGCGCACATACGATACGTCTGCGGTTCCCATGGCAATCGCCCGAACCTGCGCATTCGGAATCTGAAACATGAGGATGCTGGGGACGCTTTCCACCCTCTGGGATTGTCGGTTGGGCAACGGGGCACCGGTGGGTGGTGTGCCTACCCAGGTCATGGTGACGGTGTCACCCACCTGGAAATCGCTGGTGGAGGCGCGAACATGCACGTTGACATCGCGATTGTTCAATTTGTCGAGATCAATGATGCCGTTGACTGACTCCTGGATAATCGGCTCATCCAGCTGCCGGATTCCGGACATGACTTTGACTGTAGTCCTCAGCGACCACTTCTCGGAGTGGTTGAATAGCTCGTCATGGATCCCGTACTGCACCACCTGCGCGTTGCCGTCGCCACCGGCCACGATATCGTCCTGGTGTGCGGTGATCACGATAGGTGCCTTGCCGGCGGCCTCATCGGCGCTGACGGTATGCGGTGGCAACAACGCATTGCCCCATTGCACCTGGATAACGTCGCGCACGGCGATGTTCGGGTAGGGAGGAATAACCATCGGCACACCCTTGGCTGCCCAAACCGCATCCACACCGTTAACGATGACGTCGCGCGGCAGCTGCACGATGTGCAATTTTGAATGTCCGGGCAAATGGGGCTCATCGTCTTTGCCGCCCGGCAGATCCAGCTTCACCAGTATTCGCAAGGGCGTGGCGGGCTCGTCGGGGCTGGTGCTGCCTGCGCGGGTCAGTATGTAGTAGACCTCGTCGGCCCAGCCGGGAAGGATGTTCGTCACAGGCAGGAAGAAAAACACCGGTTGGTTGCTGCCGTCTTCGTCATCCTGCAGCACCCGGGTAAAGATCTTGTGGTCCTTGCCCCAATAGATATCGAGCGTGTCACCTTTGCGCATGGGTTCGGCGTAGGCATCGACGGCGCAGAACAAACCGTCGGGAAACTGGTAGTAGGTTTTGCAGTTGATACCGCCGTCCCCATCGACGATCGGTTCTATCATGGCCGAAATCCGCAAGGGACGCAGTTTCAGCCCCGGAATTTCAGTCTGCAAGCGTGGAAACAGGAAGGAGTGAAAGTGCGTCATGACGAAAAACCTCAGCGAAGGACAGGTGGCTCTGCCAGGAGGGCGTTGTTTGATTGGGCCTGATGTGGCGAGTGTTGCCTACTGTCAGAAATAACAGGTATGCCCGGGTTTTCGATGAGCGGTCATGCGCTACAGATGCAAGCCATGGCTTGATCCCTCAAGTTGTCAGAGATCCGGCGTGATCAACATGCTCGCGGGCCTACCGGGGGCGTTCTGGTCGGCGGGGTTGTATCGGAAGACCTGGTCAGCCGTCGCTTCGAGGTCAACCAGAACAATGGGCAAGAAGCGTCCGGTGCTCCGGAAATAGTCGCGTTGGGCGAACTGCGCCTGTGCCAGCCCGTTTGCGTTGTAGTGCGCCTTGAGGCTGTAATAGAACGCTTCCAACGGGATTTTCAGCGGAATGTCCTGCGGCCAGGTCTGGATCATCACCTCGTTCCAGCCATCGCCATTGGGCGCTGTCGGGCGCACATCGATGTTCAGTTGGAACTGCGCCGGGTCGATGTTGAACGCACAACTGCTGCGTGGTGCGCTGGCATATCGAGTTGCCCAAGCCTGCACAGTGGTGATACCCAGCTCATCACACAGGTCGCCGCGTATGCGGCAGGTGTCCTGAGGGCGGCTGGTGCCGCCATCGAAGGGATAGGCACACATCACGTTCAAGGGGTGGGCCGCCGGGGCAAAGCTTTCACGAATCAGAAAGCCTTGTGAGTAAACCGGCTTGGTCAGTCCCGCATCCCGGCGTAGATAGGTGAAGGAAACACCGCCGTTGCCCACCGACCCAGGGCTGGGATTCCACATGTGAAAAGCTGCAGAAGCCTGGGATCCACGCAACAGAACGCCATTGCAGAAGTAAGCGGTTTTACCGGCCTGACAGGTCGGTGATATGTGTTCATACCGCGCATTCAACCGCGAAGCCACCTGATAGCCGATGTACAACTGATCCTGCTGATCGAAGCCGAACACCGCACCGGGTGGCTGGTGCAGATCCATGCGCAGGACCGGCAACCAGTCCCCGGTGGCATTGAAATAATCACGCTGATCCTTCTGTGCGCCGAGCAATGCGCCGGTTTGCGTGGTGTCGTAAAACAGCGCTTGTATCGGCATCTGCTTGGGGGCAGTGGCGTCCCAGTTTTTGATCTGCACCAGGTTGGGTTTCACAGCCCAGGTGCCACCGAGGCGCTGGTGGGCGATGAGGCTGGCCTTGAACAGCACTGGCACCTGGCTGCTGAGCGAGCATTGCTTGTCAGGTTGCAGGTTTTGTTGCTGGAAGTGCGCGATCCAGCCCTGCGCATCGCTGACGCCTTGGGCGGCGCACGAAGAGGGATCCGCTTCGGCGTGGGCGGCTGCCATTGCACCACAGCCGAAGGCGGGGCGGGTACCCGTCATGACAAACGCAAACGGATAGGCGCACAACACTTCGAGCGCTTTGCCCTGGCCGATGGCGGTGAAGCTGTCGCTGAACACCACGCCGCTTTTCTGGGCCAGCGCCTGGGTGCCGAGGTCGGCGCGCAGGTAACTGAAACTTTCCGCGCCGAGCTGGGTAGAGGTTGCGTCGTGCTGCCAGAACTCGCCGGCCTCGGGGCTGCCGCGCACCAATACGCCACTGCAGAAGTACGCCGGGTGATCGCCCACGCATGCGGCCGTGGTGTTCTGGTAGCGGGTGTTGAGCAGTTTGGCCACTTCCGGGCCGGTAGCGGCGACGGCCAGGCTGTTGAGCAGCCAAAGCGCGAGCAGCAGTTGTTTGAGTAACGAAATCGGAGTGTTCATTTGTAATACCCCAAGGTCGCCGCGTGTCGTGTGGGGGAATGTGAGGCGTTGAGCGGTTTCTGCAGGAGATTCTGGGAAACACTTTGATCGGCGGGGTCGTAGGTGAATTCATGACCTGTTTCTGCCGCGAGATTCAAATGCACAACGGGCAGAAAACGACCGGTCTGCTGAAAGAAGTCCTGCTGAAAAAAAGCCGCATTGGCCTTTCCCGAGGCCGCGATATAGAAAAATGCCTCAAGGGGAAGTCGATCTCCAAAGTCTTGGGGCCACGAAGCAATGACGACCTCGTTGTGCTGGGTCTGGTCGGTTGCATTCAAAAAAGAGCGCGCCACGACGCTCTGCTCAAACTGCTCCGTACTGCTGTTGAAGCTGCAACCGGTACTCTTGTGAGAGAGCGTATAAAACAGTGCTACCCATTGCTGGCCGCTGTTGATGCCCTGTTCGTCGCACGGCCTGCTGCGCACCGGGTCGAGACTATGCTCGTTACAACCCGCTGATCTGAAGTCGGTTCCACCATCAAAGGGGAACGCGCAGCGCAGCGTGAGAGGGTAAGCAGCAGGGGCCGCCAGTTCCTTCATGATCAAGCCCTGGTTCTTGCCATAGACGAGCCTGGATGCATAAACATCGGAACGCAGGTAGGAGAACGCCACTGCGTTTCGCAAGGTGGAGCCCGGGCTGGGATTCCACGCATGAAACGCTGGCGATGCATCGGTGATACGTATCAACACGCCATTGCAGTTATACGCAGCGGTATCTCCTTGACAAGCGGGGGACGTATCGGCATACCGCGCATTCAATCGCGAAGCCACCTGATACCCGATGTACAACTGATCCTGCTGGTTGAAACCGAATACCGCGCCGGAGGGCTGCTGCAGGTTCATGCGCAGGATCGGCAGCCAGTCCCCGGTGGCGGCGAAGTAGTCACGCTGATCCTTTTGCGCACCCAGCAATGAGCCGGTTTGAAGCACATCATAAAACAGCGCTTGTATCGGCATCTGTTTCGGCGCGGCGGCGTCCCAGTTTTTGATCTGCAGCAGGTTTGGCCGGGCTGCCCAGGTAGCGTCGAGGCCTTCATGGGCAGTGAGGCTGGCCTTGAACAGGGTCGGTGCATGACTGCTGAGCGAACATTGTCTGTCCGGTTGCAGGCCTTGTTGCTGGAAGTGCGCCATCCAGCTCGGAGCATCCGTGACACCTTGCGCGGCGCAGGAGGAAGGATCCGGCTCGGCGCCTTTGGTTGAGTTCGAGCCACAGCCGAAGGCGGGGCGGGTACCCGTCATGACAAACGCAAACGGATAGGCGCATAACACGTCGAGCGCTTTGCCCTGGCCGATGGCGGTGAAGCTGTCGCTGAACACCACGCCGCTTTTCTGGGCCAGCGCCTGGGTGCCGAGGTCGGCGCGCAGGTAACTGAAACTTTCCGCGCCGAGCTGGGTAGAGGTAGCGTCGTGCTGCCAGAACTCGCCGGCCTCGGGGCTGCCGCGCACCAATACGCCACTGCAGAAGTACGCCGGGTGATCGCCCACGCATGCGGCCGTGGTGTTCTGGTAGCGGGTGTTGAGCAGTTTGGCCACTTCCGGGCCGGTGGCGGCCACAGCCAGGTTGTTGAACAGCCAGAGGGCGAGCATCAACACTTTGTTCAATGCCATGGTCGTGTCCTTGACGAGGGGGCTGCGTCGTCCAGAAGGAATCCACTTCAGTCGCGTTTGATACCGACGGCCTGGTGAAAGGTGCCGATGTCATCACCACTGGCATTTTCGTTGTCGTCCGAACCGTTCAGGTCATAAGACCAGGCGGTCCCCGCGCCAAGTTCGTCCCCGGTCCAGACCGGGTAATCCAGCCAGCCAAGGTATTCGGCCACTTGACCACTATTGGGGTAATACAGTGACCAGAAGCGTTTGATCTGGGCCAGCGAGACGGGCAGCACTTTGGCTTGCATGCAGAGAACCTTCATGCCCTCCCAGTCGGCGTTGTGAGTGAGGAAGTGCAGCTCCAGAATTCCCTTGATTGTCAGTTCGTAACGCTGGGCCTGGTTCAGGGTATCGGTCGCGGTGATCGTGCACGTTCCGTTGCGCACCGCAGTGACCTCGCCTGATGCTGAATGGATGGTTGCAATGCTTTCATCACTGCAGCTGTACACGTAGGGAGCCGTGCCCCAATTGGCTTCCCGGGTCATGCGTGTGTACGCAGGCGTTTCCCTGGGCGGCTTGTTGACCGAGGCCAAGTAGTTTTTGCTGCTCAGATCCAGGGTCGCAGCACTTTCGAAAGGGGCTTTGAGCAGCAAATCCAGTGTCAGCGATTCCTCGCGCAGGGTTCGAGCCAAGTTTTTGTTTTTCTTGTTCCTGATCGTGTCCGGCGCGCGCTCCACTTCGTAACGAATGGGCAAAATATTGTTGTCGTTGGCGATGAACTCTTTCGCGAGAACAACAAACTCCACATCTTCGCCCACTGCGCTCTTACCGATGGGAATGTCGTCGGTGTAGTGGTCGCCGACAAAGAGGTAGACCCAGTCACGATAGGCCATGTCGTCGTAGGGGGTGATGCGCACCGTGGCGCCTCGGGCCGGAATCGTTTCAGGATCGAGTACGCCATCTGGAGCCTCGTCCACTGAAGGCGCATTGAGTGTGAGAGCGTTGGCAGGCATGGTTTCACCTATTGAGCAGCAGTTGTCGGCGCTTGCGTAGAAGCGCCGGGCAACATGAGTTGAAAGGTCGCCGGAGTCGGGGTTATCGGGGCGTGTCGAGCAGTGCCCTGCGACTGGCTTTCAATGCCAGCCCCCGTGTTGCAGGCGTGGCCAGATACGAGAATTTGCCCCGGAGAAGTTCCTGCACCGCGCTGCTGTCACCGCCGCCGGCCGCAACGCCCCAGGTGACAACACGACCGTCAGACGTCAGCGCGGTGAAACTGGTGGTGTTGCTGTAAAGCGCAACCACGTTGGTCAATTGATCGACGACAGGCGCGGTATCGCCGCCGACCGTCTGATCGCCCCACGCGACTACCGTGCCGTTCCTGCACAACGCAGCGAAAGCCTGGGATGACCCACATACCTGGACAATGTCATCCAGTATGGCGATTTCGCTTGGTACGGCGCCGCCCTCGGCGGGCCTGCCCCATGCCACCACATGCCCGTTGCTGCGCCGGGCGGCAAAGGCGCGCCAGGTCGAGCTGACTTCGACGATGTCGTCCAGCCCTCCGATCAGGGAGTCGATTGTGCCGCCGTACTCGGCTGTTCCCCAGGCCACGACATGTCCGGAGGCACGCCGAGCGGCGAACGCCTGGGCATTGGCGCAGCTCAATTCGATGATGTCGTCGAGGAGGGCGATGGCTTCTGGTACAGCGCCGCCATAACCTGCATGCCCCCAACCGACAATCCGCCCGTTGGCCCGATGCGCAGCGAAGGCTCCATTGCTGCCGATCAATGTCTTGATATCGTCGAACCCGGCGATGTCGCCCGGCACGGTTCCACCATTGGCTGCCAACCCCCAGGCCACCACTTCGCCGGTGGTCCGTAATGCGGCAAACGCCTGACCGGCAGACACAACATGCTCGATATCGTCGTGTTGACCGATGTCGTCCGGCACGGAGCCACCATTGTCAGCGTCGCCCCACGCCACCACTTGCCCTGTCAGCTTCACGCCAGCGAAGGCGACGGCGTTACCCACCACTTGTTTGAAACCCAGCGGTGAAACACCGCCCATGCTGCCACCTTCCGTAACGGTTCCCCAGACCACCACCGCATTGTTGGCGCGGCGTGCGGCGTAGGCGCTGCGTGTGCAACTCACCTCGACAATGTCGTCCATGGTGATGATAGTGGAGGGGATTGTTGCTCCATAAGCGCCGTTGCCCCAACCTACGACATCACCCACATTGCGATGCGCGACGTAGGCTGATTGCCCGGTGAGTGTCAGGTCGTTGCCGTTGCCGAAGATGTTCGCCGGGTTCAGGGTCAATGCGTCGTCCGTGGTGCGCACCTGCAGTGGCAGGTGCGGCCGGGTGTCATACCAGGTACTGGCCGTCGTCCATTGACTGTCGTCCGGGTATTTCCACTGCGCCTGCAAAGGTTGGCCGGTGGAGGCATTGAACGCACTCAATACATGCGAAGCGCCGGATGACCTGTAGGTGCTGCGATTGAAGCGAGCGCCCATGACTTTCAGCGCGCCGGAACCAATCACCTTGCGGACATCGTAGACCGTCGGATCAGACGGACCATCAGTACCACCCGCCTTGCGGGTAATCGTATAGGTCATGGAAATGCTGTCGTCGACGTTATCGTCAATGAACGTGTGATCCACCTTGATCACCGCCAGTTCTTTATCTGCCTGATTGGCCAGGACTGTATGGGATTTTCTGAATGTAGTTTTGCCGATCACTACCACATGGATCTCATCATCGGTTCTAAGCGCAGCACTGGCGGCGATGACCACTGTTGCGCCGAGAGGAAAAACGTCATTTGGGTTGATCTGGTCCTTTTGCGGGCCGCTGGCTTCCAGGAATGTGGCCACCGGCAATTTCACGCCAGGCGCCGCTTCCACGCGCAACTCGTAATCGCTGCCAAGGCTTGTGCCGCCTTCGAACAGCTCGACGTAATAACTGAGGGTGACCGTGTGGTTCAGGCTGTCCAGTACGATCTGCCGAGGAACCGGAAACTCTACCTCCTTGCCCTTGTTGTTACCGCTGATGGGCTTGTCATAGTCCTGATCAACGCTGCCATCAGCGGTGCGCCAGTTCATGTAGTAGTGATCACCGGCATTCTCCGCACGGTTGGCGGCAATCAACACGGTGGCCTCGACTGGCACGCTGGCCGGGTCGAGCACGTCATTCACGGCTTCGCGTACTTTTGCCGGCTCCAGAAGTTGTTCCTGTGCCTGGCCCACGGTGAATTTCAAGGGGTTCGAATAGCTGGTCTCGTCCGTGACGGAGCGCCAGACGTGGTAGTTGACGGTGATTTTATTGTCGCGGTTCGGTTCGATGTATTGGGCGACGAAGGCGGCGTCCAGGTTGATGACCCAGTCTTGTTGGGCGGTGACGGCATTGAATGTGCGGGACCTGGTTTCCACACCGGAGATGTCGCCCACCCACTTCCAGTTGGCCTCGTCGTTGGCTACCCATGGCTTCACCACAGGCCTGGGGATGGTCAGTTTACTGGTACCGCCGGGCAGTGTGGCCGGGTCGAGGAAGCCGTTCGCCACCCCGAGGACAATGGGAGCGTCCAGCTCGAATTTCGGTTCACCCACATTGATCAATTTTGTGTGCAGCGACTCCCGTCTGAGGATCTCGTCGCCGTCGGCTATCAGCAGCTCGTACCAACCCTCCAGGGTTCCGCCGTCAAGGAGCTTGAGGTTGTAGTCAGCGACGGTGATGACGAAACCTTCGGGATTCTCGACTTCATCCTCCTCCGGAATGTGCCACTCCAACTCAGGCAGGAAGGTGCTGCCGTCCGGGCGTTTACCCAGCAGGAACAGCTCAATGCCCATGCCGTACTCGATGGCCGGATCGAACGGAATGCGGACGTTGATGGGTGTCTTCGTGGGATCGATGAAGTCTCCCTCGGCTTCCTCGATGATCGGTGCGGCCAGGCGGTGGGCTGCGCCGGTGACGTGTACAAACTGCCCTTTTGAGCGTAACGGGTCACTGCTGCCGCTGCGTTCCAGCCGATAGAAGAAACTGACCTGGGTATTGACCAGTTTGCGCACGTCGGCAATGGGCAGCTTGAACTCGTAGTTATGCGGGATATTGTCGACGGTCTGGGGCAGGGCGGTGACTTCGACTTTTTCTCCCTCCAGGGTGGTGCCGAGCATGGTCAAGTGAATGATGTCATCCATCTCGAAGTCTGGCCGGGTGGCCGTGACATGCACCGTGATGTCGTTATCGCCCTGTTTATCGGCGTCGAGCTTGTTGTTGACGGCCTCCTGAACAATCGGTGCGGCCAGCAGGTCGATGCCGGTGGTGACGACGATGCGGGTTTCCTTGCACCAGTCTTCCGATTCATTGCCGACGATGTCGCGCACCTTGAAGGTGACGGCCAGACCGGAGAGGTCGGTGTCACCAGCTCGTTCAATAGTGGCTTTGGAGACCGTGATTAATATCGGGTTTGCCGCTGGATCGTTGATCTGCGCCTGGGTCACCGGTGTGGAATACTCAAAAAAGCCACCCCAACTGAGATGAATGACGTCGCCCTCCGCGATGTCCGGGTAAGGCAAGCCGCTGCCGGACTCGGACCTGATGACAATCGGCACTCCCGCTTCGGCAACGTCTTTGTCCACACCGCCGTTGACGATTTCAGGAGGGATGTACATGAACAGGTTGGAGTGGCTGCCGGGGTTCGGGTCGATGTCCTGGCCAGCGGGGAGTTCCAGTTTGACGTAGAGGTTGAGAGGGGTGTCCGGACGTTCATCGTTGTGACCGAACTGTTTGATTTCGTAGGTGAGTTGGTAAGAACCGGTCCGCAGATGACGGGGAGCCACCCACAAGAGGGTCGGTTGCTTGAGCTCGGCCTCGTCAATGATGGGACGCCCGTCGACCTCACGGCCATCGAGCAGCAGCTTGACGGTATCTCCGACAGCCTTGTTGGCCCAGACGGGGATCACGACTTGCAGACCGTCATCGGGAAAGTTGAGCAGCGCCGCCGCCCGGTTGATCCCCCACTGGCCGGAAGGCAGGAGGCGCCCGGGAACCACCGGGTCACGCAGTGCCAAGGGGGCAGGGATTTTCTTCTTGGGCTTGACGAACATGACGAGGCACTCCTTCGGGCTGTCGGGGACAAGAACGATGGAGTCCATTCAGCGCTGAAGCTGCTGTGTTGGCTACTGTCAGAAATAACAGGTAGAAGGTTTTTCCCGACGAGCGGTCAGTGGCCGGGCATTTGGATAACATGCTCGAAACCCAGGAAATAGACAGCCTGAGGCGCTGTATCGGGGATAAATGGAGATGTAGCGGGGGCGGCGGTATTCAGGATTTATCCAAAGTCTTTTGGCGAAGGATGTACACCGTCACCAACACCGCGCTGGTCAACATGAACCCCCGCGCCCACGGCAACGGCACCAGGTAGCACGAGAACAGAATGCTCGCCCACATCAGCCCGATCGCGTAGACCTTGCCCTTGAGCGGAATGCCGTTGCCGTCGAGGTAGTCGCGGATCCATGGCCCGAGCTTCGGGTGCTCGACCAGCCATTGATAGAAACGCGGAGAGCTGCGCGCGAAACAGGCGGCCGCCAGTAAAAGGAAAGGGGTGGTGGGCAGAACCGGCAGGAAAATCCCGATCACCCCCAATGCCACGCTGAGCCAGCCGACGGCCAGCAGGAAGTAGCGCAACATCAGGGAGCGGTTGCCTATGGGGTTGTCCATAGGCCGGATCTTAGTGGTGACGTGGCTTGAGGATCGCCGGTTTTTCGTCCGGGGCCTGGCACAGCAGGTACAGCGCGGTCAGGGCTTCCGGGATCTGCACGATCATGTCGTCCATCAGGTTGGCGTCCTTGGCGATGTCTTCGAACTCTGGCTGCTCGTCGAACAAGCCCGAACCGACCATGATCGGCAGGAGCATTTCGCTGACTTCTTCTTCAGCGGTTTCGAACCAGGCCGCTTCACGCAGGAATACGCCTTCCATGAAGCCGATGCACCAGCCGCGCAGTTCGGAGTCGTCCGGCTCGTCGCCCAGGTCCAGGTCGCACGGCAGTTCGAATTCCTCGTCGGACGCCAGTTGACGGGCGATGTGTGCCTTGAGACCAATCAGGGTGGCTTCGATTTCTTCGCGCTGGGCTTCGCTGCTGTAATGCGGCTCTTCGGCGAACAGGGCGTCGATCCACTCACGCTCCGGTACGTCTTCTGCACAGATCGACAGGGCGGTCAGGTAACCATGGGCGGCCACGTAATCCAGCGCCTCTTCGTGCAGCTCGTCGGCGTCGAGAAAGACTTGCAGGCGGGTTAGTTGCTCAGCGAAGGACATTACGGGGCTACCTTGGGGGAATAAACAATGCGGGAATTCTAGGCCTTCTTGAGCGCTCAAGCCAGCCGCACGGCAGATTTGCCCCGTCACGGCCTGGCAGATCCACCGCCTATCCCTGTAGGAGCTGCCGAAGGCTGCGATCTTTTGATTTTGTTTTTCAAGATCAACATCAAAAGATCGCAGCCTTCGGCAGCTCCTACAGGGGGGGCAGGGAATTGTGTCTGGATGACTCTACTCAGCGGCACCCCTCGCCGGGGAACGCTCGGGTATACTGCCGCGTTTTGCGCTCCCTGCGCGTATTGCGGCTGTCATTGCAATGCGCTCTTACGTTTTGTTTAAGCAGCCCTGGCTGTCCTGAACCAGCCTGTGCAGGGATGTTTCGGTAGATTTTTGGAGTTTTTATGCTCGAACAGGCTCAACGCGTCCTCAAGGACATCTTCGGCTACGACAGTTTCCGTGGCCGTCAGGGTGCAATCATTGAGCGCGTGGCCAGCGGCGGTGATGCGCTGGTGCTGATGCCTACCGGTGGCGGCAAATCCTTGTGCTTCCAGGTCCCGGCGCTGCTGCGCGAAGGCCTGGCGGTGGTGGTCTCGCCGTTGATCGCGTTGATGGACGATCAGGTCGCCACCCTCGAAGAGCTGGGCGTGGCCGCCGCCGCGCTGAACTCCACGCTGAGCGCCGAACAGCAGCGCGACCTCGCGGCGCGGATCAAGCGTGGTGAAGTGAAGATGCTCTATCTGGCGCCGGAGCGTCTGGTGCAGCCGCGCATGCTGGCCTTCCTGCAAAGCCTCGAGATCGCCTTGTTCGCCATCGACGAAGCGCACTGCGTGTCGCAATGGGGTCATGACTTCCGTCGCGAATACCTGCAACTGGGGCAGTTGGCGGAGTTATTCCCCAATGTCCCGCGCATCGCCCTGACGGCCACGGCTGACAAGCGCACCCGCGAAGAAATCGTCGAGCGCCTGCACCTGCAGAACGCCGAGCGTTTCCTGTCGAGCTTCGACCGCCCGAACATCTTCTACCGCATCGTGCCCAAGGAACAGCCGCGCAAGCAGTTGCTGGCGTTCCTTGCCGAACGCCGCAGCGATGCCGGCATCGTCTATTGCCTGTCGCGCAAGAAGGTCGAGGAAGTTGCCGCGTTCCTCAGCGAGCAGGGCTTCCCGGCGCTGCCGTATCACGCCGGTCTGCCCAATGATCTGCGCGCCTACCACCAGAAACGCTTCCTCAACGAGGAAGGCCTGATCATGGTCGCCACCGTGGCGTTCGGCATGGGCATCGACAAGCCCAACGTGCGTTTCGTCGCGCACCTCGATCTGCCGAAATCCCTTGAAGCCTACTATCAGGAAACCGGTCGCGGCGGCCGTGATGGCCTGCCGGCGGACGCGTGGATGGCCTACGGTCTGCAAGACGTGGTGATGCTCAAGCAGATGCTGCAGAACTCCGAAGGCGATGAGCGCCACAAGCGTCTGGAGCAGCACAAGCTCGACGCCATGCTCTCGCTCTGCGAAGAAACCCGCTGCCGGCGGCAGACCCTGCTCGCGTACTTCGACGAGGACATGCCCGAGCCGTGCGGCCACTGCGACAACTGCGTCGACGGCGTGCAGACCTGGGACGCCACCGAGCCGGCGCGCCAGGCGCTGTCGGCGATCTATCGCACCGGTCAGCGCTATGGCGTCGGCCATCTGGTGGACGTGTTGCTGGGCAAGGACAACGAAAAGGTCCGCAGTTTCGGTCATCAGCACCTGTCGGTGTACGGCGTCGGCAAGGCGCTGAGCGAGAGCGAATGGCGCTCGTTGTTCCGGCAACTGGTGGCGCGTGGTCTGGCCGATGTCGATCATGAAGGCTACGGTGGCCTGCGCCTGAGCGACACCTGCCGGCCATTGCTCAAGGGCGAGGTGTCCCTGGAACTGCGCCGCGACCTCAAGCCGCAGGTCACTGCCAAGACCGCCAGCAAGAGTCCGGCTAGTCAGCTGGTGCGTGGCGAAGAGCGCGAACAGTGGGAAGCCCTGCGTGCGCTGCGACGCAAACTCGCCGAGGAGCATGGCGTGCCGCCGTACGTCATCTTCCCCGACTCGACCCTGCTGGAAATGCTGCGCAGCCAGCCGACCTCGCTGGCCGACATGGCGCGGGTCAGCGGCGTTGGTGCGCGCAAGCTGGAACGTTACGGCGAGGCCTTCCTCGAAGTGCTTGGCGGCGAGGCCGAAGCGCCGAAAGTGGTGGCCGACGTGCGCCACGAACTGATCACCCTGGCCCGCGCCGGCATGACCCCGATGCAGATCGCCGGGCAGTTGCAATGCTCGGAAAAGAACGTCTACACGATGCTCGCCGAGGCCATCGGCAAACAGCAACTGTCGCTGGAGCAGGCGCTCGACTTGCCTGAAGAACTGATGGGCGAAGTGCAGGACGCGTTCCTCGACGGCGAGGGCGAGTTGCCGTCGGTCGCCGAGATCGCCGAGCTGTTCGCCGGTCGGGTTCCGGAAGGCGTTCTTTACTGCGTAAGGGCTGCGTTGCAATCCGAGTTCGAAATGTAAGAGGGCGTTTACGCCAACCGTCATTCAGTTGTAACGATTCAGTACAGGTCGGCTCTTGCCTATAGCCAAATGTCATGCTTAGCTGACTAATAATTAGTTTTTCTCTATTTGTCAGTCTACTCATGAGTGTTTTATGCCGTTAACCGATCAACACCGCTTTGGCATGCAACTGGCCCAGATGTCCCGTGGCTGGCGTGCCGAACTGGATCGCCGGCTGGCCGGTCTGGGCTTGTCCCAGGCACGCTGGCTGGTGCTGCTGCATCTGGCGCGTTTCGAGGACGCGCCGACTCAACGCGAGCTGGCGCAAAGCGTCGGTGTCGAAGGGCCGACCCTCGCGCGCTTGCTCGACAGCCTGGAAAGCCAGGGCCTGGTGCAACGCCAGTCCGTGATGGAAGACCGCCGGGCGAAAAAAATCGTTCTCTGCGCCCCGGCGCTGCCGCTGATCGAACAAATCGAAACCATTGCCACGCAGCTGCGCCACGAATTGTTCGAAGGCGTCGACGAGGCGGATCTGAAGGTGTGCATGCGGGTTCACGGGCACATTCTGGGCAACCTGGAAAAATCTTGAGGCATAACCGCGCACGGGTTTTTTGAGGGATCGCGCTGAGCAGACTATAAGAACTACTGGGCAATATCGTGTTCGTACCGGATGTGCGAACGCATAGAAACCGGTTTTGCTTATTTAAGGGATGCTCATGCTCGCAAGTCGGCACGTAGTACTGCGCGGTGGCGCCAGATGGCTGCTGGTCGCTGGTGTAATCAGCTATTCGACCTGGTCGATGGCGCTGGGGTTGGGGGACATCACTGTCCACTCGGCCCTCAATCAGCCGCTCAAGGCCGACATCGCCCTGGTGGATGCCGCTGGCCTCAGTGCCAGCGACCTCTCGGCCAGTCTGGCCACGGCGGATGAATTCGGTCGGGCCGGGGTCGAGCGGGTGTTCTTCCTCAATGACCTCAAGTTCACCCCGATCCTGCATGGCAATCGCCCGATGATCCGGGTGACCTCGCGCAAACCGGTCAATGAACCCTTTCTGAATTTTCTGGTGCAGCTCAATCAGCCCAATGGTCGTTTGTTGCGCGAGTACACGGTACTGATCGATCCGCCCGGATCGCCGGGTATCGTGCCGGCAACCGACGAGCCCGATCCACGTCCGCAATCTTCTGAATTTCCCACCGTCGAACCTGCCACGGCGGCGCCTCAGGCTGCTCAGGGCAAGCGCGACGCCGCCCCTTCAGCGCCACCCCCTCCGGCGGCGCCAGCCAACGATGCCGTGGCCGAGCAATTGGCGGCCAGCGTGTTGCTCAATCAGCAACTGCAAAAGACCGTCGAGGAACTCAACGCAAAACTGCAGGCGCAGGATGTCCAGTTGGCCGACGGCAAAAAGCAGATCAATGATCTGCAAACGCGTTTGAGTGAACTGCAACAGCCACCGGCACCGGCTGTCACGCCGCCAACACCTGCGCCGGTCACCACCGCGCCTGAAGCTGCCGACGATGGCCTCAACTGGCCGTTGCTCGGTGGCTTGCTGGTGCTGCTGGGGCTGTTGGGGGGAGGGCTTTTCTTCCGTCGTCGGCGCAAACCGGCACAGGACGCGACACCGTTGGCGGCGCTGCCGGCCAGCCAGCCCATCGATCCTGAAGACCCGCCAACCGCGCAATCGGCGAGCATCAACATAGCCACCGAACACCGTGAGGAGCCGGTGGCGGGCGATGTGCTGGAAGCGGTGGGGATCTATCTGGCCTATGGGCGTCTGAGCGAGGCGGTCGGGCTGTTGCGCAATGCCATGGACAAGGAACCGGAGCGCACCGAGCTGGGAGTGCAATTGCTCGAAGTGTTGGGGCGGCAGGGGGACAGCGCGGCTTATGCACAGCAGGAAAGTCGCCTGCGTGATGCCGGGGTGGATCCTCAGCAACTGGCCGCGATCCGTGAGCGGCATCCGAAATTGCACAGCGCTGCTCCGATAGCGCCGGTGTTGCCGATTGTCGCGGCTGCCGCAATGGTTGCTCCTGCGCCAGAGGATGATTTCGAATTGAATCTGGGTGAATTGTCGATGGCGTCCAGTTGGGATCTTGAGGACAGTCATTCGGCACCTGAGCCGCCGGCAGATCTGTCTGCATCGAATTCCGGTCTCGAGGTGCTGCCAGCGGACTTCGAGTTGCCGAAAACAGTGGCCAGCGAAGAGACGGAGCTGGAGTGGATTCCCGAACCGGACGCACAGCCGCTGGACGACGACTTTCTCAACGAGTTCGCTGATCCGGAGCAGTCGCTGACCCTGGAGCCGCTGAATCTTCAGACCGACGAGCCTGAACCCGCAGCCGGGTCGGGGAAACTCGAACAGGCGCAGACCTGTATTGATGACGGCGATATCGACAGCGCCATTACCTTGCTCAATGAGTTGCTCAAGGAAGGGGATGAGCCCCTCAAGCAAACCGCCAGAACCTTGTTGGCGGGGATTCGCTGATCTGCGTGTCATTGGCTGATGCACTGGCCGCTCTGACGCCTTCGCGAGCAAGCCCGCTCCCACAATGGAACGCATTCCAACTGTGGGAGCGGGCTTGCTCGCGAAGGCGTCAGGGCAGGCAATATCAATCCACCTGAGCACTCAAAACGTCTGCCCCAGATTCAGATAAACCGCCTGCTCATTCGCATCATTCAAGCCATACGTGAAATTCAGCGGCCCCAACGGCGTATCGAAGCCGATAAACACGCTGGCGGCATTGATGTAGCCACTGTCGAATTCATTGTCGTTGTTCCACGCCCGGCCACGTTCCAGCGAAGCTCCGGCATACAGCGGGAAATCCAGTGGCAGGTAAGCGCGCGGCGTCAGTCGGCGGTAATACACCGCACGCATCAGGCTGACGTTTTGCCCGGAAATCGAATCCTCGCGAAAGCCCGACAACTGCCGCGCACCGCCGAGCAGGAAGCTCGAAGTCACCACGTTGGCGTCGTCCAGCGTTCGGCCATAGCGCCCGCCGAGAATCAGCGTATCCGGGCCATGGCTCATGGCTTTGTCCAGCTTGAACTCCCATTGCCGGTAGCGCGTGTCCGAGCCCAGACCCGGTTCGAATTGCATCAGGGTCAGGCTGACGTCCTTGCCCTCGTGGGGGAAGTAGACGTTGTCCAGTGAGTCGAACGAGTACTTCAGCGAGTAGAAACCTTCGGTGAAGTTTTCGCTTGGCAGGTCCTGATCGCCGATTCGCACGTCGGCCTTGCCCCAGGCCTCGCCGACGCCGAAACGGATTTCGCCGTTGTTGCCGATCTGCCGGCCGAAGTTGAGGCCGAAACCATAGCGCTCCACGCGGTATTGGGCGATCGGATCGTTGTCGAGTACCGAGTCGACGTTTTGTGCTTCGAACGCAGCATACGGTGCGACGAAGTAGCGCGAGCCGACATCCAGCGGCTGGTAGAACTCGGTATACAGTTCCTGTTTGTCGCCGATCTGCGCCCGGGTCAGCCATTCCGCGCCGAGGCGATTGATGCCGTTGATGCGGTAACTGGCGCCGAGGTTGAAGGCGCTGTCGCCGCGCATGTCGTCCGACAGGTTCAGGCCGACTCGCAGGTAGTCGGTGCCGCTGCGTTTGCCACGGGCGCTGATCACCAGGGTGTGATCCTGGCCCTTGTGCACCACGCGATACTGCACCTGTTCGAAGTAATCGAGGCCGTACAGCGTGCCCATGTCCGAGTGCAGTCGGCCGAGGTCCAGCGGCTCGCCGATCGGCTGGCGGATGTAATAGCGGATCACCTCATCGCCGACTTTCGAATCATTTTCTACCCTGATCGCGGTGATGATGGGCCTGCGCTGCCCCGGAGCGCGGGCGGCATTCAGTTCGGCGTCCTGGGATTCGTGAGGTTTGAGCTGAGCGAGGCGGGCGTCGAGAATCCGCGTGGCGCGGTAACCGGCGTCGATCATCTCCTGGGCCTTGCCGAAATCGGTCACGCCGAACGCTGCCAGCGCCGGCTGGATCAGCACGTCGGTGGGCTTGAGGGCGGCCAGTTGCTCTTCGGAGTTGCGCCGGGTCATCAGGGTGATCGACTGGTTCAGCACGTCGACCACGGTGGTCAGTTGTTTGCGGTTGCGCAGCGGGGTGCCGATGTCGACCACGATTGCCACGTCGACACCCATCTCCCGCGCGACGTCGAGCGGGATGTTGTCAGTCATGCCACCGTCCACCAGCAGCCGCCCGTCCAGTTCCACCGGGGCGAACACTGCCGGAATCGACATGCTGGCGCGGATCACCTGCGGCAAGTGACCTTTGCGGAACACCACTTTTTCGCCACTGGCGATGTCGGTGGCCACGGCGCGGAACGGAATCGGCAGCTTGTCGAAATCGCGGGTGTCACTGGTATGCGCCAACAGGCTTTCCAGCAGCAGCGCCAGGTTCTGGCCCTGAATCACCCCCAACGGCAGGCCGAGGCTGCCGTCATCGCGAAAGCTCAGTTTCTGCTTCACCAGAAAATCACGGTCATCCTGCTTGCGGCGAAACGGTACGTCTTCTCGTGGCGGGGCGTCGGACAGTGCCTGCTGCCAGTCGATGTTCAGCGCGAGTTTTTCCAGTTCATCGATTTTGTAGCCCGAGGCGTACAGGCCGCCGACCACTGCGCCCATGCTGGTGCCGGCGATCGCGTCGATCTTGATGCCTTGTTCCTCGAGGGCCTTGAGCACGCCGATGTGCGCCAGGCCACGGGCGGCGCCACCGGACAGCACCAGGCCGACTTTGGGGCGGGGCGCTTCGGCGGCATGAACGCTGACATCAATAAAGAACGGCAGAAAGCCAAACAACAGGCAGAACAGCAAACGGCGCATGGTGAGTCTCGGGGCAAGCGATAAAGCCGGCTATTATAGCGGCGCCCTCTGTCTCAGGAGTTTCAGCGAACATGCGCGTCGCCAAAGCGGAAATCGTCATCACTTATTGCACCCAATGCCAGTGGCTGCTGCGCGCCGCGTGGCTGGCGCAGGAGTTGCTCAGCACCTTCGGCGACGACCTCGGCAAGGTCTCGCTGGTGCCGGGCACTGGCGGGGTGTTTCACATCAGCTGCGACGAAGTGCAGATCTGGGAGCGCAAGGCCGATGGCGGTTTTCCCGAGGCCAAGGTGCTCAAGCAGCGAGTCCGCGATCAGATCGACCCCGAGCGCGACCTCGGCCACAACGACCGCACTCAGTGAGACGCGGCTTCGGCAGCGACGGTTTTCTTTTCGGCGCTGCCTGACATCCGCGCCGAGACCACAATGGCGACGATGATCAGCGCGCCGCCGATCAGCATGCGCACGGTCGGGTTTTCATCGAACAGCAACCAGGCGATGGTGATGCCGTAAACCGGCTCCATGGCGAATACCACCGCGGCGGTGCGCGCCTTGATCACCGCGAGGCTGGCGACGAACAGGCTGTGGGCGACGCCGGTGCAGAACACCCCGAGCAGGCCGATCCACAGCCAGTCCAGGGCACGCACTTCGCTTAGCTGCGGGGCGGCGACCGGCAGCAGACACAGCGCGACCACCACGTTCTGGCACAGCGCGGCCTGCACCGCCGGGATGCGTCCGGAGCTGGCGCGGTTGGTCAGCGACAGCAGGGCGAACAGCAAGCCCGACAGCACCGCCCAGAGCAGCCCGGTGGTGGCGCCGCTGGCAAGGTCGAACGCCGGGGTCACCAGCACCAGACCGACACTGACCAGCACCACCAGCACGATTTCATTGGCGCGGATGCGTTCGCGGAAAATCAGCCCTTCGAGAATCACGGTGAACGCCGGGAAGCTGGCAAAACCCAAGGTCGCGATGGCGACGCCGGCGACCTTCACCGCGATGAAAAAACTCACCCAGTGCCCGGCCAGCAACACGCCGCTGAGCACCAGGCGCCGCCAGTCGACCGCCTGCAGTTTCTGCCAGCCGTTCTGGCTGGCGAAACGGGCGAAAAAGGCCAGGGCGAGCACGGCAAATGCAGCACGCCCGAAGACGATCACCGCCGGCGAGGCAGCCGCGAGTTTGCCGAACACGCCGGTCAGGCCGAACATCAGAGCGCCAATATGCAGAGCGCCGAGGGCGGTACGCGGAGTCATTGCAATCCTTAATCCGAACACAGTTTCAATGTTGCCCATTGAAACGTGTTGCGGCGCAGAAGTCTGTCGGCGAACTAGCGTTTTTTGTCGCAGGAGTCGCGGCGCAACTGCCCCGGTGAGGCGCCGAACTCGCGCAGCACCGCCGCCGCGAAGGCGCTCTGCGAACTGTAGCCGACCCGGCTGGCGATCTCGCCGATCGGCAGCGCCGTCTCGCGCAGCAGGCAGATCGCCTTGTGCAACCGCCGGCTGCGAATGTAGTCCATCGGCGTCTGCCCGCATTCGGCCATGAACCGCGCGTGCAACCGGGCGCTGGACAACCCGGCGATCTGCGCCAGATCGGCCACTTGCAGCGGGTAGGCGGCGTATTGCTCGATGTGCGCATCCAGCGCCGCGTAGGGCAGGCGACGCGCCGAGAGTTCGGCGGGTCTGGCCTGATTCAGGCTGGCGAGCAGCAACACCGCGCCTTGCTGGGCGATCAGCGGATCCGTGACCGGGCTGTTCGCCAGCCAGTTGACCAATTGGCTTTGCCCCGCATCCAGTGACAACCGCGCAGGCTGGTCGAGCAAGCGCTGACTAGCGTCGGCATGCTCGCCCAGCGAATCGTTCAGCCATTGCCCGTCGGGCACGTCCAGCACCAGACAACGACTGCCATCGGGGCTGCCGCAGGCGTGATGCGCGCCGCCGGGGATGACCACGAAACTCTGTTGGCGCACCTGGCTGCCCTGACCCTCAACTTCGAAATCCAGCGCGCCGGACAAACCGAACACCAGTTGGGCGTGTTCGTGGCTGTGGACGATCAGGTCGCGGGTGTACTGGCGCAGGGTGAGGATCGGGCGCATGGCAGAGGTCTCCGAAGTGAGCGCCAGTCTACACCGGGGCAAGGGGCTTGCGCGCTGTCACACGACTGACGCCTGCCTGTAATGGTCGATTCACCCGGCGGGCGCAAGCTGGCGAAAATATCGCAGAGGGTTGCCCATGACCAGCGCCGAGCTCGCCAAACCCAGCCGCAAACAACGGGTGCGTACCCTGTGGATTTCCGACGTGCACCTGGGCACGCGGGATTGCCAGGCCGAGCACCTGTCGCAATTTCTCAAGGGCTACCACGCCGACAAGATCTACCTGGTCGGTGACATCATCGACGGCTGGAAACTGCGTGGCGGCATGTACTGGCCGCAGGCGCACACCAACGTGATCCGCCGTCTGCTGACCATGAGCAAGCGCGGCACCGAGGTGATCTACGTCACCGGCAACCACGACGAATTCCTGCGGCGTTATTCGAAGCTGATCCTCGGCAACATCCAGTTGGTCGACGAGGCGGTGCATGTCACGGCGGATGGCCGGCATCTGCTGGTGATCCATGGCGATCAGTTCGACGTGATCACCCGTTATCACCGCTGGCTGGCCTTTCTCGGCGACTCGGCCTACGAATTCACCCTGACCCTCAACCGCTGGCTCAACCACTGGCGTGCCCGTTATGGCTACGGATACTGGTCGTTGTCGGCGTACCTCAAGCACAAGGTGAAGACCGCGGTGAGTTTCATCAGCGACTTCGAAGAAGCCATCGCCCACGAATGCGTGAAACGGGAATTGCACGGCGTAGTGTGCGGGCACATTCACCATGCCGAGATCCGCAAGGTGGGGGAGGTGGATTACCTCAATTGCGGCGATTGGGTGGAATCGTGCACAGCGTTGATCGAGCACTGGGACGGCTCGATCGAGCTGTATCGACTGGCGGATGCGCAAGCGCGCGAGGCGCAGCTCAAGGCGGTTAAGGTTGCCGAGATCGCCTAGACCCCAGATATCTCCTGTGGGAGGGGGCTTGCTCCCGAATGCGGTGTATCAGTAAGTACATGTTTATCTGACACACCGCCTTCGGGAGCAAGCCCCCTCCCACATTGATCTGTGGTGTTCTCAGGCCGGGGAGTGTTCTTCCATCGCCGCCTTGTAGATCGAGTGCTTCGGCTGCGCAAACAGCCGCTCCATCATCGGTTCGAAGAAGCTCAGCGGCAGGGTTTCATACGCCGGATCGAATGCCGCCGCATCGTACCTGGCGCAGAATTCCGCCGTCGCCTGATACTGCGGATGCGCGGCGAATTGCTCGCGCAGATGCCGATCCATGCCCAGGTGATGGAAGAAGTAATAACCCTGAAAGATGCCGTGCTTCTCGACCATCCACAGATTCTCGGCACTGACGAACGGTTTGAGAATCGCCGCGGCGATGTCCGGGTGGTTGTAGGAACCGAGGGTGTCGCCGATGTCATGCAGCAGCGCACAGACCACGTATTCCTCGTCGCGGCCATCGCGATAGGCGCGGGTCGCGGTTTGCAGGGAATGGGTCAGGCGATCCACCGGGAAGCCACCGAAGTCACCTTCCAGCAACTTCAGGTGTGCGACGATCCGCGACGGCAATTGCCGGGCGTAGGCACTGAAGTCGGCGGCGATGATCGCCCAGTCTTCCTGGGTGCCGTCCTGCATGTGGGTGAAGCGGGCATTGGCGTTCATCGGCAAGCCTCCGGGTGTGTCGGGATTCAGAACGCCACGCGACCAAGGATCATGTCGCGGTACATGACGAAGTCGCCCAGCAGGCTGTACAACGGATGCTGGAAAGTCGCCGGGCGGTTCTTTTCAAAGAAGAAGTGGCCGACCCAGGCAAAGCTGTAACCGGCCAGCGGCAGGGCCAGCAACAGCAACCAGGCACCTTTGGCGATGGTCATGGCCAGGATGAAAATCACCAGCGTGGTGCCGATGAAGTGCAAGCGGCGGCAGGTGCTGTTGGCGTGTTCGCTGAGGTAATACGGATAGAACTCGGCGAAAGTGTTGAATTGCTTGATGTTTTCCACGACTGCGATCTCTGTGGTTATTGTTCTGATGGCAACTTGTTCGGCGGGTAGCTTATTTGAGTCTAGAGTGAACAGTGGCATCAGCCAGTGACAATGGGCGCCACTTTAGTATCCTTCGCAAATCGGGTCGTAACATGCGATCCATCATGTAAAAGAATAACGCCATGAGCGAACGAACGACTTCTGCAAGCTGGGCGATGGGGATTGTCAAAGCATTGGAGATGGACGGCCTGGATTGCCGGGTTCTGTTCAAGCAACTGGGGCTCGATTACGCCGCCTTGGACGATCCTGATGCGCGCTTCCCGCAAGATTCCATGACCCGGCTCTGGCAACGGGCGGTCGAGCTGTCGGGCAATCCGGCGATCGGCCTGAACATGGGCAAGGTGGTGCGACCGGCGTCGTTCCATGTCGCCGGTTATGCGCTGATGTCGAGCAACACCCTGGCCGAAGGCTTTCAGCGTCTGGTGCGTTATCAGCGGATCATCGCCGAAAGCGCCGACCTGAGTTTTCGCCTGCTCGAAGAAGGCTATGCGCTGATTCTGACGGTGCATGGCGATCACCTGCCACCGACCCGGCAGAGCGCCGAAGCCTCGCTGGCCTGTGCGCTGGGCCTGTGCGGCTGGTTGACCGGGCGCACCCTGCACCCGGTCAAAATGCTGTTCCAGGGCGACGAGCCCGCGGACCTGCAACCCTACAAACAAGCCTTCCATGCCCCGCTGATATTCAACGCGCCTTACGATGCGTTGATTTTCGAACGGGCCGACATGGAAGCGCCGCTGCCCACCGCCAATGAAGCCATGGCGCTGTTGCATGACCGGTTTGCCGGAGAATACCTGGCGCGATTCTCTGAAAGTCGCGTGACCCACAAGGCGCGACAAGTGTTGTGCCGCTTGTTGCCCCAGGGTGAACCCAAGCGCGATACCGTGGCGCAGACCCTGCATCTGTCGCAGCGCACCTTGCAGCGGCGCTTGCAGGAGGAGGGCACGAGTTTTCAGCAATTGCTCGATGACACCCGTCGCGAACTGGCCGAACAATATTTGGCACAGCCAGGCATGACCCTGCTGGAGATTGCTTATCTGCTGGGGTTTGCCGACCCGAGCAACTTCTTCCGCGCGTTCCGTCGCTGGTTCGATACCACGCCCGGCGATTACCGGGCGCGGCTGTTGCAGGCGCCGATCAGTGACGCCAAAAGGCCGGAATACACAGCACAAATACCGTAATGATCTCCAGTCGGCCGAGCAGCATGCCGAACGACAGGATCCACTTGGCCGCATCCGGCAGCGTCGAGAAATTGCCCGCCGGGCCAATGGTCTCGCCCAGCCCCGGGCCGACGCCGGATACGGTACTGGCGGCACCGGTCAGTGCGGTCATCCAGTCGACGCCGAGCAGCGACAGCAGCAGGGCGATCACGCAGATGGTGATGGCGAAGAAGAACGAAAAGGTCAGGATCGAGCGCACGATCTCTTCGTCGAGCCGATGCCCGTTGTATTTCTGCTTGATCACCGCGCGCGGGTGGATCAACTGGTTAAGGTTGGCCTTGAGCAGGATGTAGGCGACCTGGAAGCGAAAGATCTTGATCCCGCCCGCCGTCGAGCCGGAGCAGCCGCCGACAAAGCCCAGATAGAAAAACAGCATCAGCGAGAAATTGCCCCACAGGCTGTAGTCGCCGAGGGCGAAGCCGGTGGTGGTGACGACCGAGGTCACGTTCAGTGCCACATGCCGCAGCGCGTCCAGCCAATGCAGGTCGGTGGTCCACCAGTACCAGGTGCCGAGCACCAGCCAGGTCACCAGCAACATCCCGAGCAAACCCTGCACCTGCTGATCCTTGATCAACGCCTTGCGATTGCCACGCATGGTCGCGACGTACAGGGTGAACGGCAGACTGCCGAGGATCATGATCACCACGGCGACCCAGTGCACCGCCGGTTGTGTCCACTTCGCCAGTGACTGGTCGGAGGTCGAGAAGCCGCCGGTGGAAATCGCCGACATCGCATGATTGATCGCATCGAACGGGCTCATCCCGGCCCACCAGAACGCCAGGCTGCCGAGGATGGTGATGCCGACGTACGCTGCCACAATCAGGCGCGCCACCATGTGCGAGCGCGGCATGACCTTTTCCGAACGGTCGGACGATTCGGTCTGGAACAGGCGCATGCCACCGATACGCAGCAACGGCAGAATCGCCACTGCCATACCGATGAAGCCGATACCGCCGAGCCAGTGCAGCAGCGAGCGCCACATCAGAATTCCCGGAGACATGGTGTCCAGACCGCTGAGCACGGTCGAGCCGGTGGCGGTGATGCCGGACATGCTTTCAAAGAATGAGTCGGTGTAGCTGATGTGCTGGGTCAGCAAAAACGGCAGCGCGGCGAAAATGCACACCACCAGCCAGCTGCTGACGGTCAGCAGGTACATGTCGCGCGGGCGCAGATGAATGTGTTCGGGGCGACCGGGGATCACCAGTGCGAGGCCGGCGACGAAGGTGATCATGCTCGCCCAGAGGAACGACGGCAGATCGCCGGTGCGCTCGAAAATCACCAGGGTGGCCATGGGCACGACCATGGCGATGGCCAGGGTGATCAGGAAGATGCCGATGATGAAACCAATGATCCGTAAGGTCGGCAACGCCATGAAGTCCGCTCGGGCTGATGTAGGAAGGGCGCCATTCTACCCGTGGGGCAGGGCATGTAAACCGGCACCCTGTTGCCGGATACCGCTAGAATAGCCGCACATTTTTCTCTGGAGGTGGCCGATGCAGGCTCTCGACGCTTTGCTCAACCGTGTTTCCGTTCCACGCCTGGTCGAACCGGCCCCTACCGCCGAGCAGCGCGAAGCCCTGTTTGGCGCAGCCCTGCGCGCGCCGGATCACGGCCACCTGCAGCCGTATCGTTTCCTCACCGTCGAAGGCGCGGCGCGCGAGCAAATGGGCGAGTTGCTGGCCGAAGCAGCGCAGATGCAGGAAGGCGAAGTCACTGAAGCGATGATCGACAAGGCGCGCAACGGCCCGCTGCGTGCGCCGCTGGTGGTCGTGGTCATCGCGAAACTGCAGGAACACGTCAAGTATCCGATGTCCGAGCAGTTGCTGGCGGCGGGTTGTGCGGCGCACGGGATTTTGCTGGCGGCGTATGCGCAGGGAATTGGTGCGGTGTGGCGTACCGGTGATCTGGCCTATTCGGCGCACGTGGCCAAAGGCTTGGGCCTGGCTGAAGGCGAGCAGGTGATTGCCTTCCTGTACCTCGGCACGCCGCAGAAAGAACCGCGTGTGGCGGAGAAGGTTGATCTGGCTGAGTTTGTCAGCGCCTGGCCGGGCAAGGCCTGAGCCTTTGATGTCCATGTGGGAGGGGGCTTGCTCCCGAAAGCGGCGTATCAGACAAAACTATGTTGCCTGACACACTGCCTTCGGGAGCAAGCCCCCTCCCACATTTGTTTTTACGGCTGCACGACGGCGCCCGGCGCCAACGGCAATTCCAGACTGGCGACAAACCCGCCGTCTGGATGATTGGCCAGCGTCAGGCTCCCGCCATGCCGCTCCGCCGCGCGCTTGGCAATCGCCAGGCCCAGGCCATGCCCGGCCGCGGTCTGCCCCGGCGCCCGGTAAAAGGGTTCTCCCAACTGGCTCAGATGCTCGGCCTGCACACCCGGCCCGTGGTCGCGCACACTCACCACAATTCGTTCGCCCTGACGCGTGGCTTGCATTTGGATTGCCTGACCCACCGGGTTGAAGCGTTGGGCGTTGCGCAGCAAGTTGTCGACGGCGCGCTCGATCATGGTCGGCCAGCCTTTGAGGTTCAGCTGCGGCTCGGCCTCCAGGCGCACCGTCTGCTCTGGCGAGCCAAGCTGCGCATCCTTTTGCAGAGTGCCCAGCAGTGCATTCAGATCCACTTCTTCAGCACTGGCATTGTCGGCATCGACCCGTGCCAGCACCAGAATTTCACTGATCAGCGCTTCCAGGCGATCACATTCGCGGGTCAGGCGTGGCCATAGTTTTTCCCGTTCTTCCGGGTTGGCCCGCTCTGCCAGTGCCAGCGCAATGCGCAGCCGCGCTAAAGGTGAGCGCAATTCGTGGGATACGTCGCGCAGCAACTGGCGCTGACTGCTGATCAGGCTTTGCAGGCGCGCGCCCATGCGGTTGAAGTCGGTGGCCAGTACGCCAAATTCATCGCGACGGTTGGCCAGTTTTGCCAGACTGTTCTGCTGATAGGTGGTCTGCCCCAGATCATGCACGGCACCGCGCAAGCGGCTGAGCGGGCGGGTGATCGAGAAGGTCACCAGCAAGCTGAACAGGGTCAGCACCACCAGCGCGATGCCCAGTGCACTGAGTGGCCAGAGCAGGCTTTCGCGGTGCCAGGCGTCGAGTTCCGGGTGCGGGATGCGGAAGATGAACAGGTAGGTGTCGCCGGTTTTGTCGCTGGTGAACTCGTCGGTGAGACGGCGCCATGGCAGGCGTCGGTCGTCGTTGTTCTGCCGGGCCTCAAATGCCGCGGCGCGACGCGGGAAGGTGCCGCGTACTACCGGGTCGCCGCTTTCGTTCAGTACCTGGACGTCGATGTGATATTGGCGTTTGCGTTGTTCGAGGATGTCCTGCGCGGCGTCTTCGCCCTGTGCTTCGTAGGTTTGCGTCCATTCGGCGGCCAAGGTGTTGAGACCCGGATGGCGGCTGAGTATCCACGCGTCCTGATTGAGCATGTGCCCGAGCAGAATCGAAAGCCCCGCCACCAGAGCGATGGCCAGCCAGAAACTCGCGAGAATACGCCAGAACAATGAACGCACAGAAAATCCTCAATCAAACAAAAACTCAACAATGTGGGAGCGGGCTTGCTCGCGAATGCGGTGCGTCAGTCAACATTGCCTTGTCTGATACACCGCATTCGCGAGCAAGCCCGCTCCCACATTTGGATTGAGTCGCAACAGACCCGACGGCGGTTAGCCGTCGGGTCCGGGTTATCGCATTATTGCGCCTTTTGCGGCTGTTGCGCTTTCCACGCTTTGAACTCGGCCCATTCGGCGCGGCGTTCAGCCTGTTTTTTCTGGATTTCGTCGAATTTCTTCTGTTGATCCGGTTTCAGCAGGTTGCGTACGTCGTCCTGGGCTTTCTTGTGGTTGGCCGCCATCTCGTCCTTCATGGCCTTCTGGTCAGCCGGCGAGAGTTTTTCCAGGTACTTCTCGACGACCTGGCGACGCTCGTGCATCTGCTCGCCCATGATCTTGCGGATCTGTTCGCGCTGTTCGCGGGACAGGTCGAGTTGGCTGTACGGGCCTTTGCCGTGCATGCCGTGCATCTGACCGCCGTGGCGTGCACCGTCCATCGGGCCACCCATCGGGCCGCCATCCTGTGGCACAGCCATGGCGACGGTTGGCAGAGCGGCAGCGAACATCAGAGCGATAAGAGTCTTGCGCATGGTGTATCTCCTTGTCTCGTTCCCGGTACGTTCCGGATGAGTACAGATTACGGAGATCAAGGTCAGCGGCGGTCAGCGCTGCGTAAAGCTTGGGTAAAGACGCTTCGGTCCTGACCTGACAAATATCACTGGCAAGCTCCCTCGCCACAGAGCAGCAAACGGTTTAAAGGCTGTAGTAGTAGCCGCGGCTGCGCAGGGCGACGATGCGTGGGCGGCCGTCGGGGTGCGGGCCGATCTTCTTGCGCAGGTTGCTGACGTGCATGTCGAGGCTACGGTCGTACAGGGTCAGCTTACGGCCCAAGGCCAGTTGCGCCAGTTCCTGCTTGTCCAGTGGCTCGCCGGGCTGCTTGAGCAGGGCTTCGAGCAAGCGGCTTTCGGAAACGGTGAGGGTCAGCTCTTTCTCGTCGATGCTGACCACGCCGCGCACCGGGCTGAAGCTCAGGTCGCCAAGCTCGAGTTGGGTCGACACGGCGGCCGGGTGACTGCGGCGCAGCACGGCGCGCAGACGCGCGGTGAGCTCACGCGGATCGCAGGGTTTGGCCAGATAATCATCCGCGCCCAACTCCAGACCGAGAATGCGATCCAGCGGTTCGCCCCGGGCCGAAAGCATCAGCACCGGCAGATCGGCGTGTTCGCTGCGCAGTTGCTTGAGCAGCTCCAGGCCGCTGCCGTCGGGCAGCATCACGTCCAGCACCACGGCTGCGGGCGCCATCTCGGCCAGCGCCTTGCGCGCACTCTGGCCGTCGTGGCAGGCACGCACCTGGAAGCCTTCCTGGCTCAGCCAGCTACTCAAGAGTTCGCACAACTCCTGGTCATCATCAATCAGTAACAGCTCGCTCATGACTCACTCAATTTAGCCATTGCCGACGTTTTCGGCTTGCTCCACTGGCAAAGATACCGCAGAGCAGCGCCAATAGCGCTACTCCGGCGCCTGTGACGAACCATTGCTGCTGTTCGGTCAACAGACGCGGCAACGGACTGGCCTGGGCTTCCTTGAGTTGCAGCTTCAGGCGCTGATTCTCCTGGCGCAACCGGGCAAGCTGAGCGCTTTCGCGTGCGTTGTCGGCATTTTGCAGTTGTTTGTTCAGTTCTTCTCGCTGTTGCTCACTGGCCTTGAGGCGCTGCTGCAACTCGGTGATCTGGCTGCCGGCACTCAATGACAGCGGCGTGGAATTGCCGCTTTCAGTGGTTTCCTCACCATGGGCGGGCGCCATGATCGACAACGTGACCCACATCAGACACAACGGACCCTTGCGCATCGCGATTCCTGCTTGCAAATGGATATTGGGCAGGTTGTCGGCAGGCAAACGAGAATAATGAGCGATTGAGAGCGGTGAGAGGCGGGAAGGTTCAGTGCCAGAGGCAATGCAGAGTTAAGGCACCTGTTGAAACTGTGGCGAGGGAGCTTGCTCCCGCTGGACTGCGCAGCAGTCCCATTGCCTTTGAAAAGCGGGGCCGCTGCGCGACCCAGCGGGAGCAAGCTCCCTCGCCACAAGGTTGCCTCTTTATGGGAGGACTTGCTTGAACGGTTTGACGATCACATTGGCGTACACACCGGCGGCGATGTACGGGTCGGCGTCGGCCCAGGCTTGAGCGGCGCTCAGGGAGTCGAACTCGGCGACGATCAGGCTGCCGGTGAAACCCGCAGCGCCCGGATCATTGCTGTCGACTGCCGGGTGCGGGCCGGCCAGCACGATGCGGCCTTCGCCCTTGAGCACTTGCAGGCGTTCGAGGTGGGCCGGGCGTGCGGCGAGGCGCGCTTCGAGCGAGTTGGCGACGTCGGTGGCAATGATTGCGTAGAGCATGTCAGTCCTCGGTTTTTGGCGTTGTGGTATCGGCGTCGTGCAGGTGGCGGGACAGGTAGATGCCCTGACCGACCAGGAACAGCAAGGTCATGCCCAGGCTGCCGAACACCTTGAAGTCGACCCAGATGCTCTGGAAGGTGAAGGCCACGAACAGGTTGGCAGCCCCGCAGAACAGGAAGAAAGCGATCCAGGCGATGTTCAGACGGGTCCAGACCGGATCCGGCAGGGTCAGCGCGTGGCCCATGATGCGTTTGATCAGCAGGCGGTCACCGATGAAGTGGCTGCCGATAAAGGCCAGGGCGAACAGCCAGTTGACCACCGGAGCTTTCCATTTGAGGAAGGTCTCGCTGTGGAAAGCCAGGGTCAGACTGCCGAAAACCAGACAGGCGATCAGCGTCAGCCACTGGCTCTTTTCCAGCTTGCGCTGTTTGATGAAAAGCGCGCCGTAGACCACCAGGGAGCTGATGATCAGCATCGCGGTGGCGCTGTAAATGCCGCCTACAGTCACTTCATGGCCGGCAACGTCGACCACCCGCGGATCAAGTTTGTAAACGATGAAAAACAGCAGAAGCGGGATGAAATCGATGAATTGTTTCACAGTGAGAGCCAGAAGCTGGATGTGGCGGCATAATAACAAACATATGGGCGCGCGATAGCGCCAGCTGATTTGAGGTTACAACTCCCCGTGAATGTTGATTTGCACTGCCACAGCACGGCCTCCGATGGCGCCCTGGCGCCTGCGGTTCTGGTCGCGCGTGCGTTCGAAAACGGCGTGCGAGTCCTGGCATTGACCGACCACGACACCCTCGAAGGCCTCGCCGAAGCGCGCAGCGCCGCCGAAGGCCTGGGCATGCAACTGGTCAATGGCGTCGAACTGTCCTGCACCTGGGGCGGCGCGACCATCCACGTGCTGGGCTACGGTTTCGACGTCAACGCCGCGCCACTGGTCGAGGCCATCGCCCGATTGCACGATGGCCGCTGGCTGCGGTCGGAAGAGATAAGCCGCAAGCTTGGCCTCAAAGGTATGCCCGGTGCCCTCGAAGGCGCCCGGCAGATTCAGCAGGAACTGGGCGATAGCGGCAATGCGCCAGCCCGCCCGCATTTCGCTGACTGGATGGTGCGTGAAGGTTTTGTAAAGGATCGTGCCGAGGCATTCCGCAAATGGCTCGGCGCCGGCAAGCTGGGTGACGTCAAACAGCACTGGCCGACCCTGGAAGACACCGTCGGCACCCTGCGCGCCGCGGGGGCGTGGGTCAGTCTGGCGCATCCGTGGCACTACGATTTCACCCGCAGCAAGCGCCGAAAGCTGATTGCCGACTATATTCAAGCGGGCGGGCATGCAATCGAAGTGGTCAATGGCCATCAGCCCGCGGAACAGGTCGGCAGCCTGGCAATCCTTGCCCGTGAGTTCGGTCTGCTGGTCAGCGCCGGCAGTGATTTCCATGGCCCTGGTGGCTGGTCCGAGATTGGCCAGTACCGGCCGGTTCCCGAGGACCTTCCACCCCTGTGGTGTCGGTTCAAACATGACACAGATATTGCCGCCGTCTGAACAGGTAGAGAATGTGAGTCAATTTTTCCAGATCCATCCGGAAAACCCGCAAGCGCGCCTGATCAAACAGGCAGTCGAGATCATCCGCAAGGGCGGGGTGGTGATTTATCCCACGGACTCTTCCTACGCCATCGGTTGCCAGATCGGCGACAAGACGGCCATCGAGCGTGTGCGACGTCTGCGTCAGCTCGACGAGAAGCACAACTTCGCGCTGATCTGTAGCGACCTGTCGCAACTGGGTAACTACGCCAAGATCGACACCGGCACCTTCCGCATTCTCAAGGCACATCTGCCGGGGCCTTACACCTTTATTCTCAACGCCACCCGCGAAGTGCCACGGCTGCTGCTGCACCCGAAAAAACGCACCATCGGTCTGCGGGTGCCGAGTCATCCGATTGCTCTGGCATTGCTGGCGGAACTCGGCGAGCCGCTGATGAGCGTGACCCTGATCATGCCCGGCGATGAAGATCCGCTGAGCGATCCGTACGAAATGCGCCAATTGCTTGAACATCAGGTCGACCTGATCATCGACGGCGGTTTCGGCGGGATCAAGGCGTCCACCGTGATTGACCTGACCGGCGACGACCCGGAGGTGATCCGCGTCGGTTGCGGCGACCCCGCGCCGTTCATGGTCGAGGCCTGAATGTCCGCAGTGGAAACCGTTGTCGATCCCCAGGCCGGCGCCCAGCAGGAACTGCCGTTTGCCATGGTCTATGGCCAGGCGGTCATGGAAATGCCGCTGGACTTGTACATCCCGCCGGATGCGCTGGAAGTCTTTCTCGAAGCCTTCGAAGGCCCGCTCGACCTGCTGCTGTACCTGATCCGCAAACAGAACATCAACATCCTCGACATTCCGGTGGCGGAAATCACTCGCCAGTACATGGGTTATGTCGAGCTGATGCAGTCGGTGCGCCTGGAGCTGGCCGCCGAATACCTGGTAATGGCCGCGATGCTGGCCGAGATCAAGTCGCGGATGCTCCTGCCGCGCGCCGAAACCGTCGAAGAAGAAGAGGACGACCCGCGCGCCGAGCTGATCCGGCGCTTGCAGGAATACGAGCGCTTCAAGGCTGCCGCCGAAGGTATCGACGGCCTGAGCCGGGTCGGTCGCGACGTGGTGGTGCCCAAGCTTGACGCCCCGGAAGCCCGGGCACGCAAGCTGTTGCCGGATGTCGCGCTGCAAGAGATCTTGATGTCGATGGCCGAGGTGCTGCGCCGGGGCGACATGTTCGAGAGCCACCAGGTCAGCCGCGAGGCGCTGTCGACCCGCGAGCGCATGAGCGATGTGCTGGAACGGCTCAAGGGCGGTGGTTTTGTGCCGTTCGTCGAACTGTTCACTGCCGAGGAAGGTCGCCTCGGTGTGGTGGTGACCTTTATGGCGATCCTTGAACTGGTCAAGGAATCCTTGGTCGAGCTGGTGCAGAATGAGCCGTTCGCCGCGATCCACGTGCGAGCCCGAGCCGAATAACGAGTCGAAACATGAACCTGACTGAACCCCGCGAGCTGGCGCCCCTGCTTGAAGCCTTTCTGTTGGCCTCGGGAAAGCCGCAATCGCTTGAACGCCTTTTCGAACTGTTCGATGAAGGCGAGCGCCCTGAACCGCCGGTCTTCAAGAAAGCCCTGAGCCTGCTGGCCAAGTCCTGCGAAGGCCGCGCGTTCGAGCTCAAGGAAGTCGCCTCCGGCTACCGCTTGCAGATCCGCGAGAAGTTTTCACCGTGGGTCGGCCGTCTGTGGGAAGAGCGCCCGCAGCGCTACTCCCGTGCGCTGCTGGAAACCATGGCGCTGATCGCCTATCGTCAGCCGATCACTCGCGGCGAGATCGAAGACGTGCGGGGCGTGGCGGTCAACAGCAACATCGTCAAGACGCTGATCGAGCGCGAGTGGATCCGCATCGTCGGGTACCGTGACGTGCCGGGCAAACCGGCGATGTTCGCCACCACCAAGGCGTTTCTCGATCACTTCAACCTGAAAAACCTCGAAGACCTGCCGCCGCTCGCCGAACTGCGCGAGATGGAAACCGATCCGGTGCTCGAGTTCGACGACGCACCGGTGCCGCAGAGCCTGCAGGAACTGGCCGATGCCAGCGCCGAGCCGGAAGAACAGAAGGAAGAAACCAGTTTCCACACGCTGTTGCTGGAACTGGACAGCATGGAGGAGGGGATCAAAACCGACTTCGACGATCTGTTGCGGGATGCCGCGGATGGCGAAGCGCAGCCGCCTGAGCCTGAAACCGAGACCGCCGAGCCGGCGATTGAAGTTGAACTTGAGACCGAGCCTGAAGCCGAACCGGAAGAGGACATTCTTGGCGTTGCCGAAGCCCGGGAAAAGCTCCTGGCCGCCGTCGCCGCCCTCGAACAACCGGCGCCAGAGCCTGAACTGAGCGAAGAAGAAGCCGAGGCCCGCGCGCTGGCGGAAGCCATCGAGGCCGAACGCCGCGAGTTCGAGGACTGACCCGGTTTTCAGGATCACTGGTCAACCCCTGTGGGAGCGGGCTTGCTCGCGAATGCGGTGTGTCAGACATTCATGTATTGCCTGACACACTGCATTCGCGAGCAAGCCCGCTCCCACAGGGTCAAGTGTCGTTCTGGAGTATTCGATGAGTTCCACCAAAGACCCCTGCATCAGTCTCTGCAAATTCACCGACGACATCTGCCTCGGCTGTGGCCGCAGCAAGCGCGAAATCCGCGCCTGGAAGAAACTCGACAAGGACGACAAGCGCACGGTGCTGGCCGAAGCCGCGCTGCGCCTGATCAAACTTGGTGGCGCCGGTCGGCGGAAAAAGAAATAAGTAGCAAACCATCAGCTAGTCTCTGATGCGCGATGGCGCACATCCGCGTATGATTCGCGACCCTTCGGCGATCCCTTCGCCCGAAAACCAGATTTCAATGCTTCAGGCGCCGCCTGAACAGACCACACCGGGAGGTGCCCAGATGAGTGACATCAATCAGAAAGACGACCAGGAAATCGGCCCAGCAGGCGAAAAGTTGCAGAAAGTCCTCGCCCGTATCGGCGTCGGCTCGCGCCGTGACGTCGAAGCCTGGATCAGCCAGGGCCGGATCAAGGTCAATGGCAAAGACGCCACCCTCGGCCTGCGTGTCGATATGCACGACGCGATCACCATCGATGGCAAGGTGATCAAGCGCGAAGAGGCTGCCGAGTCGGTACGCCGCGTG
The DNA here is from genome assembly GCF_037126175.1 of Pseudomonas sp. RSB 5.4. NCBI lineage: Bacteria > Pseudomonadati > Pseudomonadota > Gammaproteobacteria > Pseudomonadales > Pseudomonadaceae > Pseudomonas > Pseudomonas sp. RSB 5.4. The sequence goes on from NZ_CP146986.1 coordinate 45,772, forward strand.
ATCATGTACAACAAGCCCGATGGCGAAATCTGCACCCGTGACGACCCGGAAGGCCGTCCGACCGTGTTCGACAAGCTGCCGCGTCCGAAAGAAGGTCGCTGGATCAACATCGGTCGTCTCGACATCAACACCACCGGTCTGCTGATGTTCACCACCGATGGTGAGCTGGCCAACCGTCTGATGCACCCGTCCTACGAGATGGACCGTGAGTACGCCGTGCGCGTACGCGGTGAAGTCGACGACGAAATGATCGAGCGCCTGAAGGCGGGCGTGGTGCTGGAAGACGGTCCGGCGCGTTTCACCGATATTCAACAGGCACCGGGCGGCGAAGGCTTCAACCACTGGTATCACTGCGTGGTGATGGAAGGTCGTAACCGTGAGGTTCGTCGTCTGTGGGAATCCCAGGGCCTGGTGGTCAGCCGTTTGAAGCGCGTGCGTTTCGGTCCGGTGTTCCTCAACTCCGACCTGCCGATGGGCCGCTGGCGCGAAATGAGCCAGTACGAAGTCGACGTGCTCAGCGCCGAAGTCGGTTTGACCCCGGTGGCGATGCCGCAACTCAACGCCAAGAGCAAGGACAAGCTGGAGCGTATGCAGCGCAAATCGTCGCGGCCGATGGCCAAGACCGAGCGCGTGCGTACCCTGCGTCCAGCCGCTGGCGCGCCGACCGGTCCCCGTCCTAGCCGTGAGCCGCAGATCGAAGGTGAGCGTCCGGGGCGCAAGCCAGTGGCCCGTGATGGCGAGCGCGCACCGCGTCCGGCCAACGGTCGCACTGAGCGTGGCGAAGGTCGTGCGCCGGCCGGTCGCGGTACGCCGGTGGCGGATCGTCCTGCCGACACCACCAACAAGCGTCCGGCCAAGCCTGCGCCGAAGCGTCCGGGGATCAAGCTGGTCGACGGCGACAAGCCGTCGGGCAAGCGTCGTGGTGCTCCGGCCGGTTCCGGTCAGCGTCCGGGTTTCGGTCGCAAGAAGCCGGAATAAAGCAGTTGTGAGCTTTGAGCGGCAAGCTTCGAGCTAAAGCAAAAACGCCAACCGCAGGGTTGGCGTTTTTTTTCGTCTGGCGAAAGGTATGTAGCGTCTGAGCTGGCCTCTTCGCGGGCAAGCCCGCTCCCACAGTGGATCTGCGTCGTACACAAATCCTATTGTGGGAGCGGGCTTGCTCGCGAAGAGGCCAGTGGCTCAATAGAGAAAAATCAGGCTAGAACACAAACCGCCCATCAAACACCGGCTTGTCATCCAGCGCCAACACCCCGCCAGAGAAGATCAGGTCCAGGTGATGACTGCCCTTGGCCCCACCGCCCAGTCCCAGATGCAACCCACAATGCCGCTCTTCGAACCCGGCATTGCGCGCATACAGATCTTTCACCCCTTCATTGGTACCAATCCCCAATTCCTCGATGCGTCGGTTTGACGGGTTGGCGTCCAGGTACTTGTTGAAGTCGTGTTCCAGCCCCGGCACATCGGTGGCGATACGGCTGATGGTCGAGTTCTCGATCCACAGTTCCAGCGGCGACTCCAGCACGCCGTACTTGCGCGCAAACGGGATGGTGCTGAGGAACGTACCCTTGAATTTCACATGACCATTGATGGCTTCGCTGTGGGTGGCGATTTCGCCGGGGGCCAGGTCGAAGTTGCCGACGCCGTTGATGTCGGTCCACTTCTTGATGCTGCTCAGCGGCGTTTCGAACCGCGAGCCATGCTCATCGGTGAAGCTCAGCGTGGTGGCCTGGGACATGCGCTGGATCAAGTGGCTGTTGAGCCCGGCGATGCGCTGCGGGGTGACGCTGAAGGTGTCGTAGAAATAGTCGCCGTAATCCTTGAACAGCAGCGACTTCTTCCAGTTTTCCGCCATCACGCCTTGCAGGGCGCGCACGAACTCCGGGCCGTCGGGGCGCGGGTTGGGCAGGGTGGAAGAGTCGTAGAAGAAAATGTACAGATCGCTGTCGGCGATAGCTGCAGTCAGCGTGGCGGTGGATTCCAGATCCAGGCGGCGCGCGCTGAAGTTGAATTTCGGGTGGTCGCCGGCCTGTTCGGCGATGGCGCCGGTCAGGGCTTCGTAATCGGCGGTGTGGCCGAGCAGTACCTTCGCCGAGTCGAGACCGGCAAGGGCAGGGTGATGTTCGAGGTAGTAAAGGAAATGCGAGATCGCGCGGGGCTTATCCATGAGTCCTCCCTGACTGACCGTGAAAAAAGCGGCAGGCACGACCGGCCGGATCGTGCCTGCCCGGGATGTCTTACAGAGGCCACATCGCCGTGCCGAACGGAACCACCGCGTCGGCTTGCATCATTTCCACGGCCGCCTCATGGGTCGGTGCTTCAAACCATTCGTCCAGTTGCAGTTCGGTATCCAAGTCTTTTTCCAGTGCTTGCATGGTCGATCTCCTAGATGACTTTCACGGTTGTGACTGGCCGGTCGAGTTGGCCGGCAAGACGTGAAGAACCTAGTTCAGGGTGTTTTGTAATGCAAAAAATTATTTATTTAAAATTTAAATAAACTTTTTATTCTGTTTTTAAACGACGGTTTTCTTATTTGAAAACAAAAAACTAAACGGCAACTTTCATTAGCAAGCTTGCTACCGTCAATTTGCAGACGTCCTACAGAATTTTCCGAAATGGAAAATCTGCGTTACGCATCGTAAAGAAAAGTTTACGAAAACTCCGGTAAACCCCAGTGGATTTACCCCCTTGCCGACGCTGTAAGGAAAACCTGCCGAAGCCCGGCCACAAAGGCATCACGCAAGGCTCTGGCGCGCTTGTTTCAGCATCGTTTGCAGGGTGAGATGCGCCTCATGCCTGTCGTGCAGGTGCATAACAAGAAGGAGGCGCAATGAACGCCGTGATTGATCTTCACTTCTCTCCGTGGGGCGGTTTTTCGCTCGTCCCCGTCGATGGCCTGCAAAGGCCTGACTCAATTTTTGCAGCCGCCCGAGTCTCTCGAGGCGGACCCACGCAATCCCGGCAAGCGCCACGCTGATCCAGCGGGGTCTGGCAGCAGGGGGTTAGCGGTGTACAATGCGCCGCGTTTTAACTGTGACCCTCTGCGTAATCGCGCAAACCTCAAGGCCATCCGCCTTGTTCACTCCGCCGCGCCACAAGCGTGTCGGGTTCGATTTCGTCACAGATAAAAACAAACAGGTGACGCATGACCGTTGTAAATAAGCTGAACTCCTGGTGCCTGCGCTGGGGTTTGATCGGGGCTGCCTGAAATCGCAACCTTGCAGCAACGTCTACTGAACATCATCAAACCTTGCGTGAGACCTTTTTCATGAGTGGACAACCCTCGCAATCAGGCGAGCTGAAACGCGGCCTGAAAAATCGCCACATTCAACTGATCGCCCTCGGTGGCGCGATCGGTACCGGATTGTTCCTCGGCTCGGCCGGGGTCCTGAAATCCGCCGGCCCGTCGATGATCCTCGGCTACGCCATCTGCGGCTTCATCGCCTTCATGATCATGCGCCAGCTCGGCGAGATGATCGTCGAAGAGCCGGTGGCCGGTTCCTTCAGTCATTTTGCGCACAAGTACTGGGGCGGCTTCGCCGGTTTCCTGTCGGGCTGGAACTGCTGGATTCTGTACATTCTGGTGGGCATGTCGGAGCTGACGGCGGTCGGCAAGTACATCCACTACTGGGCGCCGGACATCCCGACCTGGGTCACCGCCGCTGCATTCTTCGTGCTGATCAATGCGATCAACCTGGCCAACGTCAAGGTCTTCGGTGAAGCCGAATTCTGGTTCGCGATCATCAAGGTCGTGGCGATCGTCGGCATGATCGCGCTGGGCAGCTACCTGCTGGTCAGTGGCCATGGCGGCCCGCAGGCCTCGGTCAGCAACCTGTGGTCGCACGGCGGGTTCTTCCCCAACGGCGTCAGCGGTCTGGTGATGGCGATGGCGATCATCATGTTCTCCTTCGGCGGTCTGGAAATGCTCGGTTTCACCGCCGCTGAAGCGGACAAGCCGAAAACCGTGATCCCGAAAGCGATCAATCAGGTGATCTACCGCATCCTGATTTTCTACATCGGTGCACTGGTGATCCTGCTGTCGCTGACTCCATGGGACAGCCTGCTGGCGACCCTCAATGCGTCTGGCGACTCCTACAGCGGCAGCCCGTTCGTGCAGGTGTTCTCGATGCTCGGCAGCAATACCGCCGCGCACATCCTCAACTTCGTGGTGCTGACCGCGGCACTGTCGGTGTACAACAGCGGCACCTACTGCAACAGCCGCATGCTGCTGGGCATGGCCGAGCAGGGCGATGCGCCGAAAGGCCTGGCGAAGATCGACAAGCGCGGCGTGCCGGTGCGTTCGATCCTGGCTTCGGCGGCGGTCACTCTGGTGGCGGTGTTGCTCAACTACCTGATCCCGCAACAGGCGCTGGAACTGCTGATGTCGCTGGTGGTTGCAACCCTGGTGATCAACTGGGCGATGATCAGTTTCTCGCACTTCAAGTTCCGCCAGCACATGAACAAGACGCAGCAGACGCCACTGTTCAAGGCGCTGTGGTATCCGTACGGCAACTACGTTTGCCTGGCGTTCGTGGTGTTCATCCTCGGTGTGATGCTGCTGATCCCGGGCATCCAGATCTCGGTGTACGCGATTCCGGTGTGGGTCGTGTTCATGTGGGTCTGCTACGTGATCAAGAACAAGCGTGGAGCGCAGCAGGCGCTGCACGCGGCCAGCGCTTCGAAGTAAGCGCTGACGCAAAAAACGACAAACCCGGCCAATGTGCCGGGTTTGTCGTTTCTGGGGTTTACACAATCCCTTGTAGGAGTGAGCCTGCTCGCGATAGCGGTGTATCAGTCGACGCATATTTATCTGACTTACCGCTATCGCGAGCAGGCTCCCTCCTACAGGGGGATCGGAGGTTCGGACAGTTTCGCGGTATCCTGCACCCTCTGAATACGGACGCTTTTCCATGCTGGTGATTTCCAACAACGTGCATCTGCCGGATGCCGAGATCGAACTGACGGCCATCCGCGCGCAAGGCGCCGGTGGGCAGAACGTCAACAAGGTCTCCAGTGCCGTGCACCTGCGTTTCGACATTCCGGCCTCGTCCTTGCCCGAGTTCTACAAGGAGCGGCTGTTGGCGCTGCGTGACAGTCGCATCACCAGTGATGGCGTGCTGATCATCAAGGCTCAGCAATACCGCACGCAGGAAGCCAACCGTGCCGATGCGCTGGAGCGTCTGACCGAGCTGATCCTCAGCGCCACCAAGGTCGAAAAGAAGCGCCGCCCGACCAAGCCGACCCTTGGCTCGAAGAAGCGCCGGCTCGAATCCAAGACCAAGCGTGGCAGCATCAAGGCCGGCCGTGGCAAGGTGGATTTTTGAAGGTTGGCGTCTTGGAATTATTCCATTTCCTCAGGAGCGGGCATTGTATCCACTACGCACTTCTCAACTAAAATCAATTCCCGGATATTGAACGGCTCTCTTATAACTAATCGGTCTACCAGACTGTCACATCTGACAGGTGTGCCGCATTGCTGTTACACGTTTACTGAGCTCTCTTTCTATTGATTGAGCAAAAGCAAATGAATAACTTAAATAATGTGCGTGGCGCTCCTGATACTGATTTTGGTGTGCGCGGCGAGGTCGTTTTATATGGAGAGCGAGGTCAGAGGCTTCAAGCTCGAGTCGTCACTCTTCTCTCAAGTCCGAACAGGATTCTCTGCGGCGCAACTGACGAGGAGCGGCAAGAAACTTACCTGTGCATGCTTGATGAGGAAGGACGTATCGACAAAAGTTTCGGAAATGCGGGTAGTGTTGTTTTTAAACTCTCGGAGTTTTTTCCTGGGTGGGATTCGCCGCAGCCATATAGCGTGAAGTTTGATAGTGGCAAGTATGTGTTGGGATTCTTCGCTCGTAAAAACGGCTTTAATCGTGCTACCGGCCTGGCTCGATTCGATTTGAATGGGAAACTTGATGAAGGGTTTGGCAGCAAAGGAGTGATGTTGTGGAGTCCAGATCTGAAAGATGTTGTTCCTTCAAGTTCTGATGTTCCAAAGGTGAAGCAGCCTCTGACGGATAAGGGCCGCGACTACCACGGAACTTTGGAATTACTGGACGATGGCGGCGTTTTGCTTCTGACCACGCTTGATGACAGAGGACTTTTCTATAGAGCGTTTCTGGTCAAGTTAAAAAATAACGGTAGTTTGGACGAAACGTTCGGTGATGGCGGGTACCGATTGGTTTTCCGAGGTCCATCTGTTTTAGTCATAGGACAGGATATGTTTCGCCAAGGTAATGGTTATGTTGTCGCCGCGTCAGACGGTCTACGTGATAAACGTTGGTTTGTTGGCCGGTATGATGCTCGTGGTAATCTTGACTCCAGTTTTGGGGCCGGAGGTTATTATGATGGAGTACCTTCGGTTAAAAGTGTGATTCTGAAACATGACGATAAGTTTTATATTGTAGGTACTTCGGATAATGGAGTTCCGCAGTATCTGTATCTCCAGCTTCAACGTCGCGGGCTGAATGGCGAGGAAGATCCACTTTTTGGCAAGCAAGGATGGGGCGAATATATCAATGATGATTTCAGCGATATCTATATGACGAAAGCAGCCCTCTATAATTTGAAGTCAACCGTTGTGGTAGCAGGCTATGCTTATTTGCGTGGAGGGTCGGATAGCCAGGCATTTATTGCCAGTCTTGAACAAGACATGGGGTGGGATGAGGGGTTTGGTGATGTTGGAAAGGTTTTATTTCCAAAAGACCAGATTATTCACGATCTCGCGGTCCAGGAGGATCGAAAAATTGTATTTGTTTCCAGTAGAAATAGAGGGAGCGGCAGCTTCGCCATCTTCCGTCGGCATGGTTAGCGTATAAAAGCTGCAGTTGTTTATTGGCCATTCGGAATCAGCTGAATGGCCAATATTGGGCGATTAATGAAAGTGGTGTTTTGCTGTGATGCGGTACAAATACACACTCAGGATCAAGCCGCTCAGTGAGGCGATAGCGGCAAACAGAAAGATCGAAGCAAAACCGAAACCCGCCGCAATCGCCCCGGCCAATGGTCCGGTGATCCCCAGCGACAAATCGATGAACAACGAATACGCGCCGACCGCCGCACCACGGCTGGACGCTGGCACCAGATTTACCGCTTCCACGCCCAGCGCCGGGAACACCAGCGAGAAACCGAAGCCGCTCAACGCCGCCCCGGCCAGCGCCCAATGTGCATCCGGCGCCAGCCACAGCAGCAACAGGCCGAGGGTTTCCACCGACAGGCAGGCAATCGCTACGCGGAAGCCGCCGAGACGGTTGATCAGGTTGCCGAACAACAGTCGCGCGCCGATGAAGCTGGCGCCGAACAGGCTCAGGCACAACACCGCGTTGTCCCAGTGCCGGGTGGCGTAATACAGGGTGATGAAGGTGGCGATGGTGCCGAATCCGATCGAGCCCAGCGCCAGACCGCAGCCGTGCGGGAACACGCGACCGAGCACATGCATGAACGGCAGACGCTCACCGGCGACAATCGGCGCAGCGGTTTTCGGCCACGCCAGCAGCAGGCCCAGTGCCGCCAGCAGGATGATGCTGACGCCCATGCTCCACAGCCCCAACTGGCCGACCAGCCACACGCCGAACGGCGCACCCACCGCCAGCGCGCCGTAACTGGCGATGCCATTCCACGAGATCACTTTGGCGGTGTTCGCCGCACCGACGCGACCGATGCCCCAGCCGATCGAACCGGAGCCGACCAGACTTTCCGCGCTGCCTAACACCAGTCGGCCGATCAACAGGCTGATCAGACTGAGCATCGGCAGGTTCGGTGTCCACGCCGAAATCAGCATGAACACACCGCTCAAGCCGCAGCCAGCGAGGCCATACATCACCGCACGTTTGCTGCCCTGGTTGTCGATGATCTTGCCGGCGTACGGACGGCTGAGCAGGGTGGCGAGGTATTGCACGCTGATCACCAGCCCCGCGATCACCGCGCCGAAGCCCAGGTCGCTGTGGACATAGCCCGGCAACACCGCGAGCGGAATGCCGATGTTCAGGTAGCCGATGAAGGTGAAGAGGACGATGGAAACGACTTGCAGCGTGACCGCCAGGGGACGCTGGGGTTCTGACATAGAGGACGACATGAGTAACGATCCACGGCAAAGCAGGATTAGATAGGCTGCTTATGATACCGGCGCGAACGAGTCAGGGGCGGGGAAAAGTAAAACTATTTGCCGGGCGGGTGGCTTCAGGGTTTGGCCGGGGCGACCAGTTGTGTAGTGACCAGTGCGGCGAGGGCGTTTTCTTCGCTGCCGAAACGGGCGAGCAGGGCGGCCTGTTTTTCCGGGGAGAGGCGGTTCCAGATCTCGATCATTTTCTCGGTGGCGCCGATCAGGACGGCAGCTTGGCTTTCAGAGAATTCGTCGGTCATGGCGGGCTCGGTTTCAGGCAGTGTGGAAAGCGCATCTTAGCGCTTTCCACACGGTCTGTACGGCGGGTTTTACTCTTCGCTGTCGGCCTGGCGGCTCTCAACGGCTTCTTTCGGCTCGGGCTGTTGGGCGCCGGCTTGTTGCGTGGTCGTCTGCTCAGGTACGTGCAGGCTTGGGAAGGGGAGATTAGGAATCTCGTGCATGGTTGCGCTCCTCGCTAAGTCTGTTGATAGATCTGGTAGATCCGCGCTTCTTGAAAGCCTGCGCAGGATACAGCAGGAAAAATGACAATCAGACTTTTAATTCAAAATAATGCGACAGATGGCCGCAGGGCGCGCAAAAACAACTGTGGGAGCGAGCTTGCTCGCGAAATCGGTGTATCAGTCAACATATCTGTCGAATGACACTCCGTATTCGCGAGCAAGCTCGCTCCCACAGGGGTTTGTGTAGCTGGATCTACTTGCTGACGTCGGCGATGGCTTGTGCCAGCAGCGCCAGGCGCGTGGCATCGATTCCGGCGACGTTGGCCCGGCCCGAGCTGACCATGTACACGCTGTGATGCTCACGCAGTTGTTTCACCTGCTCCGGCGACAGGCCGGTGTAGGAGAACATTCCGCGCTGGACGCCAATGTGCGCAAAGCGCTCTCGCAGGCCGTGCGGTTCCAGTGCTTCGACCAGGCCGCTGCGCAATTGGGCGATGCGCAAGCGCATGGCTTCCACTTCATCGGCCCAGCGGCTTTTCAGCTCCGGGTCGGCGAGGATGGTCGCGACCACTGCCGCACCGTGATCCGGTGGGGTCGACCACAGGTTGCGGGCGATGTTGGCCAGTTGGCTGCGGATGTCGATCAGCTTGTCGGCGGTTTTTGCACAGACAATCAATGCACCGGTACGGTCGCGGTACAGGCCGAAGTTCTTCGAGCAGGAACTGGTGATCAGCAGCTCGGGAACCTCGGCGGCGAACAACCGGGTCGACCACGCGTCCTGCTCCAGACCATCGCCAAAACCCTGGTAGGCAAAGTCGATCAGCGGCAGCAGGTCACGGCGGCGCACCACGTCGAGCACGCGCTGCCAGTCGTCATGATTCAGGTCGAAACCGGTCGGGTTGTGGCAGCACGCATGCAGCAGCACCACGTCGCCGTGCGGCACTTCGTTGAGCACGGCGAGCATCGCATCGACGTCGAGGCGGTTGTCGCTGCCCACGTACGGGTAGTGACTGACCTTGACCCCGGCCGCAGCGAAAATGGTTTCGTGGATCGGCCAGGTCGGGTTGCTCAGCCATACGCCCTTGCCCGGCAGGCACTGGGCGATGAAGTCGGCCGCCAGACGCAGCGCGCCGGTGCCGCCCGGGGTCTGAGTGGCGCCGGCGCGCTGTTCGGCGATCAGCTTCGAGTCGGCGCCAAGCACCAGCTCATTGATGACCTTGCCGAACAGCGGATTGCCGTGACCACCGATGTAGGTCTTGGTGTCCTGGCTTTCGACCAGTCGCGCCTCGGCGATTTTCACCGCCTCGGGGATCGGCGTCAGGCCCTGGGCATCCTTGTAGACGCCAACGCCCAAGTCGAACTTGCGCGGGTTAGTGTCCTGCGCATAGGCATCCATCAAACCGAGGATCGGGTCGCCGGGTACCCGGCCGATGGCGTCGAAGTGCATTACTTGCGTCCTTCTGCGGTCTTGGCCACTTCGTCAGTGCGCGCGGCCATGATGAAGTCGTTGCGGTGCAGCCCCTTGATCGAGTGGCTCCACCAGGTCACGGTGACTTTGCCCCACTCGGTCAGCAGGCCCGGGTGGTGACCTTCGGCTTCGGAGATTTCGCCGACGGCGTTGGTGAACGCCAGCGCATGCTTGAAGTTCTTGAACAGGAAGACCTTCTCCAGCTGCATGATGCTGTCGCGAACTTCGATGTTCCAGTCCGGGATCTGCTTGATCAGGATCGGCAGTTCTTCGTCGCTGACTTGTGGCGCATCGGCACGGCACGCTTCGCAGTGGGCTTGGTTCAAAGTGGACATGGTGTGATTCCTGAAATCGAGTGTGTTTTTTTTATAGAAGCTATCGGCCCGTCAATGCCGTCACGCTAAACCAAAGTGACGGCGACTGACAGACTCAATTGTCAGCAAAAGACGCGGATCACGCGGCTTTCGGTTTTGGCGGAAACTTCGGAGCATGCAACCCCTGCTGCATGGCTTGCTTGACCATGGCCATGATGTCTTCATGGGCGACGTCGAACAGGCGCTTGAGGTTCGGCAAGACAAAGTACAGCGGCTGCAAAATATCGATGCGATACGGCGTGCGCATCGCTTCCAGCGGATCGAAGGCTTGATGTTCGGGTTCGTCCGACAGCGAGTAAACGGTTTCTTTTGGCGAGGACAGGATGCCGCCGCCGTAGATGCGTTTGCCTTGCGGGGTGTCGACCAGGCCGAACTCGATGGTCATCCAGTACAGACGCGCCAGATATACGCGCTCTTCCTTGGTGGCCTGCAGGCCGAGCTTGCCGTAGGTGTGGGTGAATTCGGCGAACCATGGGTTGGTCAGCAGCGGGCAGTGGCCGAAGATCTCGTGAAAAATGTCCGGCTCTTGCAGGTAGTCCAGTTCTTCGCGGGTACGAATGAACGTGGCCACCGGAAACTGTTTGCTGGCGAGCAATTCGAAGAACGTCTGGAAGGGGATCAGTGCCGGGACGCGGGCAACCTGCCAACCGGTGGTCTCACCGAGCACCTTGTTGATCTCGCCCAGCTGCGGAATGCGGTCGTGGGGCAGACCGAGTTTTTCGATACCGTCCAGGTACTCCTGGCAGGCCCGACCCTCGATCACTTTCAGCTGGCGAGTGATCAGCGTGTTCCACACCGCGTGTTCTTCGGCGGGGTAGTCGATAAAACCTTGCGCATCGGGCTCGCGGGCCACGTACTGCGTCTGCTTCATACTGCTCTCCTGCTAGGGGAATTCGTTCTTGTTATGTCCAGCGATGGGCTCAGGATTACCCGAGTGCGGGGTTGGATGCAGCAGGCTGAGCGCGTTCTTTGTAGGAAGAATCGCTGCATTTCGTAAATAAATCGTTACGCTTTGGCCGGTATCTCGCATTTGCGGTGATTTGCAGGTTTGAAAAGGGCTGTGGCTGTCACATAATCTTGACAACTATCTGCGCGCCTCGACAGAAAAGTCAGGCCAAACCGCAGCGCAAATCTCTTGTGGGAGCGGGCTTGCTCGCGAAAGCGGTGTGTCAGCTGAATGAATGGCGACTGACACACCGTCTTCGCGAGCAAGCCCGCTCCCACAGGGATTGTGTTCAACCCCTCATCCTTGTCGGGCCTCTTTATATGCGTATCAAAGTTCACTGCCAGAACCGCATCGGCATCCTGCGCGACATCCTCAACCTGCTGGTGGAGTACGGGATCAACGTTGCACGCGGCGAGGTCGGCGGCGAGCACGGCAACGCGATCTATCTGCACTGCCCGAACCTGATCAACATCCAGTTCCAGGCGCTGCGGCCGAAGTTCGAGGCGATTGCCGGGGTGTTTGGGGTCAAGCGCGTCGGGCTGATGCCCAGCGAGCGTCGGCACATGGAGTTGAACGCGTTGCTCGGCGCGCTGGAATTCCCGGTGCTATCGATCGACATGGGCGGCTCGATCGTCGCCGCCAACCGCGCGGCGGCGCAGTTGCTCGGGGTGCGAGTGGACGAGGTGCCGGGGATTCCGCTGTCGCGCTATGCCGAGGATTTCGATTTGCCGGAACTGGTGCGCGCCAACAAGTCGCGAATCAACGGCATGCGGGTCAAGGTCAAGGGCGACATCTTCCTCGCCGACATCGCGCCGCTGCAATCGGAGCATGACGACAGTGAAGCCATGGCCGGTGCGGTGCTGACCTTGCACCGCGCCGACCGCGTTGGTGAGCGTATCTATAACGTGCGCAAGCAGGAACTGCGCGGCTTCGACAGTATCTTCCAGAGCTCGAAAGTGATGGCCGCTGTCGTGCGTGAGGCGCGGCGCATGGCGCCGCTGGATGCGCCGCTATTGATAGAAGGCGAAACCGGCACCGGTAAAGAGTTGCTGGCCCGCGCCTGTCACCTCGCCAGCCCGCGCGGACAGTCGCCGCTGATGGCGCTCAATTGCGCCGGGCTGCCGGAGTCGATGGCCGAGACCGAGCTGTTCGGCTATGGCCCCGGCGCGTTCGAAGGTGCGCGCGCCGAAGGCAAGCTCGGCCTGTTGGAGCTGACGGCGGGCGGTACGCTGTTCCTCGATGGCGTCGGGGAGATGAGCCCGCGCTTGCAGGTGAAGCTGCTGCGCTTTCTGCAGGACGGCTGCTTCCGCCGGGTCGGCAGTGATGAAGAGGTGTATCTGGACGTGCGAGTGATCTGCGCGACCCAGGTCGACTTGTCCGAATTGTGCGCGCGCGGCGAGTTTCGTCAGGATCTGTATCACCGCTTGAACGTGCTTTCGCTGCACATCCCGCCGCTGCGCGAATGCCTCGACGGTCTGACCCCGTTGGTCGAGCACTTCCTCGATCAGGCCAGTCGGCAGATCGGCTGTTCGCTGCCGAAACTGGCGCCGGCGGCGATGGATCGGCTCAGTCATTACCACTGGCCGGGCAACGTGCGGCAGCTGGAAAACGTGCTGTTTCAGGCGGTTTCGCTGTGCGAGGGTGGCACGGTCAAGGTCGAACACATTCGCCTGCCGGATTACGGCGTGCGTCAGCCGCTTGGCGATTTCTCGCTGGAGGGTGGGCTGGACGAGATCGTCGGACGCTTCGAGAAAGCGGTGCTGGAACGCCTGTATTCCGAACACCCGAGCAGTCGGCAACTGGGCAAGCGGTTGGGGGTTTCGCATACAACCATTGCTAATAAGCTGCGCGAGTATGAGGTCGGTAAAGACCCCGAGAGTTGACAGCAACACTGTGGTGAGAAGAGCTTTTGTGGTGAGGGGATTTATCCCCGATCGGCTGCGCAGCAGTCGCAAAACCTGTAAACGAGGTCGTCCTGAAAGAAAAGCGGGGCGGCTTCGCCACCCATCGGGGATAAATCCCCTCGCCACAGGTTTTATTTCCATCTGCAACAATCGGGATTGCCGCCTAGCGGCATAACACCGCCGGTTTTTCGACTTCGATACATTTCCAATTTCCCCGCAAACCCCCTCAAGTCCTTTGTTTACCGGGCCGCAAGCCGCCAGAAAAAAGTTGGTCTGCAAATTGCTTATGGCTCAGCAGTACAGCGGTGGGCGGCAAACGTCCGGCATGCAGAGGAAAGAGTGTGGACAAGTACCTTTATGTGGCAATGACCGGCGCCAGTCAGAACGCACTGGCGCAAAAGGCGCATGCCAACAACCTGGCGAACATCTCCACCAATGGTTTTCAGCGCGACCTGGAGCAGGCGCGTTCGATGCCGGTGTTCGGTGACAGCTTTCCGGCGCGTGCGTTTGCCATGAGCGAACGGCCCGCCACTGATTTCACCGCCGGTTCGCTGGTGCAGACCGGGCGTGACCTCGACGTCGCCGTGACCGGCAACGGTTTCATTGCCGTGCAGAACCCCAACGGCGGCGAAAGCTACGTGCGCACCGGCAGCCTCAACATCGACGCCCTCGGCGTATTGCGCGCCGGCAACGGCATGCCGGTATTGGGCAACGGCGGTCCGATCGCCGTGCCGCCGGAGCAGCAGGTCGAAGTCGGTGAAGACGGCACCATCAGTATTCGTGCGATGGGCGAAGGCCCGCGCGTCATGGCGGAAGTCGACCGGATCAAACTGGTCAACCCGGACATCAAGAACCTCAACAAGGGCCTCGATGGCTCGATCTACACCAAGGACGGCCAGCCTGCGCCGGCCGATGCCAACGTCAAACTGGTGTCGGGTTTCCTTGAGTCGAGCAACGTCAATGCCGTGGAAGAAATGACCTCGGTGCTGGCCCTGGCCAAGCAGTTCGAGTTGCACGTCAAGATGATGAACACCGCCAAAGACGACGACCAGGCCATGGCTCGGGTCTTGCAGATCAGCTAATTATCAGAACGTCGCGCCGTAAAACAGGCGCACGAGGAGAATCGAATGCTTCCGGCTCTATGGGTTGCCAAAACCGGTCTGTCCGCCCAGGACACCAACCTGACCACCATTTCCAACAACCTGGCGAACGTCTCGACCACGGGTTTCAAACGTGACCGTGCCGAATTCCAGGACCTGCTGTATCAGATCAAGCGTCAGCCAGGCGCTCAGTCGACCCAGGACAGCGAACTGCCGTCGGGTCTGCAACTGGGTACCGGTGTGCGCATCGTCGGCACGCAGAAAAACTTCACCGCCGGCAGCCTGCAAACCACCGAGCAGCCGCTGGACATGGCCATCGACGGTCGCGGTTTCTTCCAGATCCTGCAGCCGGACGGCACCACGTCCTACACCCGTGACGGTACTTTCCACCTCGACTCCAATGGCCAGATCGTCAACGCCAGCGGTTTCGCCCTGGAGCCGGCCATCGTCATCCCGAACAACGCGCAGAGCTTCACCGTCGGCACCGACGGCACCGTGTCGATCACAGTGCCAGGCAACCCGGCCGCTCAGGTGATCGGCAACCTGCAAACCGCCGACTTCATCAACCCGGCCGGTCTGCAAGCGGTGGGCAACAACCTGTTCCTCGAAACCGCTGCTTCCGGCGCGCCGCAAATCGGCACCCCGGGCCTGAACGGTTTCGGTACCACGCTGCAGAACACCCTGGAAGGTTCCAACGTCAGCACCGTTGAAGAGATGGTCAACATGATCACCACTCAGCGCGCTTACGAGATGAACTCCAAGGTGATCTCCACCGCCGACCAGATGCTCTCGTTCGTAACGCAGAATCTGTAATCAGTCTATGAGGCGGCCATGAGGCCGCCTGCAACACCGTGAGGTAAGGGTCATGAAACGCTTCGTATCTGTTCTGGCATTGGGTGGGGTCGTCTCGCTCGCGGGCTGCGTCGCTCCGCCGCCAAAGCCCAATGACCCTTACTACGCCCCGGTATTGCCGCGTACGCCGTTGCCGGCTGCAGCCAACAACGGCTCGATCTATCAGGCCGGCTTCGAGCAGAACCTGTACAGCGACCGCAAGGCGTTCCGGGTCGGTGACATCATCACCATCACCCTGAACGAGAAGACTCAGGCCAGCAAGAACGCCAACTCCCAAGTGGCCAAGAACAGCAAGACCGGCATCGGCCTGACCTCGCTGTTCGGCGGCAGTGGCACCACCAACAACCCGTTGGGTGGCAATGACCTGAGTCTGGACGTTGGCTACAGCGGCGACCGTGCAACCAAGGGTGACAGCAAGGCGGCGCAGGGCAACACCCTGACCGGTTCGATCACCGTGACCGTGGCCGACGTGCTGCCCAACGGCATCATCGCCGTGCGCGGCGAGAAGTGGATGACCCTCAACACCGGCGACGAGCTGGTGCGGATCGCCGGTCTTGTGCGTGCCGATGACATCGCCACCGACAACACCGTGTCGTCGACCCGTGTCGCCGATGCGCGCATCACCTACTCGGGCACCGGTTCGTTTGCCGATGCGAGTCAGCCAGGCTGGTTCGACCGTTTCTTCCTCAGCCCGCTGTTCCCTTTCTAGGTGGCGACTTTGAACTTCAAACACCTGATGCTGGCTGCGGCATTGATGTCCGCAGCCTTTGGTGCCCACGCCGAGCGGCTGAAAGATATCGCCAGCATTTCCGGCGTGCGCTCCAACCAATTGATCGGTTACGGCCTGGTGGTCGGGCTTAACGGCACCGGCGACCAGACGACGCAAACCCCGTTCACCCTGCAGACCTTCAACAACATGCTCTCGCAGTTCGGCATCAAGGTGCCGCCGGGATCGGGCAACGTGCAGTTGAAAAACGTCGCGGCGGTGTCGGTGAGTGCCGATCTGCCGGCGTTCGCCAAACCGGGGCAGCAGGTCGATATCACCGTGTCTTCCATCGGTAACTCCAAGAGCCTGCGCGGCGGCACCCTGTTGCTGACCCCGCTCAAGGGTATCGACGGCAACGTCTACGCCATCGCTCAGGGCAACCTGGTGGTCGGCGGTTTCGATGCTGAAGGTCGCGACGGTTCGAAGATCACCGTCAACGTTCCGTCGGCCGGTCGCATCCCGGGCGGTGCGTCGGTGGAGCGTTCGGTGCCGAGCGGGTTCAACCAGGGCAACAGCCTGACGCTGAACCTCAACCGTTCCGACTTCACCACCGCCAAGCGCATCGTCGACAAGATCAACGACATGCTCGGCCCTGGCGTGGCACAAGCCATCGACGGCGGTTCGATTCGTGTGACGGCGCCGCTCGATCCGAGCCAGCGCGTCGACTACCTGTCGATCCTCGAAAACCTCGAAGTCGACCCGGGTCAGGCGGTGGCGAAAGTCATCATCAACTCGCGTACCGGCACCATCGTCATCGGCCAGAACGTGAAAGTCTCGCCGGCCGCCGTGACCCACGGCAGCCTGACCGTGACCATCACCGAAGACCCGATCGTCAGCCAGCCGGGCCCATTGTCCAATGGGCAGACGGCCGTTGTGCCGCGCTCGCGGGTCAACGCCCAGCAAGAAGCCAAACCGATGTTCAAATTCGGCCCGGGTACCACCCTCGACGAAATCGTGCGTGCGGTAAACCAGGTTGGCGCGGCACCGGGTGACCTGATGGCAATCCTTGAAGCACTGAAGCAGGCCGGCGCGTTGCAAGCCGACCTGATCGTGATCTGAGGACGGCGACCATGGATATGCGCAAAGGCAGTCTGGCGGGCACTGGCGATTCGGGTTCGTACTCCGACCTCAATCGTCTGAACCAGCTCAAGGTCGGCGACAAGAACAGCGATGCGAACATGCGCAAAGTGGCGCAGGAATTCGAATCGCTGTTCCTCGGCGAAATGCTCAAGTCGATGCGTTCGGCCACCGAGGCATTGGGTAAAGACAACCCGATGAACACCCCGGCGGCCAAGCAATATCAGGAAATGTACGACCAGCAACTGGCGGTGTCGCTGTCTCGCGAGGGCGGCGGTATCGGTCTGGCCGACGTGCTGATGAAGCAGATGTCGAAGAACAAGCCAATGGCGCCGGGTGAGGCTGCGGCCGCGTCCGCTGCCAAGCAGGAAGCGGCGAAAGCCGCTGCGGTGCAGACGCCGATTGCTGCCGGCACTACCGGCACCGGCCCGCTGTCACGGCTCAATGGCGAGCGCCCGTTGTGGGCCTCGCGTTCGTTGCATGCGCCGAACACTCAATTGGCCCACGCCAACGACATGGAAATGATCAACAAGCGTCGTCTGGCTCTGCCGCCGAAACTGGCTGATCGTTTGCTTGCCGGTCTGGTGCCTTCCGCTACGCCGACTGCCGCCAATGCGTTGCCGCAACGCACCACGACCACGGCCGCCACCGGCGCCGGCCCGCTGTACAACGGCGACTGGCTGAGCCGTGCCGAAGACGCCAAGGCGTCCGGCGGGCAGATGCAGATTTACGGTCGGGCAATGGCGCAGATTCCGCTGGCACCGGCCAAGCGCGCCTTCAGCTCCGCCGACGAATTCGTCAACACCATGCTGCCGATGGCCAAAGAAGCCGCCGCGCGTATTGGCGTCGATCCGCGCTACCTGGTGGCGCAAGCCGCACTGGAAACCGGTTGGGGCAAATCGGTCATGCGCGCCCAGGATGGCAGCAGCAGTCACAACCTGTTCGGCATCAAGGCCAGCAGCAACTGGACCGGCGATTCGGCCCGGGCAATCACCAGCGAGTTCCGCAACGGGCAGATGGTCAAGGAGACGGCGCAGTTCCGTTCCTATGCCTCGTACAAGGACAGTTTCCACGATCTGGTGACTTTGCTGCAGACCAACAATCGCTATCAAGATGTGGTGAAGTCGGCCGATAACCCAGAACAGTTTGTACGCGAGTTGCAAAAGGCCGGTTACGCGACCGACCCGAACTACGCGACGAAGATTTCGCAGATAGCCAAGCAGATGAACAGTTTTGAAAACTATGCTGCGGCCGGCGTTTCCACCCAGCCTTTTTAAGGCACAAGGTATAAGGTCTGAACCATGAGTTTGCTCAATATCGGGATGTCGGGTCTGGCGTCGAGCCAGGCCTCTTTGGCTACGACAGGCAACAACATTGCCAACGTCGACACCGCCGGTTATTCACGCCAGCAAACCGTGCAGGGCACCAAGGCCTCGCAGCAGTACGGCACCGTTTTCATCGGCACGGGCACAACCCTGGCTGACGTGCGCCGGGTCTACAACTCCTACCTGGAATCGCAATTGCACACCGCGACTTCGCTCAACAGCGAAGCGGCGTCGTACCTGGCCCAGGCCACGCCCCTGGACGCCACGTTGTCCGACACCAACACCGGCCTGACCGGCGTGTTGCAGAAGTTCTTCACCTCGATGCAGGGCGTCGCGACGTCGGCGACCGATGACACCTCCCGTCAGTCGGTGCTGACCGGCGCACAGGCGCTGACCAGTCGCTTCAACACCATCGCCAAACAGCTGAACGACCAGAACACCAGCATCAACGGCAGCCTGGGCGACATGACGGCCCAGGTGAACAAACTGGCGACCTCGATTGCCAATCTGAACCAGAAGATCGGTGAGATTTCCACTAGTGGCGGTGCCCCGAACGATCTGCTCGACAGCCGTAACGAGGCCGTGCGTCAGCTGTCCGAGCTGACCGGTGCGCAGGTCGTCGAGCGCGGTACCAGCTTCGACGTGTACATCGGCAGTGGTCAGCCACTGGTGATCGGCAACACCACCAACACCCTGAGCACCGTGCCAAGCAAAGACGATCCGTCGCGCATGGCGATCCAGATGGACCGCGGTTCGAGCACCATTGACGTCACTTCGGCGATGACCGGTGGCGAAATCGGCGGCCTGCTGACCTATCGCAGCGACGTCCTCGACCCTTCGCTCAATGAGCTGGGGCGTGTAGCGCTGGTCGTCGCCGATCAGATCAACAGCCAGCAAGCCCAGGGCATCGACAAGAACGGTGACTTCGGCGCAGCACTGTTCAACAACATCAACAGTGCCGCGCTGGTCAGTCAGCGCAGCATCGCGCAGTCGGGCAACAGCGCAGGTTCGGGCAACCTCGATGTGACCATCAAGGACACCGGCAAGCTGACCACCAGCGATTATCAGGTCACCTTCACCAGCGCCACCGACTACTCGGTCAAGCGCTCCGACGGTACCGACCTCGGTTCGTTCAGCACCACCACCAACCCGCCTCCGGTGATCGACGGCTTCAGCCTGTCGCTCAATGGCGGTGCGCTGAGCGCTGGTGACACCTTCAAGGTGACCCCGACCCGTAACGCGGCGGCGAGCATCCAGACGGTGCTCACCGATCCGAAGAAAATTGCCGCCGCCGGCCCATTGACCGGCTCGGCCAGCGCCAACGGCCTGGGCACTTACACCCAGCCGACGCTCAGCGACAAGATTGATATCTACAACCCGACTGCCCAGGCCGACATGCAGGCGGCGCTGAAGAATTCGACGCCGGTCAAACTGGTGTTCGGTGACGCGAGCGGCGGCAGCCAGTCGTACAACCTGGTCGACGCCAAGGGCGCGACCATCGGCACTGGCACCATCGTTCCTGGTCAGTCGAACACGCTGAACCTGAAAGTGGGCATCGTCGACGCCAGCGGCAACCCGGTGATGGACACCACCGTCACGCCGAACGTGCAGAAGACCTTCACCGTGCAGACCACGGTTGGCGGCACGCCGAAGTCCGGCGAAACCTTCACCATGAACCTTACCGGTGCAGCCTCGTCCGACAACCGCAACGCGCAAGCGCTGGTGGCTCTGCAAACCAAGCAAACCGTCGACACCGGTTCGGCGAGCAAAGGCATCAGTCTCACCGACGCCTACAACAAGCTGGTGACCAACGTCGGTACCAAAGCGGCGCAAGGCAAATCCGACGCCACGGCCACTTCGCAGATTCTGGATCAGGCCCAGGGCGCACGCGATTCGCTGTCCGGGGTCAACCTGGATGAAGAAACCGGCAACCTGGTCAAATACCAGCAGTACTACACCGCCTCGTCGCAGATCATCAAGGCGGCGCAGGAAACATTCTCTACGTTGATCAACAGCCTTTAAGGAGTCGTAATTCATGCGCCTTTCCACCGCCCAGTATTACGGCACCCAAGCGGCTGACTATCAGCGTAACTTCAACAAGGCCGTTGCCACCGCGAGCGAGGCCAGCAGCCTGCAGCGCATCAACACCGCCGCTGATGATCCGATCGGTGCCGGTCGTTTGCTGCAACTGGGCCAGCAGGCGGCGATGCTGGATCAGTACAACACCAATATCAGCAGCACCAAGAGCGGGTTGTCCGTACAGGAAACCACGCTGGACTCCATCACCACGGCACTGCAACGTGCCAAGGAATTGTCTCTGGCCGCCAACAACGGCACGGCCACCGACAAGGATCGCCAGGCCTACGCTCAGGAGCTGGGACAGATTCAGCAAACAGTGCTGGGCCTGATGAACTCCAAGGATGCCAACGGCAACTACCTGTTCTCCGGTTCGAAGACCGACACCGCGCCGTACTCGCAGAATGCCGACGGCACCTTTTCATACAACGGTGACCAGACCACCATCAACCTGGGCATCGGCGACGGCATGACCGTCGGCACCAACACCACGGGTTGGGATGCTTTCCAGCAGACCATCAATACCGGTCGCACCAACACCACCATGACTGCTCCGGCGGTGGATGACGGTCGTGTGGTGCTGTCCAACGGTACGGTTGGCACCGCAGCCACCTATGACGCCAAGTTCACCGCTGGCCAGCCTTACACCGTCAGCTTCGTCAGCAGTACTCAGCTGAAAATCACCGATGCCCTGGGCAACGACGTTACCGCCGAGGCCAGCAAGAACGGTGTTGTCAGCAACAGCAGCGGCGCCAACCAGACGGTCAGCTTCCGTGGTGTCGACATGAAGCTGAACATTAACCTGAAGGCGGGTGACACTAACCCTGACGCGGTCATTGCCGGGCACAGTTTCCAGTTGGCTTCCACGCCTGACTCGTTCACCACCACGCGCAGTCCGGGCAACCCGTCTACCGCGGTGATCACCGGTTCCAGCATCACCGACCAGGCGGCGTATAACAATGCCTTCCCGCAAGGTGGCGCGGTCCTCAAGTTCACCAGCGCCACGGCGTTCGATCTGTACGCTGCACCTGTTACCGCTGACAGCAAGCCTGTGTCGTCCGGCACGGTGGCCGGGGGCAACGCAACCGCTGCAGGTGTGACCTTCGCGTTAGGCAGCGCACCGGCAGCGGGTGATCAGTTCTCGATCCAGCCGAACAATCATCAGACCCAGAATATCCTCGACACCCTGGGCCAGATGATCACTGCGATGAACACGCCAATCGATGGCGATGACGTGGCCAAGCAGAAATTCCAGGGCGCGATGGAGGCCGGTCTTGGCAACATCGACAGCGCTAATAATCAGATTGGTGCTGCGGTTACTGCAATCGGTGCGCGTGGTCAGTCGCTGGATATGCAAACCGTGACCAACCAGAGCCTGAGCACCGCGAACACTACGACCCAGGGTTCGATTCGCGACTCGGATCCGGCCGAAGTCATGACCCGCCTGACGTTGCAGCAAACCATGCTGCAGGCAGCGCAACTGGCCTTCAGCAAAATCAGCCAGTTGGGTCTGTTCAACAAGATCTGATGGTCAACGGGTGTGCAAACGCCCGTTTTGCCGTGTCCCCTTAGTTAATGTTTTTTTGCGGTTTTCAGGGCTCGCTTTCAGGAGCGGGCTCGTACCGCCCGTGAGCCCGCCGTGAATTCACTCCCTCTCGTCAGTATTGCCATTCCCGCCTTCAGTCCACGTTTCTTCGAACGGGCATTGCGCAGTGCCGTCGGTCAGAGCTACGGCAATCTTGAAATCATTGTGTGTGATGACAGTCGCGGCAACGAGATCGAAGACATCGTTGCCAAGGTGGTCGAGGGCACGGGTTTTGCCGTGAGCTACGTGCGCAATCCACGCACGTTGGGCATGGTCGGCAACCTGAAGGTCTGCCTCGATCAGGCGCAGGGTGAGTTCATCAAATTTCTGTGTGACGACGACCTTCTCTATTCCACCTGTATCGAACAACAGGCCCACGAACTGTTGCGCGACGAAGTCAGTCTGGTAGTGGCCCAGCGACTTCTGTGGGATGCGGGCGAGATCATCCTGCCTTCGCGTCTGGAAAATACTTCGTTGACACCTTTCAGCGGCTTGCTCAAGGGCGATGATCTGCTGGGAATATTCGAAAAATTCCCGGTCAACGTGCTGGGTGGGTTCAGCAGCGCCTTGTTCCGCCGTGCGGATGTTGTGGAGCTCTTGCCGGCGCTGACCCAGGAAGGTTACTGCTTTGTCGCAACCCTGGATTTCGCGTTGTACGTCTGCCTGTTGCGGCGCGGCAATCTGGCGCTGTCCAACAATGTGCTCAGCGTCGAGCGACTTTACGCAGAGCGCTTGAGCGCACAACAACCCATGAAGGATGCGGTAGAGGTTGAGCGCGAATGGATTTCGCAAATGCTCAAGGCCCGCAGCGGCGAGGCGGCACCTGCATCCGGATGGGTTCGCTACGTCCAGTTGACCAAGGCTGATGAGTCGCCGCGAGTCTGGGAGGAGCTGCCTTTGAGCCGTACTCTCGGTACCAAACAGAGCCGTCAGGAGTGGAGTGTCGGCGCCGACAGTTTCAGTTTCACTGAACTCTATGCGCAGTGGCTGGCGTGTCGGGTGCTCACCGACGAGCAGCGAAAATATCTGCCGGAAACGATTTCCAACTGGCCGCATCAGCCCCGGATCGTGCCGGTCATCATTGATGGTCGGGGCAACCGTAACGGTCTCGAACGCACGTTGGAGGCGCTCGGTGCTCAGGATTACCCGCCAGAATTGATTCTGGTGCTATCGGAGTCCTGTGCCGAAGCCGAGCTGGACGGGCGCGTATTTCGCATGCCGTTGCAAGGGGACGGTCTGGAGCAGATCAATGCGTTGCTGCCGCAGCTGGAAGGCGCCGACTGGTTCTACCTATTGCAGGCCGGTGATTGTCTGGTAGCGCCAGCGCTGTTGATAATGGCAGAGCGGATCGCGCACTCGAACACGTTCACCTGCCTGTACAGCGATGAGGGCAGTTTGCGCGGTGGTGAGTCGGTAGAGCCGGCTTTCAAACCGGATTTCAACATCGATCTCATGCGCAGCTACCCTTACGTCGGGCGTGCTCTGGCGTTCAAGCGCGAGCGTTTTCTTGAGCTGGGCGGGTTTGAGCCGGACTTTGCCGAGCTGGCAGCGCATGACGTGCTGTGGCGCATGGTCGAGAGCGACGGGACGCAGGCTATCGGCCATGTCGCGGAAGTTTTACTGGAGTCCAGGCACGACCTTTCCAAATGGCTTGCCGAACCAGGCGTCGTGGAGCAAAACCCACGGGTGCTCGAAGCGCATTTGCAGCGTTTGGAGGTCGCACACGGTATTCGCCGTGGCAGTCGCGAGTTGCTCAATCGTATCGACTATCAACATGCCCGACGCCCGTTGGTGTCGATCATCATTGTGACGCAGGACCAGACAGCCGCTTTGCAGCGCTGTGTCGAGACGCTACTGGAAAAAACTGCTTACACCGAGTACGAATTGCTGTTGGTCGACAACGGCAGCAAAAGCGCTGAAGCACTGGCCTGGCTGGAAGGCATGGCGCAGCTGGGCAGTGACCGGATCCGCGTAATCACCTGCTCGCAAACGAGTAATGTCGCTGCATTGCACAATTTCTCGGTGGCGCAGGCGCGCGGCGAGTATGTGTTGATGCTCAACTCCTTTGTGGTGATTACTCAGGCTGACTGGCTGGACGAACTGGTCAACCATGCACAGCGCCCGGAAGTGGGTGTGGTCGGAGCCAAACTGTTCAACCCGGACGGTTGCGTGTTGCATGCCGGCCTGATTCTTGGCTTGCAAGGGCCGGTCGGTCTTCCGTTTTACGGTCAGCCTGCACAGTCCGACGGCTATATGTTCCGTCTGCAAGCGGTGCAAGACCTGAGCGCTGTGGGTGGCGATTGTCTGATGATCCGCAAATCGCTCTTCGAGGCGCTTGGGGGGCTGGATGAGCATGATCTGAAACAAGCGCTCAATGTCGCGGATCTCTGCCTGCGGATCGGTCAGGAAGGCTATCTGGTGGTGTGGAACCCTTACGCCATTCTGGCCATTGGCGAACGGCCAACCAGTGTGGCGACGGAGCAGGAAGAGCAACTGCATGTCCAGGAACAGGAAGTGTTTTATCGACGTTGGCTGCCGCTCATTGCGCGTGACCCGGCTTATAACGTCAACCTGGCCTTGCAGGGTATCGGAGCGACTTGCTTCAGTCTTGAGCCGGGGCTGCGCACTGGCTGGAGCGCATTCTCCAGAGTGCAGTTGCCCAATGTGCTTGCGGTGCCGATCAATGCCTCGGCGATTGGGCATTACCGCATGAGTCAGCCGTTGATCGAGCTGAAGGCGGCCAACAGAGTAGAGGGGCGCATTTGTTACGGCTTGCCATCGATCATTGATATCGAGCGCCAGACGCCTGACGTGATCGTGCTGCAAGGACGCTACTCGGAGCACGCCATCGATGAAATTCCACCACTGAAGAAGTATTTCAATGCGCGGCGAATCTTCGAGCTGGACGACTATGTGATTGACGTTCCACATCGCAACGCGCACATCCGCAACATGCCGAGCAAGCAGGACATGGAGCGTATGGTACGACGTGCTATCGGCCTGTGTGATCGTGTGGTGGTCTCCACTCAGCCGCTCGCCAACGTCCTGTCGGACATGCATCACGATATTCGTGTTGTGCCGAACATGTTGGCCAAAGACATGTGGAGCAACCTTCGCAGCCAGCGCCGTACCTCGAAAAAACCTCGAGTGGGCTGGGGCGGAGGCACCAGTCACCATGGCGATCTGGCGGTCATCGCCGACGTGGTTCGTGAGCTGGCGAATGAAGTCGAATGGGTGTTCTTCGGCATGTGTCCGGATGACCTGCTGCCGTACATGCACGAGTTCCACGGTGTAATCCCCCTCGAGGTGTATCCGGCAAAACTGGCCAGTCTCAACCTGGATCTTGCGTTGGCGCCGCTGGAGTTTCACATCTTTAACGACTGCAAGAGCAACCTGCGTCTGCTGGAATATGGTGCCTGCGGTTACCCTGTGATCTGCACCGACACCGAGGCCTATCGCGGCTACCTGCCGTGCACGCGGATCAAGACCAACACCACCGATGAGTGGCTGCAAGCGATCCGCATGCACCTGGCCGATCCGGATGCCAGCTACCGCATGGGTGATGATTTGCGTGAGGTCGTGTTGCGTGACTACGTGTTGCGTGGCGATAACCTGCGGTATTGGGAGTATGGCTGGCTGGCGGATTGATCGATTCGCGCACGGCCCCACTGCAAAAACAGGCGACTTTCGAGTCGCCTGTTTTTTTTGCGTGGCGAAAAGTTTTTGTATCAAGCCCGATACTTTTTTTGGCCGCGGGCTCAAGCATCGGGATTTTTCTGTCGATACCTTTCCATACGCTCAATTGGCACGGTCAGCGAAGACCGCCCGGCCAGTGTCTGAGGTGACCGATTTCCGGATTCGACAACAACGCAAGGAAGAAGCAAATGGCAGTAGTAAATGGAACGAGTGAAGCGGATGTCCTGTCGGGCACCGATGGCAATGACGAACTCCATGGACTGGAGTCCGACGATCAGCTGCTGGCCAGTGCGGGATCCGACCTGCTCGACGGTGGTGAAGGTTTTGACACGGCGAACTATTACGCAATGGGGTCGGGAGTCAGCGTCGAGTTTGGCACTGGTGTGGCAACGGTCGCAGGGTCTGACGGCAAGATCGATACGCTGGTGTCGGTGGAAAAGGTGGCCGGCAGTTATCACAACGACACGTTTACCGTTTCCGTGGGCGGGGTGACGCTGGAGGGCAGCGGCGGTGATGATCTGTACATCGTCGACGCCGAAGGCGTGACCCTCGTTGAAGAAAACTACGGTGGCTACGACGAGCTGCGCACCAGCCTCAACACGGTCAAGATGGACCCATTCATCGAGAAGCTGACCTTCACTGGCACGGGGGATCTCAAGGTTTACGGCAATGCCAGTGATAACGAGATCATCGGTGGCGCGGGCAATGACTGGCTGTGGGGTGGCGCCGGTGCCGACCACTTCGTCGGTGGCGATGGTTACGATACGGTCAGCTACAGCGACAGTCTCGAGGGCGTGCGCGTCGAAGACTTTACCAACTACGACGGACTGACCATTGCTTACGGCGATACCTTTACCGGTATCGAGGCGATTCAGGGCTCGGGGTTCGATGATGTGATTTATCGCCATCAAGGCTCGATGGTCATCGATGGTGCCGACGGTCATGACACCGTGAATTATCGTTACGCGTTCGATGTGGCCAACGTTGTGATCGGCGGTGGCACCAATGCTGCGGGCGATACGTTGCTTAGCGTGGAAGAAGTCATCGGCTCCACCGGTGCTGACCGCTTCACCGTGAACGCCAGCGGTGTGACGGTCGCAGGCGGTCACGGTGATGACGTTTATGTGATCAACAGCGCCGGCGTGACGGTCGAGGAAGACGACAGTTTCATGGGCGGAACCGATCACGTGTTCACCAGCCTTTCGGAACTGAAGCTGAGTGCGTTCGTGGAAAACCTGACCTATACCGGCACTGCCGACTTCACCGGCTACGGTAACGACGAAGCCAACACCATCATTTCCGGTGCCGGCAATGACGTGTTGCTGGGCGGTGCAGGTGGCGACCGTTTTGTAGGCGGAGCCGGTGTCGACACCGTCAGCTACGAAGACAGCACTGAGGGGTTGAGTGTCTCTCTCGGCTGGGGCCTGCAGAGCGGGATCGCTCTTTACGACACGTACATCGACATCGAAAACCTGCGTGGCAGCCATTTCAATGATGTGCTGCAAGGTGATTGGGGCGACAACATTCTGGAGGGCGGTGCGGGCGACGATTTCATTCAGGGTGGCGCAGGTGCGGACATTCTTTATGGAGGCCTGGCATCCGGTCTGGATGGCGAGGCGCCGCAGAACGATACGCTGATTGGTGGCGATGGCGATGACACCTATGTGGTGAATGCCCCAGGCCTGGTATCCATTCAGGATATGGCGAGCAGCTACAACGACACCCTGATCATGAACACCATTGCCAACCTCAGTCAGTTGAGCGTCACGCGCGTCGGCGACGATGCCTACCTGCACGGCGCCAATGACGGCAGCAGCGGTGTGCCGGCCAATGGCGTGAAACTGGTGGACTGGTATGTGGGTGGGTATAACAACATCGAGCATCTGCAGACCGCTGACGGCCAGTCCTACGACCTGCCTGCCATGATCGATGGATTCGCGATGTTTGGCTGATCCGTCCGATTCATTGAAGTAGCTGGATGAAAGGGATGATTCCGGAAACGGACTCATCCCTTTTTCATGCCTTGAATTCCCGCCGACGCCGCGCTCGCGGAGCTGGCGCGTTTCCTGCAAGTCCCCCTCAAATCGCCATAAAACGAGCGCTCGCGGTCATCGCAGCGGCGCCGCAGGCGGCAAAAGGGTTAGCCAGACGGCGCGCATCGCTCAAAAAAGCCATGCGCAGCCCAGTGACGAACGAGAGGGGAGACGATGAAGGCAGTTATTTTGGCGGGTGGCCTCGGCACACGCATCAGTGAAGAGTCGCACCTCAAGCCCAAGCCGATGATC
The DNA here is from genome assembly GCF_037126175.1 of Pseudomonas sp. RSB 5.4. Taxonomy (NCBI): domain Bacteria; kingdom Pseudomonadati; phylum Pseudomonadota; class Gammaproteobacteria; order Pseudomonadales; family Pseudomonadaceae; genus Pseudomonas; species Pseudomonas sp. RSB 5.4. The sequence goes on from NZ_CP146986.1 coordinate 73,782, forward strand.
GAGATCGGCGGCAAGCCAATTCTCTGGCACATCATGAAGCAGTATTCCGCTCACGGAATCCACGACTTCGTGATTTGCCTGGGCTACAAGGGCTATGCGATCAAGGACTTCTTCGCCAACTACTTCCTGCACACCTCCGACGTCACTTTCAACATGCGCGAGAACCGCATGGACGTGCATCAGAATTACAGCGAGCCGTGGAGCGTCACCCTGATCGACACCGGCGAGGAAACCATGACCGGTGGTCGTCTGTTGCGTGCCGGTCGTTACCTCAAGGATGAAGAGGCGTTCTGCTTCACCTACGGCGATGGCGTTTCCGACATCAACATTGCTCAGCTCGTCGATTACCACAAAGCCCACGGTCGCCTGGCCACCGTCACCGCGGTGCAGCCGCCGGGACGTTACGGCGCCCTCGAGCGCCAGGGCGATCAGGTGCTGGGTTTCACCGAGAAACCGCGCGGCGACGGTGGCTGGATCAACGGCGGCTTCTTCGTGCTGTCACCCAAAGTCCTGTCCTATATCACTGGCGATGAAACCACCTGGGAAGCCGAGCCGCTGGCGCGTCTGGCTCAGGAAGAACAGTTGAACGCCTTCGAACACGAAGGCTTCTGGCATCCGATGGACACCCTGCGCGACAAGAACCATCTCGAAGCGCTGTGGCAGAGCGGGGAGGCCCCATGGAAGCAATGGGCCTGAGCGCGGATTTCTGGCGCGGCAAACGTGTGCTGGTCACCGGTCACACCGGTTTCAAGGGCAGTTGGCTGACCCTGTGGCTGCAAAGCCTCGGCGCGCAAGTCAGCGGTTTCTCGCTGGATCCGTCGACCGAACCGAGCCTGTATGAACTGGCGCGGGTTCACGAAGGGATCAACGATCAGCGCGGTGATCTGCGCGATCTCGGCGCGTTGCTGGAGATCATTGCCGACACCGAGCCGGAGATCGTCCTGCACCTGGCCGCGCAGCCACTGGTGCGTGAAGGCTATCGCGACCCGCTGGGGACTTACTCCAGCAATGTCATGGGCACGCTGAACCTGCTCGAAGCGATCCGTCAGGTCGGTTGCGTACGCGCCTGCGTGCTGGTGACCACCGACAAGGTTTACGCCAACAAGGAATGGCTGTGGCCGTACCGCGAAGACGAAGCCCTTGGCGGGCACGATCCTTACAGCAGCAGCAAGGCCTGCTGCGAATTGTTGGCACAGTCTTATGCGGCGTCGTTCTTCCCGGCCGACAAGTACGCCGAGCACGGTCTGGCCCTGGCCACCGCGCGCGCTGGCAACGTGCTGGGCGGCGGCGACTTCGCCCCGGAGCGCCTGATTCCCGACGTGCTCAAAGCCTGGACTGCCGACGAGCCGGTGACCCTGCGTTACCCGCAAGCCGTGCGCCCGTGGCAGCACGCGCTGGAACCGCTGGCCGGTTACCTGCAACTGGCGGCGGGGCTCTACGAACAAGGCCCGGAATACGCCGGGGCGTGGAACTTCGGCCCGGGCGAGGCGGACATGTGCAGCGTCGGCGAAGTGGTCGAACTGCTCGCCAGTCGCTGGCCACAGGCACGCGGTTTGCGCATCGAAAAAAGCGAGCTGCACGAGGCTGGCCTGCTGCGCCTGGACAGCAGTCGCGCCCGTCAGGTGTTGGGCTGGCAGCCACGTTGGACCTTGCAGCAGTGCCTGACCCAGACCCTCGACTGGCATCTGGCGTGGCAGAACGGCGATGACATGCGCAACGTCACTCTCGGTCAACTGAACCTGTACCGAGGCGCGCTGTGAGCGAGTTTTCCTTGAAACCGTTGCCGCTGGCCGGGCTGTTCAGCGTCCAGCACAAACGTTTCGAAGATCAGCGCGGGCACTTCGCCCGGTTGTTCTGCGAAGGCAGCCTGAGCGCGTTCGGCAGCGAATTTCACATCCGCCAGATCAACCATTCCTGCACCCGCGAGAAGGGCAGTGTGCGCGGTCTGCATTACCAGAACGCCAATGCACCGGAAGCCAAGCTGATCACCTGTCTGCGCGGTGAGGTGTGGGATGTGGCGGTGGATCTGCGCCCTGATTCCGAAACCTTTTTGCACTGGCACGCCGAGCATCTGCAGGCCGGCGACGGTCGCAGCCTGTTGATTCCGGCCGGCTTCGCCCACGGCTTCCAGACCCTGAGCGACGACGCCGAACTGCTTTACCTGCACAGCGCTGATTACGCGCCGGAACATGAGGGCGGTCTGTCGGTGAACGATCCACGGCTGGCGATTGCCTGGCCGTTGCCTGTCAATAATTTGTCAGCGCGTGATTCCAGCCATCCCGCGCTCGATCAACACTTTGCTGGAGTGCGTCTATGAACTGCCGTGGGTGCGCCGCACCGCTGAGCCTGCCGCTGATCGACCTCGGCACCTCGCCACCGTCCAACGCCTACGTGCACGCCGAGCGCCTGGAACAGGCCGAGCAATGGGTGCCGCTGAAGGTTGCCGTGTGCCAGCAATGCTGGCTGGTGCAGACCGAGGATTACACCCGCGCCGACAGCCTGTTCGATGCCGAGTACGCTTACTTCAGTTCGTTCTCCAGCACCTGGCTGGCCCATGCCGAGCGCTATGTCGCCGAGATGGTCGAGCGCTTTGCTCTGAACGCCGACAGCCGTGTGGTCGAAATTGCCGCCAATGACGGCTATCTGCTGCAGTACGTCGCTGCTCGCGGCATCCCGTGTCTGGGTGTCGAGCCGACCCGCAGCACCGCGCAAGCGGCGCGGGAAAAGGGTCTGCAGATTCGTGAAGTGTTCTTCGGTCGCGACAGCGCAGCACAGCTGAAAAGCGAAGGCTGGGGTGCCGACCTGATGGCCGCCAATAACGTGCTCGCGCATGTGCCGGACATCAATGATTTCCTCGGTGGTTTCGCCACGCTGCTCAAGCCAACCGGCGTCGCCACTTTTGAATTTCCGCAACTGCTGACGCTGATGGCCGGTGCGCAGTTCGACACGCTGTACCACGAGCACTATTCCTATCTGTCGCTGACCGCGGTGCAGGCACTGTGCGAGCGCAATGGTCTGGAAGTGTTTGATGTCAGTCAGTTGAGCACTCATGGCGGTTCGCTGCGGGTGTTCGTGCAACGCCAGGACGGCGAACGGCGTGCGGTGCAGCCGGCGGTGCAGCAACAGTTGCAGGCCGAACTGGATGCCGGGGTGAAAACCCCTGAGTACTACGCGACCCTCGCGCCGGCTGCCGAACGCATCAAGCATGAACTGCTGCGCTTCCTGTTGCAGGCCAAGGCCGACGGCAAGCGTGTGGTCGGTTACGGCGCGGCGGCCAAGGGCAACACCTTGCTCAACTACGCCGGGGTCAAACCCGACCTGCTGGCGTGGGTGGCCGATGCTAACCCGCACAAGCAGGGCAAGTTTCTGCCGGGCAGCCGTATCCCGATTGTCGCGCCGACGCAGATCGATAGCGAAAAACCGGACTACGTGCTGGTACTGCCGTGGAACCTGCTGCACGAAGTCAGTCAGCAACTGGCGCAGGTGCGTCAGTGGGACGGGCGCTTCGTGATCGCCGTGCCTGAGATGAAAATCCTGTGAAAGTTCTGGTCACCGGGGCCACGGGCTTCGTCGGCCGGCATCTGGTCGCGGCGTTGCTCGCGCGTGGCTGCGACGTTCGCGCGGTGGCGCGCAATTCAGATACGGCTGCGAGCATGCCGTGGATCAACGACGTCGAATTCGTCGCGGCGGATATTCATGCGGCGGATCTGGATATTGCGGCGCTCACCGACGGCATCGAGGTCCTCGCGCATCTGGCCTGGCCGGGGTTGCCGAACTATCGGGCGCTGTTCCATTTCGAGCACAACCTGATGGCCGACTACCGCTTTATCAAAAGCGCGGTCGAGGCGGGTGTGGCGCAAGTGCTGGTGACGGGCACCTGCTTCGAGTACGGCATGCAAAGCGGCCCGCTCAGTGAGCAGGTCGAGCCGCAGCCGAGCAATCCTTACGGTCTGGCGAAACACACGCTGCATCTGTTTTTGCAAAATCTGCAGCAGGAAAAACCGTTCACCTTGCAGTGGGCGCGTCTGTTCTATCTGCATGGCGAAGGGCAGAACCCCAACAGTCTGCTGGCAGCGCTGGACCGGGCGATCGATGCAGGGGAGGCGTCGTTCAACATGTCTGGCGGCGAGCAGTTGCGGGACTTTTTGCCGATCGCCAGCGCCGCCGCTTACCTCGCCACGATCGTCCATCAGCGCGATTTCAACGGCGTGATCAACTGCGCCAGCGGCCAACCGGTATCGGTGCGCGCACTGGTTGAACAACGGCTGCGCGAGCGCGGTGCGGCACTGAATCTGAACCTCGGCCATTACCCTTATCCGACCCATGAACCGATGGCGTTCTGGGCCGTGACCGAGCGTTTGCAACAGCTACTGGGAGAGCCGCAATGAGGCACGAGTTGTATCGGGTTACCGACCTGCCGGTGTTGCAGAACCGCACCTTTGCCGACCCGGAGTCGGCCAAGGCTTCGGCCAGCGCCGACATGCTGCTGGTGCAGGATGAGCGCAGCGGCCTGATCTTCAACGCCGCGTTCGATGCCGACAAGCTCAGCTATGACGCTGACTATCAGAACGAGCAGGCCCATTCGGGCCAGTTCCAGAAGCACCTGAGCGACGTCGAAGGCATCATCGCCAGGCACTTCAAGGGTCAGGAGCTGATCGAAGTCGGCTGCGGCAAGGGCTACTTCCTTGAGCTGCTCAAGGGCCTCGGTTATTCGATCACCGGGATCGATCCGGCCTACGAAGGCGAAAACGCCGACGTGATCAAGGCGCCGTTCACCCGTGGTCTCGGCCTGGCGGCGGACGCCATCGTCCTGCGCCATGTGCTGGAACACATCGAAGATCCGGTGAGCTTTCTGGCGGTGATTGCCGAAGCCAATCAGGGCGGGCAGATCTACATCGAAGTGCCGTGCTTCGACTGGATCCTCGAGCACAAGGCCTGGTTCGACCTGTTCTACGAGCACGTCAATTATTTCCGCCTCGATGACCTGCGCCGGATGTTCGGCACCGTGCACGAGGCCGGTCACCTGTTCGGTGGCCAGTACCTGTACATCGTCGCCGACCTGTCGACGTTGCGCCTGACCCCGCAGCAACCGGTGCCACGCCTGACGCTGCCGGACGGTTTCACGGCGAGCCTTGAGCGCGCGGTGCAGATCATTCAATCCGCACCCGAGCAGGGTTCGGCGATCTGGGGCGCATCGTCCAAAGGCGTGATCTACTCGCTGTTCCTGCAGCGCGCGGGTGTCGCGGTGGATCGTGTGGTGGATATCAACCCGGCCAAGCAGGGGCGTTATCTACCCCTGAGCGGCGCGCGAGTGTCCTCGCCGCAAGAGGCCATGGATGCCTTGCCCGAAGGCGCCCACCTGTTTGTGATGAACTCCAATTACCTCGAAGAAATCAAGCGGATGACCGGTGGACGCTACGTCTATCACGCCGTCGATAGCGCTTCGTTCCAGTGACCATTGAGACTTTGAACATGACCGACAACAGCATCAACCAAGCCTTCGAAGCCGAATGCCGCGAGCAGATCGCCCAGCAGGGTGACGACCAGAAACTCACTGGCCTGGCCCGTGACTTCTTCAACGAATCGGCCAAACACAAGTACAGCTACCACTTCTCGTGGATGGGCCGCCCGATCATCCAGTTGCCACAAGACATGATGGCGATGCAGGAGATCATCTGGCAGGTCAAGCCGGATCTGGTCATCGAGTGCGGCATCGCCCACGGCGGTTCGATCATCTACTACGCCTCCCTGCTGGAACTGCAAGGTCACGGCGAAGTGCTGGGCATCGACCTCGACATCCGCCCGCACAACCGTGAAGCGATCGAAAGCCACCCGATGGCCAAGCGCATCAAGATGATCGAAGGTTCGAGCATCGACCCGGCCATCGCCGCTCAGGTGCAGGCTGCGGCCAAGGGCAAGAAGGTCATTCTGGTGCTCGACTCCAACCACACCCACGACCACGTGCTCGAAGAGCTGCGCCTTTACGCGCCGCTGGTCTCGGTCGACAGCTACTGCGTGGTGATGGACACCGTGGTCGAAGACATGCCGGCCGATTTCTTCCCGGATCGCCCTTGGGGCCCGGGTGATAATCCTAAAACCGCAGTGTGGAAGTACCTGGAAGAGAACCAGGATTTCGAGATCGACCAGCAATTGCAGAACAAGCTGCTGATCACCGTGGCGCCGGACGGCTATCTGCGTCGCGTTCGTTAATTCGCAACATCACCAAAGCGTTATCTCGGCGAGTCGCCGGTTGTGGAGAGAAGTTATGCAAGGCAAGTACAGTTCTGAACTGGCGCTACCGCTCAACGAGCTGTTGACCGTGGTGCTGATTACTCACAATCGGCCGGCGTTCCTGCGCCGGGCGGTGAAGTATTACAGCAGCTTGCCCTGCCGGATCATGGTGCTCGACTCCACACCCGAGCGGCCGGAAGGGGATTTTTCCGCCGTCGATTATCACCATGTGCCGCAGTTCGCTTACTGGGGCATGCAGTCCAAACTGGCTTATGGTGTAGAGCGACTGACCACGCCGTACATGGTGCTGGCGGCTGACGACGATTTTATCCTGCACGATTCGCTGGCCGAGTCCGTCGGTTTCCTGCAGGCGAATCAGGACTACGGCATGTGCCACGGCTACTGCCTGATGTACCTGTCTCTGGCACACGGGGTGAGTTACTACCGCCGCGACAAGAAGGTCCAGGAAGATTATGCGTCGGAGCGGGCTCAGGATCGGGTCATCGATTACATGAGTCAGTACATCCCGCCGTTCTACGCGGTGACCCGTACCGATCTGATGAAGACTTGGCATTCGGCGCTGCCGCCGGGTACCAGTTTCCAATGGCAGGAAATCGGTCACGTGTATTTTCTGCTGGCCAGTGCCAAGGCGCGGATCCTGCCGATGCCTTACGTGGTTCGCGAGATCAACTATGGTGCCTCCGAGCACAGCACGGATGTGTATCACTCGCTTACTTACGTCGACAGTAAGTCGGTTGCCGAACGCGAGGCTTTCACCGATTTCCTTATAACGCTGCCGACCGAGATCAATGGCCTGGACACCGAACAGGCCAAGGCCTTCGTCGAACAGAGTTACGAAGCGATGGCCGAGAGTCTGCGGACCGGCCGGGCTCTGGCTGCCGAGTTGATTTTTGAATCCACCTGGAATCAGCACTCGAAAGTACCGGATCGTCGTTTCGGACCACTGCAATATGTCGAGATGCCGTTCTACAACCAGGCGTTCTTCGACCGTCTGGAACAGTTCGAATTCATGCTGCACGCCATGCCGGCCGGGCGCATGCAGCTGGAAGGGCTAGAAGGTATCTGGGCGCGCCAGACGCACCTGTTGCAGGCACGCAATAACGATAATCCAGAGAGTGTGCTGGACCGTTTGTGGCAGGCGCATGACCTCAATGCCTTCAATCGAAATGTGCTCAAGCGTCTGGCGGGGCAATTGGACCTGTTGGGCGACGCCGAAGCGGCGCCGGCGATTCATGAATGGATTGCCCGTCTCGAGTCGCTGAGCGTCGACGATCATCGCGCAGTCTTTGACAATATGACGTCGGGTCGCCTGCTCAACTGGCTGGCCGCGCGAGCGCCTTCCGAACAACAGTTCGAGTCAATCCGTCAGCACCTGGCAACTAACGGTGGTGGTCCGCAGTTCGGGATTTTCCTGCTTGATCTGGATAACGACATCGACAAACTGCAGGTCTCTCTCGACAGCCTGCTCGAGGGGCACTGCAAGGCGTTCAAGATTGTCGTGCTCACCACCGGCGAACCACCAGCGGCAACCACGGCGCAAAACATTCTGCATTTTGTCCGGGTCACTCCAGGCAATTTTGTCGACAGGCTCAACCAGAGCATTCGGCAGTCTCCCTGCGATTGGATGTTGCTGGCGCAGGCGGGGGATGAGTTCACGTCGAGCGGATTGCTGCGTGCCAGCCTGGAGTTGATGTCCGTCGAGGGCGTTCACGCGGTTGCCACCGATGAAGTCCAGCGCAAGGAAGGCGGGGCGCTGATTGACGTGTTCCGCCCCGGCTTCAATCTGGATCTGCTGCAGAGTGTTCCTTCGTTGATGGCGCGCCACTGGTTGATTCGCCGAGAGGTACTGCTTGAGGTTGGCGGTTATCAGTCGGATTTCCACAAGGCGCTGGAATTCGACTTGCTGCTACGGATCATTGAGCAAGAAGGGCTCGGTGGCCTGGCCCACCTTGACGAACCGTTGTTGATTACCCAGGCAGCGGTGCTGGAAGAAAACGCCCACGAGCGTCAGGCCTTGTTGCGTCACCTGGGTCATCGTGGCTACAAGGCGCGGATCAGTTCGACAGTGCCGGGGACCTACCAGATTGATTACCGCCATTGCGAACAGCCGAAGGTTTCGATCATCCTGCCTGCGGGCGGCGATCTTGCGGAACTGCAACGCTGCCTGAACGGCGTGTTGTTGCGAACGCGCTACACCCGTTATGAGGTGCTGATTGCGGCCAATCCGCATTTGTCGGCTGCGATCAATGACTGGCTGGGTTCTCTGCAGAATGCCAGGGTGCGCGTGCTGTACGCCGATCGGCCACTGACTGAGGTGGCACTGTGCAATGCGGCGAGTCAGGAGGCACAGGGCGAGTATCTGGTACTGCTGGCAGCGGACAGCGAAGTGGTCAATCCGAACTGGCTCGAGTCTTTGCTCAACCACGCTCAGCGTCCGGAAGTCGGCATCGTGGGAGCCAAAATGATTGATCGCGACGGCAAGATTTCTCAGGCCGGTTTGATTCTTGGTCTGAACGGTGGCGTCGGATCGGCCTTCATCGGCGAAACACACACGACCGAAGGCTATATGCAGCGCCTCGTCGTCGAGCAGAATTACTCAGCCGTGTCGAAGGTGTGCCTGATGGTGCGCAAAGAGTTGTTCGACGCGCTCGGCGGTCTGGACGAAGTGACCTTTGCCGACGGTTTCAGCGACGTCGATTTGTGCCTCAAGGCCGGTCAGGCCGGTTACCTCACGGTGTGGACGCCGCTGGTGCAGGTGCTGCACACCGGCGAACTGCCGCAGGCTCCCGAAGCATTGGCGGCATTACGGGAGAAATGGAGCGCGGCCTTCGCCCAGGATCCGGCGTATAACGCCAACCTGGCCCTGACCGGCAAAGGCTTCACTCTGGGCGACAGTGCCCCGATCAATTGGGCGCAGTTGCTCGCCTGAGCCGGCCGACAGGAATCCGAACATGTTCAACGGTAAATCGATCTTCATCTCCGGCGGCACCGGCTCGTTCGGGCGCAAGTTCATCGCCCGTCTGCTTGAGCAATACCAGCCCAAGCGCGTGGTGGTGTTCTCCCGCGATGAGCTCAAGCAGTACGAAATGCAGCAGACGTTCAACGCGCCATGCATGCGTTACTTTCTCGGTGACGTGCGCGACGCCGATCGTCTGCGGCAGGCCATGCGCGGCATCGACTACGTGGTGCACGCGGCGGCGCTCAAGCAGGTGCCGGCGGCGGAGTACAACCCGACCGAATGCATTCGCACCAACGTCAATGGCGCGGAGAACATCATCGCCGCTGCCATCGACAACGGCGTGAAGAAAGTCGTGGCGCTGTCCACCGACAAGGCTGCCAGCCCGATCAACCTGTATGGCGCAACCAAGCTGCTCTCGGACAAACTGTTCGTCGCCGCCAACAACATTGCCGGCGAACAACAAACGCGTTTTGCCGTGGTGCGCTACGGCAACGTGGCGGGCTCGCGGGGGTCGGTGGTGCCGTTCTTCAGCAAGCTGATTGCCGACGGTGCTACGGAGCTGCCGATCACCGACGAGCGCATGACCCGCTTCTGGATCACCCTCGATCACGGCGTGCAGTTTGTCCTCGACAGCTTTGCGCGGATGCACGGTGGCGAAGTGTTCGTGCCGAAGATCCCGTCGATTCGCATCGTCGATCTGGCGCGAGGCATGGCCGAGCATCTGCCGCACAAGAACGTCGGTATTCGTCCCGGTGAAAAACTGCATGAACTGATGGTGCCGCTGGACGATGCGCGGATGACCCTGGAGTTTGAAGATCACTACACGATTCAGCCGTCGATCCGCTTCACCAGCGTCGATGTCGATTTCTCCGTGGACAAGCTCGGCGAGCATGGCCGGCCGGTGAATGAAGATTTCGAATACCGCTCCGATACCAATCCGCACTACCTCTCGGTCGGGCAGATCGCCGAGCTGCACGCGAAGCTCTCGGCATGATTCCCTACGGTCGGCAGAGCGTTGATCAGGCGGACATCGATGCAGTGGTCGAGGTGCTGCAATCGGACTGGCTGACCCAGGGCCCGAGCATCGAGCGTTTCGAGCAGGCAATGGCCGAACGATGCGAGGCCGACTTCGCCGTGGCGGTGTGCAACGCCACGGCGGCGCTGCACATCGCCTGCCTCGCGGCCGGCCTTGGCCCGGGCGATCGCTTGTGGACCACGCCGAACACTTTTTTGGCTTCGGCCAACTGCGGGCGCTACTGCGGCGCCGATGTGGATTTCGTCGACATCGATCCACTGACCTGGAACCTCGATGCCTTCGCCCTCGCCGCGAAGCTCGATCAGGCCGAGCAGGATGGCACGTTGCCGAAAGTGTTGGTGGCGGTGGCGTTCTCCGGGCAGAGCTGCGACCTGCGCAAGATTGCCGAATTGGCCGAGCGCTACAACTTCACCGTGATCGAAGATGCCTCGCACGCCGTGGGCGCCAGCTACGCCGGGCGCCCGGTGGGTTGCGGGGAATTCGCAGCAATGACCGTGTTCAGTTTCCACCCGGTGAAGATCATCACCAGCGCCGAAGGCGGCATGGTCCTGACCAATCGCCCGCAACTGGCGGAGCGTCTGCAACGTCTGCGCAGCCATGGCATGACCCGCGATCCGCAGCAGATGAGCGAACCCAGCCACGGCCCGTGGTATTACCAGCAGATCGAGCTGGGTTTCAATTACCGGATCACCGATTTGCAGGCGGCGCTGGGCCTGTCGCAACTGGCCAAGCTGGACGGCTTCATCGCCCGTCGCCGCGAACTGGCGGCGCGTTACGACCGTTTACTGGCCTACCTGCCACTGACCTTGCCCAGCGCGCAGCCGGAGGCGGATTCGGCGTGGCATCTGTACGTGGTGCGCCTGCAGACCGAGCGCATCGGCCTGACCCACCGTCAGGTGTTCGAAGGCTTGCGTGCCGCCGGTATCGGCGTGAACCTGCACTATATTCCGGTGCATTTGCAGCCGTACTATCGCGATCTGGGGTTTGCCGAAGGCGACTTCCCCGAAGCCGAGCGTTATTACGCCGAGGCGATCAGCCTGCCGCTGTACCCGTTGCTCAGTGACGAGCAGCAGGATCATGTGGTCGAGCAATTGCGCCGGCTGACCGAATAAATCCCGCTGCGGCGGCGAATGAGACTGTGCAATGCGTGATCTGAGTGAGCAGGAAAAATTCTGGCAGGGCGACTTTGGCAACCAGTATGTCGATCGCAACGTCGGACAGCCGCTGGTCGCGGCCAACCTGGCGTTGTTCGCCAAGGCTTTGAGCCGCACCGGCCGGATCGAAAGTCTGCTGGAGCTGGGCACCAATGCCGGCAACAACCTGCAGGCGTTGCATCAGTTGCTGCCGCAAAGTGAATTGTTCGGGGTCGAGATCAATGAAAGCGCCTGTGCTCAGGCGCGGGCACTGGGCATCGCGCAGATCTGGCACGGCTCGCTGTTTGATTTTCCCCGCGAGCGCAGCTACGACCTGACCCTGAGCAAAGGCGTGCTGATCCATCTGGCGCCGGAACTGCTGCCGACTGCCTATGCGCAGCTGTATGAGCTGAGCCAGCGCTACATCCTGATCGCCGAGTACTACAATCCGGCGCCGGTGGAGGTGTCCTATCGCGGCAACAGCGGCAAGCTGTTCAAGCGCGATTTCGCCGGGGAAATGCTTGATCGTTATGCCGATCTGCACTTGCTCGATTACGGCTTTGGTTATCACCGTGACCCGCAATTCCCGGTGGACGACATCACCTGGTTTCTGCTGGAAAAACGTCCTTGAACAGCGTCGCAATCATCCCGGCCCGTGGTGGCAGCAAGCGCATCCCGCGCAAGAATCTGTTGCCGTTCGACGGTGTGCCGATGATTGTCCGCTCGATCCGTACGGCGCTCGACAGTGGCCTGTTCGAACAGGTCGTGGTCAGCACCGATGACGCCGAAATTGCCGAGCTGGCGCTGGCCCATGGTGCGCAAGTGCCGTTCCTGCGCCCGGCTGAACTGGCGGATGATTTCACCGGCACTGCTGCGGTGATCGTGCATGCCTTGCAACAACTGCCCGCGTTCGATTACGCCTGCTGCGTGTACGCCACGGCGCCGTTGTTACAGGCGCGTTTTCTGCGTCAGGGGTTGGAGTTGCTGCAGCAGCATCCGCAGAAGTCGTTTGCGTTCTCCGTGTGCAGCTTTGGTTTCCCCGTGCAGCGGGCGCTGACGCTGGACGGGCAGGGCGCATTGACTGCGTTGTACCCGGAATTTCGCAATACCCGCTCGCAGGATCTGCCTGAAGCTTTTCAGGACGCCGGCCAGTTTTACTGGGGCCGTAGCGATGCGTGGTTGCGCGACGAGGTGCTGTATTCAAGCGCCAGCCTGCCGGTGATTCTGCCGCGGCATCTGGTGCAGGACATCGACACGCTGGAAGACTGGAAGCGCGCCGAATACCTCTACGCCGCGCTCAAGGCCGGCGGAGAACTGCAATGAGAGTGCTGATCCGCGCCGACGCTTCGCCGACCATCGGCAGTGGCCACATTGCCCGCTGCCTGACGCTGGCACGAGTGCTGCGCAAGCAAGGCAGTCATGTCGCCTTTGCCTGCAGGCGGTTGCCAGGGCATCGGCTCGATGCCTTGGCTGCCGAAGGTTTCGAGACCTTCGCCTTGCCGGACTTCTACCCCGACGAAGACCCGCAGCAAGCCATCGAATCGATGCTGCCGTGGCAGGCTGATATCGAGGCGCTGGACGCCTTGCTGGCAGGTCACGCCGCATTCGACTGGATCATTGCCGACCACTACGGTCTCGATCATCAGTGGCAGACGGCCGCCCGTCGTTGGGCGCCTCGGGTCGCGGCGGTGGATGATCTCGCCACCCGCCGTTACAGCGTTGATCTGCTGCTCAATCAGAACCTGTCCGGTCTCAGCGCAAACTATGCGCCACTGCTGCCCATAGGCTGCCGCACCTTGCTCGGCCCGCGCTACGCCATGCTGCGCGAAGAGTTCGTCTGCCCGGCCATCGAGATCAAACCCAAGGCCCGCCGTGTGCTGGTGAATTTCGGCGGTTTCGATGCGGCTCGCCAGACTCATCACGCGATGCTGGCGCTGGCGGATTTTTCGGCGCTTGAAGTGGATTTCGTCGCCGGTGCCGACAACCCGGCCTGGGCAGAGATGCAGGCACTGGCCGAAACCCGACCCCACTGGCGCCTGCACAGTTTCGTCAGCGATTTCCAACAACGCATGACCGAAGCCGATCTGTTTATCGGCGCCGGCGGCGGCACCAGTTGGGAACGCGCGGCGCTGGGTCTGCCGACGATCTGCATCGCGGTATCGAACAATCAGCAGGCCAACGGCGAAGTCATGGCAGCGGCGGGGGCGCATGTGTTCATGGGCGCCCGCGAGCAGGTGAGTGTCGAGCAGTTGCGCGACGCCATCGGTTTTGTCGTCGACAATGTCTATCTGCGCCAAAGCCTGGCCGAACGCTCGCGACAGTTGGTGGATGGGCGCGGTGCGTTGCGGGTGGCGGCAGCGCTGGCCGGTGCAGTGCTCACGCTGCGCCCGGCGACCCTCGATGATGCGCAACTACTGTTCGACGGGCGCAATGCCGAGGCTGTGCGGCGCTGGTCACTGGACACGGCTGCAATCGAATGGCCGCAGCACCTGAATTGGCTCAATGCGAGCCTGCGCAACCCGCAGCGCCTGCTGTTGATTGCCGAGGCCGATGACGGGCCGGTTGGCGTCTTGCGCTATGACCTGCGCGGCTTCGAAGCTGAGGTGTCGCTGTATCTGCTTGATGGGCGTTTCGGTCTCGGCTGGGGCAGGGCGCTGCTGGCGCGAGGTGAGGCGTTCGTCCGCGAGCACTGGCCGCAGTTGAGCGCGATTACCGCGCAGGTCTTGCCGCGCAATCGCCCCTCTTTGAATGTATTTCGTGACGCCGGATTCACCCAGAGTGCCTGCGCGTTCACCCAGGTTTTGAAGGATCACCGCGATGAGTAGTTTCAAGATTGGCGAGCGTCTGATCGGTGCCGATGCGCCGCCGTTCATCATTGCCGAGATGAGCGGCAACCATAACCAGTCGCTGGAGGTGGCCCTGCAGATCGTCGAGGCCGCCGCCAAGGCCGGCGCGCATGCCTTGAAGTTGCAGACGTACACCGCGCAGACCATGACTCTGGATCTGACCGAGGGCGAGTTTTTCATCAAGGATCCGAACAGCCTGTGGGCCGGTACTTCGCTGTACGACCTGTATGAGAAAGCCCATACCCCGTGGGAGTGGCACGCACCGATTTTCGCCCGGGCCAAAGAGCTGGGGATGCTCGCGTTCTCGACGCCGTTCGATGACACGGCGGTGGACTTTCTCGAAAGCCTCGACGTGCCGGCCTACAAGATCGCCAGTTTCGAAAACACCGATCTGCCGTTGATTCGTCGCGTGGCGGCGACCGGCAAACCGCTGATCATCTCCACCGGCATGGCCAGCATCGCCGAACTCGACGAAACCGTGCGTGCCGCCCGCGAGGCGGGGTGCAAGGATCTGGTGCTGCTCAAATGCACCAGCACTTACCCGGCAACGCCGCTCAACAGCAACCTGCGCACGATCCCGCACCTGCGTGAGCTGTTCGGTTGTGAGGTGGGTCTTTCCGATCACTCCATGGGCGTTGGCGTGTCCGTGGCCGCTGTGGCGCTCGGGGCGACCGTGGTAGAAAAGCACTTTACCCTCGACCGTTCGGCAGGTGGGGTCGACGCGAGTTTCTCGCTGGAACCCGCCGAACTGGCCAGTCTGGTGGTCGAAACCGAACGCGCCTGGCAGGCCATGGGCCAGGTGCATTACGGCGTCACCGAGGCCGAGCGCAAGTCGCTGGTTTATCGCCGTTCGCTGTACGTCACCGCCGACATGGCCGCCGGTGAGCCCTTCACCGCAGCCAATCTGCGCGCCATTCGCCCCGGTCTCGGTCTGCCGCCCAAGCACACCGATGCCGTCCTCGGTCGTCGCGCTCGTCTGGCGATCAAACGCGGCACGCCGCTGGACTGGTCGTTGGTCGAATAACCCGATCTGCAACCGATTCGGCAAAATAGCGTGACCTGCGAGTCATAACGCGCATCTTCACTGTATTGTATTGACCGGGGAGATGGCGCCTGGCCGTGTATCGGTTCCAGTGATAGCCCTTTGCGCTCCCCGTGGCTGCCCTTTGTGGCGGCCGTTTTCTGTTTGTCGGCGCCCCTCGAATCCTTGCGAGCGGTGGTTTTGGGCTGTTTTTTATTGGGAAGCCGTAATGATTGGCATAAAAAGCATTGCGAGCTACGTTCCTGTAGCCGGCGTGGACAATTACGCACAAGGTGCAAAATTCGAGAAGGATGAAGAATTCATCCTCGGCAAAATCGGTTCGGCCTTCCTGCCGCGCAAAGACGCTGAACAGGAAACCTCCGATCTGTGCGTGGAAGCGGCCAATGCGCTGTTTGCCAGCAACCCTGAACTGAAACGTGAGTCGATCGACGCGCTGATCGTCGTCACTCAGAACGGTGACGAAGAAGGCCTGCCGCACACCGCGGCGATCGTCCAGGACAAGCTCGGTCTGCCGACCAATGTTGCGGCGTTCGATATTTCCCTGGGCTGCTCCGGTTACGTCTACGGCATCTACGCGATCAAGGGCTTCATGGAAGCCGCCGGTCTGAAGAACGGCCTGCTGATCACCGCTGACCCGTATTCGAAAATCGTCGACCCGGAAGACCGCAACACCACCATGCTCTTCGGCGATGCCGCCACCGCCACCTGGATGGGCGAAGACCCGGCCTGGGCGTTGGGCAAGGCCAAGTTCGGCACCGACGGTTCCGGCGCACCGCACCTGAAAGTCACCGATGGCGTGTTCTTCATGAACGGTCGTCAGGTGTTCAACTTCGCGCTGCTCAAAGTCCCGGCGCACTTGCACGAATTGCTCGACGACTCCGGCCTCAAGGCTGACGACATCGACGCCTTCTGCATTCACCAGGGCAGTGCGGCGATTGTCGATGCGGTGGCGCGCCGTTTCGAAGGCGAGCCGGAGAAGTTCATCAAGGACATGGTCGAGACCGGCAACACCGTGTCGTCGAGCGTGCCGCTGCTGCTGGAAAAACACGTGCTCGATTCCGACTGGAAGCGCATTGCGATCAGTGGTTTCGGTGTGGGTCTGTCGTGGGGCTCGGCGATCATCTATCGTCCTTGAGTCCGGTCAAAAACGGCGGATACAAAAATAGCGTTCAGGGTTACCCTTGAACGCTATTTTTTTGCCTGAAGGGAGCGCGAGCCGGCATGAGCGAGTTTTTCCAAGCCAACGCCGAGGTTATCCAGCAGCGCTGGCCGGCACTGTTCGCACGATTGGTGGCTGAAGACAGTGCGGTCATCGACGCCGAACTGGTGCAGGGCCTGGGTTCGACACTGAGCGTTAACGGGATTCAACTCACCAGTCGTCACGACCGGGTCCACGAGGCGCGCGTTCAGGCGGCCAGTCTGCCGGAAAAACCTCAGTTGCACGTTTACGGCACCGGTCTTGGAGACTTGCCGGTCGTGTTGCTGGAGCGTGCCGGACTTGAGCGGTTGTACGTGCACGTGCTTAACGGCGCCCTGTTTGCGCTGGTGCTGCAACTGCTCGATCAGCGCCAATGGCTGGAAGACCCGCGCGTGCAGCTGTTCTATGCCGGTGATCTGTCAGATATCTGTACGCCGTTTTTCGCCCTGCCGGCGGAGATGCTGCTGGCTGATGACTTCAACGCGAAGATCCGCGATCGGCTGGTCAGCGAAGTGCACCTGAGCTTCAACAATCGCGAGTTCGATCCAAACTTGCCGTTCATTCAACAGCGTTTGCAGGACTGCCTGCCGGTGTTGCTGGCCGATGACGATGTGGCGCAATTGTTCGGGACCGCCAATGGCCGGGACATCTATGTGATCGGTACCGGGCCGACCCTGGAAGGGCATTTCCAGCGTCTGGCGGCGGTGCACGCGCAGGCCGAACGTCCATTGTTGATGTGCGTCGATACCGCTTACCGGCCGCTGCGCGAGCACGGCATCGTCCCGGATCTGGTGGTCACCATTGATCAGCGCATCAGCTTCCGGCATCTGCCGTTCGAGGACTCCGCTGGCATCCCGTTGGTGTATCTGCCCATGAGCGATCCTGCGGTGCTGACCGCCTGGAAGGGCAAGCGCTACGGCGGTTACTCGGCCAGCCCGGTGTACGCCGCGTTGCGTGAGCAATACCCGCGCGGGCAACTGCATGTCGGTGGCAGCGTGATTCATCCGGCGGTGGATCTGGCGGTGAAGATGGGTGCATCGCGCATTACCCTGTTTGGCGCCGACTTCGCCTTCCCGATGAACAAGACCCATGCCGGCTGGAATGACGGTGATCTGGGGCCGGGGGTCGATCAGGCGCGGCACTGGGTGCAGGACGGTCATGGCCAGCGGGTCAGCACGCAGCTGAACTTTCGCGGATATCTGTGTGTGCTGGAGCGCTATATCGCCGCGCATCCGCAGGTACAGTTTTTCAACAGCAGTCGGGCAGGCGCACTGATCGCCGGGACGCAGTTCAATCAGGAGTTTGTGCAATGACGACGATTGAGCAGTGCGTTGGCGAATGCCGTCAGTGCGCCGGGCTGTTCCGTCTGGGGCGGGATGTCGAGGCGGCGCTGGATATGGTCGATGTGTTCGAGGGCGCGCAGCAGTTGCTGATAGCTGCACCTGCGCAGATTCAGCAGGACTGGGCCTTTGTACTCACGCACATGCTTGATTGTCAGGAACGCCAGGACTGGTTGGGGCTGGCGGACTGGATGGAGTATGAGTTGATCGAACTGTTGCAAAAAGCACGATCGGCACACTGACCGACCGCGCTGGCCCGGGGCTTTACGCGCGGGTCGGTTTTATGGCGTCATTTTTTCGCAGGTGGGAGGGCGCTAAGCCCTTGTTTTCTCGGGGGTGGCAGGGTGATGGCAAATTTTTTTCAAAAAGCCCTCAAGCAACCTGCCAACCCGACGATAACTATTACGAAGGTTCTCTAGGCCACACCAGGCGGTTGCCAGGGCCGGAAGCCGCAGTACCCAACCAACGAGGAATTCGTCATGGCTTTAACAGTAAACACCAACACCACGTCGCTGAACGTTCAGAAAAACCTGAACAACGCTTCCAACGCCCTGTCGACTTCGATGCAGCGCCTGTCTTCCGGCCTGAAAATCAACAGCGCTAAAGACGACGCCGCTGGCCTGCAGATCTCCAACCGTATGGCTTCGCAAATCCGTGGTGGCAACCAGGCTATCCAGAACGCCAACGACGGTATCTCCGTTGCTCAGGCAGCTGAAGGCGGCCTGCAAGCGACCACCGACATCCTGCAACGTATGCGTGAACTGGCTGTTAAAGCACGTAACGGCACCAACGGCACTGCTGACCAGACCGCAACCAACGCTGAATTCGCTCAGATGTCCGACGAGATCACCCGTATCTCGGCTTCGACCAACCTGAACGGCAAAAACCTGCTGGACGGTTCGGCTGGTACTGTAACCCTGCAAGTTGGCGCAAACACTGGTTCGGCTAACCACATCGACCTGGTACTGAGCTCCAAGTTCGACGCCGTCAGCCTGTCCGTAGGTAGCGGTACTGTAGTTCTGACCGGTGCTACCGGTACTGGTACTGGTTCTGCTTCGCAGAACATCGACAACGCGATCACTGCAATCGACGCCGCTATCGCTGCCATCGGTGCACAGCGCGCCAGCCTGGGTGCTTCGCAAAACCGTCTGACCAGCACCATCTCCAACCTGCAGAACATCGTGGAAAACACCACTGCTGCACAGGGTCGTGTACAAGATACCGACTTCGCCGCAGAAACTGCTAACCTGACCAAGCAGCAAACTCTGCAGCAGGCTTCGACCTCTGTTCTGGCTCAAGCCAACCAACTGCCATCCGCTGTACTGAAGCTGCTTCAGTAATTTCGGATTGAGTTCGGGCGGGGGAGTGCGCTGGTCGCGCTCTCTCGCCTTTTTACGTTAGAGGGTGATGAGCATGGACATGAGCGTAAAGCTTAACGTGTCTTATCCGGCTCCCAAGCCAGCAGCACCGGTTGCTGACAAACCGTCAGAGACGCCAGTCGTTGCCAAGGTGGATGCTCCGGTCGCTGATAAAAAGAGTCAGGATTCGGATGATGCCAAGTTGAAACTGGCGGTGCAGGAGATCGAAAAGTTTGTACAGTCGATCAAGCGCAATCTGGAGTTCTCTATCGACGAACACTCCGGAAAGGTCATCGTCAAGGTGATCGCGAGCGAGACGGGTGAAGTCGTTCGACAGATTCCCTCCGCAGAAGCCCTGAAGCTGGCAGACAGCCTCGCCAACGCGAGTCACGTGTTGTTCGACGCCAAAGTCTGATAGCTGGCATGAATAATGTTTGTACGTTCTCAGGACGCTGTTAACGGTCAAAAGAATGGCAACAATCTGAAGGGAGATGCACATGGCAAGTCCAATTCTACCGGGTTCCGGACTGGGTTCCGGCCTGGACATCGGCGCGATCGTGACCGCGCTGGTCAACGCCGACAAGTCTGCCAAGCAGACGCAGATCGATACTCAGACAAAAACCAACTCGCTGAAGATTTCCGGTGTCGGCTCGCTGAAAAGTGCGCTGGCGGCGTTCCAGAAGTCGATGACTGATCTGGGCAAGGCGACCAGTCCTGCGTTTGCCGGTTATACCGCGACTTCGGATACGCCGACGGTACTCGGTGCAACGTCCGACAGTACTGCAGTACCTGGCAGCTATAGCGTTATCGTGAACAAACTGGCAACCGGCTCGAAAGTAGCCAGTGCTGCTTTTGCTGGCGGCGCCACCAGTGCCATTCCGAGTGGTACTCTGAAAATCAGTCAGAATGGCATTGATTACAATGTTGCGATTCCGGCCAATGCCACCTTGCAGAGCACTCGGGATGCGATCAACACCGCGCAGGCGAGCAATGGTATCTCCGCCAACATCGTGACCGACGCCAGCGGCGCTTCGCGTTTGGTGATCAACTCGAGCAAGACCGGCGCAGGCATGGACTTGCAGGTGAGTGGCATCGCGGGTCTCGAGATCGACGGTACTCAGAAAATGGGGGCCAGTCCTGCGGCAGGTGCCTCGGGCGCCGTTGGCGACTTGGCTCAGGACGCATCGCTCACCATCGACGGTCTGACCGTTACCAGCAAGAGCAACACGGTAACAGGTGCAATCAGCGGAATGACGTTGAGCCTCGCTGCCGTAAGCCCTAAAGACGCCAGTGGGAATCCGACGCCCGCAACCGTGACCGTCGCAACCAACACCGCAGGCATCCAGACGTCGCTGCAGACGTTCATGGATTCCTACAACACGCTCAAGCGAACCATCGATACCCTGTCCAATGCGACCGCGGACGCTGATGGCAACCTGACTGTTTCTGCTGCGTTTACCGGTGACTCGCTGCCGCGTTCGCTGATGGCGGATATCCGTTCGCAGCTGACCCAGAGCTCGGCAGGTACCGGACAGTTGGCCGTCCTGGCGCAGATGGGTGTGCTGACCGACAAGGAAACCGGTGAGTTGACCCTCGATACCAAGGTGTTCAACGATCGTATGAGTATTCCGGGCATGTCTGGTCAGGTTCAGCAGATGTTCTCCGGCACCAATGCCACCAATGGTCTGTTGGCGCGCATGAGCAGTGCGGTTGATCCGTACATCAAGTCGGGTACCGGGCTGCTCGATCAGCGCAGCACCAGTTTGACCAACGCTGCGGCGAATCTGAAAAAGCAGCAGACAGCGTTGGACTTGCACGTGACGAGCCTGACGGCGACGCTGACCGCCAAATACAACGCCATGGACCTGTTGGTCGGGCAAATGAAGGCGACGGCAAGTAACATCACGTCGTTCTTCAGCTCGCTGAACGCTCAGCAATCCGCGAAGTAACCCGTAAGAACGACAAAAACCCGGCTACGCTTCATCGGCGTGCGCCGGGTTTTTGTCTTTTGATCTAAAGTTCTGTGATTCGTTGGCGATACACTGGTTATACGAGTCATTGTGGCAATGAGGTAGAACATGAACCCAATGTTAGCCCTTCGGCAATATCAAAAAGTCGGTGCACACGCCCAGACATCCGAAGCGAGCCCGCACCGCTTGGTGCAAATGTTGATGGAAGGTGGTCTGGAGCGCATCGCTCAGGCCAAGGGTGCCATCGAGCGCAAAGACATCCCTGCCAAGGGTACGGCTATCAGCAAGGCCATCGGTATCATTGGCGGTTTGTGCGAGGGTCTGGATCTGGAAAGCAGCGCCGATTCGGTCGCTGATCTCAATCAGCTCTACATCTACATGATGAAGCGGCTGGCGCAGGCCAATATTGACAGCGACCCGCGAATTCTCGATGAGGTCGCCGGCCTGTTGCGCACCGTAAAGGAAGGCTGGGACGGCATCGCTCCGCCAGGCCCCCAGTTTTAAGGAGAGCACCATGAGTCTTGTATTGCAGCGAATCGCAGATACCCGTGAAGCGTTGGTCAGCGCGCTGGCCGAACGTAACTGGGAGGCCATTGGCGAGCTGGATCTGGCCTGCCGTTCCTGCATGGAAGACGTCATGGCCGAGGCCTCGCTGGATGAGGAGGCCTTGCGCAATAACCTTGAGGAGCTGCTCCATGTCTACAAGGAGCTTCTGGAGGCGGCGATGGGTGAGCGGCAGGCAATAGCCAACGAGATGTCGCAGATCACCCAAGCGCAGAAGGCGGCAAAGGTTTACCATCTGTTTGGTTAATTAATCCCCGGTTAATCCAGACATGTGCGCCATAAATTTGACTGTGCACGGTTTTTTGACTTAACTAGTGGCTGTTTTCAGATTTCAGGCGTCTACAGGCACAAGGTGTCCTGCAAGCGTCTCGCTTGCCCCATTTTTCGGGCATTGAGTTGACTAGGGAAGTTGCTATTGCATGTGGCGTGAAACCAAAATTCTGCTGATCGATGACGATAGCGTCCGCCGCCGCGACCTGGCGGTGATTTTAAATTTTCTCGGCGAAGAAAATTTACCCTGCGGCAGCCATGACTGGCAGCAGGCTGTCGGCTCTTTGTCATCGAGTCGTGAAGTCATCTGTGTACTGATCGGGACGGTCAATGCTCCGGGTGCACTTTTGGGCTTGTTAAAGACACTCTCGACATGGGATGAGTTCCTTCCGGTTTTGCTGATGGGCGATAATTCTTCCGTCGACTTGCCGGAAGACCAGCGTCGCCGGGTGCTTTCGACCCTGGAAATGCCACCCAGCTACAGCAAACTGCTCGACTCCCTGCACCGTGCCCAGGTGTATCGCGAGATGTACGACCAGGCCCGCGAGCGCGGCCGTCATCGCGAACCCAATCTGTTCCGCAGCCTCGTCGGCACCAGCCGGGCGATTCAACACGTCCGGCAGATGATGCAGCAAGTGGCCGATACCGACGCCAGCGTGCTGATCCTCGGCGAGTCCGGCACCGGCAAGGAAGTGGTTGCGCGCAACCTGCATTACCACTCCAAGCGTCGCGACGCGCCATTCGTGCCGGTCAACTGCGGGGCGATCCCGGCAGAGCTGCTGGAAAGCGAACTGTTCGGCCACGAGAAGGGCGCCTTCACCGGTGCGATCACCAGCCGTGCCGGGCGTTTCGAACTGGCCAATGGCGGTACGCTGTTCCTCGACGAAATCGGCGACATGCCGCTGCCGATGCAGGTCAAGCTGCTGCGCGTCCTGCAGGAGCGCACCTTCGAGCGCGTGGGCAGCAACAAGACCCAGAGCGTCGACGTGCGCATCATTGCCGCGACCCACAAGAATCTCGAAAGCATGATCGAGATCGGCACCTTCCGCGAAGACCTCTACTATCGCCTGAACGTGTTCCCGATCGAGATGGCGCCGCTGCGTGAGCGCGTCGAAGACATTCCGCTGCTGATGAACGAACTGATCTCGCGCATGGAACACGAAAAGCGCGGCTCGATCCGTTTCAACTCGGCGGCGATCATGTCGCTGTGCCGTCACGGCTGGCCGGGCAACGTCCGCGAGCTGGCCAACCTGGTCGAGCGCATGGCGATCATGCATCCGTACGGGGTGATCGGCGTGGTCGAGTTGCCGAAGAAATTCCGCTACGTCGACGACGAAGACGAGCAGATGGTCGACAGCCTGCGCAGCGATCTCGAAGAGCGCGTGGCCATCAACGGTCACACCCCGGACTTCACCGCCAACGCGATGCTGCCGCCGGAAGGTCTGGACCTCAAGGACTACCTCGGTGGTCTGGAGCAGGGCCTGATCCAGCAGGCGCTGGACGACGCCAATGGCATCGTGGCGCGTGCCGCCGAACGCCTGCGCATTCGCCGTACCACGCTGGTGGAGAAGATGCGCAAGTACGGCATGAGCCGGCGCGAAGGTGACGAACAGGCGGATGATTGACGCCTGTTTTTCAATGCCTTCATTTATAAGCAGTTTTTTTTAGGCACGGGTATTGCTACATCCCTCGCAACGTTCCGTTTAACTGACGGTCAGCCAAGCGAGAGAACACAATGCCCCACGCCCAGATGTCTTCTGCCTCCAATGCCGAGGGGCAACCGTCGTCCTTAGAGCAGACGAGCCGCCTGGGTCTTGAGCAGGCGTTCGCGCTGTTCAATCAGATGTCCAGTCAACTGACCGACTCCTACAGCATGCTTGAAGCCCGGGTCACCGAGCTCAAGGGCGAACTGGCCGTGGTCAGCGCCCAGCGCATGCAGGAGCTGGCAGAGAAAGAACGCCTGGCCAATCGTCTGCAAAACCTCCTTGATCTATTGCCCGGTGGCGTCATCGTAATTGACGGCCACGGCATGGTTCGCGAAGCCAATCCGGCGGCGATCGACTTGCTCGGGCTGCCACTGGAAGGCGAATTGTGGCGTCACGTCATCGCCCGCTGCTTTGCCCCGCGTGAAGACGACGGCCATGAAATCTCTCTGAAAAACGGTCGACGCCTGTCGATTGCCACGCGTTCGCTGGATGCCGAGCCGGGGCAGTTGGTGTTGCTCAACGACCTGACAGAAACCCGTCATCTGCAGGATCAACTGGCGCGCCACGAGCGCCTGTCGTCGCTGGGGCGGATGGTCGCCTCGCTGGCTCATCAGATCCGCACGCCGCTGTCCGCCGCTTTACTCTATGCCAGTCATTTGACTGAGCAGGAGCTTCCGGTCGCCACTCAACAGCGCTTTGCCGGCCGCCTCAAAGAGCGCCTGCATGAGCTGGAACATCAGGTGCGCGACATGCTGGTGTTCGCCCGTGGCGAGCTGCCGCTGACCGACCGGATCACCCCGAATGCCTTGATGCAGTCGCTGCAAGCGGCGGCGCTGACCCATGTGCAGGATTTGCCCATTCGTTGGCAGTGCGACAGCCATGCCGGCGAATTGCTGTGCAACCGCGACACGTTGGTCGGGGCGATTCTCAATCTGATCGAAAACGCGATTCAGGCCAGCGATGGCAACGTGCGCCTGAAAGTGCATTGCTACAGCCGCGACAACAGCCTGCGCCTGTGTGTCAGCGACAGCGGCAGCGGCATTGATCCGGCGGTGCTGGAGCGTCTCGGTGAGCCATTTTTCACCACCAAAGTGACCGGTACCGGGCTTGGCCTGACCGTGGTCAAGGCTGTGGCGCGGGCACATCAGGGAGAATTGCAGCTGCGCTCGCGAGTCGGGCGCGGCACGTGCGCGCAGGTGATCCTGCCGCTGTTTTCCGCTGTACACGGAGCTGAGTAAACGTCATGGGCATCAAGGTTTTGCTGGTCGAGGATGACCGCTCGTTGCGCGAAGCGCTGGCCGATACGCTGCTGCTGGCGGGTCACGACTACCAGGCGGTCGGCAGTGCCGAAGAGGCGTTGCAGGCGGTCGAGCGCGAGGCGTTCAGTCTGGTGGTCAGCGACGTCAACATGCCTGGCATGGACGGCCATCAACTGCTTGCACTGTTGCGTGCGCGGCAGCCGCAATTGCCGGTGTTGCTGATGACTGCGCATGGCGCGGTCGAACGCGCCGTGGATGCGATGCGTCAGGGCGCGGCGGATTATCTGGTCAAGCCATTTGAACCCAAGGCCCTGCTGGACCTGGTGTCGCGGCATGCCCTGGGTAGCGTCAGCGTTGCTGACGGTGAAGGTCCGGTGGCGGTCGAGCCGGCCAGTGCGCAGTTGCTCGAACTGGCCGCGCGGGTGGCGCGCAGTGATTCCACGGTGCTGATCTCCGGCGAATCCGGTACCGGCAAGGAAGTGCTGGCGCGCTACATCCACCAGCAATCCCACCGTGCCAGCCAGCCGTTTATTGCGATCAACTGCGCGGCGATTCCCGACAACATGCTCGAGGCCACACTGTTCGGTCACGAGAAGGGCTCGTTCACTGGCGCCATCGCGGCGCAGGCCGGCAAGTTCGAGCAGGCCGATGGCGGCACCATTCTGCTCGACGAGATTTCCGAAATGCCCTTGGGCCTGCAAGCCAAGTTGCTGCGGGTGTTGCAGGAGCGCGAAGTCGAGCGCGTCGGTGCGCGCAAACCGATCACCCTGGATATTCGCGTGGTCGCCACCACCAACCGTGATCTGGCCGGCGAAGTGGCGGCGGGGCGTTTCCGTGAAGACCTTTTTTACCGTCTGTCGGTTTTTCCCCTGGCGTGGCGTCCACTTCGCGAGCGCACTGCCGATATCTTGCCGCTGGCGGAGCGGTTGCTGAACAAACACGTCAATAAAATGAAGCATGCGGCGGCGAAACTTTCGCCAGAGGCCCAGGCTTGCCTGACCCACTACCCGTGGCCGGGCAACGTGCGTGAGCTGGATAACGCGATTCAAAGGGCGCTGATTCTGCAGCAGGGCGGTTTGATCCAGCCGCAGGATTTCTGCCTGACCGGCGCGGTGACGTTTAGCGCAGCGCCGGCCGTCGCGCCGGTGCAACCGTTGGTGCGCGAGATCGAAGTCGAGGCCGAGTCCGCCGGTGCGCTGGGCGATGACCTGCGTCGCCGGGAGTTCCAGATGATCATCGACACCCTGCGCACCGAGCGTGGCCGGCGCAAGGAAGCCGCGGAAAAACTCGGTATCAGCCCGCGTACCCTGCGCTACAAACTGGCGCAAATGCGGGATGCCGGGATGGACGTCGAAGGCTATCTGTTCGCCACCTGAAAATTGTCGCAAGTCAATTGTGGGAGCGGGCTTGCTCGCGAAAGCGCAGGGTCAGTGGCGAAAATGTCGACTGACTCTCCCTCTTCGCGAGCAAGCCCGCTCCCACAGTAGTTTCGCGGTGCCTGGACCTGACGCGGTGCCTTGATGGGCTTTTATAGAGTAAGTCCGCCGAGCTGGCACCCTTGTTGCTAATACCTGTGTACCCGCCGAGTGAGTGTCAAAAAATTGCGGGCCGCCCAAGAGAGTAGACCATGAGCCAAGGTATTGAATTTAATCGGTTGATGATGGACATGAAGGCCATGAAAATGGACGCCATGGCCACGCCGAAATCGACTGCCGCCGTCCCTGAACTGGCAGGCAGCAGCTTTTCCGACATGCTCGGTCAGGCCATCAACAAAGTCAGCGATACCCAGCAGGCGTCGACTCAGTTGGCCAACGCATTTGAAATCGGCAAGAGCGGCGTCGATCTGACGGACGTGATGATCGCCTCGCAGAAAGCCAGCGTGTCGTTCCAGGCTCTGACCCAGGTGCGCAACAAGCTGGTTCAGGCTTATCAAGACATCATGCAGATGCCGGTTTAAGGACGAGATTGAGTCATGGCAGAAGCAGTCGCCGATAACGTTCCGGCCAAGGCCACCCCGATAGACGGCAAACCGCCGCTGTTCGGCCTGTCCTTCCTGGAAAACCTCTCCGAGATGACCATGCTGCGTCAGGTGGGCCTGTTGGTCGGCCTGGCTGCGAGCGTGGCGATTGGCTTTGCCGTGGTGCTTTGGTCGCAGCAGCCGGATTACCGTCCGTTGTACGGCAGCCTTGCCGGCATGGACGCCAAGCAGGTCATGGACACCCTGGCCTCCGCCGACATTCCTTACACCGTCGAGCCGAACTCCGGCGCCTTGCTGGTCAAGGCCGACGACCTGTCCCGTGCGCGGATGAAACTCGCGGCCGCTGGTGTCACTCCCAGCGACGGCAACATCGGTTTCGAAATCCTCGACAAGGAACAGGGGCTGGGCACCAGCCAGTTCATGGAAGCGACCCGCTACCGTCGCGGCCTCGAAGGCGAACTGGCACGCACCATTTCCAGCCTGAACAACGTCAAGGGCGCCCGTGTGCACCTGGCGATTCCGAAGAGTTCGGTGTTCGTGCGTGATGAACGCAAGCCAAGCGCGTCGGTACTGGTCGAGCTGTACTCCGGGCGTTCGCTGGAGCCGGGGCAGGTGGTGGCGATCATCAACCTGGTGGCGACCTCCGTTCCTGAACTGAGCAAATCGCAGATCACCGTCGTCGATCAGAAGGGCAACCTGCTCTCCGATCAGGCGGAAAACTCCGAAATGACCATGGCCGGCAAGCAGTTCGATTACAGCCGCCGCATGGAAAGCATGCTGACCCAGCGCGTGCACAATATTCTGCAACCGGTGCTGGGCAACGACCGCTACAAGGCTGAAGTCTCGGCCGACATCGATTTCAACGCCGTCGAATCGACTGCCGAGCAGTTCAACCCGGATCAACCGGCGTTGCGCAGCGAGCAGTCGGTCAACGAGCAACGCACCGCCAGCAATGGCCCGCAAGGTGTACCGGGTGCCCTGAGCAACCAGCCGCCAGCGCCGGCCTCGGCACCGCAGACCACCGGTGGCGCGCAAGCCTCTACCGGCATGATTCAACCCGGTCAGCCACTGGTTGATGCCAACGGTCAGCAGATCATGGACCCGGCCACCGGCCAGCCAATGCTCGCGCCGTACCCGGCGGACAAGCGTCAACAATCCACCAAGAACTTCGAACTCGACCGTTCCATCAGCCACACCAAACAGCAGCAGGGTCGCCTGAATCGTCTGTCGGTGTCGGTGGTGGTCGACGATCAGGTCAAGATCAACCCGGCCAACGGGGAAACCACCCGCGCGCCGTGGAGCGCCGATGAACTGGCGCGCTTCACCCGTCTGGTGCAGGACGCGGTCGGCTTCGATGCCAGCCGTGGCGACAGCGTCAGCGTGATCAATATGCCGTTCTCCGCCGAACGCGGTGAAGTGGTCGCCGATATTCCGTTCTACTCCCAGCCATGGTTCTGGGACATCGTCAAACAAGTGCTGGGTGTGTTGTTCATCCTGGTGCTGGTGTTTGGTGTGCTGCGTCCGGTGTTGAACAACATCACCGGTGGCGGCAAAGGCAAGGAGCTGGCCGGTCTGGGCAGCGACGTGGAACTCGGTGGCATGGGCGGCCTGGACGGCGACCTGGCCAACGACCGCGTGAGCCTCGGTGGTCCGCAGAGCATTCTGTTGCCTAGCCCGAGCGAGGGTTACGACGCACAACTGAATGCAATCAAGAGCTTGGTGGCCGAGGATCCGGGTCGCGTGGCTCAGGTCGTGAAAGAGTGGATTAACGCAGATGAGTGATAACCGAGCCGCAACCGCCAAACTGAACAAGGTCGACAAAGCCGCGATTCTGCTGCTGTCCCTGGGTTCAACCGATGCCGCGCAAGTGCTGCGCCACATGGGCCCCAAAGAGGTTCAGCGTGTCGGTGTGGCCATGGCGCAGATGGGCAACGTCCATCGCGAACAGGTCGAGCAGGTCATGAGCGAGTTCGTCGACATTGTCGGCGACCAGACCAGCCTCGGCGTCGGCTCCGACGACTACGTGCGCAAAATGCTTACCCAGGCGTTGGGCGAAGACAAGGCCAATGGCCTGATCGACCGCATCCTGCTCGGTGGCAACACCAGCGGCCTCGACAGCCTGAAATGGATGGAGCCGCGCGCCGTTGCCGACGTGATCCGTTACGAACACCCGCAGATCCAGGCCATCGTCGTCGCGTACCTCGACCCGGATCAGGCCGGTGAAGTATTGGGCAACTTCGACCACAAGGTGCGTCTGGACATCATCCTGCGCGTGTCGTCGTTGAACACCGTGCAACCGGCGGCGCTGAAAGAGCTGAACCAGATTCTCGAGAAGCAGTTCTCCGGCAACTCGAATGCCTCGCGCACCACCCTGGGTGGCATCAAGCGTGCGGCGGACATCATGAACTTCCTCGACAGCTCGATCGAAGGCCAGCTCATGGACTCGATCCGCGAAGTCGACGAAGACCTGTCCGGTCAGATCGAAGACCTCATGTTCGTGTTCAACAACCTGGCCGACGTCGACGACCGCGGCATTCAGGCGCTGTTGCGCGAAGTCTCTTCCGACGTGCTGGTACTGGCCCTCAAGGGTTCGGACGAAGGCGTCAAAGAGAAGATCTTCAAGAACATGTCCAAGCGTGCGGCCGAGCTGTTGCGCGACGACCTCGAAGCCAAAGGCCCGGTGCGCGTCAGCGACGTGGAAACCGCGCAGAAAGAAATCCTCACCATTGCCCGTCGTATGGCCGAAGCCGGCGAAATCGTGCTCGGTGGCAAGGGCGGCGAGGAAATGATCTAAGCCCATGGACAAGCATGACGATGTGACGGATCTGATCCGTGCCCGGGATGTCCGTGGTTTCGAATCCTGGGCGCTGCCCAGCTTCGACCCGCCGAAACCGGAACCCGAGCCGGAACCGGAGCCCGAACCGCCGGAAATGGAAGAAGTGCCGCTGGAAGAAGTCCAGCCACTGACCCTGGAAGAACTCGAAAGCATCCGTCAGGAGGCTTACAACGAGGGCTTTGGCATCGGCGAGAAGGAGGGTTTTCACAGCGCCACGCTCAAGGTGCGTCAGGAGGCCGAAGTGGCGCTGGCGGCGAAACTGGCCAGCCTCGAGCAACTGATGACCCACCTGTTCGAGCCGATTGCCGAGCAGGACACGCAGATCGAAAAGTCGCTGGTCGACCTCGTGCAACACATCACCAAGCAAGTGATCAAGCGCGAGCTGGCCATCGATTCCAGCCAGATCGAACAGGTCATGCGCGACGCGCTCAAGCTGTTGCCGTTGGGCGTGGAAAATGTGCGTCTTTACGTCAATCCGCAAGACTTCGAGCAGGCCAAGGCCTTGCGCGAACGTCATGAGGAATCCTGGCGCATCGTGGAAGATGACTCGTTGCTGCCGGGCGGTTGCCGGGTTGAAACCGAGCACAGCCGTATCGACGCCAGCATCGAGACCCGCGTGACCCAGGTCATGGCCAAACTGTTCGACCAGTTACACGAACAGGCCCTGCACCCGGCTGCGCCGGATCTGAGTCTGGACATTCCTGAACAAAGCCAACCGGCGGCTGCGCCTGAAGAGCCGCTCGCGGACACCCCCGATGCGCCTTGAACGCACCAGTTTCGCCAAGCGCCTCAGCACTTATGCCGAAGCCACTGAGATCGCCGGCGCGCCGATTCTCGAAGGCCGCCTGCTGCGGATGGTCGGCCTCACCCTCGAAGCCGAAGGCCTGCGCGCTGCCATGGGCACGCGCTGCCTGGTGATCAATGACGACAGCTATCACCCGTCCCAGGTGGAAGCGGAAGTCATGGGGTTTTCCGGCAACAAAGTCTTTCTGATGCCGGTCGGCAGCGTCGCCGGCATTGCCCCCGGCGCCCGCGTGGTGCCGCTGGCGGAAACCGGTCGGCTGCCGATGGGCATGAGCATGCTCGGTCGCGTGCTCGATGGCGCCGGTCGTGCGCTGGACGGCAAGGGCGGGATGAAGGCTGAAGACTGGGTGCCGATGGACGGCCCGACCATCAACCCGCTCAACCGCGACCCGATCCACGTCCCGCTGGACGTCGGCATCCGTTGCATCAACGGTTTGCTGACGGTCGGACGCGGTCAGCGTCTGGGGCTGTTCGCCGGTACCGGTGTCGGTAAATCGGTGCTGCTGGGCATGATGACCCGCTTCACCGAGGCCGACATCATCGTCGTCGGTCTGATCGGTGAGCGGGGTCGAGAAGTCAAGGAGTTCATCGAGCACATTCTCGGTGAAGAAGGCCTCAAGCGTTCGGTGGTGGTCGCCTCGCCGGCGGACGATGCGCCGCTGATGCGTCTGCGCGCGGCGATGTATTGCACGCGGATCGCCGAGTATTTCCGCGACAAGGGCAAGAACGTCCTGTTGCTGATGGATTCGTTGACCCGTTTCGCCCAGGCCCAGCGGGAAATCGCTTTGGCCATTGGCGAGCCACCGGCGACCAAGGGTTATCCGCCCTCGGTGTTCGCCAAACTGCCGAAACTGGTGGAGCGCGCCGGTAATGCGGAGAAGGGCGGTGGTTCGATCACCGCGTTCTACACCGTGTTGTCCGAAGGCGATGACCAGCAGGACCCGATTGCCGACTCGGCGCGGGGCGTGCTCGACGGCCACATCGTGTTGTCCCGGCGTCTGGCCGAGGAAGGGCACTATCCGGCCATCGACATCGAAGCCTCGATCAGCCGGGTGATGCCGGCCGTGGTTTCGGCGGAGCACATGCAGCGTGCGCAGTACTTCAAGCAATTGTGGTCGCGCTATCAGCAGAGCCGCGATCTGATCAGCGTCGGCGCGTACGTCGCCGGTGGCGACCGCGAGACCGATCTGGCGATCAATCTGCAGCCGCAACTGACCCGCTACCAGCGTCAGGGGCTCAACGACAAGATCAACATGGGCGAGAGCCAGGCTTACCTCGAAACCCTGTTCGCGCCTGCGGCGGGCGGGTAATCGGCCATGGCCGTGAGCCGAGCTGCGCGTCTGGCACCCGTGGTGGAGATGGCCGAACAGGCCGAGAAAACCGCCGTGCAGCGCCTGGGTTACTTTCAGGGCCAGGTCAAAGTGGCCGAAAGCAAACTCGCCGACCTCGACGCCTTTCGTCTGGATTATCAGGAACAGTGGATCGTGCGCGGCAGCGACGGGGTTTCCGGGCAATGGCTGCTGGGTTATCACGGTTTCCTCGCGCAGCTGGACACCGCCATCGACCAGCAGCGCCAGAGCCTGGTCTGGCACCAGAACAACCTGATCAAGGCGCGCGATGCTTGGCAGCAGGCGTTTGCCAAGGTCGAAGGCCTGCGCAAACTGGTGCAGCGCTATCGCGAAGAGGCGCAACGCCTCGAAGACAAGCGTGAGCAGAAGCTGCTGGACGAGTTGTCGCAGCGTTTGCCGCGCCAGAACCCTTTTTAAGTTGTCCCAAACTCCCTGTGGGAGCGGGCTTGCCCGCGAAGGCGTCGTGTCAGTCACCACCTCGGTCAACTGACCGATTGCATTCGCGAGCGAGCCCGCTCCCACATTTGGTTCTGCGTTGCACCTTGCCCCTGGGTCTACCAGATGCTAAACCTTGTACACGTTCGTCAATGACAAGGAAGCCAGTCAATGTCAGTCGTTACAGAAGTCTCTCCGGATGGTCAAAAACTGACGATTTCGGTCAAGGGGCGGTTCGATTTTGGGCGCCATCAGGAGTTTCGCGAGTCCTATGAGCGGCTTAACCAAAAACCCGACTCCATCGTGGTTGATCTGAAAGAAGCCACCTACCTCGACAGCTCCGCACTGGGCATGCTGCTCCTGCTGCGCGATCACGCCGGCGGCGACGACTCGGATGTGCGCGTGATCAACAGCAACTCCGACGTGCGCAAGATTCTCGCCATCTCCAACTTCGACAAACTGTTCGACATCAGTTGACGGCCATGCAGGCGCAAGAGCCGCTGACGATCCTGATCGCCGAAGACAGCGCCGCTGACCGGTTACTGTTGTCGACCATCGTCCGGCGTCAGGGGCATGAAGTGCTGACGGCGGCCAATGGCGCTGAAGCGGTTGAGGTCTTTCGCCGGCAACAACCGCATCTGGTGCTGATGGACGCGATGATGCCGGTGATGGACGGCTTCGAAGCGGCGCAGCAGATCAAGGCGCTGGCGGGGGAAACCCTGGTGCCGATCATCTTCCTGACCTCGCTGACCGAAAGTGAAGCGCTGGCCCGGTGTCTGGAGGCTGGGGGCGACGACTTTCTGGCGAAGCCCTACAACCAGGTGATCCTCGCCGCCAAAATCAAGGCGATGGATCGCTTGCGCCGCTTGCAGGCCACCGTGCTGCAGCAGCGCGATCTGATCGCCAAACATCACGATTACCTGC
This sequence comes from Pseudomonas sp. RSB 5.4, assembly GCF_037126175.1. Classification (NCBI taxonomy): domain Bacteria; kingdom Pseudomonadati; phylum Pseudomonadota; class Gammaproteobacteria; order Pseudomonadales; family Pseudomonadaceae; genus Pseudomonas; species Pseudomonas sp. RSB 5.4. Next base: position 107,041 of record NZ_CP146986.1, read on the forward strand.
TCAACGAACAGCGTGTGGCCAAAGCGGTGTTCGACAAGGTGGCCCACTCGGGCTGCCTGAGTGCGCCGAATATTCGCTATCTGCAATCGCCTTACGCATTGTTCAACGGCGACCTGCTGCTGGCGGCGTACACCCCGGCCGGCGACATGCATGTGCTGCTCGGTGATTTCACCGGTCACGGTCTGCCGGCGGCGGTGGGGGCCATGCCTCTGGCAGAAGTGTTCTATGGCATGACCGCCAAGGGCTACGGCCTGGCTGAAACCCTGCGCGAGATGAACGCCAAGCTCAAGCGCATCCTGCCGGTGGACATGTTCTGCTGCGCGACGATGCTCTGCCTGAGTTTTCAGCGGCGCACGGTGGAGGTGTGGAACGGCGGTATGCCCGACGGTTATCTGCACCGGATTGCCAGCGGCGAGCGGGTGCCGCTGTCGGCGCGGCACTTGCCGCTGGGCGTGCTCAGCCCGCAAGCGTTTGACGATCGGACAGAAGTGCAAACCATGGCGGTGGGGGATCGGGTGTTCCTGCTGTCGGACGGTGTGATCGACACCACTGACGGCGATGACCGGTTGTTCGGTGTCGAGCGTTTGCAGCAGCTGTTTGCTGTCAACCGTGAGCCGGACAACCTGTTTGCCGAGATTGAACAGGCCTTGCTCGAGTTTCGCGGCGAGCCCCGTGACGACGTGAGCATGGTCGAGATCAGTCTGCTCGACGCGGCGCAGGTCATGCCGCCGGCGCCGGTGTATTCCGACAGCGGCCAGTCGTGTCCGCTGGACTGGTCGGTGAGCTTCGAGTTTCGCGGCGCTACACTGAAGCGCTTCAATCCTTTGCCGTATCTGCTGCAGTTGTTGCTGGAGGTACACGGGTTGCGCACCCAGAGCGGGGCGATCTACAGCGTGCTCGCCGAGTTGTACTCCAATGCGCTGGAGCACGGCGTGCTGGGTCTGGATTCCAGCCTCAAGCGCGATGCCGCAGGATTCGCCCGCTACTATGAGCAGCGCAATGCGCGACTCGATGCCTTGCAGGACGGTTATGTGCGCGTGCATCTGCAGGTCCGGCCGCAAGGTGCCGGTGGCTGTCTGGTCATTCGCGTCGAGGACAGCGGCAAGGGTTTTGACGTGGCGCGGGTGATGGAGCGGCCGGTGGACGGTGTCCGTCTGTCGGGGCGCGGGGTCAGTTTGATCCGGCATTTGGGGCATAACGCCAGATGGTCGGACGAAGGTCGCAGTGCTTGCGTAGAGTTTTTCTGGGAGGTTAGGGCATAATTCGCCGATTCTTGATCAAGGAGTGAACAAGTGACTGACCAACATGTGGATCGCGAAGTACTCGATGCGTTGCGCGAAGTGATGGAAGACAGCTATCCGGATTTGCTGGATACCTTCCTGACCGATTCTGAAAGTCGCTTGCATCAACTGCAGAAGACCGCCGATGCCAGGGTGTTGGCTGAGGTTGCCCATAGTTTCAAGGGCAGCGCCAGCAACATGGGCGCCGTGCGACTGGCGCAGCTCTGTCAGGAGCTGGAGGCGGACGCCAAGGGCAAAAGCCCTGCGGAAATCGTCAAACTGGTGGCCGACATCCGTTGCGAATTCGCCGATGTGCGACCTGTCTACGAAGACGAACGCCAGCACGCCCTGACCCATTGAATCCCGCCGTCCGGCACTTTTCGCAAGCGCCGGACAAAACTGGCCCGACACTTGCAATAATCCCCGTCAACTGTACCTACGATCCCAGTGCAGCGGAGACCGTGTCATGCCTGCGACCCCCAATGTTCTTCTTCAATCTGCCGCTCAGGCCAAGGCGCAAGCCGCCGCCGCGAAGACGCCGGTAATGGCTGCAGACACCGGGGACAAGGCCTCAAGCTTCGCTCAGGTGTTCGCCGATCAAGGCCCGAAAAAGACTCTTCCGAGCTCTGACAGTTCGTTGAAACCGGCGCGCGACAAGGTTGCCGACAACAGCGACAGGAAAGATCTCGGCAAGGATAAGTCTGCCGCCACGCAACAGACCGTTGCCGATAGCGGCAACGCCTTGCCTGCCGACAAGACTGCACCGACGACATCCGATGATCAGGCCGCCGCTGACAAGGCCGCTGCCGATGCTGCCGCAGACGACGCGCAGACTCCGGTGGCTGACACCACGCCGGTTGACCCGGCGCTGGATCCGGCGCTGGCGCAAACCGTGCAGCCGCTGGTCGCGGCGCCTGTGGTGCCAGCACCGGTGGCTGTAACACCGGAGCCGGTCAAGGCCGAAACACCGGTCGTGGCCGCAACCGTCGCGCCGGCAGTGATCAAAGACCCTGCTGCGTCGACCGACAGCGCTTTCGACCCGGCGGCCGATCCGCTCGACTCGTTGCCGGCGGTGCGCATGGCGATGGAGCAGGGCGGGCACATTTCCGCATCCAGCCAGACACAGCCCAAAGCTACGCCGGCCCAGACTCAGGCCGACGGTGAATTGACTTCGGCGCAGAACTTCGCCGCCGGCATGGCCAGCATGCTCGACGTACAGGCCGACAAGGACAGCACCAGTCAGAATGGTGAAAAAACCTTCAGTGGCCTGATCGACGATGGCCTGAAAGATCTGAAAAGCGCCACCAGTGATACCCGTGTCGATGATTTCGCCAACCGTCTGGCGGCGCTGACTCAGGCAGCCACACCGAAAACCGCGAACGCCGTACCGGTGAATCAGCCGATCGCCATGCACCAGAGCGGCTGGACCGAAGAAATCGTCAACCGCGTCATGTACCTGTCGAGCGCCAATCTGAAGGCGGCGGATATTCAATTGCAACCGGCGGAACTGGGGCGTCTGGATATCCGGGTGAACATGGTTCCCGATCAGCAGACCCAGGTGACGTTCATGAGCGCGCATCCAAGCGTGCGTGAAGCGCTGGACGGGCAGATGCATCGCCTGCGTGACATGTTCACCCAGCAGGGCATGGGCCAGGTCGACGTTAATGTCTCCGACCAGAGCCGCGGCTGGCAGGGTCAGCAGGGCCAGGAACAGGCGCAGCAGGGCCAGAGTGGCCGCACCAGCGCTGCTGGCGGACGTCTGGATTCGGCGGAAGAAGAGCTGACGCCGGCGGCAGTGGCGGAAGCCGCTGCGCAAACCACCAGCGTCATTGGCACCAGCGCCGTCGACTACTACGCCTGAGCAAAATCAAGAGCCCCTCACCCTAGCCCTCTCCCACAGGGAGAGGGGACCGATTGGGGGATGCTCGCGAAGTACGCCGACCGGATACTTTCGCTGTGAATCCATAATCGACTCGGTCTTTCAGGTCGATGTTTGATGCCTGACACCTCGGTCAGCCCCCTCTCCCTCCGGGAGAGGGCTGGGGTGAGGGTGGCTTTTGACTTTAGCGTTACCTCCGACACTTCTGGCATAACACTTGCTCTTGCCTTGCCGTGCGACTGTGAAAACCCGATTAGTGACGGATTATTGGCATGGCGAAGAGCGAAGCAGCAGCTGTAAAAGACCCCGCGACCAAAGGCAAACTCAAGATGATCATCCTGATCGTGGTGGCTCTGCTGCTGGCGATCGGTGTGTCCGTGGGCGCGACCTGGTACTTCATGCACAGTGCTCAGAGCAAGCCTGCCGAGGCCGCCGAAGCCGCGCCGACCGGCAAGCAGCCAGCGATTTTCGAGCCGATGGCGCCGGCGTTTGTCGCCAACTACAACCAGAACGGCCGTCAGCGCTACATGCAGGTGAGCATCACCATGCTGGCGCGTAACCAGGCCGATCTGGACGCGCTCAAAGTGCACATGCCGGTGATCCGCAACAACCTGGTGATGCTCTTCTCCGGTCAGGATTTCGCCACGCTGGCGACCCCGGTCGGGCAGGAGATGTTGCGCCAGAAGGCCACAGCCAGCGTCCAGGAAGTGGCGCAGAAAGAGCTGGGCAAAGTGGTGATCGAACAGTTGCTTTTCACTAATTTCGTACTGCAGTAGGAACACGACATGGCCGTGCAGGATCTGCTGTCCCAGGATGAAATCGACGCGCTGTTGCATGGCGTCGACGATGGTCTGGTACAGACCGATAACGCTGCCGAACCCGGCAGTGTCAAAAGCTACGACCTGACCAGCCAGGATCGCATCGTCCGTGGACGCATGCCGACTCTGGAAATGATCAACGAGCGTTTTGCCCGTTACACCCGCATCAGCATGTTCAACATGCTGCGCCGCTCGGCGGACGTTGCCGTCGGTGGCGTCCAGGTGATGAAGTTCGGCGAATACGTGCACTCGCTGTACGTACCGACCAGCCTCAACCTGGTCAAGATCAAACCGCTGCGCGGCACTGCGCTGTTCATCCTCGACGCCAAACTGGTGTTCAAGCTGGTGGACAACTTCTTCGGCGGCGACGGCCGTCACGCCAAGATCGAAGGGCGTGAATTCACCCCGACCGAACTGCGTGTAGTGCGCATGGTGCTGGAGCAGGCCTTCGTCGATCTGAAGGAAGCCTGGCAGGCGATCATGGAAGTCAATTTCGAGTACATCAACTCGGAAGTGAACCCGGCCATGGCCAACATCGTCGGCCCGAGCGAAGCGATCGTGGTCTCCACCTTCCACATCGAACTCGATGGCGGTGGCGGTGACCTGCACGTGACCATGCCGTACTCGATGATCGAGCCGGTGCGCGAAATGCTCGACGCCGGTTTCCAGTCGGACCTCGACGATCAGGACGAGCGCTGGGTCAATGCCCTGCGTCAGGACGTGCTCGATGTCGATGTACCGATCGGCGCCACCGTGGCCCGCCGCCAGTTGAAGCTGCGCGACATCCTGCACATGCAGCCGGGGGACGTGATCCCGGTCGAGATGCCGGAAGACATGATCATGCGCGCCAACGGCGTACCGGCCTTCAAGGTCAAGATGGGCTCGCACAAAGGCAACCTCGCGTTGCAGGTGATCGAGCCGATCGAGCGTCGCTGAAGCGCCGCTCTCACCACCACGCATTTAACTGAATTGTTGCCCGCCGAGGACAAATGATGAACGACGAAATGAACGCCCAGGACGATCAGGCACTGGCCGACGAATGGGCTGCGGCCCTGGAAGAGACCGGTGATGGCAGCCAGGCTGACATCGACGCGCTGCTGGCCGCCGACGCTGGCGCTGCAAGCTCCAACCGTCTGCCGATGGAAGAGTTCGGCAGCGTGCCGAAAAACAACGATCCGGTGACGCTGGACGGTCCGAACCTGGACGTGATCCTCGACATCCCGGTGTCGATCTCGATGGAAGTCGGCAGCACCGACATCAACATCCGCAACCTGCTGCAACTGAACCAGGGTTCGGTGATCGAGCTTGATCGTCTGGCCGGCGAGCCGCTGGACGTGCTGGTCAACGGCACCCTGATCGCACACGGCGAAGTGGTGGTGGTCAACGAGAAGTTCGGCATCCGCCTGACCGACGTGATCAGCCCAAGCGAACGCATCAAGAAGCTGCGCTGAGTGAAACGGTTCCTGTGGGCGCTGCTGGCGCTGCCGTTGAGTGTGCTGGCCGCTGAACCGGCCGCCACGTCCGCCGCTGCGGTTGCCGCGCCGGCGATCGGCAGCGGTGTGGCCGGGCAATTGACGCAACTGGTCTTCGGCTTGTTGCTGGTGCTGGGCTTGATCTTCTTCCTCGCCTGGCTGCTGCGCCGGGTGCAGCAGTCCGGGCCGGCAGGCAAGGGCCAGGTGATCGAGCTGATCGGCTCCCGCGCACTCGGTCCGCGCGACCGGTTGATGCTGGTGCAGGTCGGCAACGAACAGATTCTGTTGGGCCTCAGCCCTGGCACCATCACCGCGCTGCATGTGCTGAAGGAGCCGGTGCCAGTGCCGAGCAGCAGCGAAAAAGCGACCCCGGAATTTGCCCAGCATCTGCTGAAGATTCTCGGCAAGGATCAGAAGGATAAGAAGTAATGGGTGCGCTACGCATCGTCTTGACGCTGGCCTTGATGCTGGCCGCGCCGCTGGCGTTCGCCGCCGATCCGTTGTCGATCCCGGCGATCACGCTGGGCACCAACGCCGACGGCGCGCAGGAGTATTCGGTCAGCCTGCAGATCCTGTTGATCATGACGGCGCTGAGCTTCATTCCGGCGGCTGTGATTCTGATGACCAGTTTCACCCGGATCATCATCGTCTTCTCGATCCTGCGTCAGGCCCTCGGTCTGCAGCAGACACCGTCGAACCAGATCCTCACCGGCATGGCGCTGTTCCTGACCATGTTCATCATGGCCCCGGTGTTCGATCGGGTGAACAACGATGCGCTGCAGCCATACCTGGCGGAAAAACTCACCGCGCAGCAAGCGGTGGAAAAGGCCCAGGTACCGATCAAGGACTTCATGCTCGCCCAGACCCGCACCAGCGATCTGGAGCTGTTCATGCGTCTGTCCAAGCGTACCGACATCGCCACCCCAGATCAGGCGCCGCTGACCATTCTGGTGCCGGCGTTCGTCACCTCCGAACTGAAAACCGCGTTCCAGATCGGTTTCATGATCTTCATTCCGTTCCTGATCATCGACCTGGTCGTGGCCAGTGTGCTGATGGCGATGGGGATGATGATGCTCTCGCCGCTGATCATTTCGCTGCCGTTCAAGATCATGCTGTTTGTACTGGTGGATGGCTGGGCGCTGATTATCGGCACCCTGGCCAGTAGCTTCGGAGGTGTTTCGCCATGACGCCGGAAGTGGCGGTCGATATCTTTCGGGAAGCGCTGTGGCTGACCACGATGATGGTCGCAATTCTCGTGGTGCCGAGCCTGCTGGTCGGCCTGCTGGTGGCGATGTTCCAGGCCGCCACCCAGATCAACGAACAGACCCTGAGCTTTCTGCCGCGTCTGCTGGTCATGCTGGTCACCCTGATCGTCGCCGGCCCGTGGCTGGTGCAGACGTTCATGGAGTACATCATCCAGCTCTACAAGAACATTCCGATGGTCATCGGCTGAGCCATGCAATCGCTGCTTCAGCTGACCGACACCCAGATCAGTACCTGGGTGGCGTCGTTCATGTTGCCACTGTTTCGCGTCGCCTCGATGCTGATGGTCATGCCGGTGTTCGGCACCACGTTGGTGTCGCGCCGTGTGCGTCTGTATTTCGCCGTGGCCATCACCGTGTGCATTGCCCCGGGGCTGCCGCCGATGCCGGAGGTCAGTCCGCTTGCGCTCAGTGGCTGGCTGCTGATCGCCGAGCAGATTCTGGTCGGTGCGGTGCTCGGGTTTTCCCTGCAACTGTTTTTCCAGGCCTTTGCCGTGGCCGGGCAGATTGTCGCGATCCAGATGGGCATGGGCTTCGCCTCGATGGTCGACCCGGCCAACGGCGTCTCGGTGGCGGTGATCGGGCAGTTCTTCACCATGCTGGTGACCCTGCTGTTCCTGTCGATGAACGGCCATCTGGTGGTCTTCGAAGTGCTCACCGAGAGCTTCACCACGCTGCCGGTGGGCGGCGGGTTGATGACCGCGCAATACTGGGAGCTGGCCGGCAAACTCGGCTGGGTTCTCGGGGCGGCGTTGTTGCTGGTGCTGCCGGCGGTCACCGCGCTGCTGGTGGTCAACATCGCGTTCGGCGTGATGACCCGCGCTGCGCCGCAACTGAACATCTTCTCCATCGGTTTTCCGCTGACCCTGGTGCTGGGTCTGTTCATCGTCTGGGTCGGTCTGGCGGACATTCTCAATCAGTATCAACCGCTGGCCACCGAGGCTTTGCAGTTGCTACGCGAACTGGCACGGGCGCGCTGAGCCATGGCAGAGAGCGAAAGCGGTCAGGACAAAACAGAAGACCCCACGGAGAAACGCAAAAAGGACTCCCGTGAGAAGGGTGAGATTGCCCGTTCCAAAGAGCTCAACACCCTCGCGGTAATGCTCGCCGGTGCCGGTGGCCTGCTGGTGTTCGGCGGCATGCTGGCGCAGGAATTGATGGATCTGATGCGCCTGAATTTCTCGCTGTCGCGGGAAGTGATCATGGATCAGAAGTCCATGGGCACGTTCCTGCTGATCTCGGGCAAGATCGCGCTGGTGGCGATTCAGCCGATCATGATCACCCTGTTGCTGGCCGCACTGATCGGGCCGATTTCCCTTGGCGGCTGGCTGTTCGCCGCCGGCTCCATGGCGCCGAAATTCAGCCGGATGAACCCCGGTGCGGGCCTCAAGCGCATGTTCTCGATGAAGGCCGTGATCGAGTTGGTCAAGGCGCTGGCCAAGTTCCTGATCACCCTGTTCGTGGCGCTGATGGTGTTGTCGTCCGACATCGATGACTTCCTGCGCATCGCCCATGAACCGCTGGAGCAGGCGATCATTCACAGCGTGACGCTGGTGGGCTGGAGCTCGCTGTGGCTGGCCTGCGGTTTGATCATCATCGCTGCGGTCGACGTGCCGGTGCAGTTGTGGGAAAGCCACAAGAAACTGCTGATGACCAAGCAGGAAGTGCGCGACGAGCACAAGGATCAGGAAGGCCGGCCAGAGGTCAAACAGCGCATCCGCCAGACCCAGCGCGAGATGTCGCAGCGGCGGATGATGGCGGCGATTCCCGACGCCGACGTGGTCATCACCAACCCGACCCACTACGCCGTCGCGCTCAAGTACGACTCGGAGAAGGGCGGGGCGCCAGTATTGCTGGCCAAGGGCAGCGACTTCCTGGCGCTGAAGATCCGCGAAATCGCCGTCGCCAACAACGTCATGCTCCTCGAGTCGCCGGGGCTGGCGCGCTCGATCTACTACTCCACCGAACTCGACCAGGAAATCCCCGGCGGCCTCTATCTGGCGGTCGCCCAGGTGCTGGCCTACGTCTACCAGATCCGCCAGTACCGCGCCGGCAAGGGCAAACGCCCGGATCCACTGAAAGACGATCTGCCGATCCCGCCGGATCTGCGCCGCGATTCCTGACTGGACAGTGACGCAATAAAAACCGCCATCCCGATTGAACGGGGCGGCGGTTTTTTTATGCCTGAAGACATGTGTCGGCTGTGAGGCCGCCTTCGCGAGCAAGCCCGCTCCCACAGGTTCGGCATGGAGGCACAGGTTTGTGATCGACGCCAATCCCTGTGGGAGCGGGCTTGCCCGCGAAGACGTCAGCAGCCACAACGCCTCATTCAAGGCCAGTCACAGATCCTGTTACTGCGGCAACTCCAGATTATCCATCACCCGATTCACCGCCAGCTCACCAAGCATGATCAATTGCGCTATCCCCAGCAGCGTCCTGCGCTGCGACGCCGGTATCAGGTGGGCGAAGTCATTGGCGATGGTTCTGGCTGACGCGAGTGTTTCGCAGGCATCGGCCAGCAGTTCTTCGTTTTTGAAGTCTGCGGTCACGGCGTACATCGAGCGGGTTTTGCGTTGAATCGGAGTGGCGCCGGGCGCGCAGAGGTAGTGGTCGAGGGCACGGTCGGCGGCTTCGTGGAGTTTTTTTGAATCGAGGGATTCGTAGGGGGAGGTGGTGTCGGTATCGGGTGGGTTGGGTGTTGGTTTGATCATCGGTAAAGCCTCTAGAGTGGTGAGGCCGGCACCGTTCGCTGCTAACGAAGGAGGTGGCGGCTGTACGCGGGTTAGCAGACCAGGACTCTAGAACCCGGCGCACCGAAGTGCCCCACGCAAAGCCGCCATAACGACAACGGACTTTGTGCGTCTAGAGAAACCCCAGGCTGCTAAACCCGATCACTGAACAATCAGCGACCGATCCACAATAGAACCCGACCCCAAGGCGCACAAGCCGGCGGATTCTGGCGTAGCTGTAGGCAATGGCGCAAGAATATGTAGCCCGCAAGGCGTGTCTGGAGGTGTCTTTTAAACGCCAGCGTTTAAAGTTGCTGCTCATGATTCTGTGGTGTCGCGGATGGCTTCTTCGCGAGCAAGCCCACTCCCACAGGGGATCGGTGTGATACCCCCAATCTGTGTTCATTGCGGCGCGATTCCTGATAAATCAAAAGACAGCGGCCCTCCGCTTGTCTGAAAAAGACCTCTACCTGTTAGTTCTGACAGTGGACACAAAGGGCATTCAGCTATTCCATGTTCCTTGGCAGGTTTCACGGGCAATTCGCCTTCTGACCTGTCTTTAACATTCGCCAAGGAGAAGGTCATGCAAGAGAACTACAAAAAGCTTGAAGGAATGAGGTTCGAGTTCGTTTCCGGGTCGGTGGCGAAAGAGTCTGATCATATCGCTTGCACGTTCACTTTTAAGGCGATGTTGGACTTCACGCATTTCGTGCACATGAGCAATGCGTATGTGCCGGGCTATCTCGATTCGTATATCAATGCGATCAAGCCAAGGTTGGACGGGGTAGCCCACCATAGTCTCTACAACCGATTCAATAGTGCCGCTGGCAACATTGGTACTGTTGAAGAGTTGGTCAGAGTTTTCTCTTCGCCCAACAACTACTCCGATACATGGAGTAGCAATGGCACCGGCCTACTGGCGCGTTATCACAAACCACAATTTCACATGGTCGGTGATCAGTTACAGGTCACGGGTGGGCAGGACTTTCGATGGGAGGTCGAGCCGGAGGTCGAACGGAAGATCGAGCCGCAGGATGTGCCGGACATTTACTTTGTCTGGGCACTGATTGTGTTGAAGGCATACCCCGAAGATCCTTTTCATCAGCCCGAGGAGATCGTGACATTAGGCGATTCTGAGGAGACGCTTGTCGACGTGGGAGGGAAGCCGATCCGTAAGGGTACGCGCTACCTTGTGGGCCGCAATTTGCGTCTTGGTGCGATTAATCCAGAGCAAATTTTGACTGCCGGGGATCCATGAGTGCGCGGTTTTTTCTGATTTTTTTACCCGCCTCTAATGGTGATAGCCGTCCTGCGTCTGTTTAGCGGTCGGCTCCATGGCGCCCAGCTTCTGGCAAGACAATTCCCCTGAAGCAAACCTCAATTTCAATCCCCGGCAAAAGTTGGAAGGCTTCTTGCAGTAGCCGCCGTGCGCCTGCTTTGGGCGTCAAAAGTTTGCTTTAAAGGAACGGGGAAAACCGGTGGATCGCTCTCAGTTATTCAACACTGCTCGCTCGAATGTTGCCGACCTCAGTCGAGGCAATCTGGGTGTGCCGTTGTTGCTGCTGGTCATGCTGGCGATGATGATGTTGCCGGTGCCGCCGTTCCTGCTGGACGTGTTTTTCACCTTCAACATCGCCCTGTCGATTGTCGTCCTGTTGGTCTGCGTGTATGCGCTGCGACCACTGGATTTTGCGGTGTTCCCGACCATTCTGCTGGTGGCGACGCTGCTGCGGCTGGCGTTGAACGTGGCCTCGACGCGGGTGGTGATGCTCCACGGTCAGGACGGCCACGCTGCTGCCGGTAAGGTGATCCAGGCCTTCGGTGAAGTGGTGATCGGCGGCAACTACGTGGTCGGTATCGTGGTCTTCGCGATCCTGATGATCATCAACTTCGTCGTGGTGACCAAGGGTGCCGGGCGGATTTCCGAGGTGAGCGCACGCTTCACCCTCGATGCGATGCCCGGCAAGCAAATGGCGATCGACGCCGACCTCAACGCCGGTCTGATCGACCAGAACCAGGCCAAGGCGCGCCGTCAGGAAGTCGCCCAAGAGGCCGAGTTCTACGGTTCGATGGACGGTGCGAGCAAGTTCGTCCGTGGTGACGCCATCGCCGGCCTGCTGATTCTGTTCATCAACCTCATCGGCGGTATGGCCGTCGGTATCTTCCAGCACAACATGACCTTCGCCGACGCGGGCAAGGTTTACGCGTTGCTGACCATTGGTGACGGTTTGGTGGCGCAATTGCCATCACTGTTGTTATCGACAGCGGCAGCGATCATGGTGACCCGTGCTTCCGGTTCGGAAGACATGGGCAAGCAGATCAATCGGCAGATGTTCGCCTCGCCCAAAGCCCTGGCGGTGGCCGCCGGTTTGATGGCCGTGATGGGCCTCGTCCCGGGCATGCCGCACTTCTCGTTCCTGAGCATGGCCGCGCTGGCTGCCGGTGGCGCCTACCTGTTCTGGAAGAAGCAGAACGTCGCCAAGGTGCAGGCGCTGCAAGAGGTTCAGCGCCAGCAGGAACTGCTGCCGTCGCCGGCCCGCGCCATGGAAACCAAGGAGCTGGGCTGGGATGACGTGACGCCGATCGACATGATCGGTCTGGAAGTCGGTTATCGCCTGATCCCGCTGGTGGATCGCAATCAGGGCGGTCAGTTGCTGGCGCGGATCAAGGGCGTGCGCAAGAAGCTCTCGCAGGATCTGGGCTTCCTGATGCCGACGGTACATATTCGCGACAACCTCGATCTGGCGCCGAGCGCCTATCGCCTGACCCTGATGGGGGTGATCCTCGCCGAAGCCGAGATCTACCCGGATCGCGAACTGGCGATCAACCCGGGACAGGTCTACGGCACGCTCAACGGCATTACCGCCAAAGATCCGGCTTTCGGCCTGGAGGCGGTGTGGATCGAAGTCAGCCAGCGTGCGCAGGCGCAATCGCTCGGTTACACCGTGGTCGACGCCAGTACCGTGGTCGCGACGCACTTGAACCAGATTCTGTACAAGCACTCCAGCGAGCTGATCGGCCACGAAGAAGTGCAGCAACTCATGCAATTGCTGGCCAAAAGCTCGCCGAAACTGGCTGAAGAGCTGGTGCCGGGGGTGGTGTCGCTCTCGCAGTTGCTCAAAGTGCTGCAGGCGCTGCTGGCCGAACACGTGCCGGTGCGCGATATCCGCAGCATTGCCGAAGCCATCGCCAACAACGCCGCCAAGAGTCAAGATACCGCCGCTTTGGTGGCCGCCGTACGCGTCGGGGTATCCCGCGCCATCGTCCAAAGCATTGTAGGCACTGACTCCGAGCTGCCTGTGATCACCTTGGAACCAAGGTTGGAACAAATATTGCTCAATAGTCTGCAGAAGGCAGGACAAGGCTCTGAAGAGGGCGTTCTGCTGGAGCCAAGCATGGCCGAGAAGCTGCAGCGTTCGCTCATCGAAGCGGCGCAGCGCCAGGAAATGCAAGGTCAACCGGTGATCCTGTTGGTAGCAGGCCCGATACGCGCGATGCTCTCGCGTTTCGGCCGCCTCGCAGTCCCAGGGCTGCACGTGCTGGCCTACCAGGAAATTCCGGACAACAAGCAAGTGACCATCGTTGCGACAGTAGGGCCCAACGGCTGAGGTAGTGGTTTATGCAAGTTAAGCGTTTTTTCGCCGCCGATATGCGTCAGGCCATGAAGCTGGTTCGTGATGAGCTGGGCGCTGATGCCGCCATCATTGGCAACCGCCGCATTGCCGGCGGCGTCGAGCTGACGGCGGCGCTGGATTACAAATTGTCTGCGCTGGCACCACGGGTTCCGAACATGGAACTCGAGGACGAGCTGCGCAAGACCCAGTCGCGCATCGTTACCGCCCAGGCCGAACTGAGCCTGCGTGGCGAAGCCGACGGCAACACCAATCGCCAGTTGTTCGCCGGGCTGCCGTTGACGGCCGGCCTGCCGCTGACCGCTGCCGAGCCGTTGAGCGAACCGACTTACGCCGCCCCGGCGCGTCCGGCGCCAGCGCCTGCCCAGTCGTCCGCCGGCATCGATCCGCGTGCGCTGGATTCGATGCGTTTCGAATTGAACAGTTTGCGTGAGCTGATGGAAGTGCAGCTCGGCACCCTGGCCTGGAATCAGCTGCAAGGCAGCCGTCCGGCACAAGCCAATCTGTATCGCCGTCTGCAACGTATCGGTCTGTCCGGACCGTTGTCGCGCGACCTGTTGGCGATGATCACCGACATCGAAGAACCGCGTCAGGCCTGGCGCATGCTGCTCGCGCACCTGGCGCGAATGATTGCCGTGCCAGAAGTCGAGCCGCTGGAAGAGGGCGGGGTGATTGCCATGGTCGGCCCGGCCGGCATGGGCAAGACCACCACCCTGGCCAAACTCGCGGCGCGCTACGTGCTCAAGTACGGCGCGCAGAATGTTGCGCTGGTCAGCATGGACAGCTTCCGCATCGGCGCCCAGGAACAACTCAAGACCCTGGGGCGGATTCTCAATGTGCCGGTTACGCACGTCGATCCGGGCCAGTCGCTGGTGCAGGCACTCGACCCGCTGCTGCGCAAACGCGTGGTGCTGATCGATACCGCCGGCCTGCAGGCCAGCGATCCGGCACTGCGCATGCAGCTGGAAAGTCTGGCCGGGCGTGGCATCCGTTCAAAAAATTATCTGGTGCTGGCAACCACCAGCCAGAAACAGGTTCTAACCGCCGCTTATCACAGTTACAAGCGTTGCGGGCTTGCCGGCTGCATCCTGACTAAACTGGATGAGACGGCCAGCCTTGGCGAAGTGTTGAGCCTGGCGATCAGTCATGAACTGCCGGTCGCCTACCTGACCGACGGCCCACGGATTCCGGATGATCTGCATCTGCCGCGCCGTCATCAATTGGTCAGCCGCGCCGTCAGCGTGCAAATGCAGGAAGAACCCAGCGAAGAAGCCATGGCTGACATGTTCGCTGATATCTACCACAGCCCGACCAAGCAGGTTGGCTGAGGTAATGAACAGTTTTTGTACCTACATCGATGGTCTGCCATGCATTGTTCCGGTTGAGAACGCGCAGCCAGTAATGTGGCCTCCGTCTATGCAAGACAAGGTAAAGAAATAACATGGGCAGCATGCATCCCGTACAGGTGATCGCGGTGACCGGCGGCAAAGGTGGCGTCGGCAAGACTAACGTGTCAGTGAACTTGTCTCTGGCGCTGGCAGAGCTTGGCCGTCGGGTCATGCTGCTGGACGCCGATCTGGGGCTGGCGAACGTCGACGTTCTGCTGGGACTGACCCCCAAACGCACTTTGGCCGATGTCATCGAAGGCCGCTGTGAGCTGCGCGACGTGCTGTTGCAGGGCCCCGGCGGGATCCGCATCGTGCCGGCCGCTTCCGGCACCCAGAGCATGGTGCACCTGAGCCCGGCACAACACGCCGGTCTGATTCAGGCCTTCAGCGACATCGGCGACAACCTCGATGTGCTGGTGATCGACACCGCTGCAGGTATTGGTGACTCGGTAGTCAGTTTTGTCCGCGCCGCGCAGGAAGTGTTGCTGGTGGTCTGCGACGAGCCGACCTCGATCACCGACGCCTACGCGCTGATCAAACTGCTCAACCGCGACTACGGCATGAACCGCTTCCGCGTGCTGGCCAACATGGCGCAGAGCCCGCAGGAAGGGCGCAACCTGTTCGCCAAGTTGACCAAGGTCACGGATCGCTTCCTCGACGTCGCCTTACAATACGTCGGCGCGGTGCCGTACGACGAAAGCGTGCGCAAGGCAGTGCAGAAGCAGCGAGCGGTCTATGAAGCCTTTCCGCGTTCCAAGTGCGCGCTGGCGTTCAAGGCGATCGCGCAGAAGGTCGATACCTGGCCGCTGCCTGCCAACCCGCGTGGCCACCTGGAGTTTTTCGTCGAGCGCCTCGTGCAGCAAACGGCAGGGCCTGTGCTATGACCGCCAGCGGTATGAACTACTACAAGAAGTCGGCACGTGACGCGCAGTACGAGTTGATCGAGCGTTACGCGCCACTGGTCAAGCGCATTGCCTATCACCTGCTGGCGCGCTTGCCGGCGAGTGTGCAGGTTGAAGACCTGATTCAGGCCGGGATGATCGGCCTGCTCGAAGTCTCGACCAAATACGACGCCAGCAAAGGCGCCAGTTTCGAAACGTACGCGGGCATCCGGATCCGCGGCGCGATGCTCGACGAAGTACGCAAAGGGGATTGGGCACCGCGCTCGGTTCACCGCAACACCCGTATGGTCAGTGACGCAATTCGGGCAATTGAAGCTAAAACCGGCCGTGACGCTAAAGATCACGAGGTTGCGGCCGAACTCCAATTGAGTCTCGACGATTACTACGGGATTTTGAATGACACCCTGGGCAGCCGGCTGTTCAGTTTCGACGACCTGTTGCAGGACGGCGAACACGAAGGGCTGCACGAGGATGGCGCCAGTGCTCATCTTGAGCCGTCACGCGATCTGGAAGATGAACGCTTCCAGGCGGCGCTGGCGGACGCGATTGCCAATTTGCCGGAGCGTGAGCGACTGGTGTTGGCGCTGTACTACGACGAAGAGCTGAACCTCAAGGAGATCGGTGAAGTCCTTGGCGTCAGTGAATCGCGGGTCAGCCAGTTACACAGCCAGTGCGCGGCCCGTTTGCGGGGGCGTTTGGGGGAGTGGCGAGCGCGCTGAAGGCAGTGTGGGGACACTGCGAACGAGGCTGGTGCGGTGATGAACGGCACCGGTCTTGCTCTGTTGTGCTCCAGACAGTCTTCGAGTGCTGCGCCGATTGATTGAAGTGGCGCGTCCAGGTGCTGGGCGCGTTTAAGACTGCTTGGAGGTCGAATTGAACAAAGACATGAAAATCCTCATCGTTGATGACTTCTCAACGATGCGGCGGATCATCAAGAACCTGCTGCGGGATCTTGGGTTCACCAACACCGTCGAGGCCGACGATGGCACTACCGCCATTCCGGTGCTCAACAGCGGCAGCATCGACTTTCTGGTAACGGACTGGAACATGCCGGGCATGACCGGTATCGACTTGCTGCGCCACGTGCGTGCCGATGAAAAACTCAAGCATCTGCCGGTGCTGATGGTGACCGCTGAAGCCAAGCGCGAGCAGATCATCGAGGCCGCTCAGGCCGGTGTGAACGGCTACGTGGTCAAACCTTTCACGGCTCAGGCGTTGAAAGACAAAATCGAGAAGATTTTCGAACGCATCGGCTGATGACGCGCGGGGGAGCTATGGAGCATAACGAATCTTCACAGGGCGATTTCGAGTCGACCCTGAAAAAACACGCGGTCGAACTGGTCGAGAGCCTTGAAAAAGGCAGGTTCGGCGACGCTGTGCAACTGATCCATGAGCTCAATCAGACCCGTGACCGCGGCCTGTATCAGGAAGTGGGCAAGCTCACACGCGAACTGCACAGTGCGATCGTCAATTTCCAGATCGATCCGCACATGCCGCAGGCCGAGGAAGTGTCGCAAATCACCGACGCCACCGAACGCCTGGGCTATGTGGTCAAGCTGACCGAAGCCGCGGCCAACCGCACCATGGATCTGGTGGAAAGCGCCACCCCGGTGGTCAATGGCCTGGCTGAAGAAGCCCAGGCCCTGAGCACCGATTGGGGCCGCTTCATGCGTCGCGAGGTCGGGGCTGAAGAGTTCCGCGAGCTGGCGCGCCGGGTCGACGGTTTTCTGTCACGCAGCAGCACGGACAACCGTGCGGTGTCGAGCAACCTCAACGACATCCTGCTGGCTCAGGATTACCAGGACCTCACCGGTCAAGTGATCAAGCGTGTGACCCAGCTGGTCACCGAAGTCGAAAGCAATTTGCTCAAACTCGTCCTCATGGCCAGTCAGGTTGACCGCTTTGCGGGCATCGAACACGACCGTGCCGCGATGCTTGCAGAAAAAGATCCACAAAAACATCTCTCGCAGGGTGAAGGTCCGCAGATTCATGCCGATAAACGAGAAGACGTTGTGTCCGGTCAGGACGATGTGGACGATTTGTTATCCAGCCTTGGATTTTGAGTTTAGGTTTTTAGACCTGTAGGAGCACCCCATTAATGAGCTTCGGCGCCGATGAAGAGATCCTTCAGGATTTCCTGGTTGAGGCCGGCGAGATTCTTGAGCAACTGTCCGAGCAACTGGTCGAGCTGGAAAGCCGCCCGGATGACGCAGATCTGCTCAACGCAATTTTTCGCGGTTTCCACACTGTAAAAGGGGGCGCCGGCTTCCTTCAGCTCAATGAGCTGGTGGAGTGCTGTCACATCGCCGAAAACGTGTTCGACATCCTGCGCAAGGGTGAGCGTCGCGTTGATGCAGAACTGATGGACGTGGTGCTTGAAGCACTGGACGCGGTGAACAGCATGTTCAGCGAAGTCCGTGAGCGTGCACCGATCACTGCTGCAACCCCGGAACTGCTGGCTGCGCTGGCGCGTCTGGCCGAACCGCAATCGGCGGACGAAGCCCCGGCTTCGCCAGTGGCCGAGATGATCGAAGAGCTGGTCGTCGAAGGCGATTCCGGCGACATCACCGATAACGAATTTGAACAGCTGCTGGATTCGCTGAACGCCGTCAAGGCTGAAGCCGAAGCCCCGGCCGCTGCTGCACCTGCGCCAACTGCCGATACGGCAGCGAGCGATGAAATTACCGACGCTGAATTCGAGTCGTTGCTCGATCAGTTGCACGGCAAGGGCCAGTTCGCGCCAGACGCCGTGGCACCGACAGCGGCCGCTCCGGCGGCACCGGCTGCCGGTGACAGCTCGGACATCACCGACGACGAATTCGAAGCACTGCTCGATCAGTTGCATGGCAAGGGTAACTTTGCCGTTGAAGCACTCGAGTCGGCGATTGCCTCGGCACCGGCTGCGCCAGCCGCTCCGGTTGCCGCTGCCGCCGGCAGTGATCTGATCAGCGATCACGAATTCGAATCGCTGCTCGATGAGTTGCACGGCAAAGGCAAGTTCACCGATGTCGGCGCCGCTGCTGCGGGCACCGCGTCGACTGTGGCCGCGCCAGCCGCCAAGGCCGCCGCTGCACCGGCTGCTGCACCGAAAGCTGCACCCAAGCCTGAGCCAAAAGCCGAAGCGCCAAAACCGGCCGCCGCTGCTGCACCGGCGCCGGCGCGTGCCGCCGCTGTTCCGCCACCGGAAAAACCGGCCAGCGAAGCCGAAACCACTGTTCGTGTCGATACCGCGCGTCTCGACGAAATCATGAATATGGTCGGCGAACTGGTACTGGTGCGTAACCGTCTGGTGCGCCTGGGCCTCAACAGCGGCGACGAAGCCATGTCCAAGGCCGTGTCGAACCTCGACGTGGTCACGGCTGACTTGCAGACCGCGGTGATGAAGACCCGGATGCAGCCGATCAAGAAGGTCTTCGGGCGCTTCCCGCGTCTGGTTCGTGACCTGGCGCGTCAGCTCAAGAAAGAGATCAACCTGGAACTGGTGGGTGAAGAAACCGACCTCGACAAAAACCTTGTCGAGGCCCTGGCCGACCCGCTGGTCCACTTGGTGCGCAACGCGGTCGACCACGGCATCGAGTCGCCGGAAGAGCGCGAAGCGTCGGGCAAGGCCCGCGGCGGTCGTGTGGTGTTGGCGGCCGAGCAGGAAGGCGATCACATCCTGTTGTCGATCTCCGACGACGGCAAGGGCATGGACCCGAACGTCCTGCGTTCGATCGCGGTAAAACGCGGTGTGATGGACAAGGACGCGGCCGATCGCCTGAGCGATACCGAGTGCTACAACCTGATCTTCGCCCCGGGTTTCTCGACCAAGACCGAGATTTCCGACGTGTCCGGCCGCGGTGTCGGCATGGACGTGGTGAAGACCAAGATTTCCCAGCTCAACGGTTCGATCAACATCTACTCGACCAAGGGCCAGGGCTCGAAGATCGTCATCAAGGTGCCGCTGACGCTGGCGATCATGCCGACCCTGATGGTGATGCTCGGCAATCAGGCGTTTGCGTTCCCGTTGGTCAACGTCAACGAAATCTTCCACCTCGACCTGTCGACCACCAACGTGGTGGATGGCCAGGAAGTGGTGATCGTGCGGGACAAGGCGCTGCCATTGTTCTACCTCAAGCGCTGGCTGGTCAGCTCCGCCGCTCACGAAGAGCAGCGTGAAGGCCATGTGGTGATCCTTTCGGTGGGCACTCAGCGGATCGGCTTCGTCGTCGATCAACTGGTCGGCCAGGAAGAAGTGGTCATCAAGCCATTGGGCAAAATGCTCCAGGGCACTCCGGGCATGTCCGGCGCCACCATTACCGGTGACGGCCGCATCGCTCTGATCCTCGATGTTCCAAGCATGCTCAAGCGTTACGCCGCACGGCGTATTTGAATCCGGGGCAGCGGGTCGACGACGTCCCGCTGCGCCTAATGGAGTGTTTATGGCAGTCAAAGTCCTGGTGGTGGACGATTCGGGTTTTTTCCGCCGCCGCGTCTCGGAAATTCTTTCAGCGGATCCGAGCATCCAGGTGGTCGGCACGGCCACCAACGGTAAAGAGGCGATCGATCAGGCCCTGGCCCTCAAGCCGGACGTGATCACCATGGACTACGAGATGCCGATGATGGATGGCATCACGGCGGTGCGGCACATCATGCAGCGCTGCCCGACTCCGGTGTTGATGTTCTCCTCGCTGACGCATGAAGGCGCCCGGGTCACCCTGGATGCGCTGGACGCCGGCGCGGTGGATTTCCTGCCGAAGAATTTCGAAGATATCTCGCGCAATCCCGAGAAGGTCAAGCAACTGCTGTGCGAGAAGGTTCACAGCATCTCGCGCAGTAATCGTCGTTTCAGTGCCTACAGTGCGCCGGCTCCGGCCGCTGCACCGACGCCTGCACCCGCCCCGGCGCCAGCGGCTTCGAGTTTCAGCAGCCACAGCGCTGCAGCTCCGACGCGTCCGGCCCCGGCTCCAGCACCTGCTCGCGCGCCGGCGGCCAGCGCTGCGTCGCCGGCACCGAAACGCAAAGCCTACAAACTGGTGGCCATCGGTACTTCGACCGGCGGCCCGGTTGCGCTGCAACGGGTGCTGACTCAATTGCCGGCGAACTTCCCGGCGCCGATCGTGCTGATCCAGCACATGCCGGCGGCGTTCACCAAGGCGTTTGCCGAGCGTCTGGACAAGCTGTGCCGCATCAGCGTCAAGGAAGCCGAGGATGGCGACATCCTGCGTCCGGGCCTGGCGCTGCTGGCGCCGGGTGGCAAGCAGATGATGATCGACGGCCGTGGTGCGGTGAAAATCCTCCCGGGCGACGAGCGTCTGAATTACAAGCCGTGCGTGGACATCACCTTCGGTTCTGCGGCCAAGTCCTACGGTGACAAAGTTCTGGCGGTGGTCCTCACCGGCATGGGCGCCGACGGCCGCGAAGGCGCGCGTCTGCTCAAGCAGGGCGGCAGCTCGGTATGGGCGCAAGACGAAGCCAGTTGCGTGATCTACGGCATGCCGATGGCCATCGTCAAAGCCGATCTGGCTGACGCGGTCTACGGCCTGGACGACATCGGCAAGCACATCGTCGAGGCGTGTATCTGATGGATGTTCTAAGTCTTATCGGGATCATCATGGCGTTCGTCGCCATCATCGGCGGCAACTACCTTGAAGGCGGTCACCTTGGCGCGCTGGCCAACGGCCCGGCGGCGCTGATCGTTCTCGGTGGCACCATCGGTGCAGCGCTGTTGCAATCGCCGATGAGCGCCTTCAAGCGCGCCATGCAGATTCTCGCCTGGATCCTGTTTCCGCCACGGGTGGATCTGGCCGGTGGCATCGACCGCGTGGTCAACTGGAGCCTCACTGCGCGCAAGGAAGGCCTGCTGGGTCTGGAAGGTGTGGCCGATGCCGAACCGGACAACTACTCGCGCAAGGGCTTGCAATTGCTGGTCGATGGCGCCGAGCCGGAAGCGATCCGCAGCATCCTCGAAGTGGATTTCTACACCCAGGAAGCCCGCGACATCGAAGCGGCCAAAGTCTTCGAAAGCATGGGCGGCTACGCACCGACCATCGGCATCATCGGTGCGGTGATGGGCCTGATTCATGTGATGGGCAACCTCGCTGATCCGACGCAATTGGGCAGCGGCATTGCCGTGGCATTCGTCGCGACCATCTACGGCGTGGCCAGTGCCAACCTGGTGTTGCTGCCGGTGGCGGCCAAGCTCAAGTCAATCGCGTTGCGGCAGTCGCGTTATCGCGAAATGTTGTTGGAAGGTATTTTGTCGATCGCCGAAGGTGAAAACCCTCGCTCTATCGAGCTGAAGCTTCAGGGCTTCATGGATTGATGGGGGTAATGGACTATGGCTCGCCGCAGGCATCAGGAAGAACACGTTAATCACGAGCGCTGGCTCGTGTCCTACGCGGATTTCATCACGCTGTTGTTCGCGTTCTTCGTGGTGATGTATTCCATCTCGTCGATCAACGAAGGCAAATACAAGGTCATTTCCGAAGCGCTGATCGGCGTTTTTACCGACTCCGATCGCTCGCTCAAGCCGATCCCGATTGGTGAGGAACGCCCGAAAACCGTGACCCCGGCCAAGCCGTTGGTCAAGGACAGCGAGCAGGTTGATGCCGGTATCGCCGGTGCCAGCGATCCGCTGAAAAGCATTGCCGATGACATCAGTGCCGCGTTCGGCGACTTGATCGCCTCCAACCAGATGACCGTGCGCGGCAACGAGTTGTGGGTCGAGATCGAACTCAATTCCAGCCTGTTGTTCGGCAGCGGCGACGCGATGCCGAGCGACATCGCCTTCAACATCATCGACAAGGTCGCGGCGATCCTCAAACCGTTCGACAACCCGATCCATGTCGAAGGCTTCACCGACGATCAGCCGATCCGCACCGCGCAGTACCCGACCAACTGGGAACTGTCCTCGGCGCGTTCGGCGAGCATCGTGCGCATGCTCGCGATGCAGGGTGTGAACCCTGGTCGTCTGGCCTCGGTGGGTTACGGTGAGTTTCAGCCGGTGGCCAACAACGCCACCGCCGAAGGCCGGGCGAAAAACCGTCGCGTGGTGCTGGTGGTGTCGCGCAACCTCGATGTGCGCCGCAGTCTGACCGGTACCGGAACCGCCAATGCGCAACCGGACGCGGCATTGAAGCGCGCTGGCACACAAACTGCACCGACCCCGGTCAAGACGCCGGGACGCGAGAGTGCCGTCAATTCTCCGTCACCCGCATTAATACGCTGAGCTATGTCTCGGTCGAGCATCTCGGCCGGGAGGAACGAACCGAATGAGAGTCTGGGCAGTCGCCAATCAAAAGGGTGGTGTCGGTAAAACCACATCTTCCATCGCTTTAGCCGGATTGCTGGCGGAGGCGGGCAAGCGCGTGGTTGTGGTCGATCTCGACCCGCACGGCTCGATGACCAGCTATTTCGGCTACGACCCCGACAGCCTGGAACACAGCAACTACGACCTGTTTCTGCACAAGGGCAGCGTGCCGCAAGGCTTGCCCGGACAGTTGCTGCTGTCGACCAGCGACGAACGTATTTCCCTGTTGCCGTCGAGTACCGCACTCGCCACCCTTGAGCGCCAGTCGCCGGGGCAGAGTGGTCTGGGCCTGGTGATCGCCAAGAGTCTGGCGCAGCTGTGGCAGGACTTCGATTACGCGATCATCGACAGCCCGCCGTTGCTCGGCGTGCTGATGGTCAACGCCCTGGCCGCGAGCCAGCAACTGGTGATCCCGGTGCAGACCGAGCACCTGGCCGTCAAAGGCCTGGAACGCATGGTCAACACCCTGGCGATGATCAACCGCTCGCGCAAACAGGCGCTGCCGTTCAGCATCGTGCCGACCCTGTTCGACCGCCGCACCCAGGCGTCGCTGGGCACCTTGCGCGTGCTGCGTGACAAATTCCCCGAAGAGATCTGGCAGGGTTACATCCCGGTCGATACCCGTCTGCGCGACGCCAGCCGGGCCGGTGTCACACCTTCGCAGTTCGACGGCAAGAGTCGGGGCGTGCTGGCTTACCGCGCGCTGCTCAAGCATCTGCTGGCGCAACAACTTGTTCCGCAGGTGGCTTGAGCATGAACCGGCCGATCAAACTGACGTCGCGCCCGCAACTGGCGTTGCAGTCGTACCTGGATAGCTTGCTGCAGGAAATTCCTGACGAGTTGCCGCCAGTGGAAGTGCAGGTCGAGGTGGTCGAAAGCGCTGCGGCGCTGGATGAATTCCAGGCGGCGGTGCTTGAAGAGCAGGCGCGTGATGCGCAGAAAGCTGCCAAACCTGCCGCACCGGTGGCTGCGCCTGCCGCCGGGCCAGTGGCCAAGGCACCTGTCGCATTGATTGAAGAGTCAGCGCCGGTGCGCGCAACGGTTTCGACCCTCGCACCGCTGTTGCAAACCCAATTGCTGAAAACCGCGCCGGAACCGGTCGTGGCCGAACCTGCGCCGGTGGCACCGGCACCCGTCGAACAGACGCTGGTGCCGCCGGTTGTAGAAGTGCACCTGCCGCCGAGCAACACGCCGCCACCGGTGGAAACCGATGGCCGTCCGGCCTGGGCTTCGGAAGCCTTCGAATGCCTGTTGTTCGATGTCGCCGGGCTGACCCTGGCCGTGCCGCTGGTGTGCCTGGGTTCGATCTATTCGCTGGCCGGCCACGAGTTGACGCCGCTGTTCGGTCAGCCGGAATGGTTCCTCGGGATTCTGCCGAGCCAGGCCGGCAATCTCAAAGTATTGGATACCGCGCGTTGGGTCATGCCGGATCGCTACCGCGATGACTTCCGTCAGGGACTGCAGTACGTGATTTCGGTACAAGGTTACGAGTGGGGCCTGGCGGTGCATCAGGTCAGCCGTTCGTTGCGCCTGGACCCGAATGAAATCAAATGGAGAAGTCACCGGGGTCAGCGGCCATGGCTCGCCGGCACGGTGATTGAGCACATGTGTGCATTACTTGATGTAGCCGCGCTGGCCGAGTTGATCGCCAGTGGTGGGGCAAAACACATGTCCGGCAGTAAGCCGAACCACAAACCGACATAACACTTCCATAACAGACAGGCGTCGGCATACGCATGCCGGCGGACGAAACATACACCGCTAGAGCGGTACTTCGAGGGGCTAGGGTATGAACGACAAGGCGACGGCGGCAAAGGGTTCTGAAGATCCGATCCTGCAATGGGTGACCTTCAAGCTGGACAACGAAACCTACGGCATCAACGTGATGCGCGTTCAGGAAGTCCTGCGCTACACCGAGATCGCGCCGGTTCCGGGTGCGCCAAGCTACGTGCTGGGCATCATCAACCTGCGCGGTAACGTGGTCACCGTGATCGACACCCGTCAGCGCTTCGGCCTGAACAGCGGCGAGATCAGCGACAACACCCGTATCGTCATCATCGAAGCCGACAAGCAAGTGGTCGGGATCATGGTCGACAGCGTGGCTGAAGTGGTTTACCTGCGTCAGTCGGAAATCGAGACCGCGCCGAACGTCGGTAACGAAGAATCGGCCAAGTTCATCCAGGGCGTGTGCAACAAGAACAACGAGTTGCTGATCCTGGTCGAGCTGGACAAGATGATGAGCGAAGAAGAATGGTCGGAACTGGAGAGCATCTGATTGATTCTCGAGGTAGCGGTCATTGTCCTGTTCCTCTTCTGGGCAGGCACGCTGGCAATGTTTCTGGCGTATATCAAGGCGCAAAAGGTCATCGCTGCGCAACAGGCTCAGGGCGATGCGCTGCGTGATCAGCGCATCAAGGACCTGGCCAAGCGCGTAGACGACTACCAGAACGGCAACGTGCGCATGGGCGAAGCCCTGCACGAGCTGCGCTCGGTGGTCGGCCCTCTGCCGGACAAGATTGTCGCGCTGGAACAGCGCGACCCGTCGAGCCTGTCGTTCGCCCAAGCGGCGAAACTGGTGGGGATGGGCGCGAGCGTCGATGAGCTGACTCAGTCCTGTGGCTTGACCCAGGCTGAGGCGGAGTTGATGCGCAAGTTGCACAGAAGCTGATTTTTGCTCTAAAGCGGAAATCGCCATTCGCGAGCAAGCCCGCTCCCACATTCGACCGCGATCCTATTGAAGGAATGCGATCAAATGTGGGAGCGGGCTTGCTCGCGAAGGGGCCTTCGAAACCTCAGTAATCATCCCCGCGTTCGGTAACGTCCTTCTCGACCATCGGCGCATCCGGGTCCTGTCCCTCGGGGAATTTCCCCTTCAGATTCCACGCAAACGCGATGATCTCGGCAATCGTGCGGTACAGCTCCTCGGGGATGCTGTCGCCCAGTTCCATGCGCGCCAGCAGCCGCACCAGCTCGGCGTTTTCATAGATCGGCACTTCACAGTCACGGGCGATGCGCAGGATTTCTTCGGCCAGTTCCTCGTCGCCCTTGGCGGTGAGGGTCGGGGCGTGGTTGCCGTCGTATTTGAGGGCGATGGCCTGGCGTGGAGCAGTGGAATCGTTCATGCGGTTTCGTCGACCCAGCGGTGTTCGAGGCGGGTGTGGTTGCCTTGCGGCGGGGTGCCGAGGTGGCAGTCGAGATCGCCGACGTTCAGCCCGCGATCGAGCAGGCGTTGGCGCAGCGCGAACAGATTGGTTTCGATCAGGTCGGCGGTGTATGGGCGTTCGGCCCAGAGCTGGCTCGACAGGCTGCCGGCAATCAACTGCGCCTGAATCTGCATCGGTCCCAGCGGTTCCATGTCAAAGGCCAGATCGACGCGCCACAGCTGCTGTTTGGGTTCGCGCTCGTCGCGGCGTTCGTTGGGTTGCGGTTCTCTTTCCGGCGCTTCTTCGCGCTGAAACTTGACCTGCAACGGCACGATGTCCTGCAGGTTGCGCATGGGGATTTCCAGCTGCCAGGTGCTGAGCAGACGGCCGTCATCGGTGACACCGGTCTGTTCCAGGCTCGACAGCTGATGGCTTTGCAGGCGCGACACGGCGGCTGCAGCGAGGCGCAGCAGATGCTCAAGATCGCCTTCGCCGTCGAGGCTTTGCAGCAGACGGTCGGGCAGCGGGAAACTGCTCGGCAGCGGTTTGGCGCTGACCTGGCCGAGGGTGCCGAGGGCGTTGCGCACGAAACTCGGCAGCGCTTGCGCCAGGGTGTTGGCGGCGATGATCGCGTTGAAACTGGCATTGCCCGGCGCACCCGGAGACAGTTGCGCGATCAACTTGAGCAGATCGGCTTTCATGTCCGGGGCCAGCGCCGGATTCTGTCCGGTCAGCAATTTGGCTTCGAGGAAGGCGCCGCTGCCGGCCAGGGCCAGGGCGACGCCTTTGGCAGTGCTCATCTGCTGCACGTCGGGCAGGTTGGCGAGCAGGCGCGTAACGGCGGTGCGCAGATCCTGCGAAGTCTGATCGTCGTCGGCCGGCAGGTTCTGCAAGGCGTTGAGCAAACCGTCCAGCGAACCTTGGCGGCTCTGTTGGCCGAGCAGTTGCTGGCTCACCGCCAATTGCTCCTGACGGCTGCTCAGTGGCACGAACTTGAGGGTTTGCGAGTCTTCGACCAGTGCCGAGAGCAGAGTGCCGATGCGCAGCGGCGTCGGGCTGTCGATGTCCAGCGTGGCACCGCTCTGCGCGGTGTTGAGCAGGCTCACCAGCGAGCGGTACACCGTCGGCTGTCCCGGCACTTGCGGCAGTGTCTGCGAGGTCAGCACCTTGCCTTGCAGCAGCGTGCCCACCGGCAACTGCGCCGTATCGATGCGGGTGAGGGCGGCGACGCTGCTGGCAATCGCCTGTTGCACGGTGATCGCCAGATTGCCCGCCGATGGCTGAGTGACCGCCAGGTTGGTCCCGGTCGGCAGCGGCAGGGTGCTGGTGGCCTGCACGGTGGTCTGCCGGCCACCGTCGACGGTGACCTTGAGCAGCAGTTGAAAGGTCTGATCCGCCTGCTTGAGTGACAACACCTCGGCCTGGGCGCTTTGCCCGGCGCCGATCAAGCCTTCGACCGGGGTCAACAGCTTGAGCAACTCACCGCTCATCACCAGCGGACGCGTGTTCGCCGGGGTGGTGGGCGGGAGCGGGAGGATGTTCATTTCACCTGTCATACGCGGACACAACCTGAGGAAATTGCACGCTTGGGAGTAAGGCACGCCATGTATAATGCCGCGCGTCTTGCGCTTCGTTCAGAAAACATAGCAATTGTTTGATCCAGCTCTCTGATTCGCACCGTCATTGCATTTATCCTGCATCTCTTTAACGGCCGCGCCAGAGCCGACTTGAACCGTATAAGGCCCGTGATCCCTTGACCAGCCCTGTCCTGCAAACCGTTGCCCTTGCCTGTGAGCGAGACCTGCGGCTGCTCTTCGAAAATCTCGAATTGCGACTGGCCAGTGGCGATATGGTGCAGATCAGCGGCCCCAACGGCAGCGGCAAGACCAGTCTGCTGCGCCTGTTGTCCGGGTTGATGCAGCCGACCAGCGGTCAGGTGCTGCTCAACGGCCAGCCTCTGACCGCACAGCCGAGCGAACTGGCGCGCAACCTGTTGTGGATCGGCCACGCCGCCGGAATCAAGGACCTGCTGACCCCCGAAGAGAACCTGTCCTGGCTCTGCGCCCTGCATCGGCCGGCCGAACGCGAGGCGATCTGGCAGGCATTGGCTGCCGTAGGATTGCGCGGTTTCGAAGATGTTCCCTGCCACACCCTGTCTGCCGGTCAGCAACGCCGCGTGGCACTGGCGCGGTTGTATCTGGACAGCCCGCCGCTGTGGATTCTCGACGAGCCATTCACCGCGCTCGACAAACAGGGGGTGGCGCAACTTGAAGAACACCTGGCCGGCCACTGCGAACGCGGCGGTCTGGTGGTGTTGACCACGCACCACACACTGAGCCGGATGCCGGCCGGTTATCGCGATATCGATCTGGGGAACTGGGCAGTATGAGTGTGTTCGGCCTGCTGGTTGCCCGTGAGTCCCGTCTGCTGTTTCGTCGCCCGGCGGAACTGGCCAATCCGCTGATTTTCTTCGCCATTGTCATCGCTTTGTTCCCGCTGGCCGTCGGCCCGGAAACTCAAGTCTTGCAAAACCTGTCCCCGGGGTTAGTCTGGGTGGCCGCGCTGTTGTCGGTCCTGCTCTCGCTGGACGGACTGTTTCGCAGTGATTTCGAAGATGGCTCCCTGGAACAGTGGGTCCTTTCGCCGCATCCGCTGCCCCTATTGGTGCTGGCCAAGGTGCTGGCACACTGGTTGTTCTCGGGACTGGCACTGGTTCTGCTCTCGCCGTTGCTGGCGTTGATGCTCGGTTTGCCGGTCGCCTGTCTGCCGGTGTTGCTGTTGTCGTTGCTGCTGGGTACACCGGTGTTGAGCTTGCTCGGCGCGGTGGGCGCGGCGCTGACGGTCGGTTTGAAACGTGGCGGCCTGTTGCTGGCGTTGTTGATTCTGCCGTTGTACATCCCGGTGTTGATCCTTGGCAGTGGCGCCTTGCAGGCCGCCTTGCAAGGCATGCCGGCGACCGGGTATCTGCTGTGGCTGGGTAGCCTGACCGCCCTGGCGATCACCCTGACACCTTTTGCAATAGCTGCTGGCCTGAAGATCAGCGTCGGCGAATAATGAGGTCTGGTTAAAATTTAACCAGCAAAGACCCTGAGACCGCTCACACCGATGAGCGGCACCCGTGATGGAAACAGTATGAACTGGACCTGGTTTCACAAGCTCGGCTCGCCCAAGTGGTTCTACGGCATCAGCAGCCGGTTTCTGCCGTGGCTGAGCATTGCCGCGTTGCTGTTGATCAGCGTTGGCGTCGTCTGGGGCCTGGCCTTCGCGCCGCCGGATTATCAGCAGGGCAACAGCTTCCGCATCATCTACATCCACGTGCCGGCGGCGATGCTCGCGCAGTCGATCTACGTGATGCTGGCGGTGTGCGGCGTGGTCGGGCTGGTGTGGAAGATGAAACTGGCTGACGTCGCGCTGCAATGCGCCGCGCCGATCGGCGCATGGATGACCGCGGTGGCGCTGGTTACCGGGGCGATCTGGGGCAAGCCGACCTGGGGTTCGTGGTGGGTCTGGGATGCGCGGCTGACGTCGATGCTGATTCTGCTGTTCCTGTATTTCGGGGTGATCGCGCTGGGCAATGCCATCAGCAACCGTGACAGCGCCGCCAAGGCCTGCGCGGTACTGGCGATCGTCGGGGTGATCAACATTCCGATCATCAAATACTCGGTGGAGTGGTGGAACACCCTGCACCAGGGCGCGACCTTCACCCTCACTGAGAAACCTGCGATGCCCGCGGAAATGTGGCTGCCGCTGCTGCTGACGGTGCTGGGGTTCTATTGCTTCTTCGGTGCGGTGCTGTTGCTGCGTATGCGCCTTGAAGTGCTCAAGCGCGAAGCTCGCGCCAGTTGGGTGAAAGAAGAAGTGCAGAACAGTCTGGAGGCTGCGCGATGAGTTTCGCTTCATTCGGCGACTTCCTCGCCATGGGCCATCACGGCCTATACGTCTGGTCGGCCTACGGCATCTGTCTGGCGGTGCTGATCCTCAACGTGGTCGCACCGATTGCGGCCCGCAAGCGCTATCTGCAACAAGAGGCGCGTCGTCTGCGCCGGGAGAACGGCAAGTGAATCCGCTGCGCAAAAAACGTCTGATCATCATTCTGGCGATTCTGGTCGGGGTCGGCGCTGCCGTCGGCCTGGCTCTCAGCGCCCTGCAGGAAAACATCAACCTGTTTTACACGCCGACCCAGATCGCCAACGGCGAAGCCCCGCACGACACGCGCATCCGCGCCGGCGGCATGGTCGAGAAGGGTTCGCTGCAACGCTCGCCGGACTCGCTGGACGTCAAGTTCATCGTGACCGACTTCAACAAATCCGTGACCATCACTTACCGCGGCATCCTCCCGGATCTGTTCCGCGAAGGGCAGGGCATCGTCGCCCTGGGCAAACTCAACGCGGACGGCGTAGTGGTGGCCGATGAAGTGCTGGCCAAGCACGATGAGAAGTACATGCCGCCGGAAGTGACCAAAGCGTTGAAAGACAGTGGTCAATCGGCACCGACCCAAGCGAAGGAGGGTTGATCGATGACTTCTGCACTGTTTATTCCTGAACTCGGTCACCTGGCGATGATTCTGGCGCTGTGTTTCGCGCTGGTGCAGGCCGTGGTGCCGTTGCTCGGTGCCTGGCGTGGCGACCGTCTGTGGATGAGCCTCGCCCAGCCGGCGGCATGGGGCCAGTTCGCGTTCCTGGTGTTTGCCTTTGGCGCGCTGACTTACGCGTTCATGACCGACGATTTCTCGGTTGCCTACGTGGCGATGAACTCCAACAGCGCCTTGCCGTGGTACTACAAGTTCAGCGCGGTATGGGGCGCCCACGAAGGTTCGCTGTTGCTGTGGGCGTTGATCCTCGGTGGCTGGACCTTCGCCGTGTCGGTGTTCTCCCGTCAGTTGCCGCAAGTCATGCTCGCCCGGGTGCTGGCGGTGATGGGCATGATCAGCACCGGTTTCCTGTTGTTTCTGATCCTCACCTCCAACCCGTTCTCGCGGATCCTGCCGCAGATTCCGGCGGATGGTCGTGACCTCAATCCGCTGCTGCAAGACATCGGCCTGATTGTGCATCCGCCGATGCTCTACATGGGTTACGTCGGCTTCTCGGTGGCGTTCGCCTTCGCCATCGCTGCACTGCTGGGTGGTCGTCTCGACGCCGCGTGGGCACGCTGGTCGCGGCCGTGGACGATCGTCGCCTGGGCCTTCCTCGGCATCGGTATCACCCTCGGTTCGTGGTGGGCTTACTACGAACTCGGCTGGGGCGGCTGGTGGTTCTGGGACCCGGTGGAAAACGCCTCGTTCATGCCATGGCTGGTCGGCACCGCGTTGATTCACTCACTGGCGGTCACGGAAAAGCGTGGCGTGTTCAAGAGCTGGACGGTGTTGCTGGCGATTGCCGCGTTCTCGCTGAGCCTGCTCGGCACGTTCCTCGTGCGTTCCGGCGTGCTGACTTCGGTGCACGCGTTTGCCTCCGATCCTGAGCGCGGTGTGTTCATCCTGATCTTCCTGCTGTTCGTGGTCGGCGGTTCGCTGACGCTGTTTGCGTTGCGCGCACCCGTGGTCAAGAGCCAGGTCGGCTTCAACCTGTGGTCGCGGGAAACCCTGCTGCTGGGCAACAACCTGGTGCTGGTGGTGGCGGCGTCGATGATTCTGCTCGGCACACTCTATCCGCTGATTCTCGATGCCTTGAGCGGCGCCAAACTGTCGGTCGGCCCGCCGTACTTCAACGCGTTGTTCATCCCGTTGATGGCGTTGTTGATGCTGGTGATGGCGGTCGGCGTGATCGTGCGCTGGAAGGACACCCCGGTGAAGTGGCTGGCGAACATGCTGACCCCGGTGCTGCTCGGCAGCGTCGCATTGGCGGTGGTGGCCGGTATCGCTTACGGCGATTTCAACTGGGCGGTGATCGCGACGTTCCTGCTCGCCGCGTGGGTGTTGCTCGCCGGTGTGCGCGACATCTTCGACAAGACTCGCCACAAGGGCCTGATCAAAGGCCTGCCAACCCTGACCCGCAGCTACTGGGGCATGCAGATCGCTCACCTCGGCATCGCCGTATGCGCCCTCGGTGTGGTGCTGTCGAGTCAGAACAGTGCCGAACGCGACCTGCGTCTGGCGCCGGGCGAGTCGATGGATCTGGCCGGTTATCACTTCATCTTCGAAGGCGCCAAGCACTTCGAGGGGCCGAACTTCACCTCCGACAAGGGCACCATCCGGGTGATCCGCGACGGCAAGGAAGTCAGCGTGCTGCACCCGGAAAAACGCCTGTACACCGTGCAGAGTTCGATGATGACCGAGGCCGGGATCGACGCCGGTTTCACTCGCGATCTCTACGTTGCACTGGGCGAGCCGCTGGAAAACGGCGCGTGGGCGGTGCGGGTTCACGTCAAACCGTTCGTGCGCTGGATCTGGTTCGGCGGTCTGCTGACCGGTCTGGGCGGATTGCTGGCGGCGCTGGATCGGCGTTATCGAGTCAAGGTCAAAGCCAAGGTGCGTGAAGCCCTCGGCCTGCAAGGAGCGGCTGCATGAGACGTTGGTTAATGCTGGTACCCCTGGCGATTTTCCTGCTGGTGGCAGTGTTTCTGTATCGGGGTCTGTACCTCGATCCGGCGGAGCTGCCGTCGGCGATGATCAACAAGCCCTTCCCGGAATTCAGCCTGCCGAGCGTGCAGGGCGACAAGACCCTGACCAAGGCTGACATTCTCGGCAAACCGGCGCTGGTCAACGTCTGGGGCACCTGGTGCATTTCCTGCCGGGTCGAGCACCCGGTGCTGAACAAACTGGCCGAGCGCGGTGTGGTGATCTACGGCATCAACTACAAGGACACCAACGCCGATGCGTTGAAGTGGCTGGCCGAATTCCACAACCCGTACCTGCTGGATATCCGTGACGACGAAGGCTCGCTGGGCCTGAACCTCGGCGTGTACGGCGCGCCGGAAACCTTCTTCATCGACGCCAAGGGCATCATCCGCGACAAGTACGTCGGGGTGATCGACGAGCAGGTCTGGCGCGAAAAACTCGCGGCCAAGTATCAGGCGCTGGTCGATGAGGCCAAGCCATGAAGCGCTTTCTTGCTGCGGTGGTATTGGGCCTGAGTCTGGCCGGCGTGGCGCATGCCGCCATCGACACTTACGAGTTCGCCAAGGAAGGTGATCGCGAGCGTTTCCGCGAGTTGACCAAGGAACTGCGCTGCCCCAAGTGCCAGAACCAGGATATTGCCGACTCCAACGCGCCGATTGCCGCCGACCTGCGCAAAGAGATTTTCCGCATGCTCGGCGAGGGCAAAGACAATCAGCAGATCATCGATTTCATGGTCGATCGCTACGGTGATTTCGTCCGTTACAAACCGGCGCTCAATGCCAAGACTGCACTGCTGTGGTTCGGCCCGGCTGGCCTGTTGTTCGGCGGTCTGGTGGTGATCGCAGTGATCGTTCGCCGGCGCCGCGCACAGCGCACCGAGACCCCGCCATCGCTGTCCACCGAAGAGCGTCAGCGCCTCGACCAACTGTTGGATAAAAACCAAGAATGATTGATTTCTGGCTTGCCGCAGGGCTGTTGCTTCTGGTCGCCCTGAGTTTTCTGCTGATTCCGGTTTTGCGTGGCCGTCGCGCCCAGCGTGAAGAGGATCGAACTGCCCTGAACGTGGCGCTGTATCAGGAGCGCGTGGCCGAGCTGCAAGCGCAGCAGGCTGAAGGCGTACTCGATGCGGCGCAAATGGACAGCGGCCGTGCCGAAGCGGCGCGTGAGCTGCTCGCCGATACCGAAGGCGTTGCCGCACCGCGTGTGTCGAAACTGGGCAAGCCGTTGCCGCTGCTGGCAGCGGTGCTGGTGCCGGTATTGGGGCTGGGGCTGTATCTGCATTTCGGTGCTGCCGACAAAGTCGAGCTGACCCGCGAATTCGCCCAGGCGCCGCAGTCGATGGAAGAGATGACCCGACGGCTGGAGCGTGCTGTTGCGGCGCAGCCGGATTCGGCGGAAGGCCTGTACTTCCTCGGGCGCACCTACATGGCCCAGGAACGTCCGGCGGATGCGGCGAAGATGTTCGAGCGCGCCGCCAACCTGGCCGGTCGCCAGCCGGAGCTGCTCGGCCAGTGGGCGCAGGCGCAATACTTTGCTGACGGCAAGAAGTGGTCGGACAAGATCCAGGCCCTGACCGATGAAGCGCTGAAAGCCGATCCGAAAGAAGTCACCAGCCTCGGTCTGCTCGGCATCGCCGCGTTCGAGGGTGAGCGTTATCAGCAGGCAATCGACTACTGGAGCCGCCTGCTGGCGCAACTGCCGGCGGACGACAACTCCCGTGCTGCGCTGCAAGGCGGGATCGAGCGCGCCACCGAGCGCCTGCAAGCCAGCGGCGGTAAAGTCGCCGCCACGCCGGCTGCCAAGGTTGCCGCACTGCTCAAGGTGCGCGTCGATCTGGCCAGCGAACTCAAAGGCAAGGTGCAACCGGGCGACAGCGTGTTCATCTTCGCCCGCGCCGTTTCCGGCCCACCGGCACCGCTGGCGGCCAAGCGTCTGACCGTGGCGGATCTGCCGGTGACCGTCGAACTGGGCGATGCCGATGCGATGATGCCGCAGTTGAAACTGTCGAACTTTCCTGAAGTCCAACTGGTTGCGCGCATTTCCCGAGCCGGTCAACCGACCGCCGGGGAGTGGGTGGGTCGCAGCGGCCCGCTGGCCAGCAACACCACCGCGCCGCAAACACTGACCATCGACAGCCCGGACCAATAACCACCGGCACCCACAGGAAAGCACCGCCATGCACAGTCTCGCCCGAATCGCAGTCATCACCATGGCCCTGGGCATGAGCGCCTGTGCGGTGCACCGACCGGAACCGACCACCAGCCTGCCACCGATCCCGCCGTCGCAACCAAGCCCGACCCCGTCGACCGCGCCGACTCCGGGCAAAAGCATCCCGGCCAAACCGTCCAAGCCAGTCCCACGCACCTCAGCCAGCTTCGCCCCGCCACCGGGTGGCAACAGCCACTGGGATCAGCAACTCGGGGTCTATGTCCTCGACGATCAGCCCAACACCTTCTACCGCCAGCGCACCTACTTCCGCTGGAACAACGGCTGGAGCCGCTCGATCAGCCCCAACGGCCCCTGGGAAGACACCGGTATCCACGGTGTGCCGCCGGGGTTGGGCAAACAGTTCGGGCAGTGATGAAAAAACGGCGATCTTTGGATCGCCGTTTTTTATATGTTGTCCGGCAGTATGGATGACCCTGTAGGAGCTGGCGAAGCCTGCGATCTTTTGATTAGCTGTTTTTCACAATCCGCTGGTCAACAACTCCTGCACATAATCCACAAACGCCCGCGCCTTCGCACTGACCATCCGCCCCGTGGGAAACACTGCCCACAGGTCCTGATCCGGCAATCCCCAATCGCTCATCACCGCCCTGACCGCACCGCTTGCCAGCTCCGGGGCGAACATCCATTGCGAGGCGATGGCCAGGCCCTGATCGGCCAGCACGGCTGCGCGCAAACCCTCGGCGGCGCTGACACGCAGGCGGCCGGTCAGGTTTTGCGTCTGCTGTTCGCGGCCTTGGGTGAAGGTCCAGGTGGCACCGCCGCTGAGGTTGTAGACGATGCCTTGGTGCTGATTCAAATCGGCAGGGCAGCTCGGCTCGCCGTGGCGGGAGAAGTAGGCCGGGGTGCCGAGCACCACGCGGCGGCAGTCGGCGATCTTGCGCGCGGTGAGGCTGGAGTCGCTGAGCGGGCCCATGCGCAGGGCGACGTCGATGCCTTCTTCGACCAGATTGATGTTGCGGTCATCGAGCATCAGGTCGATGTTCAATTGCGGATGCTGCTCGAGAAACGGCCCCAACTGCGGCACGACGTGCAGGCGTCCGAAAGTCACGGCAGCGCTGATCCGCAAGTTGCCGCTTAAACCGCTGGCGCTGCCACGGGCGGCGTTATCGGCTTCGTTGGCTTCGTCGATGGCGCGTCTGGCCCGTTCGAAAAACGCCAGCCCCGCCTCGGTCGGCGTCAGGCCGCGAGTCGAGCGCAGCAGCAGGCTGATCGCCAGGCGTTTTTCCAGTTGAGCGATGGTTTTCGACACGGCGGGCTGGCCGATATTCAACCGTCGGGCGGCGGCGGAAAACGAGCCGGTTTCGACCACGTAGACGAAGGTTTCCATGGCGGCGAGGCGGTCCATCAGTCTTCCTGCAAATCTGAAAGTTGTCGTAGTCCCCTTGTGGGAGCGGGCTTGCTCGCGAAAGCGGTCTGACATTCAGCACATGTATTGGCTGATCCAACGCCTTCGCGAGCAAGCCCGCTCCCACAGGGAATAGGGTGCTGAGTGTAATCCGCGTCCATTCAATCACATGCTGTAAAACAACCGAACGTCGTTCTGCAGATTTATGTGCTTGAGTAAAGATAACTCTAGAGTTACTTTTATTCGGCCGGAGCAAGGAGGCGGTAGGTGCAAAGCAGGCTATTGATCAAGGAGCTGGAGGAGGCAGGCTGGACGCTGGATCGAGTCACCGGCAGTCATCACATCTTCACTCACCGTTACAACCCTTACACCATTCCCGTTCCCCACCCGAAAAAGGATTTACCGTTGGGGACGGTCAAAAGCATCAGGAGGCGTGCCGGGTTGCACCACCCGCCAGCCAGCAACAAGGGAGATCCATAATGCAATATCCGATCTGCATCGAATGGGGTGACGACAACACCGCCATCGGTATTCAGATACCTGACATTCCCGGCGCCGTCACGGCTGGGGATACCTTCGAGGACGCCTACAACGCAGCCGTTGAAATTGCTCACATCATGCTGCAGGAGATAGCGGCGGACG
The DNA here is from genome assembly GCF_037126175.1 of Pseudomonas sp. RSB 5.4. NCBI lineage: Bacteria > Pseudomonadati > Pseudomonadota > Gammaproteobacteria > Pseudomonadales > Pseudomonadaceae > Pseudomonas > Pseudomonas sp. RSB 5.4. The sequence continues at coordinate 143,609 of NZ_CP146986.1, forward strand.
GGGAATCGATTCCCATGCCGACGTCGGCAGCGGCCCATCGCAATAATCCGGAGTTTGCCGATATGGGCTGGGGGATGCTCGAGCTGGATATCTCGCCGTACATGGGCAAGACCGAGAAGGTCAACGTGACGTTGCCAGGTTATGTGATCCAGCGCATCGATCGTTATGTGCGTGAACACAATGTCAAAAGCCGCTCTTCGTTTCTGGCGGATGCGGCGATGGAGAAACTGGTTCGCTATTAAGCGTCATCGCTCCCTCAGGCCCATTGAGCAACCTGTGGGAGCGAGCCTGGATGCCTACGCCGTTGCCAAAGAACCACGCTGCGACGCACTCAGGAACCGCAACAACGCCAGCAGCGGGAACGCGCTACCGACAATCACGATCCACAGCCAGCCGCCATGCTCATACACCGCACTGGCCACCGACGAGCCGAAGGCGCCGCCGATGAAGATGCTGGTCATGTACAAAGCGTTCAGGCGACCGCGGCTTTTGGCATCGAGTGAGTACACCGCGCGCTGGCCGAGGACCATGTTCATCTGTACGCAGAAATCCAGTACCACGCCGGTCACGGCCAGGCCGATCACGCTGTAGGCCGGGTGGATGAAGGCGGGCAGGAAGCTCAGGCTGGCGAACAGCATGGCCAGCAGCGAAGCGATGCGGGTGTGGCCGGCGTCAGCCAGGCGTCCACTGATCGGCGCGGCGATGGCACCGATGGCGCCGACCAGGGCGAAGATCGCGATTTCGCTTTGCGACAGGCCATGGTTGCGCGCCAGTTCCAGCGGCACCGCGGTCCAGAACAGGCTGAACGTGGCGAACATGCAGCCTTGATAAAACGCCCGCTGACGCAGCACCGGTTGCTGGCGCAGCAGCGTCCACAGCGAGCCGATCAACTGGCCATACGTGGCGCTGTGATCCGGTTGGCGCTTGGGCACGGTCAGTGCCAGCACCACGCTGATCGCTGCCATCAACGCCGCAGCAATCATGAACATCGCGCGCCAGCCGAAATGGTCAGCCACCACACTCGACACCGGTCGCGCCAGCAGGATGCCCAGCAACAAGCCGCCCATGATCCCGCCGACTACCCGGCCACGGGACTCCTCCGGCGCCAGGTGCGCAGCCAGCGGAATCAGGATCTGTACCGACACCGAGCTGAAGCCCACCAGCAACGAGATCAGCAGGAACACGTTGGGCTGACTGGTGAACGCCGCGCCGAGCAGGCTGGCAATCGCCACCACCGTGGTGATGATCATCAACCGGCGGTTTTCCAGCAGGTCGCCCAGCGGCACCAGGAAGAACAGGCCCAGCGCATAACCGATCTGCGTCAGCGAGACGATGAAGCTGGCCATGGTGTCGGAGAGGCCGATGTCTGGCGCGATCAGGCCGATGATTGGCTGTGCGTAGTAGATGTTGGCGACGATGGCGCCGCAGCAGAAGGCGAACAGCAGCACCATGCCTCGGGTCATTGCGTGAGTTGTGGCGTTCATAAGGTTTCTCGATCCAGCGAAAGGGAATGCGGTGAGGCTAAGGGACGTACCGAAGCGGCGGTAGAAGCCTTCGATCGATATCAGTTATTCCGTTGCGGAATGATTGGCTTCCAACAGGGTGTCGTCCATCGGCGAACCTTGCGTCCGGCCGGGGAGGGTCGATGATACATTCACTTACATGTTCTTCGATAGCGTGCTTATGTTTACTTCTGCGCTATTACTGTTCATCAACGGAGGATTGCCATGTTGCGTCAGCTGCTGCGTCACACCACCACGATTGCCTTGCTTGGCCTGCTCAGTGCCACTGCGGTGCAGGCCGCCGATGCCCCGGGTACGCGTCTCGGCGTGCGCGGCGAGATCACCGGGGTCGGCGCCGACTCGCTGAAAGTCCACGTCAACAGCGGCGAGAATGTAGTGGTCCGGTTGAACCCGGACACCAGGATTCGCGCCGTCACCCTGGCCAATATCGAGGACATCAAACCCGGCAGCTACATCGGCTCGGCCGCCATGCCCCAGGAGGACGGAACCCTGAAGGCGCTCGAAGTGCATGTGTTCCCGCCGGAACTGGCCGGCAGCGGCGACGGCCATCGGCCATTCGACCTGGCCAAAGGCAGCAGCATGACCAATGGCAGCGTCGGTGATCTGGTGGTCAGCAATGGCCGCGTGCTGACGGTCAATTACAAGGGCGGACAGCAGAAGATCCTGGTGCCGGAGGACGTGCCGATCGTCAACCTGACGCCGGGGGATCGCAGCTTGCTCAAGGTCGGGGTGAAGATTGTCAGCTTCGTGACCCAGGACGCAGACGGCACGTTGACGGCGCAATCGATTTCCGCCGGCAAGGATGGCGTCACGCCGCCGATGTAACTGGCTGACAAACAATTCCCTGTGGGAGCGGGCTTGCTCGCGAAAGCGTCGGATCAGTCAGCACATCTGTTGAATTTCAGACCGCCTTCGCGAGCAAGCCCGCTCCCACAGGGGGAAGTGTGGTGATTTCAATGCCCACAAAAAAGGCGACCTGTCGAGGTCGCCTTTTTCGTTATCGCTTAAGCCTTACTGGCCGGAATAAATCTGATCAAAGATCCCGCCATCATTGAAGTGGGTCTTCTGCACCGAACGCCAGTCACCGAAGGTCTTCTCCACCGACAGGAAGTCGACTTTCGGGAAGCGGTCGGTGTACTTCGCCAGCACCGCCGGGTCCCTTGGACGCAGGTAGTTGGCAGCGGCGATTTCCTGACCTTCCGGCGACCACAGGTATTTCAGGTATTCATCGGCGGCAGCGCGGGTGCCTTTTTTGTCGACCACTTTGTCGACCACCGACACCGGTGGTTCGGCCTCGGCGGAGACGCTTGGGTAGATCACTTCGAATTGATCGCGACCGAACTCGCGAGCGATCATCTCGGCTTCGTTCTCGAAGGTCACCAGCACGTCGCCGATCTGGTTGGTCATGAACGTGGTAGTCGCGGCGCGGCCACCGGTATCGAGCACCGGCGCCTGCTTGAACAGTTTGCCGACGAAGTCCTTGGCCTTGTTCTCGTCACCGCCATTTTTCAGCACGTAGCCCCAGGCCGAGAGGTAGGTGTAGCGGCCGTTGCCCGAAGTTTTCGGGTTGGGCACGATCACTTGCACGCCGTCCTTGAGCAGGTCCGGCCAGTCTTTCAGGGCTTTCGGGTTGCCTTTGCGCACGATGAACACCGTGGCTGAGGTGAACGGTGCGCTGTTGTTCGGCAGGCGGCTGACCCAGTTTTCCGGCACCAGTTTGCCGTTGTCGGCGAGGGCGTTGATGTCGGTCGCCATGTTCATGGTGATGACGTCAGCCGGCAGGCCGTCGATCACCGAACGCGCCTGCTTGCTCGAGCCGCCGAAGGACATCTGCACGGTGATGTTTTCGTTGTGCTCGGCCTGCCAGTGTTTCTGGAACGCAGTGTTGTAGTCCTTGTAGAAATCGCGCATCACGTCGTAGGAAACGTTCAGCAGAGTCGGAGCCGCCTGAGCGATGTTGCCCAGGGCCAGGCCAGCGGCGAGAAGTGAGGCGCCAAAGAGTTTTTTCACTGCGCATTCCTTGTTGTGTCGGTGATAACGGTCGGGGGTGATACCGTTTTGCCAGCGACTATAGCCGGGCTGGCATAGTCGTTTAAAGATTAAAAAGCTCTGTGCTTATTCCACTTTCTTAAACAGCTGACTGCCGCACCGCGAGCAAAATGCTGCGTTCTGTTCATGGCTGTTTTTCTTGCACACCGGGCAGTCGTGTTGCAGCTGTTCGCCGCGCATGGCGTTGGCCAGTTCTGCGGTGAAAATCCCGGTGGGCACGGCGATGATCGAGTAACCGGTGATCATCACCAGCGACGAAATCACCTGGCCCAGAGGAGTCTTGGGCACGATGTCGCCGAAGCCGACGGTGGTCAGGGTCACGATAGCCCAATAGATACCTTTGGGGATGCTGGTGAAGCCATGTTCCGGACCTTCGATCACGTACATCAGGGTGCCGAACACCGTCACCAGGGTGCAGACGCTGACCAGAAACACCACGATCTTCTGCTTGCTGCCACGCAGCGCCGACATCAGGTAGTTGGCTTGCTTGAGGTACGGGCTGAGCTTGAGCACCCGGAAGATCCGCAGCATCCGAATGATGCGGATGATCAGCAGGTACTGCGCATCGCTGTAATACAGCGCCAGAATTCCGGGCACGATCGCCAGCAGATCCACCAGTCCGTAGAAGCTGAAGGCGTAGCGCAACGGTTTCGGTGAGCAATACAGGCGCAGGATGTATTCACCGAGAAAAATGACGGTGAAGCCCCACTCGATGTAGGCCAGCACATCGGCGTAGTTCTGGTGAATGCTGTCGATGCTGTCGAGCATCACCACCACCAGGCTGGCGAGGATGATCAACAGCAAAGTGCCGTCGAAGCGCCGCCCGGCGAGGGTGTCGCTCTGGAAAATCATCACGTAAAGCCGTTCACGCCAACTGTTGCTGCTGTCCATGGATAACGCCTGAATTGAAGATCAGCGCAGCCTAGGTTGATTGTCCCCCTGTGCGCAAGGCGTGGCGTCGACGGCCGCTTTGCCGAGCATCTGGATCCCGGCGCGGATCAGCCAGCCGGCGAGGATGAACGGCGCGGTCAGCGTCGCCAGACCAAGGGCGGCAAACAGCGGGGTGACCAGCAGCGCAAGGACGATGCCCAGCAGCGGCAGCCACGGTTGCTGGCGTTGCGTACTGAAGGCGAGGGCGGCGAGTACCGCGTTGTAGCTGCCCAGTCCGAGTAGCGCGGTGCTGCTTTCGTGGTGCAGCAGACTCGACGCCAGGCCGATGGCCGACGCGAACAATGCCCAGCAAAAGGCGCGGCGATCAGCGATCAACAGGCCAATGGCGATCAATGCGCCGGCCAGTGGATGATCAAGGAACATAACCTGACCCAGTCCACGCCACTCAGCGGCGAGCAAATTCAGCGTGTTCATCTCGATGTGCGCTGTCGGCGCGGACGGCTCGGCAAACAGCAACAGGATCCAGCTGATTGCCACGAACGGCGAGGTATAAGCCGGTATCGATCGACTGCGGTACACGTGTTTGAGCCATTGCTGTGTGACCATCGCACTCAGGCCGCCGGCCGCCAGGATCAGCGGCGGCAACATTGGCGACCAAGGGAAATACAGGCTCAGCAACAAGCCGAGCAGCACGCCGTTGTAACTGAACAATCCGGCCTGACGATCAGCCTTTGCATAGTTACGCCGTTGTGCGGTAAGCAACCCGGCGACCGCACCGAGCAACGCACCGGCAAACAGCACCGGCGCAGTGAGCAGGATCGCCAGCAGGCACAACAGGCCGCAGAGCGGATGGCGCTGGAGGAATATTTGACTGAAACCGTTGAGCAAAGCCTCGGCCCAGTCGGGGCAGTGGGTGTTGAAATGATTGGCAGGCATGTTGAAAAAATCTGGGCAGTTGGACAATCAAAAGGTCTTGCCAATAACTGTGGCGAGGGAGCTTGCTCCCGCTGGGTCGCGAAGCGGCCCCAACATGGGTTAATGCGGTTCTTCTGTGAAAACCGTCATGCCCTAAAAGCGACGACTGCTGCGCAGCCGAGCGGGAGCAAGCTCCCTCGTCACAGGTCTTGTGTCGCTAGTTAGATAAGCGTTTCGATCCGCAGCGAGTTGGTCGATCCCGGTTGCCCAAACGGCACACCGGCGGTGATCAGCAACGTATCGCCACGCTCGGCCATTCCTTGAGCCTGAGCGATTTCCAGCGCGGTCGAACACACTTCATCGACCTGACGCAGACGATCGTTGACCACCGAGTGAATACCCCACGCCACGCTCAAGCGCCGTGCCGTCTGCAGGTTCGGCGTCAGGTTGAGGATCGGCGCTTTCGGCCGCTCCCGCGCCGCCCGCAGGCTTGAGCTGCCCGACTCGCTGTAGTTGACCAGCACCGCTACCGGCAGCACGTTGCTGATGCGGCGGATTGCGCAGCTGATGGCATCGGACACCGTCGCCTCGGCTTTCGGTCGGCTGACGTCGAGTTGAGTCTGATAGTCCGGACCGTTCTCCACCTGACGGATGATCTTGCTCATCATCTGCACCGCTTCCAGCGGGTATTCACCGGACGCGGTTTCGGCCGAGAGCATCACCGCATCCGCGCCTTCAGCCACAGCGTTGGCCACGTCAGTGACTTCAGCACGGGTCGGTGCCGGAGAGAAGCGCATCGATTCGAGCATCTGCGTTGCCACCACCACCGGTTTGCCGAGCTCGCGGCAGGTAGTGATGATGTTTTTCTGGATCTGCGGCACGCTTTCGGCGGGTACTTCGACGCCGAGGTCACCGCGAGCCACCATGATCGCGTCGCTCAGTTCGGCGATTTCGCGCAGTTGTTCAACTGCTGACGGCTTCTCGATTTTCGCCATCAGGAACGCCTTGTCGCCGATCAGTTCGCGGGCCTCGAGAATGTCCTGCGGACGTTGCACGAACGACAGCGCCACCCAGTCCACACCCAGCTCCAGACCGAAGCTCAGGTCGCGGCGATCCTTGGCGGTCAGTGGGCTGAGGTCGAGCACCGCCTGCGGCACGTTCACGCCTTTGCGGTCCGAGAGTTCGCCGCCATTGAGCACGGTGGTGTCGATCGCGTCGGAGTATTTGCTGACCACGCGCAGGCGCAGTTTGCCGTCATCCAGCAGCAGATCCATACCGGCTTCGAGCGCGGCAATGATCTCCGGATGCGGCAGGTTCACTCGGCGTTCATCGCCGGGTGTGGCGTCCAGATCGAGGCGGAACGCCTGACCGCGATGCAACTGCACCTTGCCGTCGGCAAACTTGCCGACGCGCAGTTTCGGCCCCTGCAAATCCATCAGGATCCCCAGTGGATAGTTGAGCTGGCGCTCGACTTCACGGATCCACTGATAGCGCTGGGCGTGGTCGGCATGATCGCCGTGGCTGAAGTTCAGGCGGAAGATGTTGACCCCGGCCTCGACCAGCTCACGGATGTCGTCGATGCCATCGACAGCAGGCCCGAGGGTGGCGAGGATTTTGACCTTTTTATCAGGCGTCATGATTTAGAGTTCTCAAGGATCAGAATGGCGCGGAAGTCGTTGACGTTGGTGCGGGTCGGCTCGGTGACGATCAGCGCGTCGAGCGCCTCGAAGTAGCCGTAACCGTTGTTGTTATCCAGCTCGTCGCTGGCACTCAAACCGAGGGCGGCGGCGCGGGCGTAGCTGTCCGGGGTCATGATCGCGCCGGCATTGTCTTCCGAGCCGTCGATGCCGTCGGTGTCACCGGCCAGTGCATAAACGCCGGGCTGGCCCTTGAGGCTGTCGGTGAGGCTGAGGAGGAATTCGGCGTTGCGTCCGCCACGGCCATTGCCGCGCACGGTGACGGTGGTTTCGCCGCCGGAGAGAATCACGCACGGCGCCGCCAACGGCTGACCATGGTTGATGATCTGCCGAGCGATGCCGGCGTGGACCTTCGCCACTTCACGTGACTCACCTTCCAGGTCGCCAAGGATCAGCGTGCTGAAACCGGCCTGACGGCATTTCACCGCCGCGGCATCCAGCGATTGCTGCGGGCGGGCGATCAACTGGAAATGGCTGCGAGCGAGGCTCGGATCACCGGGTTTGACCGTTTCCGATTCCGGGCTTTGCAGCCAGTTGCGCACCGAGGCCGGGACTTCAATGTTGTAGCGCTTGAGGATCGCCAGCGCTTCGGCGGAAGTGCTCGGGTCGGCCACGGTCGGGCCGGAAGCGATGACCGTGGCGAGGTCGCCCGGCACATCGGAAATTGCGTAGGTATACACAGTGGCAGGCCAGCAGGCCTTGCCGAGGCGGCCACCCTTGATCGCCGAGAGGTGCTTGCGCACGCAGTTCATCTCGCCGATGGTCGCGCCGGATTTGAGCAGGGCTTTGTTGATCGACTGCTTGTCGGCCAGGGTAATGCCTTCGGCCGGCAGGGCGAGCAGGGCAGAGCCGCCACCGGAGAGCAGGAAGATCACGCGGTCGTCTTCGCTCAGGTTGCTGACCAGTTCCAGCACACGCTTGGCCACGGCCAGGCCGGCGGCGTCCGGCACCGGGTGCGCGGCTTCGACCACTTCGATTTTTTCGCACGGAGCGCCGTGACCGTAACGGGTCACCACCAGACCGGATACTTCACCCTGCCAGCAGCGCTCGACCACCTGCGCCATGGCAGCTGCGGCTTTGCCGGCACCGATGACGATCACCCGACCGCTGCGATCAGCAGGCAGATGGGCTTCGAGGACTTGGTTCGGATGGGCCGCGTCGATGGCTGTGGCAAACAGCTCGCGCAGCAGTTGTTGCGGATCGACCGACATGGCGGGCTCCCGGAATTCTTGTTATTCGAAAGGGCGGTAGAGATCCCTGTGGGAGCGAGCTTGCTCGCGAAAGCGATGGATCAGGCAATATCCATGTCGACTGATACGCCCTCTTCGCGAGCAAGCTCGCTCCCACAGGTTCAAGCGGTGGGGCAGTGGCTTTATTTTTTGTCGCGAATCGAGAAGTTGGCCATGTGTTCCAGACCCTTGATCAGCGCCGAGTGGTCCCAGTTGCTGCCACCGATGGCCGCGCAGGTGCTGAATACTTGCTGGGCGTTGGCGGTGTTCGGCAGATTGATGTTCAGCTCCTTGGCGCCTTGCAGGGCCAGGTTCAGGTCCTTCTGGTGCAGGCTGATGCGGAAGCCCGGATCGAAGGTGCCCTTGATCATGCGCTCGCCGTGTACTTCGAGGATCTTCGACGAAGCGAAACCGCCCATCAGCGCTTCACGCACCTTGGCCGGATCAGCACCGTTTTTCGAGGCGAACAGCAGCGCTTCAGCCACGGCCTGAATGTTCAGCGCGACGATGATCTGGTTCGCCACTTTGGCGGTCTGACCGTCGCCATTGCCACCGACCAGAGTGATGTTCTTGCCCATGGCCTGGAACAGCGGCAGGGCGCGTTCGAAGGCATCGGCGTCGCCACCGACCATGATGCTCAGGGTCGCAGCCTTGGCGCCGACTTCACCACCGGATACCGGGGCGTCGAGGTATTGCGCGCCTTTCTCGTTGATCTTCTTGGCGAATGCCTTGGTGGCGGTCGGCGAGATCGAGCTCATGTCGATCACGACTTTGCCTTTGCCGATGCCGGCAGCAACGCCGTCGGCGCGGAACAGCACGTCGTCGACCTGCGGGGTGTCCGGGACCATGACGATGATGAATTCAGCTTCCTGCGCCACTTCGCGCGGGTTGGCCAGAGCGACGGCGCCAGCGGCCACCAGGTCGGCTGGAGCGGCGTCGTGGTGCGCCGACAGGAACAGGCTGTGACCGGCTTTCTGCAGGTTCGAAGCCATTGGGTGGCCCATGATGCCGGTGCCGATAAATCCGATTTTAGCCATGAGAAAATCCTCTTGTTTTTGTCTTGCTCAAGCGAAATAGGGGGTGTTGCCTTGGGTGGGAGCGGGCTTGCTCGCGAATGCGGTGGAACATTCAATATCCGTGTTGACTGAACCACCGCATTCGCGAGCAAGCCCGCTCCCACAAGGGTTTTGCAGTGCTGTCAGATTGCGTTGTGGCTCTTGAGCCAGCCGAGACCGGCCTCGGTGGTGGTCAGCGGCTTGTATTCGCAACCGACCCAACCCTGGTAACCGATGCGATCCAGGTGTTCGAACAGGAAGCGGTAGTTGATTTCACCGGTGCCCGGCTCGTTGCGCCCCGGGTTGTCCGCGAGCTGCACGTGGTTGATCTCGCCCAGGTGCGATTGCAGGGTGCGGGCGAGATCGCCTTCCATGATTTGCATGTGATAGATGTCGTATTGCAGGAACAGATTGGCGCTGCCGACCTGCTCGCGAATCGACAGGGCTTGCGCCGTGTTGTTCAGGTAGAAACCCGGGATGTCGCGGGTGTTGATCGCTTCCATCACCAGTTTGATACCGGCCGCCTGCAGCTTGTCGGCCGCGTATTTGAGGTTGGCGACGAATGTCTTCTCGACGGTTGCGTCATCAATGCCTTGCGGACGGATACCGGCCAGGCAGTTGACCTGGGTGTTGCCCAGCACCTGCGCGTAGGCAATCGCCAGATCGACCCCGGCGCGGAACTCTTCAACGCGATCCGGCAGACACGCGATACCGCGCTCGCCCTTGGCCCAGTCACCGGCCGGCAGGTTGAACAGCACTTGGGTCAGACCGTTGGCATCGAGCCTGGCCTTGATTTCGGCAGAGCTGAAATCGTACGGGAACAGGTATTCCACACCACTGAAACCGGCTTTGGCGGCGGCGTCGAAACGGGCAAGGAAATCCTGTTCGGTGAACAGCATGGACAGGTTGGCTGCGAAACGCGGCATGGTGGTCTCCCGTAAATCTTGTGAGGATCCCCCTTGTGGGAGCGGGCTTGTGTGGCGAGGGAGCTTGCTCCCGCTGGGTTGCATAGCAGACCCAGGATTTTCAGGGCCGCTTCGCGCCCCAGCGGGAGCAAGCTCCCTCGCCACATGGCCCGCTCCCACAGGGAGAGCGGTCAGCAGTTAATCAAGCAACGAAATCGCCGTTGGCGCGTCGTTGCCGACCAGTGCCAGGTCTTCGAATTCGTTGACGGCGTTGATCTCGGTCCCCATGGAGATGTTGGTCACACGCTCCAGGATGATCTCGACAATCACCGGTACCTTGAACTCTTCGATCATCTGTTCGGCCTTGCGCAGGGCAGGGGCGATTTCCGATGGTTCGAACACCCGCAGGGCCTTACAGCCGAGGCCTTCGGCGACTGCGATGTGGTCGACACCGTAACCGTTGAGTTCCGGCGCGTTCAGGTTATCGAAGGACAGCTGCACGCAGTAGTCCATTTCGAACCCGCGCTGGGCCTGACGGATCAGCCCCAGGTACGAGTTGTTCACCACGACGTGGATGTAAGGCAGTTTGAACTGAGCGCCGACCGCCAGCTCCTCGATCATGAACTGGAAGTCATAGTCCCCCGACAGGGCCACGACTTTCCGGCTCGGATCGGCCTTGACCACGCCCAGCGCCGCCGGAATGGTCCAGCCCAACGGGCCGGCCTGACCGCAGTTGATCCAGTGACGCGGCTTGTAGACGTGCAGGAACTGCGCGCCGGCAATCTGCGACAGACCAATGGTGCTGACGTAGCAGGTGTCCTTGCCGAACACCTGGTTCATCTCTTCGTAAACGCGCTGCGGCTTGACCGGTACGTTGTCGAAGTGGGTCTTGCGGTGCAGGCTGGCTTTGCGTTGCTGGCAATCCTGCAGCCAGGCGCTGCGGTTTTTCAGCTTGCCGGCGGCTTGCCATTCACGGGCGACCTCGATGAACACGGTCAGCGCGGCAGCAGCGTCGGAAACGATGCCCAGGTCCGGAGTGAACACGCGGCCGATCTGCGTGCCTTCGATGTCAACGTGAATGAACTTGCGGCCTTCGGTGTAGACGTCGACCGAACCGGTGTGACGGTTGGCCCAACGGTTACCGATGCCCAGTACCACGTCGGATTTCAGCAGCGTGGCGTTGCCGTAACGGTGCGAGGTCTGCAGACCGACCATGCCGACCATCAACGGGTGATCGTCCGGAATGGTGCCCCAGCCCATCAGGGTCGGGATCACCGGAATACCGGTCAGCTCGGCGAACTCCACCAGCAGATCGCTGGCGTCGGCGTTGATGATGCCGCCGCCGGCCACCAGCAATGGACGCTCGGCCTGATCCAGCAGGGCCAAAGCCTTCTCGACCTGAATCCGGGTCGCGGTTGGCTTGGCCAGCGGCAGCGGCTGGTAGGCGTCGATGTCGAATTCGATTTCAGCCATCTGCACGTCGAACGGCAGGTCGATCAGCACCGGGCCTGGACGGCCGGAGCGCATTTCGTAGAAGGCTTTCTGGAACGCGTAGGGCACCTGGCCCGGCTCCAGAACCGTGGTCGCCCACTTGGTGACGGGCTTGACGATGCTGGTGATGTCGACGGCCTGGAAGTCTTCCTTGTGCATACGGGCGCGGGGTGCCTGGCCGGTGATGCAGAGGATAGGGATCGAGTCGGCCGAGGCGCTGTAGAGCCCGGTGACCATGTCGGTACCGGCAGGGCCGGACGTACCGATGCACACGCCGATGTTGCCGGCCTTGGTGCGGGTGTAACCCTCGGCCATGTGTGACGCGCCTTCGACGTGGCGAGCGAGGACGTGATCGATGCCACCGACTTTCTGCAGGGCGGAGTACAGCGGGTTGATCGCAGCACCCGGAATGCCAAAAGCGGTATCAACCCCTTCACGGCGCATCACCAGAACGGCGGCTTCGATTGCTCTCATTTTGCTCATGGTTTTGTGCCTCTTTACGTTTTGTAATTGTATACAAGTGGCTTTGCGCAGAGTGTATTCACGGCGGACGGCGCAGGTCAATCCATTTTCTCAAGCGTCTGTTTCATTCGTCGGAAGCCGGTTTTGCTGTGGCTTTTCGTCGCATGTGGCGCCTTTCGAGAATTATTGTATACAAAAAAATAATTCATTGTGTTCTATTTGTGGCATCGGTCTGCGGCACTTGAGCGCAGCCCCACGACTTTCCCAATAACAAAATGAGGACGGCACCATGAGCGCTTTAACCTTGAAAGTCGCAGTCAACCTGGTCAACCAGGCCATCAGCACCGGGCGTGGCATCAACGCCGCGCCGCTGACCATCGCGGTACTCGATACCGGCGGCCATCTGATCACCCTGCAGCGTGAAGACGGCGCCAGCCTGCTGCGCCCGAACATCGCCATCGGCAAAGCCTGGGGCGCCATCGCCCTGGGCAAGGGCTCACGCCTGCTGGCGCTGGACGCCCAACAACGCCCGGCGTTCATCGCCGCACTCAACAGCATGGGCCAGGGCAGCGTCGTCCCGGCCCCGGGCGGGGTGTTGATTCGTGATCAGGCGGGAAATGTGCTGGGCGCGATCGGGATCAGCGGCGATCTGTCGGATATTGATGAGCAGGTGGCGATCAAAGCGGTGGAGGCGCTGGATTTGAGGGCGGATGCGGGGGTGGCGGCTTGATTTTGTAGCGTCTGAACTGAAGTCTTCGCGAGCAAGCTCGCTCCCACAGCTTTGTGTTCTGACACATGAAGTGTGAACACCTCAAATCCACTGTGGGAGCGAGCTTGCTCGCGAAGGCGATTCAACGGACACATCTGGCTAACAGTCTTGACGCTTCCTCCCCGTGTGCAGATCTAACCTTTCAGGTCATCTCTTGAAAGGTGCAAAGGAATGCCGAAACTGTCCGCTTCACATCGCTTGCGCTTTGGTCGTTACGACGAGCCCCACCGAATTTATCTACTGACTGCCAATACCCTATATCGCGAACCCGTTTTCCGCGATTTTGCGTTGGGCAGGTTGGTCGTTGCCCAATTTCGAAGCGCCCAAGAGCAGGGCTTTGCCGACTCTTTGGCGTGGGTAGTTATGCCTGACCACTTTCATTGGTTGATCGATTTGAAGCGAGGTTCCTTAAGTGACCTGATGCAACGGACAAAATCCTTAAGCGCGCGGGCAGTGAATCTGGCTGCGAAAAGAGAAGGCAGTTTATGGCAGCAAGGATTTCACGATAGGGCGCTACGGCGAGAGGAGGATCTGGTGAAAATAGCGCGATATGTCGTGGCCAACCCATTGCGGGCAGGTTTAGTGCAGAAGCTTGGCGACTATCCGCTGTGGGATGCCATTTGGGTCTGACAGTCAAACCTGGTCGCTCCATTCGCGAGCAAGCTCGCTCCCACATTGGATCTGCGGCGTTCACAAATCCCCGTGGGAGCGAGCTTGCTCGCGAAGCGCTCAACGAGGTCTATCAGTCCGGCTCACACCCCTTCAACACCAACCGAATGATCGTCTGCGCCGCCGCCTCGTAATCCGCCTCGTCCAGTTTGTCCTTGCCGGTGACCGCAGAGATCTGCCAGTCGAAGTCGGCGTAGGTCTGGGTCGCGGCCCAGATGCTGAACATCAGGTGGTTGGGGTCGATCGGGGCGATCTGGCCGCGGTCGATCCAGCTCTGGATGCAGTCGATGTTGTGCTTGGCCTGGCTGTTGAGCTGCTCGACCAGGTCGGCGCTCAGGTGCGGGGCGCCGTGCATGATTTCGCTGGCGAACACCTTGGAGGCGAAGGGCAGGTCGCGGGAGATGCGGATCTTCGAGCGGATGTAGCCACTGAGCACTTCGCTCGGCACGCCGTCCGGGTTGAACGGAGTCGAGGCCTGCAGGATCGGCACGATGATGCTTTCCAGGACCTCGCGGTAGAGGTTTTCCTTGGACTTGAAGTAGTAGTAGACGTTGGGCTTGGGCAATCCTGCCTTGGCGGCGATGTCGCTGGTTTTGGTCGCAGCGAAGCCTTTGTCGGCAAATTCCTCACTGGCGGCACGCAGGATCAGTTCTTTGTTGCGCTCGCGGATTGTGCTCATAAACCCGGTGGTTCCTTGCCTGTTCTGGCGGTTGCGCATGGTAGCACCGGCCTCGCGCAGCGCTCAAGAATGCCCCGGCAAGGGGGCGGACGGACTTCGCTGTCTCGGGGCTGAACGAACCTGCAGATCTTTGGGTGAACTCGGGAGGCGCTGCTAGAGTTCAAGGCAGCGATCAAGCCATTGGCCAGGGATTTGCCTTGTATGGCCGGGCTTCACTTTCAATTGCCGTGTGTGATTGTCGGCCTGTTCGAGTGAAATACCGTGGAAAAACGCAGACGCAGCAAAATCGCCTGGGCCATCGTTGTGCTGGGGCTTGTATTGCTGGCAGTGGTGCTGTGGCTGTTCCTCGCGTCGAACCAGCGCAAGCCCAAGCCACCGCCGCCGGCCGAGCCCGTGGCAACGGTCGCAGTCAAGTTGCAGGATGTGCCGGTGTACATCGACGCCCTCGGCACCGTCACCCCGACCCGCAGCGTGACAGTGATCACCCAAGTCGACGGAATTTTAAGCTCGGTCGAATTTCAGGAAGGCCAGCAGGTGCGCAAGGGCCAGGTGATCGCCCGCATCGATGACCGCGCACTCAAGGCGCAATTGGCGGTGGCCAAGGGTACGCTGATGCACGACCAGGCGTTGCTTGCCAACGCCGTGCGCGATCTGGCGCGCTATCGCGAGCTGATCAAGGTCGGTTCCACCACCCAGCAAACCCTCGATACCCAGGCCTCTCTGGTGCAGCAACTGCAAGGCACGGTCGCTTCCGATCAGGGCAGCGTGCAGAACCTCGAAGTGCAATTGAGTTATTGCACCATCACCTCGCCGGTGGATGGCGTGGTCGGCCTGCGTCAGGTCGATCCCGGCAACTACGTGACCACCACCAGCACCACCGGGATTGCGGTCATCACCCAGATGACCCCGGCCACGGTGGTGTTCGCCGTGCCCGAAGATGATCTGGGCGCAATCAATCAGGCCATGGCCAAGGGGCCGGTGACGGTGCTGGCCTACGACCGCAACAAGCACAATCTGCTGGCCACAGGCAGTCTGCTGGCGCTGGACAACCAGGTCGATACCAGCACCGGCACGATCAAGGTCAAGGCGCAGTTTGATGATGCGGGCAAGGCGCTGTTCCCCAATCAGTTCGTCAACGCGCGACTCAAGGCCGACACGCTGACCCAGATCAGCGTCGTACCGACTCGGGCGATCCAGCACGGCAGCAAGGGCGATTTCGTGTTCGTCGTGGCCGATCCGGGCAACAAGGTCAGCCTGCGCAACATCAAGACCGGCCCGGCGACGGGGGACGTCTCGGCAGTGCTCGACAACGGCGTGAAGGCCGGTGAGCAGGTGGTCACCGAGGGCGCCGACAAACTCGACGATGGCTCTGCGGTGAAAGTCGTCGCGCAGTGAGGAGGCGCCTAACATGAACGTCTCGCGCCCCTTCATCGAACGCCCGGTCGCTACCACGCTGTTGATGGTGGCGGTGCTGTTGCTGGGCATGCTCGGTTATCACTTGCTGTCGGTGTCGGCGTTGCCCGAAGTGGATTACCCGACTATCCAGGTCTTCACTCAATACCCCGGCGCGAGTCCCGAGGTGATCAGTTCGTCGATCACCGCGCCGCTGGAGCGTCAGCTCGGCGAGATGCCGGGCCTCAAATCGATGAACTCCACCAGCTCCGACGGCGCTTCGGTGGTGACCCTGCAATTCGATCTGTCGTTGTCGCTGGATGTCGCCGAGCAGGAAGTGCAGGCCGCGATCAACGCCGCCGGCACGTTCCTGCCGGCCAACCTGCCGTACCCGCCGGTGTACAGCAAGGTCAATCCGGCCGACGCGCCGGTGCTGACCCTGTCGCTGACCTCCGACGTGCTGCCGCTGACCAAGGTTGAAGACCTTGCCGACACGCGGCTGGCGCAGAAAATTTCGCAGATCACCGGCGTCGGCCTGGTCACCATCAGCGGCGGTCAGCGCCCGGCGGTGCGGGTCGAGGCCAACACCTCGGCGCTGAACAATCTCGGTCTGTCCCTCGACGACCTGCGCACCTCGCTGGGCACGGCCAACGTCAATCAGGCCAAGGGCAATATCGACGGCAAATATCAGGCGTATTCGATCGGCACCAACGACCAGTTGCAGTCGGCCGAGGAGTACCGCGACCTGGTGATCGCCTACAAGAACGGCGCGCCGATCCGTCTGTCGCAGATCGCCAGTTCGACCCAGGGCCCGGAGAATCCACGCCAGGCCGCGTGGACCAATAGCACGCCGTCGATTGTCCTGAATATCCAGCGTCAGCCCGGCGCCAACGTGATCGACGTGGTTGACCGTGTGCAGCAACTGTTGCCCAAGTTGCGCGCCAGTCTGCCGGCGACGCTCAAGGTCAACGTGCTCACCGATCGCACGCAAACCATTCGTGCCTCGGTCACCGACGTGCAGTACGAACTCGGTGTGGCGGTGTTGCTGGTGGTGATCGTGATTTTCCTGTTCCTGCGCAATCTCCCGGCGACGATCATTCCGGCGGTAACCGTGCCGCTGACCCTGGTCGGTACGCTTGCAGTGGCCTATGGGCTGGGCTTTTCGCTGAATAACCTGACGCTGATGGCGCTGACCATCGCCATCGGTTTTGTGGTCGATGACGCCATCGTCATGATCGAAAACATCACCCGTTACATCGAGGCCGGCGACTCGCCGATGGAGGCTGCGCTCAAGGGCTCGGAGCAGATCGGCTTCACGATCATTTCGCTGTCGGTGGCGCTGATCGCGGTGATGATTCCGCTGCTGTTCATGGGCGACGTGGTCGGGCGATTGTTCCGTGAATTTGCCATGACCGTGGCGGTGACCATCGTCATCTCGGCGCTGATCACCCTGACCCTGACGCCAATGATGTGCTCACGCATGCTCAAGCACAGGCACGAGGAGCGCCGGGTCGATTTCTTCGACCGGATCAACGGCTATTACGTCAAAGGCCTGGACTGGGTGTTGCTGCACCGCGGGCTGACGCTGATTTCCATTGTGTTCACTGGAGCACTGACCCTGCTGATCATCGTGGTGATGCCCAAGGGCTTTTTCCCCGAGCAGGACACCGGGCTGATCCAGGGTATTTCCCAGGCCTCGCCGACGATTTCCTTCCAGCAGATGCAGATCGAACAGCAACGGCTGGCCGCACGGATTCTGAAAGATCCCGCGGTGGCCAGCCTGTCGTCGTTCGTCGGTATCGACCAGACCAACCCGACGATCAATCAGGGCAACCTGCTGATCAACCTCAAGCCCCACGGCGACCGCGACAGCAGCGCGGCAGTGATTCGCCGGCTCTCGGACGCCAACGCCGACGACGCCGGGATTCGCCTGTACCTGCACAGCGTGCAGGATCTGACGCTGGACGCCACGGTCTCGACCACCAGCTACCGCCTCGGCCTGCAAGCCACCGACCCGGATGAGCTGGAGCAGTGGACCAACACATTGCTGGCGGCGATCAAGCAGGACCCGATGTTCACCGATGTGCAGAGCCAGGCGATGCAGTTCGGCAATCAGATCCAGCTCAACTTCGACCGCGCCACCGCTTCACGTCTGGGTATCACCCCGCAGGCCATCGACGATGTGCTGTACGACGCCTTCGGCCAGCGTCAGGTATCGACCATCTACACCCAGCTCAACCAGTATCACGTGGTGATTGCCACTGATCATCCGCCGCACAATCTGGCCGATTTGCTGACCGGGCTCTACGTCGATATTCCCGGCGGCGGGGTGGCGCCGCTGTCCAGCATGGCGACCATGCAGGTGATTCGCGCGCCGGTGACCATCAACCGCCTCGGGCAATTTCCCTATGCCGACGTGTCGTTCAACCTCGCCCCCGGCCAGACCCTTGGTGCTGCGGTGACCCGGCTCAACGAGATCGAAGCCAAGGCCGGCCTGCCGCTGTCGGTGCAGGCCAATCTGGAGGGGGCGGCGGCGACGTTCGAGGCGTCACTGTCGAATCAGGTGTTTCTGGTGCTGGCGGCGATCATCGTCGTGTACCTGATGCTGGGCATTCTCTACGAGAGCTTCGTGCACCCGGTGACGATTCTTTCGACCTTGCTCTCGGCAGCGCTGGGCGCGCTGCTGGCGTTGCTGATCACCGGCACGCAGTTCGATATCATCGGCCTGATCGGCATCGTGCTGTTGATCGGGATCGTGATGAAGAACGGCATCATGATGGTCGACTTCGCGCTGGAGCTTGAGCGCGAGGGCGGACTCGATGCCGTGGCGGCGATTCGTCAGGCGGCCGAGCTGCGTTTTCGGCCGATCCTGATGACCAGCATGGCCTCGCTGTTTGGCGCGGTGCCGCTGGCGCTGGGCACCGGGATCGGTTCGGAGCTGCGTCATCCGCTGGGCATCGCGATCATCGGCGGGCTGCTGCTCAGTCAGTTGTTGACGCTGTTTTCGACCCCGGTGATTTTCCTCGCCATGCACAGTCTGGAGCAGCGTTTCACTCGGCGCCGGCCAGCGCTGGTCGAGGCCTATCGCGATGAACCTTAGCGCGCCGTTCATCCAGCGCCCGATCGCCACCACGTTGCTGGCGGTGGGGCTGGCGCTGTTCGGCGTGTTGGCGTTCAACCTGCTGCCAGTGGCGCCGCTGCCGGAAGTGGATTTCCCCACCATCAGCGTGCGCGCTTCGTTGCCCGGCGCTGATCCGAGCACTGTCGCATCGTCGGTGGCGACGCCGCTGGAGCGGCAGTTCGGGCAGATCGCCGGGGTCACTGAAATGACCTCGTCGAGTTCGCTGGGGGCGACGCGCATCACCCTGCAGTTCGACCTCAACCGCGACATCGACGGCGCCGCCCGGGACGTGCAGGCGGCGATCAACGCGGCGCGCAGCAATCTGCCGAGCGACCTGTCCGGCAACCCGACCTACCGCAAGGTCAACCCGGCCGACTCGCCGATCCTGATCCTCAGCCTGACCTCCGACACCGCGACACGCGGACAGATGTATGACGTGGCCTCGACCCTGCTTGAGCAACGCCTGTTGCAGACCACCGGGGTCGGCGACGTGACGGTGGGCGGCGCGGCGCTGCCGGCGGTACGCATCGAGCTCAACCCGGATCGGCTCAACCGCTATGGCGTCAGCCTCGAACAGGTGCGCCAGGTGATTCAGGCGTCCAACGTCAATCTGCCCAAGGGCACGGTGGCGCTCGGCGCTCAATCCTATGGCCTCAAGGCCAACGACATGCTCTATCAGGGCGCCGATTACGGGCCGTTGGTGGTGAAGAAAAACAATGGCGATCTGGTGCGCATTTCCGATCTGGGCGACGTCACCGAAGACGTCGAAGACCTGCGCAACTTCGGCCTGTCCAACGGCAAACCAGCGGTGCTGCTGGTGGTGTTCAAACAGCCCGGGGCCAACGTCATCGACACCGTGGATGCGGTGAAGGCCGACCTGCCGTTTCTGCAAAGTTCGATCCCTTCGGCGATCAAGATCAACATCCTGATGGATCGCACCACCACCATTCGTGCGTCGTTGCATGACGTGGAAATGACCCTGCTGATTTCCATCGCACTGGTGACGCTGGTGACGTTCGCGTTCTTCCGCGACTGGCGCAGCACGCTGATCCCGGCCATCGTCGTGCCGTTGTCGCTGCTCGGCACGTTTGGCGCGATGTACTTTCTCGGCTATAGCCTGAACAACCTGTCGTTGATGGCACTGACCATTTCCACCGGGTTTGTGGTGGACGATGCGATCGTGGTGGTCGAGAACATCATGCGCCATCTGGAGAAGGGCGAAAGCCGTGTGCAGGCGGCGCTGGCCGGGGCACGCGAGGTCGGCTTCACGGTGATGACCATCAGTGTGTCGCTGGTGGCGGTGTTCATTCCGTTGCTGCTGATGGGCGGCATAGTCGGGCGACTGTTTCGCGAGTTTTCGATTTCGCTGTCGGTGGCCATCGTGATTTCGATGCTGGTATCGCTGACCGTGACGCCGATGCTCGCCAGCGTGCTGCTGCGCACCAATGAGCAGGCTGGGGACGGCGAAGATCACCCGGATTCGCGCTTTCACCGCTTCTATGACCGCACCCTGGGCTGGGTGGTGGAGCATTCGTTCCTGATGGGTTTGCTGACGTTGCTGGTGATCGTGCTGGCGTGCGTCCTGTACGTGATGGTGCCCAAGGGCTTTTTCCCGCAGGAAGACACCGGGCGCATGTCCGGCAGCATCATCGCGGCGCAGAGCATTTCCTTCGGGGCGATCCAGTCGAACTTCAGCGAGATCAACCAGAAGGTGCTGAGCAATCCGAACGTGGCCACCGTCGGTGGTTTTGTCGGCGGTGGCGGCGGGATCGGCGGTGCGGTCAACAGTGCGCAGTTGTTCATCACCCTCAAATCACTGGCCGATCGCAAGGACAGCGCCGATCAGGTCATCGGGCAGATTCGCCGCACCCTGGGCGACATGCCCGGCACGCGCCTGTACCTGCAATCAGCGCAGGACATCACCGTTGGCGGGCGGCAGAGCGGGGCGCAATATCAGTACACGATGACCGCCGATGACCAGAGCACCCTCGATGAATGGGTGCCCAAAGTCGTGGCGGCGCTGCACACCTTGCCGCAACTGACCGACATCAACACCGATCAGCAGGACAACAGCCTGATGGCCAGCGTGACCGTCAATCGTGATGCGGCGGCGCGACTGGGCGTGAGCATGTCGGCCATCGACCAGACGCTGTACGACGCGTTCGGCCAGCGTCAGGTCTCGACCATCTACCGCTCCGCCAACCAGTACCACGTAGTGATGGAAGTTGCGCCGCCGTACTGGGCTGACCCGGCCACCCTGAAAAATGTCTACGTGCCGGTGGGCACGGCGGCCGTCACCACCAGGGGCACTGCGGCGGCGCCGAACCTCAGCGCCACCGCCTCGCAACCGTTGGTGCCGCTGTCGGCTGTTGCTGATTATTCGGTGGGGCGCACAGCGATTTCGATCAGTCATCAGGGCACCTTTCCAGCGGTGACCGCTTCGTTCAACCTCGCGCCAGGCGTATCCATCGGTCAGGCGACGGCGTTAGTTGAAAACGCCGTGAAGCAATTGCGCATGCCGGCCAGCGTGGTCGGCCAGTTCGCCGGCACCGCGCAGGTGTTCCAGTCTTCGGTGGCCAGTGAACCGTTGCTGATCGTCGCGGCGCTGCTGTCGGTGTATGTCGTGCTGGGGATGCTTTACGAGAGTCTGGTGCATCCGCTGACGATTCTTTCGACCTTGCCCTCGGCCGGGGTCGGTGCGCTGATCGCGTTGCTGCTGACGGGGACTGAACTGTCGATCATCGCGCTGGTGGGGGTGATTCTGTTGATCGGGATCGTGAAGAAGAACGCGATCATGATGATCGACTTCGCCATCACCGAGCGCCGCGAATTCGGCCTGAGCGCGAAAGAAGCGATTCGCCGCGCCTGTCTGATCCGTTTCCGGCCGATCATGATGACCACGCTGGCGGCAATTCTTGGCGCGCTGCCGCTGGTGCTCGGCACCGGCTATGGCTCGGAGCTGCGCCGACCGTTGGGGATTTCGATCATTGGCGGCTTGCTGTTCAGCCAGTTGCTGACGCTGTACACCACGCCGGTGATCTACCTTTGGCTGGATCGGGCGTCGCAGCGCCTGAAGCGTAAGGAGCAATAGATGAAACGTCGCAAATCCCCTGTGGGAGCGGGCTTGCTCGCGAAGGCGTCGGGTCAGCCAGCATTGATGGTGAAGGTGAAATCGCTTTCGCGAGCAAGCCCGCTCCCACAGGGGCGAGTGCTGGCATTGATCATGGCGCTGTTGTTGAGTGGCTGCATGGTCGGTCCGGATTATCAGAAGCCGGCCATGGAACTGCCGACCTCCTTCAAGGAAGGCACCCAATGGCAACGCGCCCAGGCCAATCCGCAGGGGGCGCTGGACAGCCAGTGGTGGCGGATTTATCAGGATCCGATACTCAACGATCTGGTCGAACGCTCGGCCAGGGCCAACCCGTCGATCATTGGTGCCGAAGCGGCGTATCGACTGGCGCAGGCACAAGTGGCATCGAGCCGCGCCGGGTTGTGGCCGACGGTGGGCGTGGGCTTGTCCGGCGCGCGCGGGGTCGGTGGCGGGGCCAGCGGCAGCACCACCAGCGGCTTGACCGGCACCAGCAGCAGTGGCGGCACCGTCGAGCAATCCGTCAGCGCGACCTTGAGCGCCAGTTGGGAGCCGGATCTGTGGGGCCAGGTGCGGCGCGGCATCGAGTCGAGCCAGGCCTCGCTGCAATCGTCCGATGCCTTGCTGGCCGGGGTGCGGCTGTCGATTGGAGCGAGCGTAGCGACCAATTATCTGGGGCTGCGGCAACTGGATATCGACATCGATCTGTTGCAGCAACAGCAGACCATCAACCAGCAACTGCTGACGATGATCCAGGCGCAAACCGTGCAGGGTACGGCGACCAACGATCAATTGCTGGTGGCGCAGGATCAATTGAGCACGGTGATTGCCGCGTTGCAAACCGCGCAGCGTTCACGCGAGCAGGCCGAGCATGCATTGGCGGTGCTGGTGGGCGTGGCGCCGGCGCAGTTCAATCTGCCCAAGGCGGCCGACTATCAGTTCACTACGCCGATGCCGCCGCCGGTGCTGCCCTCGAATCTGCTGCTGCGGCGTCCCGATGTGGTCTCGGCCGAGCGCCTGGCAGCAGCGGCCAACGCGCGAATCGGCGTCGCCGAAGCGGCGTTTTTCCCGACCCTGAGCCTGACCGCCGAAGGCGGTTTTCGCGGCACGGCGCTGGGCGGTCTGTTCTCGGTGCCGAACCGCATCTGGACCCTCGGCCCGGCGCTGGCCGAAACGATTTTCGACGGCGGCGCCCGCGAAGCCGCCAAGCAGGAAGCCGAAGCCACCTACGATCAGGACGTGGCGAATTATCGCGGCACGGTGCTCGGTGCGTTGCAGAACGTCGAGGACAACCTGTCGGCGATCAATCACCTGCACACCCAGGCGCAGGCCTACGAGCAGATGTTCCAGCGCAATCAGCAATTGTTCGGCAGCCAGCAGGCGCAACAGCGCGCGGGCACGGTCAGCCAGCAAGCGGTATTGACTCAGCAATTGGTGCTGTTGCAGGCCGAGCAGAACCTGCGCGACACGCAAGGTTTGCTCAGTCAGGGCAGTGTCGCGCTATTCCAGAGCCTGGGGGGTGGCTGGCAGGTGCCATAGCGTCTCGCTCCAGTGAGTGCGGCGCGGTATGCTGCGCGGCATTATTCACATAAGGAAACAAGATTCATGGCAGGAAGCAGTTTGCTGGTGCTGATCGACGACATTGCCACCGTTCTGGACGATGTGGCGTTGATGAGCAAAATGGCCGCCAAGAAGACCGCCGGGGTGCTCGGTGACGACTTGGCGCTCAATGCCCAGCAAGTCTCCGGCGTGCGCGCCGAGCGGGAAATTCCCGTGGTCTGGGCGGTGGCCAAGGGCTCGTTTCTCAACAAGCTGATTCTGGTGCCTTCGGCGTTGGCGATCAGTGCGTTTGTGCCGTGGCTGGTGACGCCGCTGTTAATGGTCGGCGGCGCCTATCTGTGCTTCGAAGGCTTCGAGAAACTCGCGCACAAGTTCCTGCACAGCAAGGCCGAAGATGACGCCGGACATGCGCAATTGACCGAGGCCGTGGCCGAGCCGAGCACCGATCTGGTGGCTTACGAGAAGGACAAGATCAAAGGCGCGATCCGCACCGATTTCATCCTTTCGGCGGAAATCATCGCCATCACGCTCGGCACCGTGGCCGACGCTTCGCTGACCCAGCAAGTGATCGTGATGTCCGGCATCGCCATCGTCATGACTGTCGGTGTTTATGGTCTGGTGGCCGGCATCGTCAAACTCGACGACCTCGGCCTGTGGCTGACGCAGAAACCCGGTGCCGCAGCGAAAAGCATCGGCAACGCGATCCTGCGCGCCGCGCCGTACATGATGAAAGGCCTGTCGGTGATCGGCACGGCGGCGATGTTCCTGGTCGGCGGCGGCATCCTCACCCACGGCATTCCTGCGGTGCATCACTGGATTGAAAGTGTGGGGGCGGCGTCCGGTAGTGTCGGGTTTGCAGTCCCGGTGCTGCTCAATGGCGTGGCCGGGATTATTGCCGGGGGCGTGGTGTTGCTCGCGGTGAGCCTGATCGGCAAATTGTGGAAAGCTGTGCGGGCGTAAGGACGCCCGCAGGTGTTCATGCCGGGCGATCAGCGCTCTTCAGCAGATGCTTCGACAGGTAGTGCGCGACGGCTTCATCGGTGTACCGGCCGATGATCTCCGCTTCGGGCAGTGCCTGTCTCAACTCGGCATGTGCGTTGCCCATCAGCACGCCTTTGCCGACCCCGGCCAACATGTCGGCGTCGTTCATGGCGTCACCAAACGCGATGCAGGCCTGAATGGGCACGTTGAGGAATTCGGCCAGTTGCTTCAGGGCATTGCCCTTGGAGACGTCTCTGGCCATGACCTCCAGGCACCATGGAAAGGTGAATACCGTGCCGATCTGATCGCCCAGCCGTTGTTCCAGCCGCGCCTGCAGCCTGAGCAGAGCGTCATGATCCTTGCTGCGCTGAAAGAAAAACACTTTCTGCACAGCCTGCAGCGGCAGATTCTCGCTCGCGCAGAGTGTTGGCTGGAAGTCCGGGTTCTGGCTGAAGTCCTTCAGGTTTTCGTCTTCTCGACTCATCAGCCAGCCGGATTGGCAGTAAAGGTTGATGGTCAGGTCGGTGTCGGCGCGGGTTTCCTCGAGCAATGTCTGAACAACGGCGGTCGATAATTCCGCGCTCAGTGAAAGCCCGCCGCAGGCGCTGGAAATGCGCGCGCCATTGGCGGTGATCAGGTGAACCGGCGGTGACTGACTGTCGAGCAATGACTCGACGTCCGTCTGATGCCGACCCGTCGCCAGCACGATGTGATGACCTGCGCGGTTCAGGCTGTGAATCACGCTTTTGGTAAAGGCACCGAAAGTATCGCCTGGCAGCAGCAGCGTGCCATCCAGGTCAGAAGCAATAAGCAAGTACATCATGACTCCTCGGAAGGGATCGCCTGCCCACCCGATTGCCGCCTGTGCGGACAATCGAGTGGCGTCGCAAGGCTACAGGCGTTCGAGCAATTTCAGCGATTGGGCTTTGGTGAAGGTCATGCGTTCTTCCAGCCGGTGATTGTCCTTTTCGTAGTAGATGCTCATGTCGGCATGCTCCTGCGGGACCGGAACAATGCGGTCGATCATCGGCAAGGTATCCATCAGCAACTGACGGGCGTATCCCATCGCGCGGGTATAGGTGTCGATCACTTCCTCGAACTCAGGGTAAATGCAGAAGGCCACCTGATTGAGGATCGGCCCCTCGTCTATGCCTTCGCTGATCTCGTGCAGCGTTGCCCCATGCATCCCCTCGCCGTTCTTCAAGGCCCAGTTGACCGGGCGTACGCCGCGATATTTGGGCAGGTAAGAAAGGTGCAGATTGATAATTTTCTTGCAGCAGTCGATGAAGCGCTTGGGCAATATCCGCTTGTGGAAAATGACCAGGCAGAGGTCGCAGACGAAGGTGCCGTCTGCATAACCTGGCAGGTCTTCGATCCGACCGCTCTCGATCACCTCGATGCCGTGCTCCCGACAATACTCGATCAACGTCCGTTCGGTACTGACCGGCTCGAAAGGATCGGCCACCACGTACGACACCGTATGTTCGGGAGACGCGTTGAAGTATTCACAGGCGAAGATGGCCAGTTCGCCCTTGCCGCAAATCACTACTTGCTCAGGCGAGTTCAACGGCGTTCTCCTGCGCTTGGCTGCTGGTAACTTTCTGCGCTGCCAGGTCCTGCATCACGTTGCTCAAGGCCTGGATCAATCGGGCGTTTTCCTCAGGCGTTCGGCAGGACACGCGGAAGTACTTGTCGGAGTCGGTATTGCGTTTGCCCGAGCACTCCTTGATGTACATGTGGTGCTTGTCCAGCAACAACCTGGAAATGGTCTGGGCGTCAGCGTAATGAGCCTTGCAGTAAATGAAGTTTGCTTCGGTCTTGAAGCCGCTGATGCCCTCGATGGCGTCCAGCGCCTGTTGAAAGGCGCGCGTGTCGCTGATGACTTGTTGGCAGCTGGCCAGGTATTCCTGCTGGTATTGCGGCAGATGCAACAGGAACTCCTCGGCAAAACCGTTGATGTTCCAGATCGGCAGCAGCGAGTTGATCAGCGCCAGCAGGGTCTGGTTGGCACTGGCCAGGTAGCCGATGCGAATACCGCCAATACCGAAGGTTTTGCTCATGCTGCGAATCACCACCAGGTTGGGGTGTTCGTCGAGCACGTTGAGCAAGGTGCTGTCGGCGTGGCTGGAGAAATCGAGGAACGACTCGTCGACGATCAGTGAGATATCCAGTTCCAGCAACTGCACGGCGAGCGCCGACAGCGCCGAGGCGGGTGTCAGGGCGCCGGTCGGGTTGTTGGGCGATTCGATGATCACCACCTCAGGGCGCTGTTGCCGGCAGGTCGCGAGCAGTGCATCGATATCGATGGCGAAATCGTCCTCCTCCCGCGTGTAGTGGCAGAGCGTGCGCTGTTCACCGAAGACGTTGGCGTATTCGTTGAAGGACGGCACGGTCACGAGGGCGCTGCCGGCATACACGGACGGAAGCAGCTTGATGATTTCCGCTGCGCCATTGGCCACACACAGGTGTCTTGGGGAGACACCGAGGAATTCGCAGAGTGACTCCTCGATGAGTCGTCTGGCGCCGGGGTAGTTGAGGAAGATGTGATCGAAGTTGTCCTTGATCTTGTCTTTCATCTGCTGTGGCGGGAAATGGAAGTTGTAGATCAAGGCGAAATCCAGCATCGGGTAGCGCCAGTAACCGCCGTGGCGGTTCTGGACGAAACCGAGGCGGTCACGACTGGTAATGTAGTTGCAGATCGTCAGGTCGTAGTAGTTGTCGACCTCATACCATTCGGTTGCCGGGACAATGACGGTCTGAATATCCCACTTGCCCTCAAGCGAAGCTTTTTTGAATACGTCTTCGTAGTAGGCGTTGAGGTTGTTTTTTCTGACGTTGCTGGCGAGTTGTTTTTTGATGTGCTCGGCGAACGCGGCTGACCCTACCTGGTACAGGTTGACGGTCTTGTATTGCCCGTCACGGGGCTCATGGCCGACGTCCTTGGTCGAGCCGAAACCTTGCAGTCGGGTCTCTTCGAGGACGGCGTAAGTGCCTTCCATGTTCTTGCCAAGCGGCGACACAAGGGCGACCAGATCCCCCGGTTGCTGCAGCAACTGTTGCAGGCTGGAGGCCGAGAAATAAATGTCACCCTCGATGATCAGGGTGTTCTGCGTAATGTGTTCGCGGGCCAGGTACAGCGAGTAGATGTTGTTGGTCGTCGCCCAGTCCGGGTTGCTCACGAATTCGAAGGTGATGGCGGTGTCCATCGCCCGAAGATGCGCGGTAATGGTCTCCGACTGATAGCCGATCACGACGACCACGTGTTTGATACCCAGCGTTTCGAGGTTGTTCAGGGCGTTGTCGATGAACGCGATATTGTTGGTCTTCACCAAGGGCTTGGGCGTGTGGCGTGTGCGCTTGCCCAGGCGGCTTCCGCGCCCGGCGCAAAGAATGATGGCTGTCTGATTATTCATTGTAATTTCCTTATTTAACGAAAATGAGTCCGGGCACCACGTGCTGGTACATCCACACACCGTCGATCCTGCCGTGAAAGCTCTCCTCGCCGCCGCTGTCGCCACCCGTCTTGATCCCGGCCCCCAGGCCGAATGTATGGAAGTTTTCCAGTACTCGACCTTCGCGGGTGACCGGGTTGAGTTGCTGGTTGGTGAGCAATCCGAAATCGTCCTGTTGCAGGTCCAGCGCCGTGCCATCGACATCCAGTATCGGCACCAACCCGGCCTTGTACCCGGTGCTGTGGATCAGCAGGTCCGATTGCGCGATCAGGTTCAGCACCTGATCGGCAGAGGCCTGTGCGATGTCAACGATGTTCAGGTTGCGGATCAGGCCTTGTTTGATCTTGCGAGCGAATTCGAACGAGTCATATCGCAGGCCCGAATAACGATTGACCCTTTGGCTGGCCTGGCAGATATCGGCATCGACGAACGGATAGTGCTGCTCGCGCGCGGAGGCGGGGGAGTCGAAGAACAGCCTGAAATCGCGCTTGGTCAGCAAGGTGATGGTGCCTGGGAAATCCAGTTGCTCCACCAGGCGGATCAGGCAGGAAACGGCGCTGTGCGAAGAGCCGACAATGGCCAGGTTGGTGTATTCGCCACTTTGCAGCGCCTGGTCGTGTTCGCCCTTGAGCAGCGCGTCCGAATTGATGTTGTGCCGGGGGTGCTGCACGGTGGCTTGATTCAGTCGGCCACCGATGTTGAAGATGATTTTCTTGCACATCGCCTGTACGCGCTGGCCATCGAGCAGATAGCTGACGCAGTAGTGACCCTGCGCGGTCAGACGGATTTCGCAGACGGTCGACTGGGTGGAAATTTCGAAACGTTTGTAGAGCGCCTGGTGCCGGGCCACATAGGTGCCGATGTGTTCGAGGAAGCGCCCGACATGACGCAACTCTACCGCCTCGCTCCGCCGCTCGGTGAAATACGCCCATTCTGGCGTCCCCTGCAGGAATCGACTCAGGTCGTCGGTGCGGTCCTGGAATTTTTCCAGAAAGACCCCGCCAAGCGAGTTGGCAGTGATCCGGTATTGACCGATTTCGCCGCTGCCCAATGTGCTGGATTTCTCAAGTATCAGGCAGCGCTGTATCTGTTCATTCTGAATAAGATCAGGCAATAGCGAGACGTTGGCGGGGCCAGCGCCGCATAGGATGAGGTCATAAATCGGCGTATTCATGATGTTTTCCTGAAAGTCGAGAAGTTCGAGAATTGGGTGTTCTTTAGGCAAAGAGGCTCCGCACCAAGGTAATTGGCGTACGGAAATGCAACTTGGCAAGTTCTGCGTCGAGTGTTCAGCCAGTGGTAGGCGAAGTCTCGATGTTTGCTACTGAGGGAGCCGTTTCATCAGTGGTTTTTCTTTGTCGGAAAATCCCCATGAAGATCAGCGTCATCAGCAGGCTGGACAATGTAAGGAATATATAAAGTGCGGTTCCGCTGAGGTTCTGTATAAACAGTCCGCCGACAATCGGCGAGAGAGAAAAACCAATGCTGTATAACGACGCGGCACCAAAGTAGGCACCTCGCAGATTAGGTGGCGCCAGGCTGTCGACAAACATGTTGATACATGGAAAGAGCAGGGTCTGGCTGATACTCATGAGCAATACAGCGCCATACCACAATGCCTTGATGTCGTAGTTGTGTGCAGCCAATGCAAAGCCGGCCTCGCCGAGAATCAACAGGGCCGAGCCAAGATAGATCTTGGTATTCAGCGATACCGACGACAGCGCACTGGCAAGCGGTAACTGCAGTATCACGATCGTCGAGGCATGCAAGACAATCAACGAGGCGATAAAGGGCAGGTAGCCTTCGAAGGCAAGGGCGGCCATCAGCTGCGGCAGGCTGGAGTCAAAGCTGCCAAAGATGAACATCATGATGATGTTATTGATCACCAGCGCGAGGAACAGATGGTCTCTGGCGAGCACGCCCATGGTGCTTTTGAAACTGGTGGTATTGACCGCCTTGAGGGTTACGCCTTTACCGAAGATCACCACGCCGACCAGCAGCAGCACATAGGACAAGGTCACCAGGACGAAGGACAGTGAGTCGGCGGAGATCCCAAGCTTTAGCCCGAAGTAGGGGCCTGTCGCCGCACCGGCGTTCAAGAAAAAGTAGCGTAGATGCATGGCGCGCTCGACCAGAGGTCGAGATTCGATGACATCGCCGATGATGGTTTTGATCGGGTTGTTGACCAGTGCCCACGACAGGTTTGCCAGCAGAGTCCCGGCAATGTAGCCATAAGCGCTGCTGCTGATGCCCAGTAGCAGATAAGAACTTGCCGCCACGACGCAGCCCAGCACGATGATTTTCAAGCGGCCGATTTTGTCCGACAGGTAACCGCTGTAAAAACTCGCTATCGACGACAGGGCGATGGACAGGGTCAGGATCAGGCCGATAAACGTCGCACTGAAACCAAACCGGGTGTACAGCACGATCGAGATAAACGGCCAGACCATCATTGAAGTTGCACGGGTTACAAAGGTGCCGATAAATAATATCCAGATGAACAGTGGCATCTCGGAAAGATATTGGGTGATACCGGTTTTTAATGAAGTATGCATGTTGATGGCGGCCGTGTTTCAAATCCGCGAAAAGTGCAGATTGAAGTGGTTGAATCAATGCATTGCCGACGCTGATCGCTGTAGTAATTCATCCGCAGCTAAATGAAAGTGCGCGACACACCCTGCCATCCGGACGGAATAACGGATTGTGTCGATGGATGTATTACTGAAAAGCCGAGCGACAGTCTATGCGCAAGTTTCGCTAAGTCTTGGACAGTAAAGTTCGCTGCGACCTACACGTTTCAGATGTCGGGTAGACCAGCGTCGAAAGGGAGGATAAGGGAGAGCCGATATCATTCCTTGAATATCGTTGAACACGTCATTGCATCCTTTGCAGTGTTGAGGCGAGTCTACATAAGCTGTCACAGAATGTTAATAAAAAATTCACATTTAAATTTTTATGTTCGACTTCGAATCTGACCGCGGCTTTGACTCACCCGTTCGTTAAGCGAGCAGGGCCTGTCTGAAAGACGAAACGGCGGCGTCAGTCTTTACCCGGGTGGGCGCAGAAGGGCAGGCATATGAAAAGAATGTCGGGCGTGAAGACGCGCTGACAAGCTCGGCGGGGCCGATGCTTGCCAGCGGTTGGAAGGGGTTACTCGGCAATCTGCAACTTGCGCGACTCGGTGTACACGTAACGGACTTTCTCGTACTCGAACGGCGAGTTCATCTGGCCGTAGCGGAAGTTGGTCTGGTAGCGCTTGTCGACCGCGCGCAGGGCCCAGATTTCCGGGTGGTTTTCGCTGACTTTCGACACGTTCAGGTAGTTGATCGCCGATTCGGCGGTGTAGTCGACGGCCAGGCCGGCGGTGTCGCGGATGTTCGACGGGCCGAGGATCGGCAACACGAAGTAGGCGCCGCCCGGTACGCCGTAGAAGCCCAGGGTCTGACCGAAGTCTTCGCTCTGGCGCGGCAGGCCCATGGCGGTGGCCGGGTCCCACAGACCGGCGACGCCGATGGTGGTGTTGAGCAGCAGCCGCGCCGTGGTTTCCATCGAGCGCTTGCCCTTGAACTGCAGCAGGCTGTTGACCAGGTTCGGCACGTCGCCGAGGTTGTTGAAGAAGTTGCTCACCCCGGTACGCAGGAAGCTTGGCGTCACATAGCGATAACCGTCGACCACTGGCAGGAACACCCATTGGTCGAAGCGGTAGTTGAAGTGGTAGACGCGGCGGTTCCACGACTCCAGCGGGTCGTAAACGTTGAGCGCGTTAAGCGTCGAGCGTTCGAATTCACGCTGGTCCAGACCCGGGTTGAATTTGAGTTTGGACAGCGGTTCCTTGAAGCCGTCGTTGTCGACCACCACTGGCGCGTTGGCTTTGCTGTTGTCGGCCTGGGCCACGCCTGCACTGAGGAGCGCTGCAATCAGCAGGAGATATTTAGCCACGGAAGAACTCCAGCATGGCGTCGCTGTTGACGCGGTAGTTAAGGTTGCCGCAATGGCCGCCGTAAGGATAAACGGTCAGGCGATCGCCGAAGGTCTTGCGCAGGAAACCGAGGTCGCCGGGGCCGAGGATCACATCGTCGGCGTTATGCATGACGGCGATTTTCGGGCTGTCGTGCAGGTAATCCTTGAGCGCGTACAGGCTGACCTGGTCGATCAGTTGCAACAGGCTGCCGCCGTCGGTGCGCGCACGCCACATCGGGATTACCTGTTCGGTCAGGTAGCAGTCGAAGTCGCATTGCAGCGCACGCTTGAGGAATGGCGTGAGGCTGGTGCCTTCGGTGATCGGGAATTTCGGCGGGGTGATCAGGCCGCGACGGTTGATCAGGTCGGAAGTGAAGGCAATGTCGGCCGCCGAGAAACGGAACGAGGTGCCGATCAGCATCGCCATCTGTTCGTTGGTCAGATGCTGTTTTGACTGCTGGAAGTCGTAGAGCAGGGCGTCGTTGAGGTCGATGTAGCCTTTCTGCTGGAAGTAGCGGGTCAGCTTGTTCAGCACCAGTTCATAGAAGGTGGTGCTGTTGTTGATGCCTTTCACCTCGGTCTGCACCAGCTTGTCGAGGTTGGTGATCGAGGTATAGAGGTTGACCGGCGGGTTGAGCAGCAGGACTTTCTTGAAATTGAAGCTGCGCCGGGTTTCGTCCAGGTGCGCGACGAACGCTGCATCCAGCGCACCGAGGCTGTAGCCGCTGAGGTAGTACTCGGTGACCGGCAATTTCGGATGTTGCGCGCGCACGGCTTGCATCACCCGGTACATGTCTTCGGCGTCTTCCTTGGTGATGCCCGGGGTGGCGAAGCGTGAGGCGGCGCTGATGAAGTCGAAGCTGGTCGGCGACGACAACTGCACGACGTGGTAGCCGGCCTTGTAATAGAGCTTCTTCAGGTATTCGTTGATCGCGCTGTCATAGCGCGCGCCGGTGCCGGCAATCAGGAAGATCAGCGGCGCCGGTTTGTCCTGTTCGGCGATGCGGTACGTGAGTTTTTTCACTGCCCAGAAATTGTCCGGGAGAATGAATGCCCGTTCCGGGCGCAGGGTAATGCTGTGGTCGGACTGGTTGATCTCGTCGTCCGACGGCAATTCCGGGCGCAGGTCCGGTGGCGTCGTGGCGATGGTCGCCTCGAACGGGTTGGTCAGGGGATAGCCATAACCGGCGGCATCGATATCCACCGCCAGTGCGGACGCACTCAGAATAAGGCCGCAGAAAAGCGCGGCGAAGCGCAAGGAACGGAGCATGACTGGATCCCTTAAAGGAAGGTGCCGAATGAAGTTCGCAGGCTATGACCACCGGGGTTGCGCCAAAGTGCCATGCCTCGGCACCAAACAGGCAGAATTCGGAGTAATAGTAGCTGGACGATACACTTTGCAAGGCGCGGATGACCAGTTAACAGTTGTTAGTACTTGCCAACGGTACAAGTGCGATTAAGCTGGCCGCCGATTTCGTTGATTGGAGAGATTCATGTCCCGCCGCTTGCCCGTGATGCTGTTGCTCGTTCTGTTGCCGCTGTGGCTGGCCGCCAGTTATGGCGCGCGTTATGGCTTTATGGAGGACGGTCGGTGGGTTGGCATCTGCGTCGATGAAGCGAGCCGTTGGGAATGCTCGGTACGTTCGAACCTGGGGCTGATGATCCACTTCAAGGTATTGGGCTGGACCGCGCTGGGTGCGGCGCTGCTGGGTTTTGTGCTGCCCGGGCGGGCAGGGTGGTGGCTGGCGGTGCTGGCGCTGGTGTTCGGGTTGCCGGCGCTGGCGTTGTACAACACGACTTTCGCGGTATTTGCGGTGGTGATTGCCGGGTTGCGGTTGGTCCGGGAATCCCGTAGCGCCTGATAGTCAGCCTTCGCGAGCAAGCCCGCTCCCACATTTGATTGCATTCCAACTGAAGGAACTCGATTAAATGTGGGAGCGGGCTTGCTCGCGAAGGGGCAAGACTGGCCTCTGGAGATCAGCCCTTGCGAACCCGCAGGCAGCGCCAAAGTGCCGCCACCAGCAACCCGCTGACCAACGCCCAGCCCCATGCCTGCTGATTCAACAATCCTTCTTCATACAACTGCGGCGCAATGCCGGCGCCGATGATAAAGGTCAGCAGGGCGATTTCCCGACGCGGCACGCTGACCGGCCGGCACACGTAAACCAGCGCCGGCAAGATGAACGCCATGCTGGCAAAGCTGCGATAACGTGCGTCGAAGACCATCTCCAGCATCATCACCGCCGCCGCGAAACCTGCCAGCGCCACCAGCCAGCCGGCACGGCGCTCGAGCCGATTGAAGACGCGTTCACGCCAGCCTTGGCGGGCGCTCAGGCTCAACGCAGCATGGGCCAGCACTAACAGATTCAATACCGTCAGCAAACCGACCCACAGCCATTCGCTGGCAAACCGCGTGGTCACTCGCGCCAGATCACCCCAGGCGCCGATCGAGCAGGCGGCCAGCGCACCGAGCAGCGGCAGGATCAACGCCGATCGGGTGGTGCGCACCCGGCCGCCGAGCAGCAGCGTGCCGAGGAAGATCAGCCCGCCAACCCCCAGCCATTCCTTCCAGTACGGCACGTTGGTCACTGGTCCGGCGAGCACGCCCTTGTCCTGGCGATCGGCATCGAACAGGCCCCAATAGCCGCCCACCGCACCTTCGCTGCCACGCTTCCATGGCTGGTCGAACGCCTCGATCAGGTTGTAATGCCAGCCTTCCTTCTCGGCCATCGCGACAAAGCCACGAATGAACTTGGCCTCGTTGACCCGGCTCGGCAGGGCGGTCTCGCGCTGGCGACCTTCGCTGGGCCAGCCGGTCTCGCCGATCATCACGTCCTTGGGCGCGAACTTGTTGCCGAACACCTGACGCACATCCGCCACATGTTGCAGGGCGACGTCGATGTTCGACGGATCATCTTCCCAGTACGGCAGCAAGTGAATGGTCAGGAAGTCCACCGCCGGCGCGACTTCCGGGTGCTTGAGCCAGAACTCCCAGACATCGGCGTAGGTCACCGGTTGCTTGACCTGGCTTTTGACCTTGTTGATCAGTCTGGCCAGTTGCGCGCCGGTGACTTCCTTGCGCAGCAAGGCTTCGTTGCCGACGATCACCGCGCTGACCACATCCGCGTTGGCGTTGGCCGAGGCGATCAACTGGTCGACCTCTTTTTCGGTGTCCACCGGGTTGCTGTTGACCCAGGCGCCGATCATCAGCTTCAAACCGTGTTTGCGCGCCAGTTCCGGCAGCGCTTCGAGGCCGGTCATCGAGTAGGTGCGGATGCATTGAAAACGCGTCGCCAGCAGGGCGAGGTCGGCGTCCATGCGCTCCGGGCGCAGTTTGAACGGTACGTCGAACGGCGACTGATCCTTGTCGAACGGCGTGTAGGAGGCGCATTGCAACTTGTGCGTCGGGGTCGCGGCGTCCGGCAGGATCACCGGTTTGCCGAGGCCGTACCAGAAGCCACCGAGGGCAAACAGGCCGAGCAGGCAGGCGAAGAGGTAAGGAAGAAAGGGAAAGCGGGAAGTCGCGGACATGGTCAGGCCGAGTGGCTGCAAAGCGACGCATGTTACCTGCATTTTTCAGCGGTTGGTGGCCTGCATGATTTGTCCATGCAAAGTTCGGGCGGATTGTCTGGCGCCATTTATTCGGAGGCGATTAATGGCCTTCTGATGTCGTTTCTCGGTGTATTGAGGTCGCTGACAGAGCAGGTCGCTGCGGGCGTCAGGCCGATGATCGAAAGCGTCAGCACTCCACTGGCGTTCAAGCGAGTTTGCGGTCAGGCGTGATGGGGGCGCTGTGCACCATAACAATACGTTGACGATGCCCGGCATCCGTTGGGCGCAGCATTTCGGGGAAGTAAACGATGAAGATGCGACGACTTTTAGGCGCAGGTGCCGCTCTGGTGCTTGCGATGAGTTCCACATTCGCCAGCGCTGAAAAACAGACCCTGAACATCGGTTACGTTGACGGCTGGTCCGACAGCGTCGCGACCACCCATGTGGCGGCCGAGGTGATCAAGCAGAAACTCGGCTACGACGTGAAGTTGCAAGCCGTCGCCACCGGGATCATGTGGCAGGGCGTGGCCACCGGCAAACTCGATGCGATGCTTTCGGCCTGGCTGCCGGTCACCCACGGCGAATACTGGGCGAAGAACAAGGATCTGGTCGTGGATTACGGCCCGAACTTCAAGGATGCGAAAATCGGCCTGATCGTGCCGGAGTACGTCAAAGCGAAATCGATCGAAGACCTCAAGACCGATGACAGCTTCAAGAACCGCATCGTCGGCATCGACGCCGGTTCAGGCGTAATGCTCAAAACCGATCAGGCGATCAAGGATTACGGCCTGGACAAATATACGCTCAAGGCCAGTTCCGGCGCCGGCATGATTGCCGAGCTGACCCGCGCCGAGAAAAAGAACGAATCGATTGCGGTCACCGGTTGGGTGCCGCACTGGATGTTCGCCAAGTGGAAACTGCGCTTCCTCGACGACCCGAAAGGCGTGTACGGCGCGGCTGAAACCGTGAACAGCATCGGCAGCAAAGAGCTGGATGCCAAAGCGCCTGAAGTCGCCAAGTTCCTGAAAAACTTCCAGTGGGCGTCGAAAGACGAGATCGGCGAAGTCATGCTGGCCATCCAGGACGGCGCCAAGCCAGAAGCGGCGGCCAAGGATTGGGTCGCCAAGCACCCGGATCGCGTGGCTGACTGGACCAAATAAAAGTACCAACAACGCCTGACCCCTGTGGGAGCGAGCTTGCTCGCGAAAGCGGTGTAACAGTTGACAGAAATGTTGGCTGACACGACGCCTTCGCGAGCAAGCTCGCTCCCACATTTGTTTCCAGCGACAAGTCCCGTCTTGCAGGGTTTACGGCTCTTTCAACGCCTCTTTCCAACTCTTTCGGCTAATTACCGTCCGAAAATTGGCGAAAACGTCATGTCGTTCTAATACTAAGGTCGTCTGGAACCCGTTCCGCAGCCGCATACAGTGGATACGTTCCAACAATAATCTGTGCTGCGAGGATAAAAACAATGAACGACAGCATTTACCTCTCGATTCAAAACAGCCCGCGCTTCAAGGAGCTGGTGAGAAAAAGGGAACGATTCGCCTGGATTCTCTCGGCAATCATGCTCGGGCTTTACTCCGCATTCATTCTGCTGATCGCGTACGGGCCGCAAGTGCTCGGGGCGAAACTCAGTCCCGGGTCTTCGATTACCTGGGGTATTCCGATCGGTGTCGGCCTGATTGTCTCGGCCTTCATCCTGACCGCGATCTACGTACGGCGCGCCAACGGCGAGTTTGACGACCTGAACAATGCGATTCTCAAGGAGGCTCAGCAATGATCCGGCGTCTACTGGCTCTTTTGAGCATCGCAGCGTTCGCTCCGGCCGTCTGGGCCGCTGACGCCTTGACCGGCGAAGTCCACAAACAACCGCTCAACGTTTCCGCCATCGCCATGTTCGTGGTGTTCGTCGGTGCGACCCTGTGCATCACCTACTGGGCCTCCAAGCGCAACAAGTCGGCCGCCGACTACTATGCGGCGGGCGGCAAGATCACTGGTTTCCAGAACGGTCTGGCGATTGCCGGTGACTACATGTCGGCGGCGTCCTTCCTGGGGATTTCCGCGCTGGTGTTCACCTCCGGCTACGACGGCCTGATCTACTCGATCGGCTTTCTGGTGGGCTGGCCGATCATTCTGTTCCTGATCGCCGAGCGTCTGCGTAACCTGGGCAAATACACCTTTGCCGACGTGGCGTCCTACCGCCTCGGGCAAACCCAGATCCGTACCCTGTCTGCCTGCGGTTCGCTGGTGGTGGTAGCGTTCTACCTGATCGCGCAAATGGTCGGTGCCGGCAAGCTGATCCAGCTGCTGTTCGGTCTCGACTACTACGTCGCGGTAATTCTGGTCGGTATCCTGATGTGCATGTACGTGCTGTTCGGCGGCATGCTGGCGACCACCTGGGTGCAGATCATCAAGGCTGTGCTGTTGCTGTCCGGTGCCTCGTTCATGGCGCTGATGGTGATGAAACACGTCAACTTCGACTTCAACACACTGTTTTCCGAGGCAATCAAGGTTCACCCGAAAGGTGAAGCGATCATGAGCCCGGGCGGTCTGGTGAAAGATCCGATTTCGGCGTTCTCCTTGGGCCTGGCCCTGATGTTCGGTACCGCTGGTCTGCCGCACATCCTGATGCGCTTCTTCACCGTGAGTGACGCCAAAGAAGCCCGCAAGAGCGTGCTGTATGCCACCGGTTTCATTGGCTACTTCTACATCCTGACCTTCATCATCGGCTTCGGCGCGATTCTGCTGGTCAGCACCAATCCTGACTTCAAGGATGCGGCGGGCGCTCTGCTCGGCGGCAACAACATGGCGGCGGTGCACCTGGCTGACGCAGTGGGCGGCAGCATCTTCCTCGGCTTCATCTCGGCGGTGGCGTTCGCGACTATTCTGGCGGTGGTGGCGGGTCTGACCCTGGCCGGTGCTTCGGCGGTGTCGCACGACCTGTATGCCAGCGTGATCAAGAAGGGCAAGGCCAACGACAAGGATGAGATTCGCGTGTCGAAGATCACCACCATCGCATTGGGTGTGCTGGCGATTGGTCTGGGCATCCTGTTCGAAAGCCAGAACATTGCGTTCATGGTCGGCCTGGCGTTCTCCATCGCGGCGAGCTGCAACTTCCCGGTGCTGTTGCTTTCGATGTACTGGAAGAAGCTGACCACCCGCGGCGCGATGATTGGCGGCTGGTTGGGGCTGGTGAGTGCGGTGGGGCTGATGATCCTTGGCCCGACCATCTGGGTGCAGATTCTGCATCACGAGAAGGCGATCTTCCCGTACGAGTATCCGGCGCTGTTCTCGATGGTGATCGCGTTCATCGGGATCTGGTTCTTCTCGATCACCGACAAGTCGGCTGCGGCCGAGAACGAGCGGGCGCTGTTCTTCCCGCAGTTTGTGCGTTCGCAGACGGGGTTGGGGGCGAGTGGGGCGGTTTCGCACTGATCGCTGATTAGATGTTTTGAGTGAAATGCCCTGGTTGAGAGATCGGGGCATTTTTTTTGTGGGCGGTTATCGGGCTGGAATTGGGTGCATATCCATTGCTGCGGTCACGGCGGCTTAGGGTTCCGCCCTTACGGCGGGTCACTTTTGGCAAACGCCCCAAAAGTAACCAAAAGGTCTGTGCCCTGACGTTCGGCCCTCGCCTGGGCTCGGGTTCCTTCGCTGCGGGATTCATCCGGGGGGCAGCGCCTACGGTTTGCTTCGCTGCACCTCCTCTCGCTGTGTTTGGCTGCGCCAAACGGTCGCTGCGCTCCCACCCCCGGATAAACCCCTCCACTCAGCCTGCCGACGGGCCCTGAGATCAAAAGCTTTACTCGAGCTAACGCTCATTGTGTTGAGTGGGGCGGCTTCGCCGCAGGGGGCAGCACGCAATCTGAACTGTACCTGCTGGCGATGGCGGCCTACGAGCCGACCGATCTCTAACTGAATGCACCCGGCCCAACTGTGGGAGCGGGCTTGCTCGCGAAGGCGGCCTGTCAGCCGACCAATCTCCAACTGAATACACCCAATCCCATGTAGGAACTGCCGAAGGCTGTGATCTTTTGATCTGCTTTGGCTTTGGCTTTTGATGTGGCTTTTGATCTTCAGGCCCCTTCGGCAGGCCGAGCGAAGGTGTCCATCAGGGGGTAGGCGCGTAGCGCCATGCGGCGAAGCCGCATCCATCGAGAGGAGGTGCAGCGAAGCAAACCGGAGGCGATGCCCCCGGATGGACACCGTAGCGAGGGAACACTGAGCCTAAGCGAAGTGCCGTACGCCGGGGCAAAGCCTTTTGGGTTACCTTTTCGGCGTTTGGAAAAGGTGACTCGCTGTAAGAGCGAAACCATAGGAGGCCGTTACCGCAGCAACGGATATACACCCAAAACCCCAAAACCCCAACAAACAAACAAAAACGGCCTCTATATAAGAGGCCGTTCCCGATCCAACTTCAAGACGTTATCGCAAGACAGGTCTTATTTACGGTCTTCCAGCTTGGTGATATCACGCGACTCGTAGCCAGTATACAACTGGCGCGGACGGCCAATCTTGTACGGGCTGGAGAGCATTTCTTTCCAGTGCGAGATCCAGCCGACGGTACGGGCCAGAGCGAAGATCACGGTAAACATGCTGGTTGGAATGCCGATCGCCTTGAGGATGATCCCCGAGTAGAAGTCGACGTTCGGGTACAGCGAGCGCTCGATGAAGTACGGGTCGGTCAGCGCGATCTCTTCCAGGCGCATGGCCAGTTCGAGTTGCGGATCGTTGTTGATGCCCAGTTCTTTCAGCACTTCGTCGCAGGTCTGCTTCATCACAGTCGCGCGAGGGTCGCGGTTCTTGTAAACCCGGTGACCGAAGCCCATCAGCTTGAACGGATCGTTCTTGTCCTTGGCCTTGGCGATGAACTTGTCGATGTTGGACACATCGCCAATCTCGTCAAGCATGGTCAATACGGCTTCGTTCGCACCGCCGTGGGCAGGGCCCCACAGTGCGGCGATACCGGCGGCGATACAGGCGAACGGGTTGGCACCCGAGGAGCCTGCCAGACGCACGGTGGAGGTCGATGCGTTCTGCTCGTGGTCGGCATGGAGGATGAAGATCCGGTCCATGGCCTTGGCGAGTACCGGGCTGATCGGTTTGATCTCGCACGGGGTGTTGAACATCATGTGCAGGAAGTTTTCCGCGTACGTCAGGTCGTTGCGCGGGTACATCATGGGTTGGCCCATGGAGTACTTGTAAACCATCGCTGCCAGGGTCGGCATCTTGGCAACCAGACGGATCGCGGAGATTTCGCGATGCTGCGGGTTATTGATGTCCAGGGAGTCGTGGTAGAAGGCCGAGAGGGCGCCGACTACGCCGCACATGACGGCCATCGGGTGGGCGTCGCGACGGAAGCCGTTGAAGAAGGTTTTCAGCTGCTCGTGAACCATGGTGTGGTTTTTCACGGTGCTGACGAACTGGGCCTTCTGTTCTGCGGTCGGCAGTTCGCCGTTGAGCAGCAGGTAGCAGGTTTCCAGGTAGTCCGACTTTTCAGCCAGCTGTTCGATCGGGTAGCCGCGGTGCAACAGAATGCCGTTGTCGCCGTCGATATAGGTGATCTTCGATTCGCACGAAGCGGTCGACATGAAACCCGGGTCGAAAGTGAAGCGGCCCGTGGCCGTCAGGCCCCGAACATCGATTACATCGGGACCAACGGTGCCGGTTAAAATGGGCAGCTCGACGGGGGCTGCGCCCTCGATGATCAACTGCGCTTTTTTGTCAGCCATGTGGCCTCCTATTTATGCTTGAACCATCAGACAGACCCCCCACGCAGGGCCCGCA
This sequence comes from Pseudomonas sp. RSB 5.4, assembly GCF_037126175.1. Classification (NCBI taxonomy): domain Bacteria; kingdom Pseudomonadati; phylum Pseudomonadota; class Gammaproteobacteria; order Pseudomonadales; family Pseudomonadaceae; genus Pseudomonas; species Pseudomonas sp. RSB 5.4. The sequence goes on from NZ_CP146986.1 coordinate 184,839, forward strand.
CCACTATAGTGAGATAAATTCGAATGTCAATTTGCCTAAAGTCTTGCTCCAGAAGGCTTTAAGCGCACTTTTTCCTCGAAATTGACTGCCATTTACGCCTTTTATGCGACTTGTGCAATCAGCTATTGGGGGTAGGTGATTGCGTTGTCATTAGTAGCCTAACTGTCTATACTCGGCCACCGACCGCCAAGGGCTTTTGGGCTTGCTTTCATTGGGGGTCGCATCCCTGGGTGGTGGTTACCTGACCAGTGCACTCCCCAACAACTTTGCCCTGATTGTTAGGGGCTCTTCAGTGTGAAAAAAAAGCCGTGAAAAGCCAACGACCTGTAAACCTAGACCTAAGGACCATCAAACTCCCAGTCACTGCTTACACGTCCATTCTTCACCGTATCTCCGGTGTCATCCTCTTTGTGTGCCTTGCCATCATGCTTTACGCATTGGACAAGTCGCTGAGCTCCGAGGAAGGCTTCGGTCAGGTGAAAGCGTGTCTGACCAGTCCGCTAGCCAAGCTAGTGATTTGGGGCATCCTGTCCGCTCTGCTGTATCACCTGGTTGCCGGTGTGCGCCATTTGATCATGGACATGGGCATCGGTGAGACGCTGGAAGGCGGCAAGCTGGGCTCGAAAATCGTTATCGCCGTTTCCGTGGTGGTAATCGTTCTGGCAGGAGTCTGGATATGGTAACTAACGTCACGAACCTCTCGCGTTCGGGCCTCTATGACTGGATGGCGCAACGTGTGTCGGCGGTCGTTCTCGCGGCTTACTTCATCTTTCTGATCGGATACGTCGTGGCCCACCCAGGCCTCGAGTACGCCCAGTGGCATGAACTGTTCGCTCACAACGGGATGCGTATTTTCAGCCTCCTGGCCCTTGTTGCTCTCGGCGCTCACGCCTGGGTCGGCATGTGGACCATCGCGACTGACTACCTGACGCCAATGGCGTTCGGCAAGTCCGCGACGGCTATACGTTTCCTTTTCCAGGCAGTATGCGGCGTTGCGATGTTCGCTTACTTCGTCTGGGGTGTGCAGATTCTCTGGGGTATCTGAGTCATGGCTAACATTCCAACGATTTCTTTCGACGCCATCATTATTGGTGGTGGCGGTGCCGGCATGCGCGCTGCGCTGCAGTTGGCGCAGGGCGGTCACAAGACTGCGGTGATCACCAAGGTTTTCCCGACCCGTTCGCACACTGTATCCGCCCAGGGCGGCATCACCTGCGCGATCGCGTCCGCTGACCCGAACGATGACTGGCGCTGGCACATGTACGATACCGTCAAGGGTTCCGACTACATCGGTGACCAGGACGCTATCGAATACATGTGTCAGGAAGGCCCGGCTGCCGTTTTCGAGCTGGACCACATGGGTCTGCCGTTCTCGCGTACCGAACAAGGCCGTATCTACCAGCGCCCGTTCGGTGGTCAGTCCAAGGACTACGGTAAAGGCGGCCAGGCTGCCCGTACCTGCGCAGCGTCCGACCGTACCGGTCACGCGCTGCTGCACACCCTTTATCAGGGCAACCTGAAAGCCGGTACCACGTTCCTGAACGAGTACTACGCGGTCGACCTGGTGAAAAACCAGGAAGGCGAGTTTGTCGGTGTGATCGCGATCTGCATCGAAACCGGCGAAACTTCGTACATCCGTGCCAAGGCTACCGTACTGGCCACTGGCGGTGCTGGCCGTATCTACGCCTCCACCACCAACGCCCTGATCAACACCGGTGACGGCGTTGGCATGGCGCTGCGTGCTGGCGTGCCGGTACAAGACATCGAAATGTGGCAGTTCCACCCGACCGGCATCGCCGGCGCCGGTGTACTGGTGACCGAAGGTTGCCGTGGTGAAGGTGGTTACCTGATCAACAAGCACGGCGAGCGTTTCATGGAGCGTTATGCTCCGAACGCGAAAGACCTGGCTGGTCGTGACGTGGTTGCCCGCTCGATGGTTAAAGAAATCATCGCCGGCAATGGTTGCGGTCCGAATGGCGACCACGTGATGCTCAAACTCGACCACCTGGGCGAGGAAGTGCTGCACAGCCGTCTGCCAGGCATCTGCGAACTGTCGAAGACTTTCGCACACGTTGACCCGGTGGTTGCTCCGGTTCCGGTTGTTCCGACCTGCCACTACATGATGGGCGGCGTTGCCACCAACATTCATGGTCAGGCGATCACCCAGAACGCCGAAGGCGTGGATCAGATCATTCCTGGTCTGTTCGCGGTAGGTGAAGTGGCTTGCGTATCGGTGCACGGTGCCAACCGTCTGGGTGGCAACTCGCTGCTCGACCTGGTGGTATTCGGCCGCGCTGCCGGCCTGCACCTGGAGAAGGCGCTGACCGACGGCATCGAATACGACGACGCTACCGAGTCCGACATCGAAGCAGCCCTGTCGCGTCTGAACGCGCTGAACGGCCGTACCGATGGCGAAGACGTGGCCACCCTGCGTCGCGAGCTGCAAAGCTGCATGCAGAACTACTTCGGTGTGTTCCGTACCGGCGAATACATGCAGAAAGGTATCGCTCAACTGGCCGATCTGCGCAAGCGTATCGCCAACGTGAAGATCAACGATAAGTCGCAGGCGTTCAACACTGCACGTATCGAAGCGCTCGAGCTGCAAAACCTGCTGGAAGTGGCTGAGGCTACCGCCATCGCGGCCGAAGTACGTAAAGAGTCCCGCGGCGCTCACGCCCGTGAAGACTTCGAAGACCGTGACGACGAAAACTGGCTGTGCCACACCCTGTACTTCCCGGGTGAGAAACGCGTCGCCAAGCGTGCCGTTAACTTCTCGCCGAAGACTGTTCCGACTTTCGAACCTAAAGTCCGGACTTATTAAGGGTGATCGCCATGTTGCAAGTCAGTGTTTATCGCTACAACCCTGATCAGGACGCTGCGCCGTTCATGCAGGAATTCCAGGTCGCTACCGGTGGTAAAGACCTGATGGTGCTGGACGTGCTGGCCCTGATCAAAGAGCAGGACGAGGGTTTCTCCTATCGTCGCTCTTGCCGTGAAGGCGTCTGCGGCTCCGACGGCATGAACATCAACGGCAAGAACGGTCTGGCGTGCATCACGCCGCTGTCCGCCGTTGTAAAAGGCAACAAGTTGATCGTTCGTCCGCTGCCAGGTTTGCCGGTTATCCGTGACCTGGTTGTCGATATGAGCATCTTCTACAAGCAATACGAGAAGGTTAAGCCTTACCTGCAGAACGACACGCCGGCTCCGGCCATCGAGCGTCTGCAGTCCCCTGAAGAGCGTGAAAAGCTCGACGGTCTGTACGAGTGCATCCTGTGCGCCTGCTGCTCGACCTCGTGCCCGTCCTTCTGGTGGAACCCGGACAAGTTCCTGGGTCCAGCTGCCCTGCTGCAAGCGTACCGCTTCCTGGCAGACAGCCGTGACACCAAGACGTCCGAGCGTCTGGCTTCGCTTGATGACCCGTTCAGCGTTTTCCGCTGCCGGGGCATCATGAACTGCGTCAACGTATGTCCGAAAGGCCTGAACCCGACTAAGGCCATCGGTCACATCCGTAACATGCTGCTTTCGAGCGGCGTGTGATTCAGCTGCTGTAACCGTAGAACCGCTGTAACGAAGAGGCTGTGGCGCGGGCTTCAACCCGCGTCATGGCTATAACCAGAGCAGTAGCCACAAGCTGCAGCTCTTATTTTGAAGAAATGAGACAAGCAGGGGCATCCGGGCTGGTACCCGGACTATCAGCGTGATCCTAAGTGGCTTGTTTTGGTCGCTGCATTCGGACTTCTGCAAGTTTGCTCGGTATTGACGCCGATGGTGTTCCCCTAACCGAGGGTGACCAAGCATGCAAGAAAGCGTGATGCAGCGCATGTGGAACAGCGCCTACCTTTCAGGTGGAAACGCTGCCTATGTGGAAGAGCTTTATGAGCTCTACCTGCACGACCCTAACGCTGTGCCAGAAGAGTGGCGCACCTACTTTCAGAAGCTGCCTGCCGACGGCAGCTCTGCCACTGATGTTTCGCACTCCACAATTCGCGATCATTTCGTGCTGCTGGCAAAGAACCAGCGCCGCGCCCAACCGGTTTCCGCCGGTAGCGTGAGCAGTGAGCACGAGAAGAAGCAAGTTGAAGTGCTGCGATTGATCCAGGCCTACCGTATGCGTGGCCACCAGGCAGCCCAGCTGGACCCGCTGGGGCTGTGGCAGCGTCCTGCACCTGCAGACCTGTCGATCAATCATTACGGCTTGACCAATGCCGATCTTGATACGACCTTCCGTGCCGGCGACCTGTTCATCGGCAAAGAGGAAGCGAGCCTACGCGAAATTCACGAAGCGTTGCAGCAGACATATTGCCGCACCATCGGCGCTGAATTTACGCACATCACCGATTCCGAGCAGCGCCACTGGTTCCAGCAGCGTCTGGAAAGCGTGCGTGGTCGTCCGACGTACTCCGCCGACATCAAGAGCCACCTGCTCGAGCGCGTCACTGCCGGTGAAGGCCTGGAAAAATACCTGGGCACCAAATACCCGGGCACCAAGCGTTTCGGTCTGGAAGGCGGCGAAAGCCTGATTCCGATGCTCGACGAACTGATCCAGCGTTCCGGTTCCTACGGCACCAAGGAAGTCGTCATCGGCATGGCCCACCGTGGCCGTCTGAACGTGCTGGTCAACACCTTCGGCAAGAACCCGCGCGAGCTGTTCGACGAGTTCGAAGGCAAGAAGAAGGTCGAGCTGGGTTCCGGTGACGTTAAATACCACCAGGGCTTCTCGTCCAACGTGATGACCGCCGGCGGTGAAGTTCACCTGGCCATGGCGTTCAACCCGTCCCACCTGGAAATCGTTTCCCCGGTGGTAGAAGGTTCGGTTCGCGCCCGTCAGGATCGTCGTAACGACCCGACCGGTGAGAAGGTTCTGCCGATCTCCATCCACGGTGACGCTGCATTCGCAGGTCAGGGCGTGGTCATGGAAACCTTCCAGATGTCGCAGACCCGCGGTTTCAAGACCGGCGGTACCGTGCACATCGTGATCAACAACCAGGTCGGTTTCACCATCAGCAACCCGCTGGACTCGCGCTCCACCGAGTACGCCACCGACGTTGCGAAGATGATTCAGGCGCCGATCCTCCATGTGAATGGCGATGATCCGGAAGCCGTGCTGTTCGTGACCCAGTTGGCCATCGACTACCGCATGCAGTTCAAGCGTGACGTGGTGATCGACCTGGTCTGCTACCGTCGTCGCGGCCACAACGAGGCCGACGAGCCAAGCGGTACCCAGCCGCTGATGTATCAGCAGATCACCAAGCAGCGCACCACCCGTGAGCTGTACGCTGATCGTCTGACACAGGCCGGCGTACTCGACGCAGAGCGTGTTCAGGCGAAAGTCGACGAATATCGCAACGCGCTGGACAACGGTCTGCACGTCGTGAAATCGCTGGTCAAAGAGCCGAACAAAGAGCTGTTCGTGGACTGGCGTCCGTATCTGGGCCACGCCTGGACTGCGCGTCACGACACGCGTTTCGATCTGAAGACCCTGCAGGAACTGTCCGCCAAGCTGCTGGAAATTCCGGAAGGCTTCGTGGTTCAGCGTCAGGTTGCGAAGATCTACGAAGACCGTCAGAAGATGCAAGCCGGCGGCCTGCCGATCAACTGGGGTTACGCCGAAACCATGGCGTACGCGACCCTGGCGTTCGAAGGTCACCCGATCCGCATGACCGGTCAGGACATCGGCCGCGGTACGTTCTCGCACCGTCACGCTGTGCTGCACAACCAGAAAGATGCTGGCACCTACATTCCGCTGAAACACCTGTACGAAGGTCAGCCACGCTTTGACCTGTACGACTCGTTCCTGTCGGAAGAAGCGGTACTGGCCTTCGAATACGGCTACTCGACCACCACGCCAAACGCGCTGGTGATCTGGGAAGCCCAGTTCGGCGACTTCGCCAACGGTGCACAGGTTGTTATCGACCAGTTCATCACCAGCGGCGAACACAAGTGGGGCCGTCTCTGCGGTCTGACCATGCTGTTGCCGCACGGCTACGAAGGTCAGGGTCCTGAGCACAGCTCGGCACGTCTTGAGCGTTACCTGCAGCTGTGCGCCGAGCACAACATTCAGGTGTGCATGCCGACCACTCCGGCCCAGATCTACCACTTGCTGCGTCGTCAGGTGATTCGCCCGCTGCGCAAACCTCTGGTAGTGCTGACGCCGAAGTCGCTGCTGCGCCACAAACTGGCCGTCTCGACCCTGGAAGATCTGGCCGAAGGTTCGTTCCAGACCGTGATCCCGGAAATCGATGCCCTGGACCCGAAAAAGGTCGAGCGCGTTGTTCTGTGTAGCGGCAAGGTCTACTACGACCTGCTGGAAAAACGCCGTGCCGAAGGCCGTGACGATATCGCCATCGTGCGTATCGAGCAGCTGTATCCATTCCCTGAGGACGACTTGAAAGAAGTCCTGGCGCCTTATACCAACGTCAAGCATGCCGTTTGGTGTCAGGAAGAGCCGATGAACCAGGGTGCCTGGTACTGCAGCCAGCATCACTTGCGTCGCAGCATCGGTAACCTCAACAAGTCTCTCGTACTCGAGTACGCGGGCCGTGAGGCTTCTGCTGCCCCAGCATGTGGTTACGCATCGATGCACGCCGAGCAGCAGGAAAAACTGCTGCAAGACGCGTTTACCGTTTAACGCCTTCGCGCACCTGAAACCGAATTTAAGGAACCACAGATAATGGCTATCGAGATCAAAGCCCCCACTTTCCCGGAATCGGTTGCCGATGGCACCGTTGCCACCTGGCACAAAAAACCGGGCGACGCCGTCAAGCGTGACGACCTGATCGTCGACATCGAAACCGACAAAGTCGTACTGGAAGTGCTGGCTACCGCCGACGGCGTGCTGGGCGCAATCGTCAAGAACGAAGGCGACACCGTTCTGTCCGACGAAGTTCTGGGCTCCATCGAAGCGGGCGGCGCTGCTGCCGCTGCTCCAGCCGCCGCTGCTGCTCCGGCCGCTGCTGCCGCCGCACCGGCTGCTGCCGAAGGCGAAGACGATCCTGTTGCTGCTCCTGCTGCGCGCAAGCTGGCTGAAGAGAATGGCATCAACATCGCTTCCGTTGCCGGCACCGGCAAGGGTGGTCGTGTGACCAAGGAAGACGTGGTCGCTGCTGTTGCCGCGAAGAAAGCCGCTCCAGCTGCCGCACCTGCCAAGGCTGCTGCTCCGGCTGCCGCTGCTCCGGTATTCGCTGCCGGTGATCGCGTTGAAAAACGCGTGCCGATGACCCGTCTGCGTGCCAAGGTTGCCGAGCGTCTGGTTGAAGCCCAGTCGAACATGGCGATGCTGACCACGTTCAACGAAGTCGACATGACCGAAGTCATGGCCCTGCGTTCGAAGTACAAGGACCTGTTCGAGAAGTCACACAACGGCGTACGCCTGGGCTTCATGTCGTTCTTCGTCAAGGCTGCCACCGAAGCGCTGAAACGCTTCCCGGCGGTCAACGCTTCGATCGACGGCGCGGACATCGTTTACCACGGCTACGCCGACATCGGTGTTGCCGTTTCCAGCGACCGTGGTCTGGTCGTACCTGTTCTGCGTAACGCCGAGCTGATGAGCCTGGCTGAAATCGAAGGCGGCATCGCCACTTTCGGCAAGAAAGCCCGTGACGGCAAATTGTCGATGGAAGAGATGACTGGCGGTACCTTCACCATCACCAACGGTGGTACCTTCGGTTCGATGATGTCGACTCCGATCGTCAACCCGCCGCAGGCAGCGATTCTGGGCATGCACAACATCATCCAGCGTCCTATGGCCATCAACGGTCAGGTCGTGATCCGCCCGATGATGTACCTGGCACTGTCCTACGATCACCGTCTGATCGATGGCAAAGAAGCTGTAACCTTCCTGGTGACCATCAAGAACCTGCTGGAAGACCCGGCTCGTCTGTTGCTGGATATCTGATAGAAGCAGCCATGCGCTGTGGGTAGCGTACCGTCGGAAACGGCGGTGCGGCCCGCAGCGCGCGGCTTGAAGCTTTTCGCTCAAGAGGATTTTTTGAATGTCGCAGAAATTTGACGTAGTAGTGATCGGTGCCGGCCCTGGCGGCTATGTAGCTGCCATCAAGGCCGCGCAGCTGGGTCTCACCACTGCCTGCATCGAGAAGTACACCGACGCTGAAGGCAAGCAGGCCCTCGGCGGTACTTGCCTGAACGTCGGCTGCATTCCGTCCAAGGCGCTGCTCGACAGCTCCTGGAAGTACAAGGAAGCCAAAGAGAGCTTCAACGTTCACGGTATCTCGACCGGCGAAGTCAAAATGGACGTCGCTGCGATGGTTGGCCGCAAGGCTGGCATCGTCAAGAACCTGACCGGCGGCGTTGCCACCCTGTTCAAGGCCAACGGCGTTACTTCGATTCAGGGCCACGGCAAGCTGCTGGCTGGCAAGAAAGTCGAAGTCACCAAGCCGGACGGCTCGGTTGAAGTCATCGAAGCCGAAAACGTCATCCTGGCGCCAGGTTCGCGTCCGATCGACATTCCACCGGCTCCGGTCGATCAGAAAGTCATCGTCGATTCGACTGGCGCTCTGGAATTCCAATCCGTACCTAAACGTCTGGGCGTGATCGGCGCTGGCGTGATCGGTCTGGAGCTGGGCTCGGTCTGGTCGCGTCTGGGTGCAGAAGTGACTGTCCTGGAAGCTCTGGACACGTTCCTGATGGCAGCGGACACCGCCGTTTCCAAGGAAGCGCTGAAAACCCTGACCAAGCAGGGTCTGGACATCAAGCTGGGCGCTCGCGTCACCGGTTCCAAAGTCAACGGCGACGAAGTCGTTGTTAACTACACCGATGCCAACGGCGAACAGACCATCACTTTTGACAAGCTGATCGTAGCCGTTGGTCGCCGTCCGGTGACCACTGATCTGCTGGCTGCCGACAGCGGCGTGACCCTGGACGAGCGCGGTTTCGTGCACGTTGACGATCACTGCGCCACCACCGTACCGGGCGTTTACGCCATCGGTGACGTGGTTCGCGGCATGATGCTGGCGCACAAGGCCTCGGAAGAGGGCATCATGGTTGTCGAGCGCATCAAGGGCCACAAAGCCCAGATGAACTATGACCTGATCCCTTCGGTTATTTATACTCACCCGGAAATCGCGTGGGTTGGCAAAACCGAGCAGGCCTTGAAAGCCGAAGGCGTTGAAGTTAACGTCGGCACCTTCCCGTTCGCCGCTTCCGGCCGTGCCATGGCTGCCAACGATACCGGTGGTTTCGTCAAGGTCATCGCTGATGCCAAGACTGACCGCGTATTGGGCGTGCACGTGATTGGCCCGAGCGCTGCAGAACTGGTTCAGCAGGGCGCGATCGGTATGGAATTCGGCACCAGCGCTGAAGACCTGGGCATGATGGTTTTCTCCCATCCGACCCTGTCTGAAGCCTTGCACGAAGCTGCTCTGGCTGTGAATGGCGGCGCCATCCACATCGCCAACCGCAAGAAGCGTTAAGACAATAAGAAACCACGGCGGTAACGGCCCGTCGTGAGCCTTGCGAGCAAGTCTCACCGCGGAATGTCCGCTGGACGCAGTCTTGCGTAGCTGCACCGGGTATCCGGAAAGGCTACGCAAGCAGCAGTCACAGGTGGCGCGGCACTCATCAAGAGCGCAGCGCCGAATGCGCAGTACCTAACGAAGACGGTAAAAAGCATGAATCTTCACGAGTATCAGGGTAAGCAGCTGTTCGCTGAATACGGCCTGCCAGTTTCCACTGGTTACGCAGTAGACACCCCGGAAGCAGCAGCAGAAGCTTGCGACAAAATCGGCGGCAGCGAGTGGGTTGTCAAAGCCCAGGTCCACGCCGGTGGTCGCGGTAAAGCGGGCGGCGTCAAGCTGGTTCGCAACAAAGAAGACGCCAAGGCCTTCGCACAGCAGTGGCTGGGCAAGCGTCTGGTGACTTACCAGACTGACGCCAATGGTCAGCCAGTCACCAAGATCCTGGTTGAATCGTGCACTGATATCGCTAAAGAGCTGTACCTGGGCGCTGTCGTTGACCGTTCGAGCCGTCGCATCGTGTTCATGGCGTCCACCGAAGGTGGCGTGGACATCGAGAAAATCGCTCACGACACTCCAGAAAAAATTCTGAAAGCCACTATCGATCCACTGGTTGGCGCTCAGCCGTTCCAGGGTCGCGAGCTGGCGTTCCAACTGGGTCTGGAAGGCAAGCAAGTTGCCCAGTTCGCCAAGATCTTCGTCGGTCTGGCCAAACTGTTCCAGGATCACGATCTGGCCCTGCTGGAAGTGAACCCGCTGGTGATCAAGGCTGACGGCGATCTGCACTGCCTGGACGCCAAGATCAACATCGACGCTAACGCCATGTACCGTCAGCCTAAGCTGAAGACTTTCCACGATCCGTCGCAAGACGATCCGCGCGAAGCGCACGCTGCCAAGTTCGAACTGAACTACGTAGCACTGGAAGGCAACATCGGCTGCATGGTCAACGGTGCCGGCCTGGCCATGGGTACCATGGACATCGTCAACCTGCACGGCGGCAAGCCAGCCAACTTCCTCGACGTAGGTGGTGGTGCTACCAAAGAGCGCGTGACCGAAGCCTTCAAGATCATCCTGTCCGACACCAACGTCGCTGCAGTACTGGTCAACATCTTCGGCGGCATCGTTCGCTGCGACATGATTGCCGAAGGCATCATCGGCGCTGTGAAAGAAGTCGGCGTGAAAATCCCGGTTGTTGTTCGCCTTGAAGGCAACAACGCTGAGCTGGGCGCTAAAGTACTGGCAGAAAGCGGTTTGAACATCATCGCTGCTACCAGCCTGACCGACGCTGCTCAACAAGTTGTCAAAGCTGCGGAGGGCAAATAATGAGCGTCCTGATCAACAAAGACACCAAAGTTATCTGCCAGGGTATTACCGGTTCGCAAGGTAGTTTCCACACCCAGCAAGCCATCGAATACGGCACCAAGATGGTTGGCGGCGTAACTCCGGGCAAAGGCGGCACCGAGCACCTGGGTCTGCCAGTGTTCAACACCGTTAAAGACGCAGTTGCTGCCACTGGCGCTACCGCCAGCGTGATCTACGTTCCGGCTCCTTTCTGCAAGGACTCGATCCTGGAAGCAGCGTTCGGCGGCATCAAGCTGATCGTCTGCATCACCGAAGGCATTCCTACCCTGGACATGCTGGACGCTAAAGTTAAGTGCGACGAGCTGGGTGTTACCCTGATCGGCCCTAACTGCCCAGGCGTGATCACCCCAGGGGAATGCAAGATCGGCATCATGCCAGGTCACATTCACTTGCCAGGCAAGGTCGGTATCGTTTCGCGTTCCGGCACCCTGACCTACGAAGCTGTGAAGCAGACCACTGACGCCGGTTTCGGTCAGTCGACTTGCGTCGGCATCGGTGGTGACCCGATCCCGGGTTCGAACTTCATCGACATCCTGAAGCTGTTCCAGGAAGACCCGAAGACCGAAGCGATCGTGATGATCGGCGAGATCGGCGGTTCGGCTGAAGAAGAAGCGGCTGCCTACATCAAGGCACACGTGACCAAGCCGGTTGTTTCCTACATCGCTGGTGTGACTGCTCCTCCGGGCAAGCGCATGGGCCATGCTGGCGCAATCATCTCTGGCGGCAAAGGCACTGCAGACGAGAAATTCGCTGCGCTGCAGGACGCAGGCGTAAAAACCGTGCGTTCGCTGGCAGACATCGGCAAGGCCCTGGCCGAGCTGACCGGTTGGGCTGTCAAGTAAGCCTCGGGCTTGACTGACGCTTCACCAGACAAAGGCCACCTTCGGGTGGCCTTTGTTGTTTCTGGCATATGGGTATTTGAGTGGATTCTTGTGGCGAGGGAGCTTGCTCCCGCTGGGCTGCGAAGCGGCCCTAATGCAATCTTCGGATTCATGAGTGTTTTCGGGATTTGCGCCTGCTGCGCAGTCGAGCGGGAGCAAGCTCCCTCGCCACGGAGTGCTCCGCAGGAAAAATAAATGCGTAAACGCGACACAGACACGTCGTGTATCGGATAGTTCGCCCTCAAACAGTGCGTTTGTCAGACAAATTCGTTAGGCTAGCAGCCATTTTTGCGTCTGCCGCCCACAAGGCATGCAACGCGCTAAACGGGTCAGTCTTATACGGACTGACAGCATTTCCCTAACCCCACAGGGAAATCCCCCTCTAAATTCCGATTCAGTAGTGTGGTATTTCCTTAATGAAAGTTTTGAAAGGTCAGGACATCCTGGCACTGGGCTTTATGACATTTGCCCTGTTCGTCGGGGCCGGCAACATCATTTTCCCGCCTATCGTCGGCCTGCAGTCCGGACCTGACGTCTGGATGGCGGCGCTGGGCTTTCTGATCACGGCAGTCGGTCTGCCGGTGGTCACCGTCGTCGCTCTGGCCAAGGTCGGTGGTGCGATGGATGCACTGAGCAGCCCGATTGGCAAGATCGCCGGCGGTGTGCTTGCCGCGGCGTGCTACCTGGCGGTCGGCCCGCTGTTCGCCACCCCGCGCACTGCGACCGTGTCGTTCGAAGTGGGTCTGGCGCCACTGACCGGCGAAAGCCCGCTGGCGCTGTTCCTCTACAGCTCGGTGTACTTCCTGCTGGTGTTCTTCATCTCGCTGTATCCGGGGCGTCTGCTCGATACCGTTGGGCGCTTCCTCGCGCCGCTGAAAATCATCGCCCTGGCGGTACTCGGCATCGCCGCGTTCGCCTTGCCGGCCGGTGATATCGGTCAGGCCACGCCTGAATACGTCGCGGCACCGTTCTCCCAGGGCTTCATCAATGGTTACCTGACCATGGATACCCTCGGCGCGCTGGTGTTCGGTATCGTCATCGTCAACGCGATCCGCTCCCGTGGCGTCGAGTCGCCTGCGCTGATCACCCGTTACGCGATCATTGCCGGCCTCATCGCCGGTGTCGGCCTGGCGCTGGTGTACATCAGCCTGTTCCGCCTCGGTTCCGGCAGCCATGAAGTCGCGGCGGGTGCCACCAATGGCGCGGCGGTATTGCACGCTTACGTGCAGCACACCTTCGGTTCGCTGGGCAGCGGTTTCCTCGCGGTGCTGATCTCGCTGGCGTGCCTGGTGACGGCGGTCGGTCTGACTTGTGCCTGCGCTGAATACTTCAGCCGCGTGCTGCCACTGTCCTACAAGACCCTGGTGATCATTCTGGCCGCGTTCTCGCTGCTGGTGTCGAACCTGGGCCTGACCAAGCTGATCGCGTTCTCGATCCCGGTGCTGACCGCGATCTACCCGCCGTGCATCGTTCTGGTGGCCCTGAGCTTCTGCAAGGACTTCTGGCATGAACACGGTCGGATCCTCGGCCCGGTGATGCTGGTGTCGTTCCTGTTTGGCACCATCGACGCCCTCAAGGGCGCCGGTCTGGCTGACTGGATGCCGTCGCAGCTGTCGCACCTGCCGTTGAGCGAGCAGGGCCTGGCGTGGCTGGTGCCATGCGTGATGACCCTGGTGGTCGCCGTGGTTTGCGATCGCCTGCTGGGCAAGCGCAGCGAAGTCGTTGCCTGACGTTGCCTGACCCGCCACAAGCGGGTCTTCAGCGCTTAAACAGAAATGCCCCGTATCAATCGATACGGGGCATTTTTTAGGTTCATCACGGATTACCGGGAAAGACGCTCTTGATCTTCATGAAAAAGAATTCGCTATCCCGGTAACCGTACGCCATCCGCTTGATGACCTTTATTCGATTGTTTATTCCTTCCAACTGACCGGTGTGCATCGGCCAGCGAACCCGGCTCACGATGCCCCGCCAGTAACCCTTTAGCCGTGTGGCGAACTGGATCAGAGCTGGAATTTCGCTTTCATGCGCATGGCGCAGCCATTGCTTCCAGGCCGATCGCCAACCCCAGGCAGTACTCGGGGTCCAGAGTGTTTTGAGTTCAGCCTTCATCAAGTAGACCGTCATCAACGCTTGATTGGCCGCCAGCAGATCCTCCAGGCGGACCTGTTGTTCCGGCGTTTTCAAGTTCTGCGGATTGCGCAGCAACAGCCATCGCGCCTGCTTGATAACCTTGCGGGCAGGCTTGTCGTGACGCAACCGGTTAGCCTCGTCGACGCGAACCCGATCAATCACCTCTCGGCCATATTTGGCCACCACATGGAAGAGGTCGTAGACCACTCGCGCGTTGGGACAGTGCTGACGAACCTCTAGGTCAAAAGCGGTGTTCATGTCCATCGCCACCGCTTCGATGCGAGCGCAACCCTCTGGCCCCAATTCCTCGAAGAAAGGCCTGACCGCTGCTCGGCTGCGGCCTTCACCGATCCACAGCACGCGGCGTGTATCCGCATCCAGCACCACGCTGGCGTAACGATGACCTTTGAACAGGGCGAATTCGTCCATCACCAGACGTCGCGGTTGTGCCGTTGGCAAAATGCTCAACGCCGCTTGCAAAGCTCGACGCTCCAGCAACCGAACGGTGTCCCAATGCAGCCCAAACAGTTGAGCCACGTGCAGTGTGGGGAGGCGTTCGCAGGCCTGAATGACCGCCTCGGCCAAGCGCCGCGTCATGCGGGCATAACGGTCCAGCCAACTGACGGCCTCCATACGTTTACCACAGTCACGACAGACAACACGCCTGAGCAACACGCTGAGGCGCACCGCACGGCCGAGAATCGGTAAATCGCGGACGGTTCGCTCACAATACTCATGTGTGGTTGAACAGGGTTTCTGGCAGCCGCCACAGGAAGGAAATCGGGTGGCGTGGGGAATCAGTTCGATCTGTAGGGCGTCACCATCAGGCTTGATGTTGACGACAGAAAAGCCCTCCCAAAACGGAAGGAAAGTATTAATATCGCGCATAAGAACGCCGGTTTGTTAGATGTGTTTGCTCGCACGAACATCATCAATCAAATCGGCGTTCTTGTTTCTGTGTTTCCCGGGATTCCGTGAAGAACCATTTTTTATGGGTGTCAGGCAGTGTCTTTTTTCGCGAGCTAACGTCGAAGCACTGCCGAACTCCTAATGTGGGAGCGAGCCTGCTCGCGAAAGCGTTGTGCCAGCCGCCATCAATGTTGTGTGATACGCCGCTTTCGCGAGCAGGCTCGCTCCCACAGGTAGCATCCATACTCCACAGGGAATTGCATGTCGTTCATCCAAGCCAACCTGATTCACCTGCTCGCCGCGCTCTGGTTCGTCATCTGCTGGGGCGGCTACACCCGCTATGCGTCGTGGAAGGCCCGCGACACCGCGTGCCTCGCCAGCGTGTTGCACCTGTACCGCGAAGACTGGATGCGCCGCATGCTGCTGCGTGACAACCGCATCGCCGACGCCAGTGTGATCGGCAATCTGGAACGTAACGCCTCGTTCTTCGCCTCCAGCACCCTGATCATCCTCGCCGGTATTCTCACCGTGCTCGGTGCGTCCGAGCGTGCAGTGTCGTTGCTGGCGGACATCCCGATGGTGCAGCAGGCGTCGCAGGGCATGTCGGAGATCAAGTTGCTGTGCCTGGCGCTGGTGTTCGTCTATGCGTTCTTCACGTTCAGCTGGTGCATGCGTCAGTACAACTTTGCGGCGGTGCTGGTCGGTTCAGCGCCGATGATCGGTGAGCGTCAGGTCTCGGAGCAGGAGCGCAAGGCATTCGCACTGCGGGCGGCGCGGGTGATTTCGATGGCGGCCAACCAGTTCAACTTCGGCCTGCGCTCTTATTACTTCGGCATGAGCATGCTGGCCTGGTTTGTCAGCCCATGGTTGTTCATGTTGATGAGTGCTGGAGTCGTGCTGGTGTTGTACCGCCGCGAGTTTCATTCCGACGTTCTCGACGTGATGGTCTATACCCCTACAGAGGCGCCGTTGCCCGAAACCAATAAAGAGGCCGCTTGATGAGTATTCCGTTCTGGTGTGTGTTTATCAGTGCACTGTTGATTTACATCGCGCGTATGCCGGTGGGCAAGGCCATGAAAGAGCAGGGCGGTTACAACAACCATCTGCCGCGCCAGCAACAGGCGCAACTGACTGGCTATGGCGCGCGGGCACTGGCGGCGCACCAGAACAGCATCGAAGCGTTCATCCTGTTTGCCGTCGGTGTGCTGATGGCGCACACCACGCAAACACAAGGCTGGTTGATCGATACTCTGGCGATCATCTTCGTGATCGCACGGATTCTCTACTTGTGGCTGTACCTGGCTGATAAACCCTCCCTGCGCAGCCTGGTCTGGCTGGTCGGCCTGATATGTTCTTTGTTGCTGATGATTAGTCCGACTTTTAGAACCGTCTTGCTCTAAGCGACACTAGCGAAAAATCACAGGCAAAAGAAAACCCGCACTTGGCGGGTTTTCTTTTTCTGCATCAAGTCGCAATTATTGCTTCTTGGCAGCTTCTTCCTGAGCAGCCTGATTCGATTCAGCCTGATCTTTGGCGGCTTCAGCGTTTTCTTTCGCTGCGTCGTTCACTTTATCCTGAGCTTCGTTCATTTTCTGCTGAGCTTGTTCAGCATGTTGGTTGGCATCTTGAGCTTTGTCCTCGGATTTTTTATCGCAGGCAGCGAGACCGAGGGAAGCGGTCAACATCAAGGCAATAGCTAAAGTCTTACGCATGGGGTGTTTCTCCTTATGGAAAATAACTACTGGCCTTAAGAACGTTGCCTCCAACGTTAAGTTCCTCATTTCTTTCAGATATATAAGTTTGTTTTTCAGTGGAACTTTTGCGTTATTTCCTACTACTGGCACAAGGCTCTGACGAGAGTAATTATCAAATGGCTGAAAACCCCGTTTTTGAGCGCGCAACGCGATTTCTCTCGGCCCTGCGTCATTGTCAGGTGCTCGGTTTGACGGTGCACAGCGCCAGCAGCGAAGGGCTGACGGTAAAGCTGCCGTACAGCGCGCAAATCGTCGGCAATCCGCAGACCGGGGTCATCCACGGCGGCGCCATTACCTCGCTGATGGACACGGCGTGCGGCATGTCCACGTTGTGCGTGCTGCCTGAATTCGAAGTCTGCCCGACCCTGGACCTGCGCATCGACTACATGCACGCCGCCGAACCGAACAAGGATGTCTACGGCTTTGCCCAGTGTTACCGGGTCACCACCGACGTAATCTTCGCCCGCGGCTTTGCCTATCAGGACGACCCGCAGCAACCCATCGCTCACGTCGTCGGTACCTTCATGCGCATGGGCAAGGGTCTGAAGGGTACACAGGGATTTGGTGGCAAGATCAAAGGAGAAAGCCGATGAGCGATGACTGGAAGCAACAACTGCAACAGGCTCACGCTCAGGGTGACTACGCGCCGCTGCTGCGGATCATTCCTTACGCCGGATTGATCGGCGTCGAATGCTCTCGGGTCGGTGATGAGTTGCTGTTCAAGCTGCCGGCGAACAAGGACAACATTGGTAACCCTTTATTGCCGGCGATCCATGGCGGGGTGATTGCCGGGTTCATGGAGCTGGCAGCCGCGTTGCATTTGCTGATCTTCACCGGTTCGCCCGGGGTGCCGAAGATCATCGACTTTTCCCTGGATTACCTGCGTGCCGGGCAGTTTCGCGACACTTGGGCCAAATGTCAGGTCTGCCGCCAGGGCCGGCGCGTGGCCAACGTTGCCATCACCGCCTGGCAAAGCACCGAGAGCGAACCGATTGCCACCGCCCGTGCACACTTCAAAATTGATGAGCCCTTGAAATCCTGAACGCTGCCCCCAACTCAGTGAACAACCCGCCGCCGACCATCTGGGTTGCGGCCAATGCCATCTGATTGGAGTTTGATGACCATGAGTGTGGAAACTCAAAAGGAAACCCTGGGCTTCCAGACCGAGGTAAAGCAGCTGCTGCACCTCATGATCCATTCGCTGTATTCCAACAAGGAAATCTTCCTTCGCGAATTGATCTCGAACGCCTCTGACGCTGTCGACAAGCTACGCTTCGAAGCCCTGGCCAAGCCTGAGTTGCTCGAAGGTGGCGCTGAACTGAAAATCCGTGTGAGCTTCGACAAGGACGCCAAGACCGTCACGCTCGAAGACAACGGTATCGGCATGAACCGTGACGATGTGATCACCCACCTGGGGACCATCGCCAAGTCGGGCACCGCCGATTTCATGAAGAATCTCTCGGGCGATCAGAAGAAAGATTCGCACCTGATCGGCCAGTTCGGTGTCGGCTTCTACTCGGCCTTCATCGTGGCTGACCAAGTCGACGTGTACAGCCGTCGCGCCGGCATTCCTGCCAGCGAAGGCGTGCATTGGTCGTCGAAAGGCGAGGGCGAGTTTGAAGTCGCCACTATCGACAAGCCAGAGCGCGGCACCCGCATCGTCCTGCACCTGAAAGCCGCTGAAGACGAGTTCGCCGATGGCTGGCGCCTGCGCAACATCATCAAGAAATACTCCGACCACATCGCGCTGCCGATCGAGCTGCCGAAAGAAGTCACTGCCACCGAAGGTGAAGAGAAGCCAGCCGTTGAATGGGAAACCGTCAACCGCGCCAGCGCCCTGTGGACCCGTCCGCGCACTGAAGTGAAGGACGAGGAATACCAGGAGTTCTACAAGCACATCGCTCACGACTTCGAAAACCCGCTGGCCTGGAGCCACAACAAGGTCGAAGGCAAGCTCGAGTACAGCTCGCTGCTGTACGTGCCGGCCCGCGCGCCGTTCGATCTGTACCAGCGTGAAGCGCCGAAAGGCCTGAAGCTCTACGTGCAGCGCGTGTTCGTGATGGATCAGGCCGAGTCGTTCCTGCCGCTGTACCTGCGCTTCATCAAAGGCGTGGTCGATTCCAACGATCTGTCGCTGAACGTGTCGCGGGAAATCCTGCAGAAAGACCCGATCATCGACTCGATGAAGTCGGCGCTGACCAAGCGCGTGCTGGACATGCTGGAAAAACTGGCGAAGAACGAGCCTGAGCAATACAAGGGCTTCTGGAAAAACTTCGGTCAGGTCATGAAAGAAGGCCCGGCAGAAGATTTCGCCAACAAGGAAAAAATTGCCGGTCTGCTGCGTTTCGCATCGACCCAAGGCGACGACGGCGAGCAGATCGTCGGTCTGGCCGACTACCTGGCGCGAGCCAAGGAAGGTCAGGACAAGATCTATTACCTCACCGGCGAAACCTACGCGCAGGTCAAGAACAGCCCGCACCTGGAAGTCTTCCGCAAGAAAGGCATCGAAGTGCTGCTGCTGACCGACCGTATCGACGAGTGGCTGATGAGCTACCTCAGCGAGTTCGACGGCAAGACTTTTGTCGACGTGGCACGCGGTGACCTCGATCTGGGCAACCTGGACTCGGAAGAGGACAAGAAAGCCGCAGAAGAAGTCGCCAAATCCAAGGAAGGTCTGGTCGAGCGCCTGAAAACCGCGCTGGGTGATTCCGTTGCCGAGGTTCGCGTCTCTCACCGTCTGACCGATTCGCCAGCCATTCTGGCGATCGGCGAACAGGACCTGGGCCTGCAAATGCGCCAGATTCTCGAAGCCAGCGGGCAGAAAGTACCGGACTCGAAGCCGATCTTCGAATTCAACCCGAGCCACCCGCTGATCGAGAAACTCGACGGCGAGCAGAACGAAGAGCGTTTTGGCGACCTGTCGCACATCCTCTTCGATCAGGCAGCCCTGGCTGCCGGCGACAGCTTGAAAGACCCGGCCGCTTATGTGCGCCGTCTGAACAAGCTGCTGGTTGAACTGTCGGTTTAATCACGTTGCAGAAAAACCCGCTTCGGCGGGTTTTTTCATTCTGGTGTTTAACATTCAGGAGTCAGAAATGAGCCAAGTCACTGTACGTTCCGTGGTCTATCAGCTGGATGGCCAACCTTATGAAGGTCGTCTGGCGTTCGACGCCGAGCACCAGGGCGCGCGCCCGGGCCTGTTGATGGCGCCGAACTGGATGGGCGTCAGCGCCGGTGCCGAGGAGATCGCCAAGTCGGTCGCGGCCAAGGGCTACGTGGTTTTGATTGCAGACGTGTACGGCCAGGCGGTACGTCCGCAGAATGGCGATCAGGCCGGCGCGGCGATGATGCCTCTGAAAAACGACCGTGCGCTGCTGCGCAAGCGCATGCAGGCCGCGTTCGAGCAGTTGCAGAAGCAGGGTGAAGCGGCAGTCGATACGTCGAAGTTGGCGGTGTTCGGTTTCTGCTTTGGTGGTTGCTGTGCGCTGGATTTGGCGCGCACCGGTGCGCCAGTGAAGGCCGCCGTATCGTTCCACGGCACGCTCGACTCGCCGAACCCGGCCGATGCGCAGAACATCAAGGGCTCGGTGCTGGTGTTGCACGGTGCCTCCGACCCGTTGGTGCCGAAAGAGCAATTGCCGGCGTTTGAAGATGAGATGAACGCGGCGAAGGTCGATTGGCAGTTGCTCAGCTACGGCGGTGCGGTGCACTCGTTTACCGATCCGCATGCCAATGTGCCAGGCAAGATGATGTACGACGCGAAGACCGCCAAGCGTGCGTTCAAGTCGATGCATGATTTGCTGGAAGAAGTGTTCAAGGGCTGATTTTTCGGCGCTTTTACTGGCCTCTTCGCGAGCAAGCCCGCTCCCACATTGGGATTGTGGTGTGTATAAGTTCTGAGTACACCACAAGTCCCCTGTGGGAGCGGGCTTGCTCGCGAAGGCTTACTAACCCGCGACACAACACTCAGGGCAGTTCGATTCGCTCAACTTCCCCCGGCACCGTCGGCCAATCCCCGGCCGCCCATTTGCGCCGCGCCTCATCAATCGTCGCCGGATCGCTCGCAACAAAATTCCAGTTGATTCGCCGTGGCCCGTCCAGCGGTGCGCCGCCGAACACCACCGCGTGCACATCGCTCTCGGCAGACAGGCTCAGCTCTTCCCCGGCGGGCAATACCACCAGTGCATGTGGCTCAATCACCTCGCCATTCAACTGTGCCTCCCCACTCAACACATAAATCGCGCGTTCCGCATGCTCGGTCGGAATCAGCAATGTGGTCGCGGTCTGCATCTTCACTTCCGCGTACAGCGTAGGAGAAAGCACCGGCACCGGCGATTCCAGGCAAAAGCCTGACCCGGCGATCATCCGAATCTGCACGCCAAGGTTATCGCTGACCGGCAGGGTTGCCGCCGGGTGATGGCTGTAATGTCCCGGGCCTTGCTCGTGATCCTTGGGCGAGGCCAGCCAGATCTGCAAGCCGTGCATGGTGAAGCTTTGCTCCCACAACGGCTCGGGTGTGCGCTCGACGTGGGCAATCGCACTGCCGGCGGTCATCCAGCTGACATCGCCGGCGCTGACCACCTGATCGGAGCCAAGGCTGTCCTTGTGCTGGATCTGCCCTTCGAACAGGTAGGTCAGGGTCGACAGACCAATGTGCGGATGCTGTCGGATGTTCATGCCTTTGCCCGTCGGATAAACCGTCTCGAGCATGTGGTCGAAAAACACGAAAGGCCCGACGCTGCGACATTTGGCTGACGGCAGCGGGCGCAGGATCGGCTGGCCTTCGACGTCTTCGGCGCGCGGGCGGATGATCAGTGGTTGCGTATCCATGGTGCATTCCAGGCTGAGCGGGTGATGCCAGAAGCATAACCCGCCGCTGGCATGAGGGAGATTACTGACTGTCGAAGCCCTGTGGGGCGTGGGTTTCGATGCTGACGTCGGTGGTGGTCATCAGTTTGTGGATCGGGCAGCGATCGGCCACGCGCAGCAGTTCTTCACGCTGGGCATCGGTGAGGACACCCTTGAGGGTAAGCGTCACGTGTAGGACGTATTTGCCTTTCTGCTCTTCGCTGTTGTCGCGTTTGACCTCTACCCCCACGCCGGTCAGCGGGATGTCTTTCTTCTTCGCGTACATCTTCAGGGTCAGGGCCTTGCAGGCACCGAGTGCGGCGTCGAAGTAGTCGTGTGGCTCGGGTGCCGAGCCTTCGCCGCCGGCAGACTTCGGTACGTCGGCAAACAATTCGTGGTCATCGATTTTTACGGTGTGACGAAAACCTTCGGCGGAGACGGTATTGACGGTAACAGTCATGGCAACCTCACTGGCAGTAGGAAAAGTCGTGCGATCAAAAAAGACCTTGCAGTTATAGAGCATTCCTACGGAGGCGCGTTCCACTTTCCTGCAGGATGAACCCTTGTCATCGGCTCAAGGTCTAGGCTATGCCTACCTGCCGGAGATTACTTGTGTCCTTGTTTCGTTTGAGTCTTGCCTGCCTGCTGGCCTTTGCCGGCCCCGCCAGCGCCCGCGATTACACCTACAGCGATGCGCACCTGCACTACGTGGATTTCTTCCAGGAAACCGCCGGCATGGCGAAATTGCTCACGGCCATGCAGGACAATTCCATCGACCATGTGATGATTTCCGGTATTCCCGTGGCGAAGAAGTGGCACGAGGACGAACCCAAGCGTCCGCGCTATTACGCCGGCGATGATGCCGATGCCTACTGGTACAGCGCCACCGATGTGATCGTTGCCGATGCGGTGCAAAAGCTGACTCCGGAGCAGCGTCAGCACTTTCATCCGTTCCTGTCGGGCTTCAACCCCAACGACAAGAATTCCGCCGCGCACATCCAGCGCATGCTCGACCTGTATCCGGGGCTGTGGCAGGGCATCGGCGAGGTGTTCACCCGCCATGATGACCTGACGGCGCTGACCGCCGGCGACACACCTCGGGCCAATAACGAAGCGATGAAGCGGATTTATCACCTGGCAGCGGAAAATGATCTGCCAGTGATGCTGCATTCCAATATCACCTCCAAGCGTGAGAGAAATCCGCTGTACCTGAAGGAAATCGAGGAGCCGCTGCGTAATCACCCGCACACGCGTTTCATCTGGGCTCACGCCGGTACCAGCGCCGAGATCCATCGGCACCAGACGCAGCTGAAATTCCTCCTGCCCACCGTGAGCCGGATGCTTGAGGCCTACCCGAACCTGTTCATTGATCTGTCGTGGAGCATGCTCAGCCCTTATTTGCTGGACGAGCAGGGCAAGCCGCGAGCGGAATGGCTGGCATTGGTGGAAAAATACCCTGAGCGCTTCATGGTCGGTTCGGATGTTGTCGGCCGATTCAACAAGCTCGGTCAGGAAATGCGCAGCTTCACGCCGTTCCTTGATGCCTTGCCTGAAGAAATTGCGCGTAAGGTCGCCCGGGATAATTTCCTGGCGATATTGCCGCGAACAGCGGCAAAGTCCGGGAAACCGCGCTGAATCGTTAATGCCGAGGGTTCGAAGTATCAAGGCCTTTTGATATCACCTTTTGGTCTTACGCAAATTTTCGCCGGGCCGATACCTTCTAAAGCAACCAGCTGCAGGGTTGATGCAGCGCTTTTGGAAGGAACCAAAGTAATGAGCATCCGTAGTCTCAATATCGCGCCGCGTGCCGGCCTGGGTTTTGGTGTACTGGCGCTGATGGTATTTGCCTTGGGGGCGTTCGCCCTGCTGCAAATGTCGAACATGCGCGCCCAGTCTGATGAGGTCGACAACAACTGGCTGCCGAGCGTGATGGCGGTCGGCGAGATGAGTCAGGACATGCTGCGCCTGCGCGCGCTGACCATGCGCCTGCTGCTCAATCGCGATCCGCAGGCGCTGGAGCAGAACGTTACCAAGATCAATGAGCTGCGCGGCGTTTTGAGCGAAGCGCAGCAGCGCTATGACGTGCTGATCGTATTGCCCGAGGAGCGAACGCTGTTCGATCGCTTCAAGGTCGCCGAGCACAAATATCTGGAGCTGCAGGCGCAGGTCATGCAGTTGTCTGCACAGAATCGTGTCGAGGAGGCCGCAACGATCCTCAACGGTCAGATGAGCCCTTTGGCTGACGACATGGCGGTGACCCTGAAGGAGCTGGTCGAGCTGAACAAGCACAACGCTAACCTCGCTACCGAAGCCGCGCGGCTGGTGTTTATCAATTCGCGGGTGTGGGTCGGGGTGATGATCGGTATTACGGCGCTGATCACCATCGGTCTGGCGTTGCTGTTGACCCGCAGTATCGTCCTGCCTCTGGCGCAGTCGCTGGGCGTGGCCGAAGTGGTGGCCGGCGGCGATCTGACCGGCGATATCAGTATTTCCGGGAAGGACGAGCCGGCGCGACTGCTGCAGGCGCTGAAAAGCATGCAGCACAACCTGCGCGACACCATCCGGCAGATTTCCGAGTCGTCCAGCCAACTGGCTTCGGCGTCGGAAGAGCTGAGCTGCGTCACCGAGGACGCTACGCGCGGGCTGCACCAGCAAAGCCTGGAGATCGAGCAGGCCGCCACGGCGGTCAATCAGATGACTGCCGCCGTGGAAGAGGTGGCGAGCAACGCCGTGGCAACCTCCGAAGCGTCACACGAGTCTGACCGCATTGCCCAGCATGGGCGCGAGCAGGTCCGGCAGACCGTGACTTCAATCGAATCGCTGGCCGAGGATGTCACATCCAACGCAGCGCAGGTCGAGGATCTGGCGCAGAAGGTTCACGGCATCAGCAAGGTGCTCGATGTGATCCGCTCGATTGCCGAGCAGACCAATCTGCTGGCGTTGAACGCGGCGATCGAGGCGGCACGGGCCGGTGATGCTGGTCGCGGGTTCGCAGTGGTCGCTGATGAAGTGCGGGCGCTGGCGCATCGCACTCAGCAATCGACTCAGGAAATCGAGCAAATGATCGGTGGCATTCAGCAGGGCACCGATTCGGCGGTGAGCTCCATGCAGCAGAGCAACATCCGTGCGCATTCGACCCTTGAGCTGGCCAAGGCTGCAGGTGTGGCGTTGGAGGAGATCGCCTCAGCGTTCACCTTGATCAACGAACGCAACCTGGTGATCGCCAGTGCCTCGGAGGAGCAGGCGGCGGTGGCGCGGGAGGTGGATCGCAATCTGATGAACATCCGCGATCTGGCGATGCAGACGTCGGCGGGGGCGAATCAAACCAGTGCGGCGAGCCAGGAGCTGTCGCGGCTGGCAGTGGATTTGAACAATATGGTGGCCAAGTTTTCGGTCTGAGCTGACCCTTGATGATTGCACTCACCCCCTGTGGGAGCGGGCTTGCTCGCGAAGGCGTTGTATCAGATACATCTTCGTTAGCTGGCAGACCGCTTTCGCGAGCAAGCCCGCTCCCACAGTAGTTGTGTGTCGTTCGGGGAATCGCAGGCACAAAAAAGCCCCGCATTGGCGGGGCTTTTCGTTGTAGCGGCGGATCAGCTGCCTTTGACAGGCTTGCCGTTGACCGTACCGTCCTGGAGCATGATGTTGTACTCCTTGCCGTCGGTTTCGACCTGTTGCAGGCGGACCAGCAGGTAATCCCAGTCCTTGGCGAACCACAGGACAGTGATGCGCTTGCTTTGTGTCGGGTCGCGCACGCGCTCGACTTTGATCGCATCGATCTGGCCGGCCTTGGTGTCGACTTTCTCGGCACCCAGTACACGGAAGTCATAGGTATCGACATCGCTGCCATCGACCACTTGATAGCTCATGGTCTTTTTGCCGGCGGCCAGGTCGTGCTGCAGTGCCAGCTGGTAGGTGGATTTGTCGACCATGCCACGGTTCAGTGCAACCTTGACCGGATCGCCGCGATCGGTGCCGGTGACCATCTTGGCGTTCCAGTCGAAGTCCAGATCCATTTTCTTGGTTTTGCCCAGACCACCACGTTCGAAGTGGTAGGACTGTGGCAGCAGGGTGTCCTTGTCCAGAGTCAGGGTGCTTTCTTCGGTCAGGCTGGCGATCATCATCGACGCCTTGAAGCTGAGTTTCCAGACGCCGTTGGCTTCCTTGGTCAGGCTGCGTTCGGCGGTGCCGCTCATGGGCAACTGTTTCCAGTCGGCGGTGTAGCTGGCGGAGAACGGTTGAAGGTCTGCCGCCTGCGCAAAGGGCAGGGCGAACAGAGCGCAAGCGAAGAGCAGGGCGCGACGCATAAAATCTCCTAGTGTCGAATCAAGTGGCCGCTGGCCGCGAGTAACTGGCCATCCAGTAAAGCACCTTGTTCACCAAGTGCCAGCCGGCCTTCGGCAAACCAGCGTACGGCCATCGGGTAGATCAGGTGTTCCTGGACATGCACTCGCTGCGCAAGTGTCTGCGGCGTGTCGTGCAACTCTACCGGTATTACTGCCTGTACGACCAGTGGTCCACCATCGAGTTCCTCGGTGACGAAGTGCACGGAGCAGCCGTGCTCGGCATCGCCGGCCTCCAGCGCGCGCTGATGAGTGTGTAACCCTTTGTATTTGGGCAGCAGCGACGGGTGGATATTGAGCAGGCGACCCTGGTAGTGACGCACGAAATCAGCGCTGAGAATGCGCATGAAGCCGGCCAGTACCACGAGTTTCGGTTTGAATTCGCCGATCAGTTCGATCAGGGCAGCATCGAAGGCCTCGCGACCTTCGAAAGCCTTGTGATCCAGCGAGCGGGTGGCGATACCCGCGTCACTGGCGCGTTGCAGGCCGTAGGCGTCGGCGCGGTTGGAAATCACCGCAGCGATGCGAACCGGGCTGTCGCCGGTCCGCGTGCTGTCGATCAGAGCCTGCAAGTTACTGCCGGTGCCGGACAACAGCACCACGACATCACAGGTAGGCATTAGTGAGCCTTGAGGTTTTTCAGCTCGACCTGTGCAGCGCCTTCGGCAGCGGCAGCGATCTGGCCGATGACCCAAGGCTGTTCGCCGGCGTCACGCAGGGTGTTCAGGGCCACTTCAACGTGCTCCTGAGCCACGCAGATCACCATGCCCACGCCGCAGTTCAGCACGCGGTGCATTTCGGTCTCGTCGACGTTGCCTTTCTCTTGCAGCCAGTCGAAGACCGCCGGGCGAGTCCAGCTGGCCACGTCAACCACGGCCTGAGCGCCTTTTGGCAGAACGCGAGGGATGTTGTCCAGCAGGCCGCCGCCAGTGATGTGGGCCATGGCTTTGACCGCGCCGGTGTCTTTGATCAGCTTGAGCAGCGGCTTCACATAGATGCGGGTCGGAGCCATCAGCAGGTCGGTCAGCGGTTTGCCGTCGAGCTGGATGTTTTCGATGTCGGCGCCGGACACTTCGATGATCTTGCGGATCAGCGAGTAGCCGTTGGAGTGCGGGCCGGACGATGGCAGGGCGATCAGCGCATCACCGGTGGCGACTTTCGAGCCGTCGATGATTTCGGCTTTTTCCACGACGCCGACGCAGAAGCCGGCCAGATCGTAGTCTTCGCCTTCGTACATGCCAGGCATTTCAGCGGTTTCGCCGCCGACCAGGGAGCAGCCAGCCAGTTCGCAGCCTGCACCGATACCGGTGACCACGGTGGCAGCTACGTCGACGTTCAGCTTGCCGGTGGCGTAGTAGTCGAGGAAGAACAGCGGTTCTGCGCCGCACACCACCAGATCGTTGACGCACATGGCGACCAGGTCCTGGCCGATGCTGTCGTGCTTGTTCAGGTTCAGCGCCAGGCGCAGCTTGGTGCCGACGCCATCAGTACCGGAAACCAGCACCGGCTGTTTGTAACCGGCCGGGATCTCGCAGAGGGCGCCGAAACCGCCCAGGCCGCCCATGACTTCCGGGCGCGCAGTGCGCTTGGCGACGCTCTTGATGCGTTCGACCAATGCTTCACCGGCGTCGATGTCTACACCGGCGTCCTTGTAGCTCAGGGAGGGTTGCTTGCTCATGATCCAGGCCTTTAGGGGAGGGGATTCAGGGGTAACGACCGAGTTCAGCGGGAACATCGAAATCGAGAGGGCGATGGCCTTACGCGAATTTCGGGGTGCCCGGCTGTTGCCGGTCTGCGAAGGCGCGCGATTTTATCAGGCTTGAGGGGCAGCGGCCATCCTCGCGCCGACGGGCAGGGGCATAATCGACTGAAATTTTTTGCAATTGTGCCGGGCGGCTGCCTGTATAAGGTGTGCCGATTAACCGTCTATCGTTATCACTGTGCAAAAACTTACCGCTGCCGTGTGAATGTTTTGCGATGGCAGATTGTCACAGCCTTGCTTAACCGGTTCACGCGGCCTGTTCCAGCCGCTCCTGTCGACGGGAATTTTCCATGCGTTTTTGTAAATTGTTGGTTGTGGGTTGTTTGTCGGTCGTCAGCCTGGCGAGTCATGCCGAAAACCTCAAAGGTCTTTATCAAGTACGCCAGCCGGTGAGCAGTCAGGCCCCGGAAGAGCGTGATCGCGCCACGCAGGCGGCGCTCGATACGCTGGTGTTGCGTCTGACCGGTGACCCCAAAGCCCCGCAGAATCCGGGGCTGGCGGCGATTCGCAAGGACCCGCAGCAGATCATCAGCCAGTTCGGTTTCGATGCCGGGCCGCCGGAGGTGCTGAAAGTCGATTTCGATCCGGCCACCACCGAGCAGGCGCTGCGTCGGGCCGGGCTTTCGTTGTGGGGGGCGAGTCGGCCGTCGATTCTGAGCTGGTGGCTGAACGATTCGACTGAAGGCTCGAGTCTGGTCGGCGATGGTCAGGCTGCGGCTGCACCCCTGCGTTCTGCGGCTCAGCATCGTGGCTTGCCGCTGCGTTTGCCGCTGGCGGATCTGAGTGAGCAATTGGTCGCCACGGCGCCGGTGCTCGATGGCACCGATCCTGCGCCTTTGCGCGGGGCCTCGGAGCGTTACGGTGCGGATGCCTTGCTGGCGGTGCATGCGCACGAACAGGGCGGGCAGTGGCAAGCCAGCTGGCATCTATGGCTGGGCGATCAGAAAGAGGCCGGTAATGTGCAGGGCGCCGATCAGGCCGCGGTGGCTGATGCGGTGATGCTGGCGGTGGCCGAGCGTCTGGCGCCGCGATTTGTCGCCAAGCCTGGCGCTTCGGGTCAACAGACGCTGGAAGTGCAGGGCATGAATCTTGAGCATTACGCCACGCTGCTGCGGTTACTCGAACCGTTCGGTGTGCGTCTGCAAAGTGTCGAGGGTGATCGCATCGTGTATCGGGTCAACGGCAGTGCCGATCAGTTGCGTTCGCAATTGTCGCTGGCGAAGTTGCAGGAGTTGCCGGCCGAAGCACCGACGCCAGTGGCAGCGCCGCAGCCAGCCGTCGCAGGTGCGGCGCCTGTTGCGGCTCAGGCGCCTGCACCGGTAGCGCCTTCGTTGCGGTTTCGCTGGTAAGTCTTTCCTTATATAGAAGCAGGAGTGATACATGGCCGATTCGCGGCGTTGGTTCTGGCTCGGTGGGGTAGTCCTGCTTTGCGCGTTTGTCTGGTTGCTGCATCCGATCCTCACACCGTTCCTGGTGGCGCTGCTGCTGGCGTATCTGTTCGATCCGCTGGTGGATCGCCTGGAACGTCTCGGCATGTCACGCACCTGGGGCGTGATCGCGGTGTTTGCGTTGTTCACTCTGATCGTCACGACGTTGCTCTTGGTGCTGGTGCCGATGCTCGCCAAGCAGTTGGTGCGCTTGTACGAACTGGCACCGCAGATGCTCGACTGGCTGCAGCACACTGCCCTGCCGTGGGCGCAGTCGAAGCTGGGGTTGTCGGACGGCTTCTGGAAGTTCGACAAGGTCAAGGCAGCGATCAGCGAGCACATGGGCCAGACGACCGACATCGTCGGTGTGGTGTTGAGTCAGGCGACGGCCTCGAGTCTGGCGCTGATCGGCTGGTTGGCGAATCTTGTGCTGATTCCGGTGGTGAGTTTCTACCTGCTGCGCGACTGGGATGTGATGATGGCCAAGATCCGCAGCCTGCTGCCGCGTGATCGTGAAGAAACCATCGTCTCGCTGGCGGGTGAATGCCACGAGGTGCTCGGCGCGTTTGTGCGCGGACAGTTGCTGGTGATGCTGGCGCTGGGCGTGATCTACGCCGCGGGCCTGATGATTGTTGGTCTGGAGCTTGGGCTGTTGATCGGCCTGATTGCAGGCCTGGCGGCCATCGTGCCGTACATGGGCTTTGTGATCGGCATTGGCGCGGCGCTGATTGCCGGGCTGTTCCAGTTCGGTGGCGATCTGTATCCGATGATCGGGATCGTCGCGGTGTTCATGGTCGGCCAAGCCCTGGAAGGCATGGTCCTGACGCCGCTGCTGGTGGGCGACCGGATCGGCCTGCATCCGGTGGCGGTGATCTTTGCGATCCTGGCCGGTGGCGAGCTGTTCGGCTTTACCGGCGTCCTGCTGGCACTGCCGGTGGCGGCGGTGATCATGGTGCTGGTGCGTCACGTGCACGATTTGTACAAGGACTCGGATATCTACAGCGGGACAGATGAGCCCGAGTTGTAATCCGATCGCGGGCGGCCCGGCATTGAGCCGGGTTGGCCTGCGTTTTGCGCAGGGTTCGCACGGCAGTGCGTCAGAGAAACTGTCATAAAACCAGCGCATTAACGCAAACCTTTGATTTTGCTTGGGGTCTGTCGCATTGTGCGCTCCGCTTCACGGGTATAAACTTCGCAAACTTTACACAGAGGCCACTAACGGTTCCTTGAGAACTGTTCAGTCAGCATGAAACCGATTCAGCTGCCCCTAGGTGTGCGTCTGCGTGACGACGCCACCTTCATCAACTACTACCCAGGCGCCAATGCCGCTGCACTCGGCTATGTCGAGCGCCTATGCGAAGCCGACGCCGGCTGGACCGAAAGCCTGATCTACCTGTGGGGCAAGCATGGGGTAGGGCGTACGCACCTGTTGCAGGCGGCTTGCCTGCGTTTCGAGCAGATGGGTGAGCCAGCGGTTTATCTGCCACTGGCCGAGCTGATGGATCGTGGTATCGAAATCCTCGACAACCTTGAGCAGTACGAACTGGTCTGCCTGGATGACTTGCAGGTGATTGCCGGCAAGGCAGACTGGGAAGAGGCGATGTTTCATCTGTTCAACCGTCTGCGTGACAGCGGTCGGCGCTTGCTGATTGCTGCTTCAACCTCGCCACGCGAGTTGCCGGTGAAACTGGCCGACCTGAAATCGCGCCTGACCCTGGCGCTGATCTTCCAGATGCGCCCGCTTTCCGATGAAGACAAATTGCGTGCCCTGCAATTGCGCGCTTCGCGTCGCGGTCTGCACCTGACCGATGAAGTCGGACACTTTATTCTGACCCGCGGCACCCGCAGCATGAGTGCATTGTTCGACCTGCTCGAACAGCTGGATCAGGCCTCGTTGCAGGCGCAACGCAAGCTGACGATTCCGTTCCTGAAAGAAACCCTCGGCTGGTAGCCAGCCCTTGAAATACGCGGGCTGGAGCACGTTTCGGCATATTTCAGGCGCCAGAAAATCCGCTTTTCCACACCGTGTGCAGACCGCGTATCGATTGAAATGGGCTTAAGCGCTTAGATGTAAACGAGAAACCGGGAAGTCACAAAAAGATCGATTGAATTTGCAAATGAGGCCGATAGCGGGCATAGTCTCGGCTTCTTTACAACTTCAGCCACGGTCGTGCCCATGCTAAATCGCTTCGCACCCCTCGTGCCTCTCGCACTCGTCACCCTGTTGTTCGGTTGCGCTGCTCATTCTCCAGTTCAAGAGCAGCCTCAACAGGTAAAAAATTCCGCCACGGCTCAGTCTTCCGTTATTTATCAGGAAGAGCTGGCCACCGAAAAAGAACTCGCCGATTTCAACGGCAAGAAGCCATACGAGCTTCCGGTTCTGGCCGACAGCATCCTCGAACGCGGCATGTCCCTGATCGGTACCCGTTACCGTTTCGGCGGTACCTCTGAAGCCGGTTTCGATTGCAGCGGTTTCATCGGTTACCTGTTCCGCGAAGAAGCCGGCATGAATCTGCCGCGCTCCACACGCGAGATGATCAACGTGGACGCCCCTCTGGTCTCGCGCAGCAACCTTGAGCCGGGCGATCTGCTGTTCTTCGCCACCAATGGTCGTCGCGGTCGTGTGAGTCACGCCGGGATCTACCTGGGTGACAACCAGTTCATCCACTCCAGCAGTCGTCGCAGCGGCGGTGTTCGCATCGACAGCCTGGGTGACAGCTACTGGAGCAAGACCTTCATCGAAGCCAAACGCGCCCTAGCGATGGCACCGACCGTGGTCACCGCTCGCAAGTAATTCCTCCGTTGTCGCCACGTCCGTGGCGACAAAAACGGTGCCCGGCCAGGGAGTAGACCTAGACTTTACAAGGTGAAGTTAAAGTCTTACTTGAAGTTTGCCGCGTAGCCGCTAGAATCCTGTATCTATATTGATGGCAAACCGCCTGCGTGCTCCGCAGGCGGTTTTGTTTCTGTCCGTTCGGCAGAGAAAGCCGCAGCCAGATCGGGATGTTCTGCTTATGACGATGTCGGCCCGCCTCACAGTGATCTTCTTCGCAGCGCTGCTCAGCGCCTGTGCCAGCCGCACTCCGCCGCCTGCGCCCGTCGTACGCGCCCCGGTGGTGTTCGGGCCTTCCCAAGCTTTTTCGCCTGCTGCTGAAGACGTGCTGTTTCGCGCGCTGGGCCTGGTCGGCACGCCTTATCGCTGGGGCGGCAACACACCAGACTCCGGGTTTGATTGCAGTGGCCTGATCGGTTTCGTCTACCGCGATGCCGCCGGTATCTCGTTGCCGCGCTCCACCCGCGAGATGATCGTGATGCAGGCGCCGAATGTCGGCAAAGAGGGGTTGCAGGCCGGCGACCTGATCTTCTTCGCCACCAACGGCGGCTCGCAGGTCAGTCATGCGGGGATCTACGTCGGGGAAGGGCGTTTCGTGCATGCGCCGGCGACGGGCGGCACGGTGAAGCTGGACAGCCTGTCGAAGGCGTACTGGCAGAAGGCGTATCTGAGTGCCAAGCGGGTGTTGCAGCCGGAGCACCTGGCGCATAACCCGTAAACGTTGAAAATCTAAATGTGGGAGCGGGCTTGCTCGCGAATGCGGTGTGTCATTCACCCATGATGTTGAATGACCTGGTGCTTTCGCGAGCAAGCCCGCTCCCACATTTGTTATGTGTCGGGCCCTGATTTATTTAGCGGACGACACCCGCCACACCTTGTTCCCCACATCATCCGCCACCAGCAAACCACCTTGCTGGTCGATCACCACGCCCACCGGGCGGCCCAAGGCGTTCTCATCCTTGTCGAGGAACCCGGTCAGCACATCGATCGGTTGTCCGTTCGGTTTGCCGGCGGCGAACGGTACGAAAATCACTTTGTAGCCACTGTGCGGTTTGCGGTTCCACGAGCCGTGCTGGCCGATGAAGGCGCCCTCCTTGAATTGCGCCGGCAGGCTGTTGCCATCGGCGAACGTCAGGCCCAGCGAGGCGGTGTGCGGGCCAACGGCGTAGTCCGGGGCGATGGCTTTGGCCACCAGATCCGGATTCTGCGGTTTTACTCGCACATCCACGTGTTGACCGTAATAGCTGAATGGCCAGCCGTAAAAACCGCCGTCCTTGACCGAGGTGATGTAGTCCGGCACCAGGTCGCTGCCGATTTCGTCACGCTCATTCACCGCTGTCCACAGCGCACCCGTGGTGGGTTCCCAGGCAAGACCGTTGGGGTTGCGGATGCCCGAGGCGAAAATCCGGTGGTTGCCGGTGGCACGATCGACTTCCCAGATCGCTGCGCGACCTTCTTCTTTATCCAGACCATTCTCGCCGACGTTGCTGTTCGAACCGACGGTGACGTAAAGCTTGCTGCCGTCCTTGCTGGCGATGACGTTCTTGGTCCAGTGGTGGTTCAGGGTGCCGCCCGGCAGGTCGGTGACCTTGATCGGCTGCGTCTTGATCTCGGTCGCGCCGGGTTCGTAGTGGAAGCGCAGCAGGCGATCGGTGTCAGCGACGTACAGGTCATTGCCGACCAGGGTCATGCCAAACGGCGAATTGAGGTTTTGTAGAAACACCGTGCGCGTTTCGGCCACGCCATCGTGGTCGGCGTCGCGCAGCAGGGTGATGCGGTTCGGGCTCGGCACGCCAGCACCGGCCTTGCCCATGACTTTCTTCATCACCCAGCCACGAATGCCGGTGCTGTCATCGGGTTTCGGTGGGGCGTTGGTTTCCGCCACCAGCACGTCGCCGTTGGGCAGGACATAGAGCCAGCGCGGATGGTCGAGGCCTTCGGCAAACGCTGCCACTTGCGTGCCGGCTGCAGCGGTCGGTTTGCCGCCGGCGGGCCAGCCGATCGCCGGGGCGATGTTCACCGTCGGGATCAGGGTTTTGTTCGGTTCAGGCAGTTTCGGTGACGGGCCGGTGCCGTCGGAAACTTGCAGGCTGGAGGATTCACCACAGGCGGCGAGCCCTCCGGCGAGGGCGATGACGAGAGCGAGTTGGGTTTTGCGCATTACTGATCTTCCCTATGAATGCATGCCTAATCATAGAGGAGCGCGCGCACCCGATGGTTCAACCGCTCAACCGCGGGCCTCTTTGAACAGCACGGCGATGCCCGGGTGATAGTTGCCCGCTTCGCTGCGCAATTTGCGGTAGGCATAGGGGAAATACCAGGCTACTGCGCAGCAGTGTTCCTTTTGCAGGTCGTCAACCATGTCCTGCAACTCTTCGGGGCTGGCGCTGTGCTGGGCCTTCTGCGGGGCGACGAACAGGCAGCCGAGCTTGAGGTCGCTGGCAAAACTGATGCGTTTGGCGTCGCTGGTGATCTCCAGCAGAGCCTGGGTCAGGTTGAGGTTGTTGACTCGCGGCCAGCGCTGGGTCGCCTGAAGGTAGGCGCGGTCTTCGGCCCCGGCGATGAACAGGTCGGCGCGGGCGTTGCGTTCGCCGTCCTCGTTCTGTTTGCGGGTGGCGGTATCGCAAAGGGTTACCAGCTCGGCCATCCATGCCGCCGCGGAGAGCAGTCCGAGATTGGCTTTCTCGTCATGCCAGTAAGGGGTGTCGTTGTCGCCGCGTACAGCGTTGTAGCGGTCGATACAGTCAAACCAGCGTTCAAGCATCGGGCGCAGGAATTCCAGGCGCGGGTTGCTGATGATCATGCCTTGCATCGTCATCATCCTTATTGTTGTGATGTGCTTTTTCAACCAAAAGCATGGCTCTTTGATATCACTTGTCTCAGTGTGGCACAAGATTGGCGTCAGATAATTGATCGGCGGCAGTTATTCGCCCGAGGGCCCCCTCTTTAATTGACGCTCCACCCCCAACCCTCTAACCTTCGCGGCTTGTTTCAGGTGCTCTGTGACCTGTGTCGACAGAGTGAAACAGGGAAGCCGGTGAGGGTTGTCTTCAGGCGAAGAACGATCACGATCCCGGCGCTGCCCCCGCAACGGTAAATGAGTGAAAACTGTGCATTGAGCCACTGTGTCGACGACGCGGGAAGGCGCGCAGTCAGGCGATTCGCCGCTCATGAGCCCGGAGACCGGCCTG
The DNA here is from genome assembly GCF_037126175.1 of Pseudomonas sp. RSB 5.4. Taxonomy (NCBI): domain Bacteria; kingdom Pseudomonadati; phylum Pseudomonadota; class Gammaproteobacteria; order Pseudomonadales; family Pseudomonadaceae; genus Pseudomonas; species Pseudomonas sp. RSB 5.4. The sequence continues at coordinate 219,752 of NZ_CP146986.1, forward strand.
ATCCATCCAGCGGCATCACGGTGGGCGATGCCAGGCTTTTTGCCGTCTATTCTTGTGCCTGCCCGCCGTTATCCAGCCTCAACGGAGAGCTCCCCCATGACCGATTCCCCCGAGCGCGACGAACGCCATCTGGCGCGTATGCAGCGCAAAAAAGCCGTGATCGACGAACGCATCGCCAATTCGCCTGACGAATGCGGCCTGGTGCTGGTGTTGACCGGCAATGGCAAAGGTAAAAGCAGCTCGGCGTTCGGCATGCTCGCCCGCGCCATGGGCCACGGCATGCAGTGCGGCGTGGTGCAGTTCATCAAAGGTCGCAACAGCACGGGCGAAGAACTGTTCTTCCGCCGCTTCCCCGAGCAAGTGCGCTTTCACGTGATGGGCGAGGGCTTCACTTGGGAAACCCAGGACCGCCAACGTGACATCGCCGCCGCCGAAGCCGCGTGGGCCGTATCCCGCGAGTTGCTGCGCGATCCGTCGATTGGCCTGGTGGTGCTGGACGAGCTGAATATCGCGCTCAAGCACGGCTACCTCGATCTGGATCAGGTGCTCAGTGACTTGCAGGCGCGTCCGCCGATGCAACACGTGATCGTCACCGGTCGCGCGGCCAAGCCGGAAATGATCGAGATGGGCGATACCGTCACCGAAATGGGCATGCTCAAACACGCCTTCCAGGCCGGCATCAAAGCGCAGAAAGGCGTCGAACTTTGAATCAACCACGTCACTGCCCGGCGGTACTCATCGCCGCGCCGGCCTCCGGTCAGGGCAAGACCACCGTCACTGCCGCGCTCGCTCGCTTGCATCGCAACCAGGGGCGCAAGGTGCGCGTGTTCAAGTGCGGCCCGGACTTTCTCGACCCGATGATTCTCGAGCGCGCCAGCGGTGCGCCGGTGTATCAACTGGACATGTGGATGGTCGGCGAGCAAGAAAGCCGCCGCCTGTTGTGGGAAGCCGCCGCCGAAGCCGATCTGATCCTGATCGAAGGCGTGATGGGCCTGTTCGACGGCACGCCGTCCAGCGCCGATCTGGCGCGGCATTTCGGCGTGCCGGTACTCGGCGTGATCGACGGTACCGCCATGGCCCAGACCTTTGGCGCGTTGGCGCTGGGGCTGGCGCGTTATCAGCCGGATCTGCCGTTCGCTGGCGTGCTGGCCAACCGTGTCGGCACTTTGCGTCATGCGCAATTGCTCGAAGGCAGCCTCACCGAAGGTTTGCGCTGGTACGGCGCATTGTCCCGGGAAACCGGGATCGAGTTGCCGAGCCGCCATCTCGGTCTGGTGCAGGCCAGTGAACTGAATGATCTGGATCTGCGTCTCGACGCCGCCGCCGAAGCCTTGGCCAGCAGTTGCGAGGTAGCGCTGCCACCGGCCGTGGCATTCGCCGCGCCCGAAGTGATCCCTGCTGAACCGCTGCTCGACGGCGTGCGCATTGCTGTCGCTCGCGATGAGGCTTTTGCCTTCACCTATGGCGCCAGTCTCGATCTGCTGCGGGCGATGGGCGCCGAGTTGAGCTTCTTCTCGCCGATCCGCGATACCCAACTGCCCGAGGCCGACAGTCTGTATCTGCCCGGTGGTTACCCGGAATTGCACCATGTCGCGCTGGCGCAAAACACCTCGATGCTCGACGCGATCCGTGCGCACCACGCCGCCGGCAAGCCGTTGCTCGCCGAATGCGGCGGCATGCTCTATCTGCTCGACGCGTTGACCGACGTTGACGGCACCCGTGCCGAACTGGTCGGGCTGCTGCGCGGTGAGGCGGTGATGCAAAAACGTCTGGCGGCACTGGCACTGCAAGCGGTGGATTTGCCGGAAGGTTCGTTGCGCGGTCACACCTATCACCATTCCCTGACCAGTACCGAGCTGACGCCGATTGCCCGAGGCCTGAGTCCGAATGGCGGGCGCGGGGCGGAGGCGGTTTATCGGGAGGGGCGGATGACTGCGTCGTACGTGCATTTCTACTTTCCGTCGAATCCGACTGCGATTGCCGCATTATTTGCGCCAGACCTCAAGGTCGCCTTCGCGAGCAAGCTCGCTCCCACAGGGGATCGCGTTTCTTGAGCAAGCACCCCGTCCAATGTGGGAGCGAGCTTGCTCGCGAAGAGGCCATGACCGACAACGCATATTCCGAGGCCGAGCGCACAGCGATCTATAAAGCCATCGCCGAACGCCGCGACATGCGCCACTTCACTGGCGGCACGGTCGAGCCAGAGCTGTTGCGCCGCCTGCTCGAAGCCGCGCATCAGGCGCCCAGCGTCGGCCTGATGCAGCCGTGGCGCTTCATCCGCATCAGCGATCGCGCCTTGCGCGGGCAGATTCAGCATCTCGTCGAAGAAGAACGCATCCGCACCGCCGAAGCCCTCGGCGAGCGCAGCGATGAGTTCATGAAACTCAAGGTCGAAGGCATCAACGACTGCGCCGAAGTGCTGGTCGCAGCGTTGATGGATGATCGCGAAAAACACATTTTCGGTCGTCGTACGCTGCCGGAAATGGACATGGCTTCGCTGTCCTGCGCGATCCAGAATTTGTGGCTGGCGTCCCGCGCCGAAGGACTGGGCATGGGCTGGGTTTCACTGTTCGAACCGCAGGCACTGGCCGATCTGCTGCAGTTGCCGGCCGGGGCCAAGCCGCTGGCAGTGTTGTGCCTGGGCCCGGTCAAGGAATTCTATCCGGCGCCGATGCTGGTACTCGAAGGGTGGGCGCAGGCGCGCCCGCTCAATGAGTTGCTGTACGAAAATTATTGGGGAGTGAGTCAATGAGTGTGGCGTTGTTGAGTGTCGCCGCGGTCGCGCTGGATGCGCTGCTGGGTGAACCGAAACGCTGGCATCCGCTGGTGGCGTTCGGCAATTTTGCCGGGCGCATCGAGCGCCGTTTCAATGCGGGCGGGCGTGGCTGGCGCAGTCACGGGGTCACTGCGTGGGTGATCGCCGTGTTGCCGCTGACCTTGCTCGCCACCGCGTTTTCCTGGGCACCGTACGTGGGCTGGATCGTCGAGATTCTGGCGCTGTATTGCGCCCTTGGCATGCGCAGCCTCGGTGAGCATGTCGCGCCGGTAGCCGCGGCCTTGCGCGCTGATGATCTGCAAGAGGCGCGCAAACGCGTCGGCTATCTGGTCAGTCGCCAGACCAGCGAACTGGACAGCACCGCCGTCGCTCGCGCCGCGACTGAATCGGTGCTGGAAAACGGCAGTGACGCGGTGTTCGCCGCGCTGTTCTGGTTTGTCGTGGCCGGCGCGCCGGGGGTGGTGCTCTATCGCCTGAGCAATACCCTCGACGCGATGTGGGGCTATCGCAACGAACGCTTCGAGCGCTTCGGCTGGTGCGCGGCAAAAATCGACGACGTGCTCAATTACATTCCGGCACGGCTGGTGGCGCTGACCTACGCGCTGCTGGGCAACACCCGACTTGCCTGGCAATGCTGGCGCAATCAGGGGCCGCAATGGGACAGCCCTAACGCCGGTCCGGTGATGGCGGCTGGCGCCGGTGCATTGGGTGTCGAACTGGGCGGGCCAGCGATCTATCACGGCGAACTGCATGAGCGTCCACAACTGGGTGAAGGTCCGCCAGCCGATGCCGATTCGATTGATCGCGGCTGGCAATTGGTCCAGCGCGGGGTATGGTTATGGCTGCTGATTCTCTGCGTGGGGGCTGAATTCTATGCTTGAGCACGGTGGCCGGCTGCGCAAGGCTGCACTCGATTACGGGATTGCCGAGGCTGACTGGCTCGACCTGTCCAGTGGCCTCGCGCCGTGGCCATTTGCGGTGCCGGAGATTCCGTTGCGCGCCTGGGCACGCTTGCCGGAAACCGATGACGGGCTGGAGCAGGCCGCGTGCGATTACTACGGCGCCTCGCAGGTGCTGCCGGTGGCCGGTTCGCAAATGGCGATCCAGTTGCTGCCGCGCTTGCGCCGCGCCGGCAAGGTCGGCGTGTTGTCGCCGTGTTATGCCGAGCACGCCGAAGCCTGGCGCCGCAGCGGTTACATCGTGCGCGAAGTGCTGGAGCAGGAAGTCGAATTCTTTCTCGACAGCCTCGACGTGCTGGTGGTGGTCAATCCGAACAACCCCACAGGCCTGAGCCTGACCCCGGCGCGGCTGCTCGATTGGCACGCGCGGCTGGCTCAGCGTGGCGGCTGGCTGGTGGTCGATGAAGCGTTCATGGACAACACGCCGCAGCTGAGTCTGGCGCCGCATACCCACCAGATCGGTTTGATTGTGCTGCGCTCGTTCGGCAAGTTTTTCGGTCTGGCCGGAGTGCGTCTGGGCTTTGTGCTGGCCGAGCGCAAATTGCTCAGATTGCTCGCCGAACAGGTCGGACCTTGGGCGGTCAGCGGGCCGACACGGGTGCTCGGTCAGGCCTGTCTGCAAGACACCGAAGCGCACACCCGGCAACGTATTCGCAGCGATGAAGCCAGTGAACGTCTGGCGCTGCTGCTGGAGCGCTACGGCTTCAAACCCCACGGCGGTTGCGCGTTGTTTCAGTGGCTGATCACCGAGCACGCGCCTGCGCTGCACGAATTCATGGCCCGACGCGGCATCCTCCTGCGCATCTTCACCCACAACAGCAGCCTGCGTTTCGGCCTGCCGGCCAACGCCGCTGAAGAAGCGCGTCTCGAACAGGCGCTGCAAGCCTTTGCCAAGGAATCGAAATGACCACCCTGATGGTGCAAGGCACCACGTCCGACGCCGGTAAAAGCACGCTGGTGACGGCGCTGTGCCGCTGGGCCACCCGTCAGGGTGTGGCGGTGGTGCCGTTCAAGCCGCAAAACATGGCGCTCAACAGTGCAGTGACCGCCGACGGCGGCGAGATCGGTCGAGCGCAGGCGGTGCAGGCGCAAGCGGCGCACCTCGAACCGCACACCGACATGAACCCGGTGCTGCTCAAGCCCAACAGCGACACCGGCGCGCAGGTGATCATCCATGGCCGCGCGGTCACCAGCATGAACGCGGTGGCGTATCACGACTACAAAGCCATCGCCATGCAAGCTGTGCTCGCGTCGCACCAGCGACTCAGCGCAGCGTATCCGCTGGTGATGGTCGAAGGCGCTGGCTCGCCGGCCGAGATCAATCTGCGTGCCGGTGACATCGCCAACATGGGCTTTGCCGAAGCGGTGGATTGCCCGGTGCTGCTGATCGCCGACATCAATCGCGGCGGCGTTTTCGCTCATCTGGTCGGCACGCTTGAACTGCTGTCGCCGAGCGAACAGGCGCGGGTCAAGGGCTTCATCATCAACCGTTTTCGCGGTGACATCGCCTTGCTGCAACCGGGCCTCGACTGGCTGGAACAGCGCACCGGCAAACCGGTGGTCGGCGTGCTGCCGTACGTGATGGATCTGCACCTGGAAGCCGAGGACGGCATCGACCAGCGCCAGACCGACAAGGCCGAGCAAGTGCTGAAAGTGGTGGTGCCGGTGCTGCCGCGCATCAGCAATCACACTGACTTTGATCCGCTGCGTTTGCATCCGCAGGTCGATCTGCAATTCATCGGCCCGGGGCAGGCGATTCCGGCTGCCGACTTGATCATCCTGCCCGGCTCGAAAAGCGTGCGCAGCGACCTCGCGTATCTGCGCGCCAATGGCTGGGATGCGGCAATCAATCGGCACCTGCGTTATGGCGGCAAGTTGCTGGGGATTTGTGGCGGTCTGCAAATGCTTGGCGAGCAAGTACACGATCCGCTGGGCCTGGAAGGCGCGCCGGGATCCAGTGTCGGACTGGGTTTGCTGGCGTTCGAAACCACGCTGGAAGCCGAGAAGCAATTGCGCAATGTGCGCGGGCATCTGGCGCTGGAAAACGCCGAGGTCAGTGGCTATGAAATCCATGCGGGCGTGACGGTGGGGCCGGCGCTCGAGAGTCCGGCCGTGCATCTGGATGACGGTCGTTGCGACGGCGCGCAGAGTCTGGATGGGCAGGTGTTCGGCACTTATCTGCATGGCTTGTTCGAATCACCGCAAGCCAGTGCCGCGTTGCTGCGCTGGGCCGGGTTGAGCGATGTGCAGGAGGTGGATTACCACGGCTTGCGCGAGCGCGATATCGAGCGGCTGGCGGATCTGGTGGAGCAGCATCTGGATACCGGGCTGCTGCGTCAGCTCTGCGGGATTTAGGCTGGCTGTTACGGCCTCTTCGCGAGCAGGCTCGCTCCCACTTTGGAACGCATTCCCAAGTGGGAGCGAGCCTGCTCGCGAAGGGGCCGGTTGCCTCAATACATAAATGACAGGACACCTCCATCCTCCACAGGGGAGTGAGGTGTTTCAGCCACTGCGGTCACTGTGGGAGCGGGCTTGCCCGCGAAGAGGGCGATTGCCTCAACACATAATTTTCAGGATGTCCCCATGCTCCAACTGATCCTCGGCGGCGCCCGCTCCGGCAAAAGTCGCCTGGCGGAAAAACTCGCCAGCGCCAGCCACCTGGCGGTCACTTACATCGCCACCAGCCAGCCGCTGGACGGCGAGATGAATGAACGCGTCGCCCATCACCGCGCGCGGCGTCCTGTGGAGTGGACGCTGATCGAAGAGCCGCTGCAACTGGCCCGTGTCCTGCGTGAAAACGCCAGCGCCGAGCGTTGCCTGCTGGTGGATTGCCTGACGCTGTGGCTGACCAATCTGCTGATGCTCGATGACGCCGCGCGTCTCGCTGCCGAGCGCGAAGCCCTGCTGGACTGCCTGGCGTCATTGCCGGGAGAAATCATTTTTGTCAGCAACGAGACCGGAATGGGTGTCGTGCCGCTGGGCGAATTGACTCGCCGCTACGTCGATGAAGCCGGTTGGCTGCATCAAGCTCTGGCCGAGCGTTGTCAGCGAGTCGTCCTGACCGTCGCCGGCCTGCCCCTGACCCTGAAAGGACCTGCGTTATGACCCAAGCGTGGTGGTTGAACCCGTGCCAATCCGTGAATGCGGAGATCGTTGAACAGGCGGCGGCGCGCCAACAGCAACTGACCAAACCGGCCGGCTCCCTCGGTCGCCTCGAAACCGTGGCGGTGCAACTGGCCGGATTGCAGGGGCAGATCAAACCGACGATTGAACAGGTGTGGATCGCAATTTTTGCCGGCGATCATGGCGTGGTCGCGGAAGGTGTTTCGGCGTTCCCGCAGGAAGTCACCGGGCAGATGTTGCTCAACTTCGTCAGCGGCGGTGCGGCAATCAGCGTGTTGGCGCGGCAGCTCGATGCGCGTCTGGAAGTGGTCGATCTGGGCACGGTGACACCGTCGTTGAATCTGCCGGGCGTACTGCATCTGAATATCGGCCCGGGCACAGCGAATTTCGCCAAAGGCGCGGCGATGACCCAGGCACAGGGCGAACTCGCGTTGCAGGCCGGTCGTGACAGCGTGCTGCGGGCCAAAGCTGCTGGCGCACAGTTGTTCATTGGCGGCGAAATGGGCATCGGCAACACCACCGCCGCCAGTGCGCTGGCCTGTGCCTTGCTCGATTGTCCGGTGGTGCACTTGACCGGTCCCGGCACCGGGTTGAATGCCGAGGGCGTCAGCCATAAAGCGCAAGTGATCGAGCGCGCACTGGCGCTGCACTCGGCGCAACGTGGCGATGCGCTGCAAACCCTGTTCAACCTCGGCGGTTTTGAAATCGCCGCACTGGTCGGCGCGTATCTGGCCTGTGCGCAGGAAGGCGTCGCGGTGCTGGTCGACGGCTTTATCTGCACGGTCGCTGCGCTGGTGGCGGTGCGGCTGAATCCGGCCTGCCGCGAGTGGCTGCTGTTCGGCCACCGTGGCGCCGAGCCGGGCCATCGCCACGTGCTGGAAACCCTCAACGCTGAACCGCTGCTGGAGCTTGGCTTGCGTCTGGGCGAGGGCAGTGGGGCGGCGTTGGCTGTGCCGCTGTTGCGTCTGGCCTGCGACCTGCACGGGCAAATGGCGACGTTCGCCGAAGCCGCGGTGGCGGATCGTCCGGCATGACGTTGCGTCTGGACCTGCTGCGCCACGGTGAGACTGAACTGGGCGGCGGTTTGCGCGGCAGCCTCGATGATGCGCTGACTGAAAAAGGCTGGGCACAGATGCGTGCCGCCGTGGTGGCGGGTGGGCCGTGGGACCGGCTGGTCAGTTCGCCGCTGCAGCGGTGTGCGCGGTTTGCTGCCGAGCTGGGCGAGCAATTGAATCTGCCGGTTCATTTGGACAAGGATCTGCAGGAATTGCATTTCGGTGCCTGGGAAGGGCAGAGCGCAGCGGCGTTGATGGAGACTGATGCCGAGGCGCTGGGGCTGTTCTGGGCCGATCCATATGCCTTCACGCCGCCGCAGGGCGAACCTGTCAGTGATTTTGCGGCTCGCGTGCTCGGCGCGGTGGCGCGTTTGCATCAGGCCTATACCGGCGAGCGCGTGTTGTTGATCAGTCATGGCGGCGTGATGCGCCTGCTGCTGGCGCAGGCGCGTGGTTTGCCGCGAGAGCAGTTGCTCAATGTCGAAGTCGCGCATGCTGCGCTGTTCGCGCTCAGCGTCGAAGCCGATGGCGTGCTGAAGGAAGGTCACTGAGATGCTGCCACTGTGGATCGCTCTGCAATTTCTCAGCAGCTTGCCGATTCGTCTGCCAGGGATGCCGCAGCCGGAACAGCTCGGGCGTTCGCTGCTGTTTTATCCGCTGGTGGGGCTGCTGTTCGGGGTGATCCTCTGGGTGTTGAACCTGGCATTGAGCGGCGCGCCGTTGCTGCTGCATGCGGCGCTGTTGCTGACGGTGTGGGTGCTGCTCAGCGGGGCGCTGCACCTCGATGGTCTGGCTGACAGCGCCGATGCCTGGCTCGGTGGCTTCGGTGATCGCGAGCGCACGCTGACGATCATGAAAGATCCGCGCAGCGGGCCGATTGCCGTGGTGACGCTGGTGTTGGTATTGCTGCTGAAGTTCTGCGCGTTGCTGGCGCTGATCGAGCAAGGGCATGCGCTGATGTTGCTCATCGTGCCGTTGCTGGGACGTGCGGCGTTGCTGGGGCTGTTTCTGACCACGCCATATGTGCGGGCGGGTGGGTTGGGGCAGGCGTTGGCTGATCATGTGCCGCGCCGGGCCGGTTGGTGGGTGCTAGTGGCGAGTGCGCTGGCCTGCTTGCTGATTGCCGGGGTGACAGCGATTGTTGCGCTGGTTGTCGCGTTCGTTGGGTTTGTCTGGCTGCGGCAGGTGATGATGCGGCGGTTGGGCGGGACTACGGGCGATACGGCGGGGGCGTTGCTGGAATTGCTGGAAATGGCGGTGTTGGTTGGAGTGGTGTTGGTCTGAGATATTTCTATGACAGTACCGGCCTCTTCGCGAGCAAGCCCGCTCCCACATTTGCAATGCATTCCCCTGTGGGAGCGGGCTTGCTCGCGAAGGCGGTGTGTCAGACGGCACAAAGCTTATTGATAAACTCATGTGTAACTTGATTTAACACAGTCGCGGGTATATACACGCATCATGCTTCCTTCTCAGTGTTTGTGCACCAACCTGCGTCGCGCCGCTCGTGGCGTCAGCAGGCATTACGACGGCGCTCTCGACGGCTTCGGGATCAACGTTGCCCAGTATTCTTTGCTGTGCAACCTGCAGCGTCTGGATCAACCGAGCATCTCGGAACTGGCCGAAGCCATGGGCCTGGATCGCAGCACCCTGGGGCGCAATCTGCGGGTGCTCGAAGGTGAAGGGTTGGTGGCGCTGGCCGAGGGCGAGGACATGCGTAATCGCATCGTCCGGCTCACCGAAACCGGTGCACAGCGCCTTGCGGCGGCCCTGCCGGCCTGGGAAGCGGCGCAACAGCGATTGATCGATCGGCTGGGCGCCGAGAAGCGTGAAACCTTGCTGCGACTGTTGGACGAACTGGCCTGAAGGCCGGTTTTTCCGGTTTTAAGCGGGTATATACCCGCGAACGGAGAATAACAATGACATCGATGTGGCGTACGTGCGGTTGGGTGTTGCTGGGAAGTGCGCTGATTCTGGCGTTGTCGTTGGGCGTGCGGCACGGCTTCGGTCTGTTCCTGTCGCCGATGAGTGCGCAGTTCGGCTGGGGGCGCGAAGTGTTCGCCTTCGCCATCGCCCTGCAGAACCTGATCTGGGGCCTGGCGCAGCCGTTCACGGGCGCGCTGGCTGACCGTTTCGGTGCGGCGAAAGTGGTGTTGGTCGGCGGCGTGCTGTATGCCGTGGGTCTGGTGTGCATGGGTTTGTCCGATTCGGCGCTGACCCTGTCGCTGAGTGCCGGTCTGTTGATCGGTATCGGCCTGTCTGGCACCTCGTTCTCGGTGATTCTCGGTGTGGTTGGGCGTGCCGTGCCGCCGGAAAAACGCAGCATGGGCATGGGCATCGCCAGTGCTGCCGGTTCGTTCGGCCAGTTTGCGATGTTGCCGGGCACGCTGGGTTTGATCGGCTGGCTCGGCTGGTCGGCGGCGCTGCTGGTGCTTGGCCTGCTGGTGGCGCTGATCGTGCCGCTGGTGAGCATGCTCAAGGACAAGCCGTTGCCGGTGCTGGGCCACGAGCAAACCCTGTCCGAAGCGTTACGTGAGGCCTGCTCGCACTCGGGTTTCTGGTTGTTGGCGTTCGGCTTTTTCGTCTGCGGTTTTCAGGTGGTATTCATTGGCGTGCATTTGCCGGCCTATCTGGTTGATCAGCATCTGCCCGCCACGGTTGGCACTACGGTGCTGGCGCTGATCGGACTGTTCAATATCTTTGGCACTTACACCGCTGGATGGCTCGGCGGGCGCATGTCCAAGCCGCGTCTGCTGACGGCGTTGTACCTGTTGCGGGCGGTGGTGATCGTGCTGTTCCTCTGGCTGCCGGTGACGACGACCTCGGCGTACCTGTTCGGCATGGCCATGGGCTTCCTGTGGCTGTCGACGGTGCCTTTGACCAACGGTACGGTCGCGACCTTGTTTGGCGTGCGTAACCTGTCCATGCTCGGCGGTATCGTGTTCCTGTTCCATCAGCTCGGCTCGTTCCTCGGCGGCTGGCTGGGTGGGGTGGTGTATGACCGTACCGGGAGTTATGACTTGATCTGGCAAGTGGCGATTCTCTTGAGCCTGCTGGCCGCCGCGCTGAACTGGCCGGTGCGCGAGCGTCCGGTGGCGCGTCTGCAACCGGCTGTCGGCGCCGTATGAAGCGTTCCTGGCCGCGAATCGCCTTCATCGCACTCGGCGCGCTGTTGCTGGCGCTGGTGTGGTGGGGCTGGCATCAGGGCGGCCTGGCATTGATGCAGTTGGGCATGGGCGCTTGCTTGTAGGCTTGGAGGGCGAGTAACGTCGATGTCTGATAACCGCATCAAGGATGCCCGACATGTTCATGCGCTGGTGTGCTTTACCCGCGTTGTTGATGGTGTTGACCGGACTGGCCCAGGCGGCTGACTGTCCGGAGGCGCTGCAAGGCTCGTTGCCCAAGTTGCGCGCCAAGGAATCCGTCGACCTGTGCCAGCGCTACGCCGGCAAGCCGCTGGTGGTGGTCAATACCGCCAGTTTCTGTGGCTTCGCCCCACAGTTCGAGGGCCTCGAAGCGCTCAATCAGCACTACAAGGCGCAAGGCCTGGAAATGCTCGGCGTACCGTCCAACGACTTCAAGCAGGAGTCCAAGGACAGCGCCGAAACCGCCAAGGTCTGCTACGCCAATTACGGCGTGACCTTCACCATGACCGAACCGCAGAAAGTCCGTGGCGACGACGCTACTCATCTGTTCAAGGTGCTGGCCGAGCAGAGCAGCGCGCCGAAGTGGAATTTCTACAAGTACGTGATTGATCGTCAGGGCAAGGTGATCGCGAATTTCTCCAGCCTGACCAAACCCGATGATCCGGAGTTTATTGCGGCAGTTGAAAAGGCCATCGCCTCAAAACCGCTCAACTGATAACACACGCTTTTTGTGGGAGCGGGCTTGTTCGCGCAGGCTGCGGATCATTCAGCACTTGTGCTGGATGTCAGACCCCATTCGCGAGCAAGCCCGCTCCCACATTTGATCTGTGGTGTTTGAACAGGCGCAAAAAAGCCCCGCTTTCTGCAAAGAGAGCGGGGCTTTTCAATGGGCGAGGGGTTAGCCTCGCCATACAGCATCAGAAGCGATAGGTCGCGCCGACACCGAAACCGTTTGCCGAGTTTTCATACTTGGCGTCGTAGGTCTGGCCACGATCGTTTTCGTTGTGGACTTTGATCGCTTCTTCCTTCAAGTACGAGTAGGCCACGTCGATGGTCAGCGCTTCGGTTGGGCTCCAGCCGGCACCGATGCTGAAAATGGTCCGGTCGCCAGTAGGGATACGTGGCGAACGGTCGACGTTGTTGGTCGGCGACTGGTCAAACGTCAGACCGGTACGCAGTACCCATTCCTTGTTCAGCTGGTACGAAGTACCCACGGCGTATGCCCAGGAGTCATGCCAGTTCTGCTCTTCGGTGATCTCGCCGAACTGACCGGCCAGCAGCGGCTGCACGCCCGAGTTTTCAACGGTGATCTTTTTCAGCTGGCTCCAGCGCGTCCAGGTGGAACCGGCGTAGACGTTCCAGCGGTCGTTGATCGCTTGAGTAACCGAGAAGTCCACAGATTCAGGCGTGGTGATCTTCAGCGAAGCGTCGTACTTCTGCTCGGCACCCAGACCGATAGCGCCCAGCACGCCGTAGTTGACCTTGGTGTTGCCTTCGAGCTTGTAGTCGACTTTCGAGTGGTACGTCAGACCCAGACGGGTGGTGTCAGTGGCCTGAACCAGTACGCCGATGTTGTAGCCCAGCGCAGTGTCGTCACCCTTGATCTTGACCTTGCCGTCCGGCGCAGCCTGGGTAATCGACAGGTTGGATTCCAGCGTGCCGTCGATGCGGTTGATGGTCGGACCAAAACCAATGGAAACCACGTCGTTGAACTTGTAGCTGACAGTCGGCTGGAAGGTGATGACCTGGACTTCGGACTTGCTGCCGAAGTAACGGCCGGCAAAGCCTTTTTCGTAGTCGGTAATCAGGCCGAACGGCACGTACACGCCGAGGCCGAATGCCCAATGCTCGTCGATCGGTTTGACGTAGAAGCCCATAGGTACGGAGGTGAAGGGCACCATGTCGCCTTTGTTGCTGCCGCCGTTCGGGCTGGAGCTGGCGTCTTTGATATCGGTTTTGGCATCGAGGAATGCAACGCCGCCAGTGACTTGTTCGCTTGTGAGGCGCGACATGCCGGCAGGGTTACCGTAAACAGTGCTTGCGTCGTCGGCAGAAGAAGATCGCCCGGCATAACCAGTGCCCATGCCGCTGATGCTGTGTTCGTTGATGGCAAAGCCAGCTGCGAAGATCTGGGTGGATGCCATGGTAACGGCGAGGCTAAGGGTGGTTTTGAGCATGACTTTTTTCATTATTAGAACTCCTGGTGATCACCGGGGCGAAAATTACCAACATTTTCGTCCCAGCGCTATAGTCCGTATAGCCTGAGTTAGAGCGGTTTTGTAGGACAATCCGACCAGAATCCTGACCTGTTGGCCGATCTTTGGAAACTGCAGGGTCAACATGCGACCTGATTCACAGGTGAAACACAGGTGTGCCAGGCGTAAGTAAAGTCGCGCAGGCGGCCTTGGGGCTGGAAGGTCTGGCGCCAGATTCGCGCCATGCCCAGCAGGTCATCGGCGTCGGGGAGCTGAGTGTTTTGTTCTTCGACCAGCAGCCAGGCAATGGCGGTGGCGTAACGCAGGTTGACGGTCAGTTCGAGGTGCGGGCCGCTCAAAAAAGCATGTTGGCTGGCGAGGCCGCGAACCAGGCTTGCGCGTTCCGGATCGAGTGCCAGGTAAAGGTCCCAGAGAGCCTGATGGCGATGCTCGGCAATCCGGTAGAGGCCGTGGCCACGGCGGTCATGCAGGGCGGAGCCGAGGGCGGATTGGCTGGCGGCGATCCCCAGTAGCAGGGATTCGGCGGTTGCGCAGTGGCGTCCCAGATAGATCAGTGTGGGACGGATCACATAGCGGCACAGTTCGCTGGCAGCGATACCCATAATGCCCTCGATTCTTGTAATTGGGCGGCGATACCTGAAGGGGCCTTGGCAGCGGTGGATCGAATCAGGCTCGCCGAAAGCGGATCAAGCCGCTTGAGTTGAAGTGTAGTGTCATATTCGCGACGTAAAGGCCTGTTTTTAAAATATTTCCACCCGCGAGCCAAAAGCGTTATATCCGATGGTGCTTAGGCGCGGAGGGCTAAAAGCGAAACATCGGGCAATAAAAAGCCCCGCATTTTGTGCGGGGCTTTTGCTTTTGCAGCCTTTTCGGCTCTCAGGCAATCAGGGCCTGACGTGTACGATCGATCACGGCCTGCAGCGGTTCGGCGCTGGAGTATTGATCGGGGTACAGACGCTCGCTGTGGCGAGCGATCCCGTGTTCATTGACCACGGTGAAGCTGAAGCAGCCTTTGCGAGCGGCCATGATCAGGCAGTTCATTGGGGCAAAAGCGTTGGTTAGGGTGCGAATGGCATCCTGAGTATGGATTTGAGTAGACATAGTTATTAGGTGTTCCTACAAATGACACGGATAAGAACCGTGCAACGTTAAAACGTTCCAGTAATGTCGACCACCGTTGGTCGAACAAAGAACCCGACTGGAACAAAGCAGCCAGTTTGAAGCGCTATTAAGTTGGCGCGCTTGGGCTGGCAGGTAGGTACTTAGGAGGACAGGCAACACATCAAGGGCAAAGGTTCTGGGCCCGGGGTGAAGATCCTGATCAATTTGCAGGCTGGTTCGGTCAGAGTAAGTGGTCTTCGCAACACCCTTTGCATTCATTCAAAGGCAGTGTCGGCGCAAGATTTACCTGGAAACCATCGAGGGGTCGTTCCCGCTTTTTTCGGCGAAGGGCTTCTTGGAAGAAGGTTGACCGTGGGGATGTGTTCGACCGGAATTGACTTTCAGCTTGGTACTAACGCCGCGGATAGTAACGGAACGTCCTGGGCAATGCAAACCCCGTCGTAAAAAAGATTTCGTGAGTCGCCAAGCATTGAGGTGGTGTCCCGCTTCTTCGCGAGCAGGCTCGCTCCCACATGGGAAACACCATCCAGTGTGGGAGCGAGCCTGCTCGCGAAGGGATCACCCTGATCAACCGCCGGTCGCCACAAAAGCGTGCAGCCATCCCCATCACCAACCCGCTTATCCCCAGCCCGAGAAGCAAAACGACCCGAAAAAGCGCATCGATATAACCGGGTAACAGGTACTTGTGCACATTAGTTGCGCAGACCGTAACCTCACTGTCATATCAATCCTGACCCCGGTAGCTGCCTGCATCAAAAGTTTAAGTCAATGAAAAATATCGTCTTTTTTTGTTGGTGAAAAAATCGTCAGTTTGACTGCGGGCCCCATTCCACAAGGCTTTGCGCGAGTTCGGGAGCGGTTGTCCACTGAGTTATCCACAGCTTCTGTGGATTGTCCCTAGCGCTTGCTCTAGCACGGGCGTGCCGGGTTTTTTTTGACTTTACCTGTACGAAAAAGAGAGTAGAGTGGCGCGCCCTCCGATCTGTCCCACAGTGTTTTATGAAGTTTCGCTCAGTATCAGGCTCTGTTACCTCCGAACACCCTCGTGTTACCTCTCCCAAGCGATTTTCCGTGCGTGTGGCCGAATGGCTGCTCGACAGCCCGCGTCTGGGCGATAGCCGCAATGCCAAGCATCTGGCGGGGCGTCTGCTCAAGCAACCGGCACGCGAAGGCGTGGTTGCGGCGCAAAGTCGTCTCGGTCAGTTGATGTGCCGCGAGTGCGGCAATGCCCGGGATCGGCGCATCGGTCAGGATCTGTTGCGTCAGGCAGCCCGCGCCGGTGACCGTCGTGCACAACAGGAACTCGGTCTGCTCGAAGACTGAGCTGTCCAACGTCCCGCGCCTTGGTTAACCTTCAGGCTTTATCGAATCGGCAGGAGTGGCTATGGACTTGACCAGCGTGTTGCTGGGGCTGGCGGGCGCGGGATTGCCGCTGCTGGCGCTGGCCTGGCAACTGCAGCGCCGGGCGAGCAGCGCGCAGGCCGAGGTTGCCTTGGCCGAAGAGCGCCTGACCATGGCACAACTGGCACAGGACGGGCTCAACGCGCAGTTGGAGGCCAGCCGCGATGAAATCGTCGACCTCGGCCAGGCCAATGCCGCCAAGCAGGCGGAGCTGGCGGCTCTGCGCCGCGAAGTCGAGCTGCTGCAGATCGAACGTGATGACGCCCGTGACGCTTCGCACGCCTGGAACATCGAGCGCGCCAACAAAGAAGCCGAATTGCGTCGCCTCGACGCGCAGGCCGCGTCGCTCAACGCCGAATTGCGCGAGCAGCAGGAAAGCCATCAGCAACGCCTCAACGACCTGCAAGGCTCGCGCGATGAGCTGCGCGCGCAGTTCGCCGAACTCGCCGGGAAGATCTTCGATGAGCGTGAACAGCGCTTTGCCGAGACCAGTCAGCAGCGCCTCGGCCAGTTGCTCGATCCGCTGAAAGAGCGCATCCAGTCCTTCGAAAAACGCGTGGAAGAGAGCTATCAGGCCGAGGCTCGCGAGCGCTTCTCGCTGGCCAAGGAGCTGGAGCGTCTGCAGCAATTGAACCTGCGCCTGAGTGACGAAGCGACCAACCTGACCCGCGCCCTCAAAGGCCAGAAGACCCAGGGCAACTGGGGTGAGCTGATTCTTGAGCGAGTGCTCGAACACGCGGGTCTGGAGAAGGGCCGCGAGTACCAGACCCAGGTCAACCTCAAGGGGCCGGATGGCGAGCGCTTCCAGCCGGACGTGATCATTTACCTGCCGGGCGACAAGCAGGTGGTGGTCGACTCCAAGGTCAGCCTCACGGCGTATCAGCAGTACGTTGCCGCTGAAGACGACACCCTCGGCCAGATCGCGATCAAGCAGCACGTGCTGTCACTGCGCAGCCATGTCAAAGGCCTCGCAGGTAAGGACTACAAACGTCTTGAAGGTCTGCACAGCCTCGATTTCGTCTTGCTGTTCGTGCCGATCGAAGCGGCATTTTCCGCCGCTTTGCAAGCTGAGCCGACGCTATTCCAGGAGGCGTTCGACCGCAACATTGTGATCGTCAGCCCGACCACGTTGCTGGCGACGTTACGGGTTATCGACAGCCTGTGGAAGCAGGAGCGGCAGAGCCAGAACGCGCGGGAAATCGCCGAGCGAGCCGGTTGGCTGTACGACAAATTCGTGCTGTTCATTCAGGATCTGGACGAAGTCGGCAATCGCCTGCAACAGCTGGACAAGGCTTACAGCTCGGCGCGCAACAAACTCACGGAAGGGCGCGGCAACCTGGTCAGCCGCAGTGAGCAGCTCAAATTGCTCGGTGCGCGGGCCAGCAAGAGCCTGCCGGCGGATCTGCTGGAGCGGGCGATGACCGATGTCGATGGGCTGGTCGAACTCCCGGAATAAACTCGATTCTGTGGCGAGGGAGCTTGCTCCCGCTGGGGGGCGAAGCACCCCTTGAGTGTGAATCCCCGATTGGCCTGATTCACCGTTTCGCGACTGCTGCGCAGTCGAGCGGGAGCAAGCTCCCTCGCCACAGGGGGGATTGTTACAGCGGCACATACCGACTTAACAACGCTCGCAACGCCGCCGGTTTCACCGGTTTCGCCAGATAATCCAGCCCCGCCGCATGCACCTGCGCCACCGTCTCCGGTCGGCCATCGGCGCTGATCACCACGCCCGGTACCGGTTCGCCCAACGTGGTGCGTAGCCACGCCATCAGCTCGGTCCCGGTATCGCCGTGATCGAGGTGATAGTCGACCAGTGCCAGTTGCGGTCGCACACCCTCGTTCAGCAACGCCGCGCATTCCTCGCGATTGCGCGCCGTCCACACCTGACAGCCCCAACGGGTCAGCAGGCTGTTCATGCCAATCAGAATGCTGTCTTCATTGTCGATGCACAGCACCTGCGCGCCGCTGAGCAGCTTGCCGTTCAACTCCACCGCAGTTTTCTGTGGCAGCGATTGCGCCCGGGCCAGCGGCACACTGACACTGAACACACTACCGCGCCCCGGCCACGAACGTACGCGCAGGGTGTGGCCGAGCACGCGACACAAACCGTCGGCAATCGCCAGGCCCAGACCCAGGCCTTTTTCGGCGCGGGTCTGATGGCTGTCGAGGCGTTTGAATTCCTCGAAAATCACTTGTTGTTTGTCTTCCGGAATTCCCGGCCCGCGATCCCACACTTCCAGACACAGCTCGCCATCACGCCGACGCACGCCCAGCAGCACCGGGCCCTTGGCATAGCGGAAGGCGTTGGTGAGGAAGTTCTGCAGAATCCGTCGCAGCAGCTTGATGTCGCTGTCGATGCGCAAGTGGCTGCCGCGCACACGGAACTTCAGGCCTTGTTCCTGCGCCAGCGCCTTGAATTCGGCGCCGAGCGTATCGAACAACTCATTGAGCGCGAACGGCTTGGGATCGGGGTTGATCTTGCCATTCTCCAGGCGGGAAATATCCAGCAGGTCGCTGATCAGGTCTTCTGCCGAACGCAGCGAACTGTCGAGGTGTTGCACCAGTTTCTGCGCCTCGCTGCTCAAGCCGTCGTCCTGATGGGAGAGGGCGGCAGAGAACAAGCGAGCGGCGTTCAACGGCTGCATCAGGTCATGGCTGACAGCGGCGAGGAAGCGGGTTTTCGACTGGTTCGCCGCCTCGGCATGGCCCTTGGCTTCGGTCAGTGCGACGTTGAGTTGCGACAGCTCCTGCGTGCGCTCGCTGACCCGTTGTTCCAGGCCTTCGTTGGCCTCGGTCAGCGCCTGCTCGGCTTCGCGGAACGCGGTAATGTCAGTGAAACTCATGACGAAACCGCCACCAGGCATCGGGTTGCCGATCAGCTCGATCACCCGGCCGTTGGGGAACAAACGTTCGGAAGTGTGCGCGCGGCCCTGACGCATCCAGTGCAGGCGTCGGGCGACGTGGACTTCCGCCTCGCCGGGGCCGCACAAGCCACGTTCGGCGTTGTAGCGAATGATGTCGGCAATCGGCCGGCCGACGCTGATCAAGCCGTCCGGGTAGTTGAACAGCTCCAGATAGCGGCGGTTCCAGGCCACCAGTTTCAGCGACTGGTCGACCACGCTGATGCCTTGGGTGATGTTCTCGATCGCGCCTTGCAGCAGCGCGCGGTTGAACTGCAGGACTTCCGAGGCTTCGTCAGCGATACGGACGACGTCCTCCAGCTGCATTTCCCGACCTTCGATGGCGGCTTTTACTACGGCGCGCGTCGAAGAAGCACCGAGCACGCCGGCCAGCAAGCGTTCGGTGTGGGCGATCCATTCGCCATCGGCGTTCTGGTTCGGATTGAAGCCTTTGCCCTGGCGGTAGGCAAAACGAATGAAGCTCTGCCGCGCACGTTCTTCGCCGACAAAGCGCGCCGCCAGTTGCAGCAAATCATCGATCTGCACCGCCAGCATCGAACGCGCACTCGGCCGCGCGCTGATTTCCTGACCGATAAAGCGCCCGGCCTGCCAGTGCTCCGAAACCCGCGTGCGCGACAGCACCGAGACCCAGGCGAACAACGTGAAGTTGCCCGCCAGCGACAGCACCACGCCTTGCGTCAGCGGGGTGATCGGCAGGTTCAGCGGGTTGCTGTGCAGCCACGCCAGACCGGGAAAAGTGCTCAGCGACCAGCCGAGGCTGTGGGCGGCAATCGGCAGGATCAATGTGTAAAACCAGAGGAACGTGCCCGCCGCGAGACCGGCGAACACCCCACGGCGGTTGGCCTGTTTCCAGTACAGCGCGCCGAGCATCGCCGGGGCCAGTTGGGTGACAGCGGCGAAGGCGATCTGGCCGATGGTCGCCAGGCTCGCGGTGGAGCCGAGCAAGCGGTAGCTGACGTAGGCCAGCAGCAGAATCAACACGATGCTCACCCGGCGTACCGAGAGCATCCACTGGCGGAACACCTCGAACGGGCGCTCGGCGTTATTACGCCGCAGTAGCCACGGCAACAGCATGTCGTTGGAGACCATGGTCGACAGCGCCACGCTGGCTACGATCACCATGCCGGTGGCCGCCGACGCACCGCCGATGAACGCCAGCAACGCCAGGGCCGGATGGGCCTGAGCCAGCGGCAGGCTGATCACGAACGAATCCGGAAGCACGTGACTCGGCAGCATCATCTGCCCGGCGAGGGCGATCGGCACCACGAACAGCGCGGCCAGCGCCAGATAGGCCGGGAACACCCACTTGGCCAGACGCAGGTCCTGCGGGTCGATGTTCTCCACCACTGTGACGTGAAACTGCCGCGGCAGGCAGATGATCGCCATCATCGCCACCCCGGTTTGCACCACCATCGACGGCCAGTTAATCGTTTCCTTCCAGTACTCCTCGAGGCGCGGCGCGAGCATCGCCTGATTGAACAGGTCGTCAAAACCGTCGTACAGCCCGTAGGTCACGAACGCGCCGACGGCGAGAAAGGCGAACAGCTTGACCAGCGATTCAAACGCAATCGCCAGCACCATGCCGCGGTGGTGCTCGGTGGCGTCGAGGTTGCGCGTACCGAAGACGATGGTGAACAGCGCCAGCACCAGCGACACGATCAGTGCGGTGTCCTGGGCGCGGGTGCCCATGGCGTCGGCACCGGCGCCGATCAGCAGGTTCACACCGAGCACGATGCCTTTGAGTTGCAAAGCGATATAGGGCAGGACGCCAACCAGGCAGATCAACGCCACCACCACCGCCAGCGATTGCGATTTGCCGTAGCGCGCGGCGATGAAGTCGGCAATCGAGGTGATGTTCTCCTGTTTGCTGATCATCACCATTTTCTGCAGAACCCACGGTGCGCCCAGCAACAACAGGATCGGCCCGAGGTAGATCGGCAGGAATGACCACAGCTGTTCGGCCGCCTGTCCGACCGCGCCGAAGAACGTCCAGCTGGTGCAATAAACCGCCAGCGACAGGCTGTACACCCACGCGCGCATCCGCGGCGGCAACGGCGTGCTGCGACGGTCGCCGTAGAAGGCGATGGCGAACATGATGGCCATATAGGCGAGGGCGACGGCGGCGATCAGCCCGGTGGACAACGACATGCAACACTCCCGACAGAAGACTCCCCGGCAGTCCTGCCCGGGCGGACAGTCTCGCATGAGTGCGGCGGTTAGTCAGTGTCGACCAAGGTCGTGGCGTGGCGGGGTGTCGCAGGTTTGAAACCGGGTGGTTTTATGGTGACTCATCAGGCCCCATCGCGAGCAGGCTCACTCCTACAGGTGGAACGCATTCCAAGTGTAGGAGTGAGCCTGCTCGCGAAGGCGTCAGTCCTGTTTCAACGCCATATCGATCAACCGATGCAGTTCATCCACCTCCAGCGCCGCCGCCGCAAACAGAATCCGGAACACCACCGGCGCCACCACCAGATTGATCAACCGATCAACGCTCGGCGCCGGCTCGTCTGGGTGACGCTCGATGATGGTCTGCAACTGCGCGCCAATGATCGTCACGCAATACCCCGGCGTGGCGCTGGCCTGCACGTCGCGCATCATGTTGCGCCCCGGCTCCGAACTCATTTCGTCCAGATACTGCTCGGCCCAGGCGCGGATATCACCGCGCAGGTCACCGGTCACGGCAGGTTCGCTGTCGGGGCGCATGCGGGCGAGGGCGACGTCCGCCAGCAACGCCGTCAGATCGCCCCAGCGCCGATAGATCGTCGAGGGCGTGACCCCGGCCCGCGCAGCGATTTGCGGGACGGTCACGGTGCTGCGCTCCTGTTCTTGCAGAAGCGCGCGGACTGCCGAATGAATCGACTCTTGCACCCGGGCGCTGCGGCCGCCGGGGCGTAAACCTTCTTTAATAGCCATGCGCCAGACCTTAACACAAAGAATTTGCTTTAAGCCAAAGCCGAGAGCACACTCCGCAAAAGCAAAAAATTAGCTTTTGCGGAGTGTGCCCATGACCAGCCTTACTTCCAACCGTGGCAGCCTGATTTTTCTGGCGATCACCTTACTCAGTTTTCTCGCCGCTTCCACGGCGCCGACGCCGCTGTATCACCTGTATCAGGATCAGCTGCACTTTTCGGCAGCGGTGCTGACCCTGATTTTCGGCGTGTATGCCTTAAGCCTGCTGGCGGCGCTGCTGACGGTCGGTTCGTTGTCCGATCATCTGGGGCGCAAACCGGTGATTTTCACTGCAGTGCTGCTCAACGCACTGGCGATGCTGCTGTTCATCCACGCCGACAGCGTCGCCTGGCTGATCAGCGCCCGCGTGCTGCAAGGTTTTGCCACCGGCATGGCCACCGCTGTTCTGAGCGCGACGCTGCTCGACACCGACCGCCAGCAGGGGCCATTGATCAACAGTGTGGCACCGTTGCTCGGTATGGCGGTCGGCAGCATGGGCTGTGGCTTACTGGCCGAGTTCGCTCCGGCGCCGTTGCAACTGACCTATTGGCTGCTGCTGGCACTGTTTGTGTTGCAGGCGGTGTATGTCTGGCGTCTGCCGGAAAGCGTCACCCCGCAAGCCGGGGCCTGGGCTTCGCTGCGGCCGACCCTGCATGTGCCGGTTCAGGCGCGTTCGACCTTGTGGCGTGTGCTGCCGCTGAACACCGCAACCTGGGCCCTCGGCGGCTTTTTTGCCTCGCTGGCACCGTCGCTGGTGCGCACCGCCACCGGGTCGACTTCCAACCTGATCGGCGGTGCGACCGTCTCGGCGCTGACGGTGACGGGCGCGTTGATGATTTTCACCCTGCGCAATCGGCCTGCGAGCCGGGCCCTGCAACTGGGCGCCAGTCTGCTGCCGATCGGTGTGCTGCTGATTCTGCTCGGCGTGCACAGTGCCAGTCTGGGGCTGTTTTTCCTCGGCACGCTGGTCGCCGGTTGTGGCTTTGGTTCGGGGTTTCTTGGGGCGGTGCGCAGCCTGGTGCCGCTGGCTTTGCCGCATGAACGAGCGGGGCTGATGTCGGCATATTACGCACTGAGTTATCTGGCGTTCTGCTTGCCGGCTCTGCTCGCCGGGCACTTGACCCGCACCTACGGCTTGCTCGCGACCACCGACGGTTACGTCGCCGCATTGATCATGCTGGCCGTCGCCGCGCTCCTGCTCAGCTTGCGTGCACAAGCGGCCAAGGTTTGCAGCGCTCCATAAGTGTGGCGGTTTCAGTTAGCCTTGGGCAGCCCTTCTTTGCATGGATCGACCGATGAAGATTATCCGCAGCAAGTCGTTCACCGCCGAGCGTGCCTGGGGTGCGCTGGACATCGCCAACATGAACGGCATCACCACGCGTCTGCACTGGACCGATCAGCCCTACAAATGGCACGTCAACGAGGGTGAGGAAGTGTTCGTGGTGCTCGATGGTCAGGTGCAGATGCGCTATCGCGAACAGGGTGAAGAAAAACAGGTGCTGCTTGAGGTTGGCGATATCTTCTACGCTTCGGTCGGCACCGAGCACGTGGCGCATCCGCAGGGCGCGGCGCGGATTCTGGTGATTGAGAGCGAAGGCAGTGTCTAGGCGCTTATCTGTAAAGTAGATAACAGATAGAGAAATTACCCGTTATATAGATATTCGATTCGGTTCTACCATGGACTCAACCTCACCTGAGGACAGGAGTTCATGATGACTTGCCCCAACATAGCCAAACCCGGCATCAAGCCGTTCAGTCAGCTTCAGCATCCGGGTGAAGTGATCCGTCAATTCACCCCGAACTGGTTCGCCGCGACCATGGGCACCGGTGTGCTGGCCTTGGCGCTGGCGCAACTGCCGGTGGCGATCCCCGGGTTGCACGCGGTGGCCGAAGGTTTGTGGCTGTTCAACATTCTGTTGTTCACCCTGTTTACCTTCGCCTATGCCGCGCGCTGGATTTTATTTTTCGATGAGGCGCGGCGGATCTTCGGCCATTCCACCGTTTCGATGTTCTTCGGCACCATCCCCATGGGCCTGGCGACGATTATCAACGGCTTTCTGTTGTTCGGTCTGCCACGCTGGGGCGAAGGCGTGATTCATCTTGCCGAAGTGCTGTGGTGGCTCGACGTGGCGATGTCGCTGGCCTGTGGCGTGTTGATCCCCTACATGATGTTTACCCGCCAGGAACACAGCATCGACCAGATGACGGCGGTCTGGCTGTTGCCGGTGGTGGCGGCGGAAGTGGCGGCGGCCAGCGGCGGTTTGCTCGCGCCGCATCTGGCCGATGCCCACGCGCAACTGGTGGTGCTGACGACAAGCTACGTGCTCTGGGCATTTTCCCTACCCGTGGCGTTCAGCATTCTGACCATCCTGTTGCTGCGCATGGCGCTGCACAAACTGCCCCACGAAAACATGGCCGCCTCGAGCTGGCTGGCCCTCGGTCCGATCGGCACCGGCGCGTTGGGCATGTTGCTGCTGGGCGCTGATGCACCGGTGATCTTCGCCGCCAATGGTCTGCCGGGCATCGGTGAAATCGCTGCGGGCCTGGGGCTGGTCGCCGGGATCACCCTGTGGGGGTTCGGCTTGTGGTGGATGTTGATGGCGCTGCTGATCACCGCGCGTTACCTGCGCGACGGCATCCCGTTCAACCTCGGCTGGTGGGGTTTCACCTTCCCGCTGGGCGTGTATTCGCTGGCGACCCTCAAGCTCGCCAGCACGCTAAACCTCGGTTTTTTCAGCGTGGTGGGCTGTGTGCTGGTGAGCCTGCTGGCAGTGATGTGGCTGATCGTCGGTAAACGCACCGTGCAAGGCGCGTGGCGCGGTGAGCTGTTTGTCTCACCTTGTATTGCAGGGTTGAAGAAATAACCTGAAAAGTTTAGGTAATGTGTGGCCTGGATCGCCGATCGAGATTCCAATAAGCAGATCCAGGCCATTCTCTACCGACCTCAGGGAAACACGGAAGATGAGTCACCCCTCACAGTTCAACCTGCTTCGCACCCGGCGCTTCCTGCCGTTTTTCATCACGCAGTCGCTGGGCGCGTTCAACGACAACGTGTTCAAGCAGTCGCTGATCCTCGCCATTTTGTATCGGCTGACCATCGAAGGTGACCGCTCGATCTGGGTCAACCTGTGTGCGCTGCTGTTTATCCTGCCGTTCTTTCTGTTCTCGGCGCTGGCCGGGCAGTTCGGGGAAAAATTCGCCAAGGACGCGCTGATCCGTCTGATCAAACTCGCGGAAATCGCGATCATGGCCGTAGGATCGATCGGTTTTCTCTTCGATCACCTGTCGCTGATGCTGGTGGCGCTGTTTGCCATGGGCACGCATTCGGCGCTGTTCGGGCCGGTGAAGTATTCGATTTTGCCGCAGGCGTTGCGCGAGGATGAACTGGTCGGCGGCAACGGACTGGTGGAGATGGGCACGTTCCTGGCGATCCTTGCCGGGACCATCGGCGCTGGCGTCATCATGTCTTCGACGCATTACGCGCCACTGGTGTCGACCGCGATTGTCGGGATTGCGGTGCTCGGGTATCTCGCCAGTCGCAGCATTCCTCGCGCTGCGGCGGCTTCGCCGGAAATGCGCCTGAACTGGAACATCTTCAGCCAGTCCTGGGCCACGCTGAAACTCGGTCTGGGCCAGACGCCCGCGGTGTCGCGCTCGATTGTCGGCAACTCGTGGTTCTGGTTTGTCGGGGCGATTTATCTGACGCAGATTCCGGCCTACGCCAAGGAGTGGATGCACGGCGACGAAACCGTGGTCACGCTGATTCTCACCGTGTTCTCGGTGGGGATTGCGCTGGGTTCGATGCTTTGCGAAAAGCTTTCCGGGCGCAAGGTCGAGATCGGACTGGTGCCGTTCGGTTCGTTCGGTCTGACCGTGTTTGGCCTGCTGCTGTGGTGGCATTCCGGCGGAATCCCGGAGAGCGTCACCGGCCATAGCTGGACCCAAGTGCTGGGCTTTGCCCATACCTGGGCGGTGCTGGTCGACATTCTCGGCCTCGGTATTTTTGGCGGCTTCTATATCGTGCCGCTGTACGCGCTGATCCAGTCGCGCACCGCCGAGAACGAGCGGGCGCGGGTGATCGCGGCCAACAACATTCTCAACGCCCTGTTTATGGTGGTCTCGGCGATCGTTTCGATCGTGTTGCTGAGCGTGGTCAAACTGTCGATTCCGCAGCTGTTTTTGGTGGTGTCGCTGCTGAACATCGGCGTCAACGCCTACATCTTCAAGATCGTCCCCGAGTTCAGCATGCGTTTCATGATCTGGCTGCTCAGCCATTCCATGTACCGCGTCGAGCACCGCAACCTCGAGGCGATCCCGGACGAGGGCGCGGCATTGCTGGTGTGCAACCACGTATCGTTCGTCGATGCGCTGCTGATTGGCGGCGCGGTGCGTCGGCCGATTCGCTTTGTCATGTACTACAAGATCTACAACCTGCCGGTGCTGAACTTTATCTTCCGCACGGCGGGGACGATTCCGATTGCCGGACGCAACGAAGACATCCAGATCTACGAAAAAGCCTTCACCCGGATTGCCCAGTATCTGAAGGACGGTGAGCTGGTGTGCATCTTCCCGGAAGGCAAGCTGACCACCGATGGCGAGATCAACGAGTTCAAGAGCGGGCTGACGCGGATTCTCGAAGAAACCCCGGTGCCGGTAATTCCGCTGGCGCTGCAGGGATTGTGGGGGAGTTTCTTCAGTCGCGATCCGAACAAGGGCTTCTTCAGGCGGTTGTGGTCGCGGGTGACGTTGGTGGCGGGTTCGGCGGTAGCGGTGGAGGCGGCGCAGCCGGCGAAATTGCAGGGTTTGGTCGGGGCGTTGCGCGGGGCAGTGAGATAGTCGCTGACTTCAAGGGCTCCTTCGCGAGCAAGCCAGCTCCCACAGGTTTTCTGGATTTACACAAGATTTGTGTTCACCGCAGATCCCTGTGGGAGCTGGCTTGCCAGCGAAGGGGCCAGTGGCCTAAGCGCTGACCTTGAGCCCAATCAACCCGGTAATGATCAACGCCACACTGGCCAGCCGAATCAATGCCATCGACTCGCCAAACAGAATGATCCCGGCAATCACCGTGCCCACGGCACCGACGCCGGTCCAGATCGCATAAGCCGTACCCAACGGCAATTCCTTCATTGCCAGGCCCAACAGGCCGAGGCTGATTGCCATCGCTGCGACGGTCAGTACGGTGGGGAGCGGGCGGGTGAAACCGTCGGTGTATTTCAGGCCGACGGCCCAGCCGACTTCGAACAGGCCGGCGAAAAACAGAATGATCCAGGACATGAGAGACCTCCATCGATTGACGGGGCCGTCCCCAGATTGATAACTCGATCGAGCCGCAGGGTCGTCCCCGCGTAGCGCAATAGTCTGCCGAGCATTAATCCGGGGATCAAGCTTCCCGGTCAGTCGGTCGGCTGCTGCGCCAGCGCCTCACGGTCTTCTTTCTCGCTCATGCGCCGGAAGTACGTCGAGAGCAGCGCCCCGGAAATATTGTGCCAGACGCTGAACAACGCGCTCGGCACCGCCGCCAGCGGCGAGAAGTGCGCACTGGCCAATGCCGCGCCCAACCCCGAATTCTGCATGCCGACTTCCAGCGCCAGCGACTTGCGCTGCGCCAGTGGCAACTTGAACAGGCGTCCGGTGAAGTAACCCAGCAAGTATCCGAAGCTGTTATGCAGCATCACCACCGCCATGATCAGCAGCCCGGATTCGGCAATCTTCGCCTGACTGGCGGCCACCACGGCGGTGACGATGATGACGATGCTGACCACCGACACCAGAGGCAACACGTCCACCGCGTGCCGCACTCTATCGCCGAGCAAACGTTGCGCGACCACGCCGAGCACGATCGGCAGCAGCACCACTTGCAGGATCGACCAGAACAATTCCATGAACGACACCGGCAACCACGCCGAAGCCAGCAGCCAGATCAGCGCCGGGGTCAGCAGCGGGGCGAGGAGGGTGGTAACAGCGGCAATCGCCACCGACAGCGCCAGGTCGCCCCGGGCCAGCCAGGTCATCACGTTCGAAGACGTGCCACTTGGGCAGCAGCCGACCAGAATCACCCCGACGGCGATTTCCGGTGGCAGATGGAAGATCTGGCAGAGCAACCACGCCACACCGGGCATGATCACGAAATGTGCGACCACGCCCAAAGCCACGCGCCACGGATGGCGGGCGACGGCGGCGAAGTCATCGAGTTTGAGGGTCAGGCCCATGCCGAACATCACCAGTCCCAGCAGCGGCACGATTGCGCCTTTGAGGCCGAGGAACCACGCCGGTTGCAGGAACGCGATCACCGCGAAAATCAGAACCCAGTAAGCGAAGGTATTGCCGACAAAGCGACTCAGTGCAGCCAGTGCGCGCATGGCCTGTTCCTTATTATTAGTTACACCACAAAGCCAATTGTGGGAGCGGGCTTGCTCGCGAAAGCGGCGGGTCAGCCAAGTCAATGTTGAATGACACACCGCTTTCGCGAGCAAGCCCGCTCCCACATTGGGGTTTCACAAGGGTTTTAGATCCCCTGAGGCGTCTCTTCACCGCCCAACGCTTCCACCAGCGCCGGCAGGAAGTCGCCGAAGGTCAGCATCATCAGGGTGAAGCTGGCGTCCAGTTGGCCCAGGGCCTCGTCGCCACCGTCCTGTTCCGCCTGATCTTGCAGCAGGTCTTCGAACTTCAGGCGTTTGACGGTCATCTTGTCATCGAGCATGAGCGACAACTTGTCCTGCCAGGCCAGCGACAACTGAGTCACGACCTTACCGGTGCTCAGGTGCAACTGGATTTCTTCGCTGGTCAGGTCCTGACGCTTGCAACGCACGATGCCGCCGTCTTCGTGGGTGTCGCGCAGCTCGCACTCGTCCAGAACGAAGAAGTCCGGGGCCGCTTGCTGGGTGGTGACCCACTCGGTCATCACGGCGGTCGGCGCGGTTTTCACGGTCAGCGGACGGACGGGCAGGGTACCGAGCACTTCACGCATTGTGGAGAGCAGGTCTTCGGCGCGTTTCGGGCTGGCCGAGTTGACCAGGATCAGGCCCTGTTTCGGCGCGATGGCGGCGAAGGTCGACGAGCGACGGATAAAGGCGCGCGGCAGGAACGCCTGGATGATTTCATCCTTGATCTGATCGCGTTCCTTCTTATAGACCTTGCGCATCTGCTCGGCTTCGATCTCTTCGACCTTTTCCTTGACCGCGTCGCGCACGACGCTGCCCGGGAGAATGCGTTCTTCTTTACGCGCAGCGATCAGCAGGAAGTCACCGCTGACGTGTACCAGTGGCGCATCTTCGCCTTTGCCGAATGGCGCGACGAAACCGTAGGTGGTCAACTCCTGGCTTGCACATGGACGCGCCAGTTTGGTGGCCAGTGCAGTTTCCAGCGCCTCGGCATCGACAGGCAGGTCTTGGGTCAGGCGATAGATAAGCAGGTTTTTGAACCACATGGGGTGAGTCTCTCCTTTATACAAAGGGGGGCATTATTGTCTTCGCCGGGTCATAGGCCAACCCTTCTCTAAGCCTTTGGAAGGCCTGAGAAAATTAATTAAAAAAGTGCTTGCCAGAGGTTGGGTCGCTCCGTAGAATGCGCGCCACACCGAAGCGAAGGGTGATTAGCTCAGCTGGGAGAGCGTCTGCCTTACAAGCAGAATGTCGGCGGTTCGATCCCGTCATCACCCACCATTCGTTTCAAGTGTTTAGCGCAGCGGTAGTTCAGTCGGTTAGAATACCGGCCTGTCACGCCGGGGGTCGCGGGTTCGAGTCCCGTCCGCTGCGCCATATTCGGTAACCTGGACCACTGAACGCCAGGTCACCACGGAAAAACCCGCTGAAGCGGGTTTTTTTCTGTCTCACGTTTGTACCTTGTTCCATCGGGTTGTGTCGTTTCACCGGTTTTCGGATTTTTTTGAAAAAAACTTCAATTAAATCAACACTTTACGAAAACTTGTGGCATAATGCGCCCCGTAACGAAGCGAAGGGTGATTAGCTCAGCTGGGAGAGCGTCTGCCTTACAAGCAGAATGTCGGCGGTTCGATCCCGTCATCACCCACCATTCGTTTCAAGCGTTTCGCGCAGCGGTAGTTCAGTCGGTTAGAATACCGGCCTGTCACGCCGGGGGTCGCGGGTTCGAGTCCCGTCCGCTGCGCCATATTCGGTCACCTGGACCCACTGAACGCCAGGTCACCACAGAAAGCCCGCCTAGTGCGGGCTTTTTGCTGTCTGCGATTTGATAATTTCTGCATTGCCGCTGTGGTAAGGGGATAAATCCCCTCACCACAGGTACGTTTTACTGTTCGGCATTGCGGCTATGCCGATAGTCACTCACTGCCTCATACACCGCTTTGCGCAAGCGGTTGATCCCGCCAATCGGCCGATGCGCCTCAATACCAAACCATGGGTTGAACGACAGGTTATCGCATTCTAGATTCAAGGCCGGCGTGTCGAAGTCCTGCGCAGGCAGGGTAATCCGCGCCACGCTTTCAAACGGTGAATCCTGCTCGCGCCATTCGATGCTGGTGTCCTCGATCGGCATGTACCTGTTCGCATCCTGGCGCTGAATCTGCAGCACGAAACACGCCGGCACCCGATCCGTCGACAATTGCTGATTCAAGGCACTGCGCAGGAAGTTCGGCAGGTCATGGTTTTGCGGGGGCAGGACATACGCCGGGCAATTATCAGGATCCGGTGCTACCCGAAACTTCGCATTGGCCTCACCGAATTTGTAGGGGGATACCGAAAAGTAAGTCGTCCCTGTCGGGCTGTCCGGTGGCGGCGACAGCGTTGCCAGGGCGATGAACAAGTGGCGGATCTGCCAGGTTCGCGGATCCCAGCCGGGGAAAAACGCCATGATCTTTTTGCCATCAGCCTGAGCCGCTACATTCTGACGATACTCGGCGACATCGCTGACAAAGAAATTCGCATGGCTGAACATCACAAAGTCTTGTTCGTGGCGCTCCTGACGGTCGCCTAGCAGCTGTTTCCCGGGAACATCGAGCAGTTTGATCGCCATGCCCCGGGCGTCGCGGATGCTGTCGAACTGTGGATAGGCGTTGCCATTGGACAGGCGAATCATCGCTTGCCAGGTTTTATCCGGCTCGCTGAATACGCCTTGGCGCAACGCTGGCGCCAGTTCCGGCAGCACCGTCACTTCGGCCTTCACGCAACCGTGGGCCTTGGCATGCGCGTCGCGCAGGTAGCGAGTGCCTTCGCGGTGTTGATCGACGATGCGCACCGCCGTCTGGATCACGTCCTGGGTCATCGCCGTTTCACCGGCGGGAATCTGTTCTTGCGCCGACACCGGGCCGCGGTGTTGCCAGGCGAACCATGCGCTCGCGATGGCCCAGCCCAGCAGGCCGCTAATCAGCAATGCCAGCAGGGTTTTGCCAAGCAGGCGTCCCAGCCACAACCAGAGGCGGGCGAGCATGGACGGTCTTTTGTACGAATTGATCATCATGGCAATTGAGCCTCCAGCGGTCCGCCCAGTACTTTCAGGTACTCCAGCAATGCCCAGCGTTCCTGCGGTTGCAGCAGTCGACCGATCACGCCATTGCCACGCTCGCCGGCGCGGAATTCATGACCGCTGTTGTGGTTGCCGCTAATCCGGGTGTCGAACAGAAAGCCGTTGGTTAAGGCCTCGGTGCGATACCCCAAGTGGCGCGGGTCGTACTCGAGAGTGCCTTTATAGAAGGTGGTGGCGCGTTCATCCTGGGGCGACAGCAGTTGATAAAGACTCGGTACCGAACCGTTGTGCAGAAATGGCGCGGTGGCCCAAACCCCGGCCAATGGTCTGGCCTTGTAAGCGACTTTTTCGCGCACACCGATCGGCAGACCGAAGCCATCAAGTTGTGGCTTTTCCTGAGGGGTAACACCGGCCTCGCGATAAGCGCGGTTTTCGACGAATGCGGTGACGTAAGCCAGGCCCTTGGCCACCGATAGCTGGCTCAGATCCAATGGCTCTTTGGGCGTTGGATGCAGCTTCACATCCATCTGCTCAAGCTCCTTCAGATCCCATTGCAGCGGCGTCAGGTCGAAACGGTGGTTGGCAATGTTGGTCGCTGCATTCGGATCGGTGCCGATCACCTCCACCGGCAGCATGTGCAAATGCTGCACCCAGCGTTCGCCCTCCTGAGTCTTGCTTGGCACGTGGCAACCGGCGCAGTTCTCGGCAAACAGCGCGCGGCCCTTGGCGGCCAGTGGTTTGTCCACCACACCCAAGACATCTTCCGGCCAGGCGGGTGGTTGCAGGTGTTGCAGGGTTTCTTCGATTTTGTGCAGATCACGCACGCGGACACTGGAGGCGTAACGGGCATCGCCCTGCAGTGGCTGGCCATTGCTGTCGAAGAAATTCAACGTGGCGCCGACACCCAGTGCCTCCCCGATATTGCGCGCCATCGGTTGCTGTGCCGAGCCGTTCCATTGCACCCAGTCGAACGTCCACATGTCCCACAGTTGCGGGTAGTCCACCGGGGCGTTAGCCTCCCGGTAGTTGGTGGGGGAGATCGCGTCGCCGAAGGTGGCGTTGGCGATGCGGCCGAACGCATCGGTGCGTCCCGGGCCTTCTTCGGTGGGGTAGAGGCCTCGGTGAGTGTCGTTCCAGGCGACTTTCAGGAACGTGTTCAGAGACGCCTTGAAGTCCTTGCGCAGTTGCTCGTGGCGCGCTTCATAGTCATTGCCCAGCACATTGCGGGCGAAACGCTCGAATTTCCATGGGTTGTAGTAAGTCGAGGTCAGACTGGCGACCAATGCCTGTCCGAAACTGCCGCCGCGCAATGTCGGAACGCTGGAAGGCAAGACATGCTGCGCCGAACCGCCGTCAATCCGCACGGCCTGGTCCTTGAAGCGTAATTCGCCGGTGTGGCAAGCGGCGCAGGTGATATCGAGATATTGCTCGCTACTGCCGGGATTTCGATGGCGGGCGAAACCGACCGGCAGATTGCCAGGGTTGTTCGGTGTGGCTTTCTGTTGCGGATCAACCAGAAAGCCGAAGCGTGCGAGGTATTCCGGGGACGCGAAACGCTGCTGCGAGAAGGGTAACTCCAGCGCCTCGAACCATTCATAACGCAGGCCTTTGACCTGTGTGCCCTGCGGGGTGAAGTAGTAGGTCTGGCGTTCTTCTTCACTCCACTGGTTCAGGTAATGCACCTTTTGGACTGGGGAGTAGAACGGTAATTTCGGGTTGGCGACGTAGTACAAAATCACGGCCAGGCCCAAGCCCAGCAGCACGATGATCAGGGTCAGCACACGGTAGAAGAGGCGCAAGATAAACATCCTTGTCGAGTTGTTGCGCTGTTATGCCTCAGCTGTTGCGGGTGCGGCAAGTGGCCATTACGCCAACTGTCGTAGGAAGTCTCACCAGTCTCTGTCGGGCCAAGATGACAGAAGCTTCATCGTCCCTTTTCCCGAATGCGTTTTAATCCCTGAACTTATCGGACGTTTCCTGCTCTCATGCCGGTAGCCATTGGTCGTGGCGGCCTGATAAGCTCGCGGCTTTACTCGATTGCCCTTTCGGCGCATGAACAAGGAAATAGCATGAAACAGCATCGGTTGGCGGCGGCGGTAGCCCTGGTTAGCCTGGTCCTCGCGGGTTGTGATTCGCAGACCAGCGTAGAGCTGAAAACCCCGGCGCAAAAAGCTTCCTACGGTATCGGCCTGAACATGGGCAAGAGCCTTGCTCAGGAAGGCATGGATGATCTGGACTCCAAAGCGGTAGCCCAGGGCATCGAAGATGCCGTCGGCAAGAAAGAACAGAAGCTGAAAGACGAAGAACTGGTCGAAGCCTTTGCCGCGCTGCAGAAGCGTGCTGAAGAGCGTATGGCCAAGATGAGCGAAGAGTCGGCAGCTGCCGGCAAGAAATTCCTCGAAGAAAACGGCAAGAAGGCCGGCGTGACCACTACTGCATCCGGTCTGCAGTACGAAGTGATCAAGAAAGCCGACGGCCCACAGCCTAAGCCTACCGACGTAGTGACCGTTCACTACACCGGCAAGCTGACCAACGGCACCGTGTTCGACAGCTCCGTTGAGCGTGGCAGCCCGATCGATCTGCCGGTCAGCGGCGTGATCCCGGGTTGGGTTGAAGGTCTGCAACTGATGCACGTTGGTGAGAAGTACAAGCTGTACATCCCTAGCGATCTGGCTTACGGCGCGCAATCGCCAAGCCCGGCGATCCCGGCCAACTCGGTCCTGGTCTTTGACCTGGAACTGCTGGCCATCAAGGATCCAGCCAAAGAAGACGCCGCTGCTGCCAAGTAACAGGCATCGTTAACGGCTTCGCCAACAACGCCTCGCCTATGCGGGGCGTTGTTGCATCTGGACGAAGCTGGCGGTAAACAGAGCGAACGGATGCGGCTCGCAGCAGTCCTAGAGATTGAGGCCGCCAGCGCTAGACGCCCTGAGCTGCCAAGTCAATGAAATATTGGGGTTTTTTATGTGAGTAAAAAACGCCCGATCTGAGCGCGGCCCTTATAAAACGGGGCTTTCAGCGCTGAAATGCAGCTCTGTTCACAAGGTTATCCACAATTTGTGTGGATAACATTTCAACGGGAGAAATAGATGAAAGCGCCGTGGAATTTCGCCCGATTTCTGCCCCTCGCCGGTCGATTGCTGGCGCGTGGACGTCTGCCGACTCTGTTGTTCGCGGTGGCGAGCAAAGGTGCCGCGCAAGGCAATCGCCTTGGCAAACTCAAGGATGATCTGCGTCTGCTCCAGGCACTGTGCCTGGCCTACTGGCGTGGCGAGTATCGGGCCATCAGCCCGAAAGCCATGGTTTCGGTGGTAGCGGGGCTGATGTACTTCCTCAGTCCGGTGGATGCGATCCCGGATTTCATCCCGGTGTTCGGCATGCTCGATGACATCGCGGTTCTGGCTTGGGTGATGAAAACCCTCGACGATGAGCTCAATGCTTTCCGGCTCTGGCGCAGCCGGCAGCAGCCGGAAAAGCTCGCGGTGGTCGAGCGCCTGCCTGATACCCCCGAGCAACTTCAGCTGCAGGGCCCGAAAAAGCCCTGATTCACTTCGCCCGGATACAGATAGATACCCCCCGCGACCTTGGCCGCTGTTAGGATTACACTTCTAGGGAAAAGTGCCGACTCGCTAAGTGTTGTTGTCCTACGGGGTAGTCATGGATATTCAGATAATTGCACGCGATGGCGAACCCGAATATGCGGTTCTGCCATGGGTTCAGTATCAGGCTCTACTGAAAGCAGCAGGCATCAACGAAACAACGCAGCAGCAGGCGCCAGCGCCGGCCGCCGCAACGCCGGACCCGATTCTTCCAGGTCTGGATCAACTACGCAGTTTGCGCGAAGGGAAGGGCATCGCCATCGAGGCGCTGGCCCGCACGGTAGGCATCAGCCCGTCTTATCTGGCCATGATCGAAAGCGGCGAGCGTCAACCTGACGCCGCGATTCGTCGCAGCCTGGCCTGGGAATTGACGGTGCCGGGTTGGAGGGATGAATCGTGAGCGTACGCATCAGTCGTCAACATTGGGACGGATTGCTCGGGGAGCTGGATCAGGCGCGCAGGCAGCGCCATCTGTTGACCTATCGAGCCTTGCTCGAACGTTTGCAACTGCCGACGCCGGCGATGCAGACGCTGACCGCGGCACTTGAGCATCTGGCCGCACTGGACGCCAAGGCCGAGCAGCCATTGCGCAGCTCGCTGGTGATCAGCCAGGGTGCCAGCCGTTTGCCACGTACCGGTTTTTTTGAATGTGTCGAGCGCCTGGGACGCTTTTCCGGGCCATCCGATGGCGTCGCGGCTGCTTCCTGGCATGCGTCGGAAGTGGTCAGGGTTTTCGAATACGAGTACCCGGAATCGGCGGAGGCCTGAGTGTTCTTACGACTCAAGGCGTCGGCCAGTTATTGGTTGGCCCGTAGGCTGTTTCACTGGTCGTGGTTCGTCCGCCAGCCCAGAGGCTGGCGCTGGCTCGAAGGGCAGTTTGCGCGCATGGCCAATCTTGGCGATGTTGGCGCGCAAAGCTTTTATGGGCACATTCTGACGTTTCGCGGTGTTGGCCTGGGTGCCCGTGAAGAGGGTGTGCGGCTATTGCGTCTGGCGGCACTCGCCGGCGATGGCAAAGCGGCCTATCAGGTTGGCGTGATCTGCCTTGCAGGCACCCCGAGCAAGGGGCCGGATCCAGCAGAGGCTGCGCGCTGGTGGACCTTGGCCGCCAAGGCCGGCCACCCGTTGGCCGAACTCAAACTCAAAGAGTTGAGCGCTCGCGATTAAACCCAGTAAATCCATTTGTGTCGGCCTGATAAACGTGGCGTGAGGGAAACCTCACGCCACGTTTTACGTTTATAGCTATACGTTTTGTAGTAACTGGTTTTTTACAGATTAGTCCTACAGCAAACGCCTACTCGCCTGACTTCTTTCCTGGCTGATCCCCCGCAAAGTCCCCGCGCCTAATTTCTGCGCGAGGGAACGCTCATGTTTGATCCGGTTTTTCATTCCACCCTGCCTCGTCGTGTGCGCTGATGGACGCCGTCAGCCGCATCGAGCAGGAACTCGACAGCATCCCCGACACCCTCGACCTCTATCGCCAACAACTTGAGCATTGGTTGAGTCGCGCGGCCGACCAGGTCAGCCACGCGGCCGACCTGCCGTCGCTGATGGGCATGGAGCGGATCATTCGCTTCGGCGATCGCGTCACTGCCGTCAGCACTGGCGACAGTGAGTTTTCCACCAGCGTCGTGCAGTGCCCGAAGAGCGGAGTGCTGGCGATCGAGAGCAAGTTCGAGTCGGTGTACGACATTCCGCTGGGCGACATCGTGGTGGATGTGGTGGCGGTGGATGATGGAAAAACCTCGCCCGTGGCACTGGATGCGCAAGGCCGGGGCACCTTCACCGGTACGCCAGGCAAGTTCTATCGCGTGCAGGTGCACAGCGACGTTACCCCGGAGCAGATCAAGGCGCTGTTCAAGTCCTACGACGGCTTGACCAGTGAGTTGGATGGCTGGCTGCGCAGCGAGTGGCAGGGGTTCAAGCCGCAGTGGTCGCAGTCGGTGGCGACAGCGGCAGGCAACGGCATGCTCGCCGGGAGTTGGGCGGCGATCGAGGGGGTGTGGGACAGCATCGGGATGCTGTCGGACATTCTCAAGGATCCAGGCGCATTTGCCGAGCGGCTGGGAAGCGGCGCGGCTGATCTGATCCGGCTCGCAGAATCAGCTCCGGATGTCATGCAGAAACTGCAGTTGCTGGTCAGTGATGAAGCGGCGCTGTGTTTGCTGTTGCGTGCGGCGAGCCTCTGGTTCGAGATGCTGCCGCCCAGTCAGATCGCCGGCAAAACCGCAGAAACGGCGTCGATGATGATCGTGCAGGTGCTGATCGATGTGTTGATCGGCGTTGTGTTGACATTCGTCGGGGCTGGCGCAGGGATCGCTTATCTGACCCTGCGCCTGGCGGATCGCGCGGCCCAGTTGCTCTCGGTTGTAAAGCGCCTGGTCAAGGCGATTTTCGGCATCGTCAACACGTTCATCCATTACGTCGACCAGTACAAAACCGTTGCCGCGCGGGGTATTGCCGCCGGCGTGAAAAAGGGGCGCATGCAATTGCGCTGGGATGCGAAGCGCAATGCCGCCCTGAAGAAAAACGAGCACCACGATAACGCTCCCGATCAAGCAAAAAACCCCAACGGCGACAGCGCCGATTGCGCGCCGCTGACCTGCACCAACGGCTGTCCGGTGTCGATGGTCACCGGCGAAGAACTCCTGACCCTGAGCGACGGCACGCTCGATGGCTTGCTGCCGTTCGAGTTCACCCGGTTGTACCGCACCAGCGCGGTGGAGATCGATGTCGGGCTGGGGTTTGGCTGGAGTCATTCGCTGGCGCATCGGCTGGAGTTTGATGGCGATGTGGTGGTCTGGGTCGATCACGAGAACCGCCGCACGCGGTTTCCGTTGCCCAGCGTTGAACGGCCGCAGATTCACAACAGCTTGTCGCGGGCGGCGATTTTTCTCGGGAATGAGCCGGAGGAACTGATCCTCGCGCTGGCGGGGGATACGGCGCGGTTTTATCACTTTCGGGCTGGGCGGCTGACGGCGGTCAGTGATG
This sequence comes from Pseudomonas sp. RSB 5.4, assembly GCF_037126175.1. Lineage (NCBI taxonomy): Bacteria > Pseudomonadati > Pseudomonadota > Gammaproteobacteria > Pseudomonadales > Pseudomonadaceae > Pseudomonas > Pseudomonas sp. RSB 5.4. Next base: position 257,445 of record NZ_CP146986.1, read on the forward strand.
CGTATGGCAATCGTCTGACCGTACAGCGCGATTATTCCGACCGTGTGCAGCGCCTGGATAACGGCGCAGGTCGCTCGCTGCTGTTGCGCTACGACCGGGCGCATCTGGTGGCGGTGGATTACCAGGTGCTTGGGGGCGATGGCTGGCGCAACGAGCAAACGTTGGTCAGTTATTGCTACGACGCCCGCCAGCGTTTGTTGGCCGCGACCAACGCCGTCGGTGACAGCGAGCGCTACGACTACGACGATCAGCACGTCATCCTGCAGCGGCAACTGACCGGCGGCGCGAGTTTCTTCTGGGAGTGGGAGCGTGCCGGCAAAGCGGCGCGCTGCGTGCGGCACTGGGCGTCGTTCTCGCAGATGGACACGCGGTATGTCTGGGACGACGACGGCCGTGTCGCGGTGCATTACGTCGATGGCACCGAAGAGGTTTACGTCCACGATGACAGCGCACGGCTGGTGCGCAAGGTCGAGGCCGATGGCGGTGAGCACCTCAAGGCTTATGACGCTGCGGGCCGCTTGATCGCCGAGCAGGATCCGCTCGGTGCGGTCACCGAATACCGCTACGACGACGTCGGACGGCTGATCGCGCTGCTTCCGCCGGAAGACGAGCCAACGTCCTACGAGTACCGCAACGGTTTCCTGCACAGTCGTTCTCGCGGTGAGGCGGTGTGGACATTCCGGCGCAACGCTGAAGGGGATGTCACCGAAGCAGTCGATCCCGACGGCCAGGTCACCCATTACTACTACAACGTTCGCGGGCAGTTGCTGTCGATCCGCTATCCGGACACCAGTCGGCACATTTTTGTCTGGAACGACCTCGGCCAACTGATCGAAGAAACCCTGCCCGCTGGCGGTGTGCGGCGTTTTTCCTACGATGCGCTGGGACGGCGGACGACCTCTTGCGACGAACACGGTGCGATCACCCGTCAGCAGTGGGACACCGTTGGTCGACGGGTTCAGACGACCTCTCCTACAGGTGCCACCCGCGCCTACAGCTACGGCGCTTACGGCCAAATCACCGCCGAGCGCGACGAACTCGGGCGCATCACCCGCTACGAGTATGACGACGACCTGCACCTGGTCTCGCGCAAGATCAATCCCGACGGCACGCGGGTGCAATACTGCTACGACCATGCGCAACTGCTGCTAACGGAAATCGAGAACGAGTCCGGGGAAAAGTACCGACTGGACTACACGCCGAGCGGATTGATCCGACAGGAAACCGGCTTCGACGGCCGGCGCACCGCTTACGCCTACGATCGCAACGGGCACCTGCTGGAAAAGACCGAGTTCGGCGATGACGGCTCAATGCTGGTCACCGCTTACCAGCGTGATGCGGCCGGGCGTCTGCTGCTGAAAACCCTGCCCGACGGGGTTCAGGTGGCTTACCGCTACGATCGCCTGGGGCGGTTGACCGGTGTCGATGACGGCCAGAAACATCCACTGGCCTTCGCATACGATCTGCAAGACCGGCTGATCACCGAGCATCAGGGCTGGGGCACTTTGCGGTATGCCTATGACGCCTGCGGCCAGCTCAAGCGCCAGCGTCTGCCGGACAACAGCAAGCTCGATTATCACTACGCCAAGGGCGGTGCGCTGACCGCCATCGACCTCAATGGCGCACGGCTGACCAGCCATGTCTACCAGTGCGGTCGCGAACAACAACGCCAGCAAGGCCTGCTGCTCAGCGACTATGCCTACGACGATCAGGGTCGTTTGCTGGCCCACGCTGTAGGCCATCAGCACGACTCGCTGTATCGCCGCGACTATGCCTACAGTGCCAACGGCAATCTGGAGCACATTGCCGACAGCCGTCACGGCCAGCGCACCTACGCCTACGATGCCCTCGACCGTTTGATCCGCGTGCGTCACTCGCGTGACGAACTGCCCGAGTCCTTCGCCCACGACCCCGCTGGCAACCTGCTGATGCAGGACCGCCCCGGTCCCACCCGGATCAAGGGCAACCGCCTGCTGATGCAAGGCGACCGACACTACGACTACGACGCCTTTGGCAACCTGATCCGCGAGCGTCGTGGCCGCGACCAGCAACTCGTTACCGAGTACCGCTACGACTGCCAGCACCGCCTGATCAGCCTGACCCGCCCCGACGGCCAAACCGCGACCTATCAATACGACGCCTTCGGCCGACGCATCCGCAAGACCGTCGATGGGCAGAGCACTGAGTTCTTCTGGCAAGGCGACCACCTCGTCGCCGAGAGCAGCAAAACCCACCACCGCAGCTACGTCTACGAACCCGGCACCTTCCGGCCGCTGGCGCTGCTCGACGGCAAAGGCCCGAAACGCGCCTGCCCGTTCTACTACCAACTCGACCACCTCGGCACCCCGCAGGAACTCACCGACTACAGCGGCGAAATCGTCTGGTCCGCGCAGTACGACGCCTACGGCAAAGTCGCCGCCATCACCCTCGCCGGCGAGGACTATCTCGACCAGCCGCTGCGGTTTCAGGGGCAGTATTTCGACGCGGAAAGTGGGCTGCATTACAACCGGCATCGGTATTACGACCCGCGGTTGGGGCGGTATCTGACGCCGGATCCCATCAAGCTGGCTGGTGGGTTTAATCAGTACCGGTACGTGCCGAATCCGACGGGGTGGGTGGATCCGTTGGGGTTGAGCTCGAACTGTCCGCCGCCGAATAGGCCGGGTTGTGCGGTGCCGGATGGGGTGGGCGGTTCGGCTGTTGATGAAGGCGAGCCACAGCTGCCGCGAATGACAGCGCAGGAACAGCGGGCGAAGATTGATGAGTTGGCAGAGGCGAATGCGAAGAGGCGAGTGAATGAATACGAGTCTTTATACCAAATGCATACTGTCGCTAAACATAATCCGGAAATTCCGGATCACGCGCTCAAGCAAAGATCCATTGATGGCAGTCATCCCACAATAAGTGGAGCACGGGAGAGGGTAAATTCGAGCTCTCAGTTCAAGAGTTGGCGGCTACAGCTCCATGCTATCAACGACGCTGTTTCCAGAATGAACCGAACTCCCCCTGCTCCTACAGGATTTACATCACAAGGGGACCCGGTGGTGAGGAAAGAGATGCCGAATGGTGGCAGAGGATATAAGCCCAATAGAAGAGATCAACAAAATCCACGATATGTAGATGAGTTGAATTATTCTGAAGTGCGGTTTCGCAGACAAAATATTAATAGCCCTTACACAGCTTTCCCGGATTAGGAGTGTTTTATGTTGATGTCGCCGGGAGTGAATCTTCCGTTTACTCCCCAGCTTTCTTATTGGCTTGGTGGGATAGGAACCTATGATCGGGAGGAAACATTGGGGGTGGCCCTATCTATTTACGACCCCAATGACGCACTCGATAGAGAGGTCGTTATAAGGAGGTTTATTTTAGATAGTTTTTTTGGATATACATATAGACATAAATTTTTGATGGTTAAAGTTCTTGAAGAAGCTTTGAGTTCGCCATGTTTTGATTTTTCAAAATTATTTGAAGATGACTATGACTCGAATACATGTGTTGCGTGGGATGAAACGATGGTAGACGATCCGCGTGGCTTTTTTGAAGATATATATAGATTGGCAGTTGAGCAGTGGCATGAAGAACTAAAAAAAGCACGTGCGGAGAATCAGTCGTCTTGGTAGATCGAGGGTAAGCCCGCTCCCACAGGGAATTGTGTCTGCTGGGGAATCAGCGTTGGCCAATCAGTTGCGGCAGTTGAAGGTCGGCAGCAGCAAGACTATCAATCACATGCACGCTATACCCCGGAACATTCTTCGCATGATGTTTCGCCTGTGAAGCCATTTCCGCCAGTTGACTCGCATCCAGTTCTGCGCAAGCCGTGGGGTGCAAGTGGACTACGCCGATCGATAACGAGAGCAACGGAAACTCCTGCCGAATCCCCTGCCGGTTCGGCGCGATGAAGCAGCCGGCTTCTAGGTGTTCCGGGCGATAGAAGCGCCGGCATTGGCTTTGGAAGTCGTCGAGCAACTGGTTGAGGCGTTTGCGCCAGTCTTCCGGGCCGAGCACCAGCAGGAAGTCGTCGCCGCCGATGTGGCCGACGAAGTCGCGGGACGGGTCGACGCGTTCGTTGAGGCATTGTGCCAGGCACAGCAGGACTTCGTCGCCACGGCCGTAGCCGTAGATGTCGTTGAAGGGTTTGAAGCTGTCGATGTCGACGTAGCAGATGATCGATTCGCGGCCCTGTTGCAGCAGGCGGGTCAGGCATTGCTGGATAGGCACGTTGCCGGGCAGCAGGGTCAGCGGATTGGCGTATCGCGCCTGTTGGATTTTCAGTTCGGTGATCAGTTTGAGGACGTCGATCACCCGACCGAGGCCGAGATAACCGCCGTTGAGGGTGATGATGAAATCTTCTTCGATGCGTTGCCGGGCGCGGCTGGTGATCAGGCGGCTGACCTGTTGCAGCGACTGGCTCATCTCCACGGCGAGGAAGTCGTCGTTCATCAGGCGGCTGATCGGCTTGCGGGCGAACAGGTCGGTGGCAAACGGCTTGAGCAAGGCGTCGGACAGCGAATGGCGATGGACGATGCCGCACGGCTGGCCCTGTTCATCGAGCACCGCCAGTGAGTTCAGATTGGCCTGGCGGCGGAAGGCTTCCAATACGGTGGCAGTCGGTGTGTCGCGATGCACCGCCGGTTGGTCATTGAGCAGGGCGCTGAGGTCGCTGCCCTCGTCGTTCAGCGCTACGGCGCTGCTGTCGTGTTTTGGCATCAGGGCCCGGGCATCGCGGGGTGGATGCTCCTGAGGGCGAGCGAGCAGGTAACCCTGCACCAGATCGACGCCCATCTCGGTCAGCACCGCCAGTTCCTCTGGCAACTCGATCCCCTCGGCAATCACCTGTGCCCGTGACGCCTTGGCGATTTGCAGGATCGAGCCGACGAACTCGCGTTTCAACGCGTCCTGATGGATGCCGTCGATGAAGTGACGGTCGATTTTCACATAGTCCGGACGCAGCTCCGACCATAGACGCAAGCTCGAATAGCCGGCACCCAAGTCATCCAGTGCAATCGAAAAGCCCATCGCCCGATAGTGATGCAGCGCGGTTTGCAGCAACTGGAAATCGTCGATTGGCGTCTGTTCGGTGAGTTCGATCACCACCTGGCTTGGTGGAATACCGAAGTCCTGCAGCAGTTGCAGGGTCCGCCCCGGTTGGTGCGCGGCTTCAAGCAGGGATTCCGGTGAAACGTTGAGGAACAACTTGCCCGGCAATTGCTGCTCGTTGAAACGACGGCAGGCAGACTGGCGGCAGGCAATTTCCAGTTCGCTCAAACGACCGGCCTGACGGGCCACGGCGAACAGCGCGATAGGCGAGTGCAAAGGGCTATTGGACGGGCCACGGGTGAGGGCTTCGTAACCGAGAATACGACGTTCGGAAAGACAAATGATCGGCTGGAACAGACTGTGCAAACCGCTTTGAGTCAGGATCGAGCTCAAGGCACTCAGCTGTTCGGTCGTGGTCATGGCTATCTCTGGCGATAAAAAAAGGACCGGGAGCGCTCTTGCTTGAAGAGACGCTCCCAGTCCTTTATTTCACGACAGAATGATGACTGTTTGATGACGCTCCGAGGAGCGCCAACACTAAATTGCCATCATCTTACTTCTTGGCCACCTGATTACTCAGTTTCAGGTAATCCAGCAGCACGCGCCCGGTTTCGGCCAGGTAGGCGTCGTCCTCTGGTTTGACCTTGTCCGGCTCGGCTGCCGCGAGGGCGTCGTCGTCTTCTTTCTTCAGCTCTTTCAGCGGTTCTTCGCCTTTGGCTTTGCGACGGATGTTTTCCATCGCCAGTTGCTTGGCATCAATGTCCGCGTGCTGGGCACGGCGCTCGGCTTCGTTGAGGCTGACGGTTTTTTCTTCCATCAGCTTCTGCGCCAGGGCCAGCTTGTCGCGAATGAACACGAACTCGGCATCTTTGGCGCTACGTGCGTCATGCTCGGACTTGAGCTGCGCCAGGTACGGCTTGAACGGATCGACCGCAGGCTTGATCGCTGCCTTGATGGTGTCCCACGGCATGGCTTCCGGCAGGGCGCTTTCGCCGATTTCCTTGGTGTCGATGATCGACGGATAATCGATGTCTGGCAGCACGCCCTGATGCTGGGTGCTCTGCCCGGAAACCCGGTAGAACTTGGCCAGGGTCAGTTTCAGTTCGCCGTGGTTCAGCGGCTGAATGGTCTGCACGGTGCCTTTGCCGAAGGTCTGGCCACCGATGATCAGTGCTCGATGGTAGTCCTGCATGGCGCCGGCAAAGATCTCCGAAGCCGAGGCGGACAGGCGATTGACCAACAGCGCCATCGGGCCTTTGTAGAACGCGCCCGGGTTTTCATCTTCAAGCACATCGACGCGGCCATCGGCATTACGCACGAGTACGGTCGGGCCCTTGTCGATGAACAGGCTGGTCAGCTCGGTAGCTTCCTGCAAGGAACCGCCGCCGTTGTTGCGCAGGTCGATGACCACGCCGTCGACTTTCTCTTTCTGCAGTTCGGTCAGCAGCTTCTTGACGTCACGGGTGGTGCTCTTGTAGTCCGGATCACCGGCACGGAACGCCTTGAAGTCGAGGTAGAAGGCCGGGATCTCGATGATGCCGAGCTTGTAGTCCTTGCCATCCTGTTTCAGGCTGAGGATCGATTTCTTCACCGCCTGATCTTCAAGCTTCACCGATTCGCGAGTGATCGGCACGATCTTGCTGGTCTGGTCGTTCGGCGCATTGCTGGCCGGAATCACTTCCAGACGCACCACGGTGCCTTTCGGGCCGCGGATCAGCTTGACCACTTCGTCCAGGCGCCAGCCCACCACGTCGACCATCTCTTTGTTGCCCTGGGCAACGCCGATGATCTTGTCCGCCGGTGCAACCTGCTTGGTCTTGTCGGCCGGGCCTGCCGGCACCAGACGCACGACTTTCACCTGATCGTTGTCGCTCTGCAACACGGCGCCGATGCCCTCGAGGGACAGGCTCATGTTGATGTCGAAGTTCTCCGCGCTATCCGGCGACAGATAGTTGGTGTGCGGATCGTAGGACATGGCGAAGGTGTTGATGTACGCCTGGAAGATGTCTTCCGCGCGTGTCTGATCGAGGCGCGCCAATTGGTTCTTGTAGCGCTTGGTCAGGGTGTCCTGAATCTGCTTGGAATCCTTGCCGGCGATCTTCTGCCGCAGCACTTCGTCCTTGACGCGTTTGCGCCACAGGTCGTCCAGTTCAGCCGTGGATTTGAGCCAAGGGGCGTCCTTGCGATCGATCAGCAAGGTCTCCTTGGTGGTGAAATCCATCTTGTCGACGCCCTTGTTCAGCTCCGCAATGGCGAAGTCCAGACGCGCCTTGACGCGGTCCAGATAGCGTTTGTAGATGGTAAACCCGGCGTTGAGGTCGCCGCTTTTGAGGAAGTCGTCGAACTGGGTCTTCCACTTGTCGAATTCGGCGATGTCGCTGGCCAGGAAGTAGCTGCGCGACGGGTCCAGCAGCTTGATGTAGCTGTCGTAGATGATCACCGAGCGCGCATCGTCGAGCGGCGGCTTGCTGTAGTGGTGACGCTTGAGCAACTCGACGACATTGAGACTGGCGATGACTTCGTCGCGATCAGGCTGCAAGTTGTCCCAGCTGTTGGCTGCGAATGTGTTGCCCGACATCGGCAACAAACCGATACCGATGAAAAGAGCGAGGGCGGTGCTGGGGAGCAAATGCTTCATGCTGATTCGACGCGGGGACAATTGATAACGCATATTAGGCCGTCTTTGAAGTCGCCGGTTCTACGAGAGCCGGTCGCATAATGCAAAAAGCCCGGCGCTACAGCTTCGGGCTCAGTCCAGACTCACTATGGAGGCACTGTGAAGGCATTGCAAGGCGTTGAAGGGCAAGTGGCATGGGTTGAAGAGCCGAGTCCGGCATGTGATGTAGGACAAGTGCGCATCCGCGTGGCGGCTGCCGGCCTCAATCGCGCCGATTTATTACAGAAAGCCGGGCTTTATCCACCGCCGCCTGGCGCCAGTCAGGTGCTCGGTCTGGAGTGCTCCGGGGTGATCAGCGAGGTCGGCGCCGGCTCGTCCTGGCAAGTCGGCGACCGGGTCTGCGCCTTGCTGGCCGGTGGCGGGATGGCTGAAGAGGTAGTCGTCGACGGACGGCATGTGCTGCCGGTGCCCGAGGGCGTTTCATTGATCGAGGCCGCGGCATTACCCGAGGTTTATGCAACGGTCTGGCTGAACGTATTTCAGCTCGCAGCGCTGAAACCCGGTGAAAAAGTTCTCCTGCATGCCGGCGCAAGTGGAATTGGTTCAGCCGCCATTCAGCTGTGCAAGGCATTCGGCAATCCATGCTGGGTCAGCGTCGGGTCTGCCGAGCGATTGGCCTACTGCGAGGCGCTGGGGGCCCAGGGTGGGGTGGTGCGCACCGATGATCTGGAGAGCCTGCGCGACCTCGGGCCGTTTGACGTGATTCTTGATCCGGTCGGCGGCAATTATGCGGCGCTGAATCTCAAGTTGACGGCGCTGGACGGGCGCTGGGTGCTGATCGGTTTGATGGGCGGACGAGAGGCCAAGCTGGATCTGGCACAGGTGCTGGCCAAGCGTGTGCAGTTGCTCGGTTCGACGCTGCGCAGTCGCGATGATCAGTTCAAGGCCGACCTGTTGAGTGACCTGAGCCAGCATGTGTGGCCGTTGTTTGCCGAAGGGCGGTTGCGTCCGCAACTGGCGAAGACTTTCCCGGTGAAGGATGCCGAAGCGGCGTTTGCCGAGCTGGCGAGCAATACGGTTTCGGGGAAAGTGGTGCTGGTGATTGACGACAGCCTGAGCTGAGGACTCTGAAAAACCTGTGTGGGAGCGGGCTTGCTCGCGAAAGCGGTGAATCAGACACGAATTTATCGACTGACACTCCGCCTTCGCGAGCAAGCCCGCTCCCACAGTTGGATCTATGTTTACTTCCAGAGATGGATCGGCCAGCCCGCCTGCTCGGCATGCTCCAGCAGCACCGGATCGGGATTCACCACATGCGGGAAATCCACTTTCAGCAGCAACGGCAAATCGTTGCGTGAGTCGGAGTAGAAACTCGCGCCTTCCAGATTCTCTTCCTCGGCATCCAGCCATTCCAGCAGGCGGGTGATCTTGCCTTCGCGGTAGGTCAGCGTGCCGACGGTCTGGCCGCTGTAAACGCCGTGCGCGACTTCAAGTTCGATGCCCAGAATCTCGTCGATACCCAGGCGCTCGGCGATCGGTTTGACCAGGTGTGTACCCGAGGCCGAGATCACCAGAATCCGGTCGCCGGCCTTGCGGTGGGCGGCGATGGTTTTGGTCGCGTCGCTGAAGATGATCGGTTCGATGAAATCTTCGACCCACGGGCCGACCAGGTGGTCGACTTCTTCCGGGGTGCGGCCGATCAGCGGTTCGAGGCTGAACGCCATGAACTCTTCCATACGCAATTTGCCATGGCTGTAGGCGTCCATCAGCTCGTTGTTCTTGCGCATGAACGACTCGCGATCGACCCAGCCCAGGCGCCCCATCTGTTCGCTCCAGAGGGTGGCGCAGTCGCCGTGGATGAGGGTTTCGTCCAGATCAAAAATTGCCAGGGCCATCAGTGCAGTTCTCTCTTCAACGTCAGCAAAGTCATCAGGCTACCTCACACAGGGCCGTCGGATCGATGGAAAGCGCCAGACGCTGACCGTCGGGATGCAGATCCGCCGCCGAGCGGTTGAGCACGTCCACCACCAGTTCCACGCCGCGCGCTTCGACGCGGTAGCGGATCACGTTGCCGAGCAGGCTGTGGCTGCGGATCTGCGCATCGAGCTCGCCATTGAGGCTCAGCTCGATGGCTTCCGGGCGAATTGCGATACGGTGGTTGATCGGCCGTTGCAACAGCTTCGAGGCACTGTCGGCGTCGAGCAGGTTGTAGTTGCCGATGAAGCCCGCAGCGAACAGATCCACCGGCGCGGTGTAGAGGGTTTCGGCATCGCCGCTCTGCACGATCTTCCCTTGGTTCATCAGGAAAATCCGGTCGGACATGGTCAGCGCTTCTTCCTGGTCGTGGGTGACGAAAATCGTCGTCAGGCCGAGTTCGCGCTGGATCTGCCGGATCTGCTCGCGCAGGTGTTTGCGAATTCGTGCATCCAGCGCCGACAACGGTTCATCCAGCAGCAACAGGCGTGGGCGAGTGACCAGCGAGCGGGCGAGGGCAACGCGCTGGCACTGACCGCCGGAAAGCTGATGCGGATAACGATTGGCGAAGTCGTTGAGCTCGACCAGTTTCAACACCTCGGCGACACGTTTGTGGCTGTCGTCGGCATTGACCTTTTGCATGCGCAGGCCGAAGGCGACGTTCTGTTCGACGGTCATGTTGGGGAACAGCGCGTAGCTCTGGAACACCATGCCGATCCCGCGTTTTTGCGGACTCAGCGGCACAATATCGACGCCATCGAGCAGGATCTTGCCGCCATCCACCGGCGTCAGGCCGGCAATGCAGCGCAGCAGCGTGGACTTGCCGCAACCCGATGGGCCGAGCAGGGTGACGAATTCGCCCTTGTTGATTTCGCAGTTGATGTCGCTGAACACGGTCGTGCCGGCGTAGTTTTTCTGCAGGTGTTGGACGCTGACATAGCTCATTCGCTTTTGTCCTTGTTCAAGATGTTGGCGATCCAGGTCAGGACCAGCACGAAAAAGAAGTACGAGATCACCAGTGCACTGGTGAAGTGGCCGCTGCTGTTGCGCATGTTGTTCAGATACACCTGCAGGGTTTCGTAGCGTGTGCCGACGAGGATGTTGGCGAACACGAACTCACCGAACAGGAACGAGAACGACAGCAGCAACGCGACCATCAGGCCCTTGCGCAGGTTCGGCAGCACCACCAGGAACGCCGCCTGAAAGGTGCTGGCGCCGAGCAGTTGCGCGGCGTCCATCAGGTCGCGCAGGTTGATCGCCTGCAGATTGTTGGTGATCGCCCGGTACATGAACGGCAGCGCCACGGTGAAGTAGCAACCGATCAGGATCCACGGCGTACCGACCATCGCCAGCGGCCCGGAACCATAGAGTTGCAACAGCCCGACCGACGACACCACTGGTGGCACCGCGAAGGGCAACAGGATCAGGATGTTCATCAGCGCATCGAGTTTCGGGAAGTGGTAATGCACCACGAACAGCAGGGGCAGGATGAGCACCACCGACAGCACCAGCGCACCGACGCACACCAGCAGCGACTGGCCGAAGGCATGCAGGAAGCGCGGATCGCTCCACAACTGGATGTACCACTTGAAGGTGAAGCCGCTGGGCAGGATGGTCGCCGACCAACTGCTGGCGATCGAGTAGATCAGCGTACCCACCAACGGCAGCAGCAGGATCGCGAACAGCAGATACACCACGACGCGGTGGTAGACGCCGGCCGGGCCGGATTCAGCGCGAGACATGGTAGCTCCTCTTCAGCAGCAGTTGATGCACGACGGTGACGATAGTCATCAACGCCACCAGCACCACGGCCAGGGCACTGGCGAGATTCGGGTCGAGGGAAATGTCCCCGGAAACCATCGCCGCGATGCGGATCGGCAGTACGTTGAAGTTGCCGGTGGTCAAGGCGTACACCGTGGCGTAGGCGCCGAGGGCGTTGGCCAGCAGGATCACGAAAGTACCGAGCAGCGCCGGGGTCAGCACCGGCAGACCGATGTGCCGCCAGAATTGCCAGCCGTTGGCCCCAAGCAACGCGGCGGATTCGCGCCAGTCTTCACGCAAGGCGTCGAAGGCCGGGTAGAGCAGCAGCACGCCGAGGGGAATCTGGAAGTAGGTGTAGAGGATGATCAGACCGGTTTTCGAGTACAGGTTGAAGTCCTGAATGATCCCGGCCTGCTTGAGCATGATGGTGATGCTGCCGTTGAAACCGAGCAGGATGATGAACGCGAAAGCCAGCGGCACACCGGCGAAGTTGCTGGTCATGTTGGCGAAGGCATTCACGAAGTTGCGCAGTTTTGAGTCGACCCGGCGCAATGAATACGCACCGAGCACGGCGATGATGATGCCGAACACGCTCGACCAGAAACTGATCTCGAGGCTGTACTGGATCGCCTGCAAATAGAACTTCGAGCTGAAGATCTTGCTGAAGTTGGCGAAGCCCCAGCCGAACTCTTCCGATTGCAGGCTGTTGATCATCACCCAGACCAGCGGGGCGATTTCGAACACGATAAAGAACAGCGCGAACGGCACCAGACACAGGGCCGCGAGCCATTTTCCGCGAGTCATGACATTCACTTGAGCAGCTCCCGGCACACAGGTTTGTCATGGGGCACGCCGAGCAATTCGCAGACCGTGCCGCAGATGTCGGTCTGCTTCGGCGCGGCATCAGCATTGAGGCTGAAGGCGTCACCGAGGACGAACAGCGGTACCTGGCGCTCTTCCGGTAGCAAGCCGTTGTGCGAGCGATCGTTGTTCATGCCGTGATCCGCGGTCACCAGCACCTGATAGCCAGCGTCGAGCCAGACTTGCAGGTAGTCGGCGAGGATGATGTCCGCCGCGCGCGCGCTGTTGCGGTATTGCGCGGAATCGAGGCCGTGCTTGTGGCCGGCGTCGTCGATGTTCATCGGGTGGATCAGCAGGAAATTCGGCGCATGACGCAGGCGCAGGTTTTCCGCGTCGGCGAACAGGTGCGAATCCGGGTAGTGGTCACTCCAGTAGAAGTGCCCGTGCTGGATCGGCAGCGACAGATTGTCGGTATGACGGTCGCGGGCCGCCACGAACGGCGAGCGGTTGTACAGCTCGCTGACCCAGTGATAGGCCGCCGCAGCGGTTTTCAGACCTGCGTCGCGGGCGTAGTGATAGATGCTGCGCTGATTGGACAGCCGAGCAACGTTGTTGTGGACGATGCCGCTGTCGATCGGCGGCACACCGGTGAGGATGCATTCGTAAAGCGGTCGGGACAGGGCCGGCAACTCGCACTCCAACTGATAGAGCGCAGCGCGTCCTGCGCCAACGTAAGCCTGCAGATGCCCCATGGCGTGACGCGCGACCTCGTAGTTGAGACCGTCGAGCACGACAAGGATGACGTTGTGCTTCATAGGGGCAAAAACTCCGCGAAATTCAAATAGCTCGAAATCAATTCGATCCCCCTGTGGGAGCGGGCTTGCTCGCGAAAGCGTCGTGTCAGTCAACATCATCGTTGAATGACTCACCGCCTTCGCGAGCAAGCACGCTCCCACATTTGGATCTCCAATGGATCCAGCAGTGGGGATTTACAGGATTACTTCATCTCTACGATGACTTCTTCGTTCCACTTCTGCGGCAAGGCCTTGGAGGTCTTTTCCCAGGCGTCGGCGTCCTTGATCGGCGTGACCTTCTTGTACTGCTCGTTCGGCAGCAGCTTGGCTTTCACGTCTTCCGGCAGTTGCAGGTGATCGGCACGGATCGGACGGGCGTTGCCGCGCGCCAGGTTGGTCTGGCCGGCGTCGCTGAAGATGTATTCGCGGGTCAGCTTGGCGGCGTTCGGGTTTTTCGCGTATTTGTTGATGATGGTGGTGTAGCCGGAAATCACCGAACCGTCGGACGGGATCAGCACCACGTAGTCATCCGGGTTGGCCATCTTGGCCTTGTAGCTCAGGCCGTTGAAGTCCCAGACCACGCCGACTTCGATCTCGCCTTTTTCCATGGTGGCGATGGTTGGGTTGGCCATCGACAGGCGACCTTGCTTGGCGATGTCTGCAAACAGCAGCAGGGCCGGCTGGATGTTCTTCTCGTCGCCACCATTGGCCAGGGCAGCGGCCAGTACGCCGTTGGCGGCTTGCGCAGCGGTGCTTACGTCACCAATGGAAACCTTGTATTTGCCGCCCTTGAGGTCAGCCCATTTGGTTGGCACTTCGGAGCCGTGCAGCAGCTTTTTGTTGACGATGAAGGCGATGGTGCCGGTGTAGGCCAGTGCCCAGTTGCCGTCCTTGTCCTTGGCCCAGTCCGGGACTTGATCCCAAGTGCTTGGCTTGTACGGTTGCACCACGCCTTGCTTGACCGCGATCGGGCCGAAGGCGGCACCGACGTCGCCGATGTCGGCGGTGGCATTGTCTTTCTCGGCGGCGAACTTGGCGATTTCCTGGGCCGAGCTCATGTCGGTGTCGATGTGTTTCAGGCCATAGGTCTTGGCCAGATCTTCCCAGGTGCCTTTCCAGTTGGCCCAGTCATCGGGCATGCCGACGCTGTTGACGGCACCTTCCGCTTTCGCAGCGGCTTCGAGGGTTTTCAGGTCGGTACCTGCCGCCATGGCGGAGGTGCACATTGCAATGGTCGAGCCTAACAGTGTTGCCAGGAAAAGCTGTTTCATTCCGAAGCTCCTTGGTCGTGTTCAACGCTGCGATTGCGGTTTGTGTTGGTCTAGGTCAGCAATACCTGAGCCAATTTAAGGGGGCTGGATGACACTTTGATGTCGGCGGTCGCCCGGCAGGCCTTTTATTTGCCCGGTTTCGGCGCTTGCCCGCTAAGCGTAGACCAAGGTCAAAGCCCCGGCGGACAAGGGACTTGGCCGATGTATTGCAAGTCATGAGGGCGACCGTCGGGCAGGTTTGTCATCTCTCGGTCATCTGCACTGCCTAGGCTTGCAACACATGGAAACGGCTTGCAGGCCGTACGGTTTTTGCCCCGAAACAGTGCTGGTCTAGTCCAGATAGGTAACGTTGATGCGCGATGAGGCAACAAAAGCGGTGACAGCGATTGGTCAGGTGTTGCAGGAGCAACTTGATCACGGCCTGCTCGCGCCCGGGAGCAAGTTGCCGGCCGAGCGCAAGCTCAGTGAGTTGTTCGGCACCACGCGCATTACGGTGCGTGAGGCGTTGTTGCAGCTGGAGGCGCAGGGGCAGATTTATCGCGAGGAGCGCCGTGGCTGGTTCGTTTCGCCACCACGTCTGGCGTACAACCTGATGCAGCGCAGTCATTTTCACGCGATGGTCAGTGCGCAGGGGCGGGTGCCGTCGACCGAGGTGATTTCGGCGCGCTTGCAGCCGGCGTCGGTGGCGGTGTGTGCGTTGTTGCAGTTACCTGCTTTGTCGAGCGTGATTCAGATTTGTCGGTCGCGCCGGATTGATGGGCGGCTGGTGTTGTATGTGGAGCATTATCTTAACCCGCAGTATTTTCCGGGGATTCTGGGGTTTGATTTGAATCAGTCGATGACCGAGTTGTATGCGCGGCATTACGATTTGCACTATGGGCGGGTGCGGTTCGAGATTGTGCCGACGTCGTTGTCGGTGGATGCGGCGGCGGCTTTGCGTGTTTCTGTGGGGAGTCCGGGGTTACGGATTGCTCGGGTCAATTATGATCAGCATGAGCGGTTGATTGATTGTGATCTGGAGTTTTGGCGGCATGATGCGATTCACGTTGGGGTTGATGTGATTTGATCGTTTTGGGTGAATATCCGTTGCTGCGGTAACGGCTGCTTAGGGTTTCGCCCTTACGGCGAGTCACTTTTCCAGACGCCGAAAAGTAACCAAAAGGCTTGGCCCCGGCGTACGGCCCTCGCTGTGGCTCGGGTACCTTCGTTGCGGGATTCATCCGGGGGCATCGCCTCCGGTTTGCTTCGCTGCACCTCCTCTCGATGTGTTTGGCTGCGCCAAACGTCGCTGCGCTCCCACCCCCGGATAAACCCCTCCACTCAGCCTGCCGATGGGGCCGGCACGGCAAGATCAAGAGCTGCAGCCGAGCTTGCGCTCATCCTGTTGAGTGGTGAAAAGCATGTGGTCGGCTTTTGCTTTTCTGTAGGAGCGAGCCTGCTCGCAAAGGCGTCCTGACAGCCGACCAATCCCCGACTGACCGCGCCCAATCTCACTGTGGGAGCGAGCCTGCTCGCGATGGCGGCCTGACAGCCGACCAATCCCCAACTGACCGCCCCCCATCCAACTGTAGGAGTGAGCCCGCTCGCGATGGCGTCCTGACAGCCGACCAATCCCTCGCTGAATGAACCCAATCCACCTGTGGGAGCGGGCTTGCTCGCGAAGTCGCCCGCACAATCACCCCATCTCTATCTGGCAGCCTCAGCATTCCCATACAAATAATCCGTCGCCAGTGACGCCATCGTCCTCACCCCAACCACCAGCGCCGACTCATCCACAAAGAATCCCGGATTGTGATTCGGCGCAGCTTTGTTCATGTCCTGATCCCGTGGCGTCACCCCGAGAAACACAAACAGCCCCGGCACTTCCTTGGCAAAGAACGAGAAGTCTTCCGCGCCGCCCACCAGCGGTGCATTGACCACGTCATTCTTGGCCGCCCACTTCAACGTCGGCAGCATTTTCTCCGTCAGTGCCGGGTTGTTAATCGTGGGGTCGTATTTTTCGATGATGGTGACGTCGGCTTTCGCGCCGCCGCTTTCGGCGATTTTTTCGATGGTCTGGCGAACGTCGCTGTGCAGTTTCTGGCGGATGCCGTAGTCGTAGGAGCGGATGGTGCCGCTCATGTCGACAGACTCAGGAATGATGTTGTAGCGGGTGCCGCCATTGATGGTGCCGATGCTGACCACCGATGGATAGGACGAGATGTCGGTGCGCCGGCTGACCACGGTTTGCAGGCCGACGATGGTTTGTGCGCCGACGGTGATCGGGTCGATGCCGTCCCACGGGCGGCCGGCGTGGGTTTGTTTGCCGAGGATTTTGATGCGCAGGTCGTCGGAGCTGGCCAGGGTCGGGCCGGGGCGGTAGGCGATCTGGCCGGCGGGGACGCCGGCCCAGACGTGCAGGCCGAACACGGCGTCGGGTTTGGGCGATTTCATCACGCCTTCCTCGACCATCATTTTCGCGCCCCAGGTGTTTTTGCCGTCGGGGATGAAGTCGCTCGGGCCTTCTTCGGCGGGCTGGAAGTAGAACACCACGGTGCCGGGCAGGGTGTCGCGCATGCCTGTGAGAATTTTCGCCGTGCTCAGCAGGATCGCGGTGTGGGCGTCGTGGCCGCAGGCGTGCATCACGTCGACTTCTTTGTCCAGATAAGTGCCTTTGGCTTTCGAGGCGAAGGGCAGGTCGGCCACTTCCTTGACCGGCAGCGCGTCCATGTCAGCGCGCAGGGCGACGGTCGGGCCGGGCAGGGCGCCCTTGAGGATCGCGACCACGCCGGTGCGGGCGACGTTGGTTTTGACTTCCAGGCCCATGGCCTTCAGTTGTCTGGCGACCAGTTCCGCAGTGCGTTTCTCGGTGTTGCCCAGTTCCGGGTGCGCGTGGATGTCGCGGCGGGTTTCCAGCAGTTCCGGTTCAAGTGCCTTTGCTTGTGCGGCGATCTGTTCGCGGGTGCTGTCTAGCGTGGCAGCACCGGCGTGGCCGGCAACCAGGCTGAGCAGAAGGGCTTGGGCAATGCGTGTCAGCTGCATCGGATTTCTCCATGGTTATTGTTTTTCTGGCTTCCCTGCCTGTGACAAAAAAACCGGTGGGTAAGTTTAGGGGCAACGGAGTATCGCGCGCGAAGTTTTCGAAAGTGTGCATGTTCATTAATTGGGGCGGGAATTTTCCTACTGCCTTATCGGCTTGGTCTGGCGTGACAGAAAAATAAAAAACAATAACTATATACCGCACACCGCAGCATTTATTTCAATAAATTTCTCCGCAGTCCAGGCGATGTGGTCGACAAGTTGTCGATTTCGTTTGCCAGGAAACGACGGCGCGAATAATCCAGGGAGGATATATAAATGCTGCGTAATGCGAAATGTTGATTTCGCCCCGCTTGATGAAATTCTGGATATGGAAAGTGCTTACAAGTCTTTTTCCGAAAGCCTTGCTGAAGTACTTGAAGTTGAACTTGCGAATGTCAGAAATGGAGGTGATTCAGTTCCACTCCCTCCGCTAGAGGCCTTAGCGCGAGAGATGCGCTTTAGAGATTCACTGATTGTCCGCAAATACACGGCTCTGTTGTCGACACAGGATGTCGCCATTCAGCGATTCGGTCATGCACAAGTTGAAAGGTTTTATAACAGCGGCCGCCTGCCACAGGTAAACCGGCGAGGCTCCGGCGCCACTGTGCGGCAAGCCTACAGTGCATTGTTTAACGCCAAGTTGCTGGTTGAAGGCATTGGCTTGTTAAACACTCAATCCGCAAGGGTCAGGGAGGTCATTACCGTCGTACAAGCGCAAGAGACTGCGCGAATTGCCCAGGAGCAGGCGCGGTTGGCGGCGGAACACGCCCAGCAGATTGCTCAGGAACAGGTCCGTGCAGCACAGGATCAAGCGCGCCGGATGGCGGAAGAATTAGCGCGTATTGCCGCCGCCGATGAAATCAAGCGAGTGGCAGAAGAGCAAGCCCGTTTGGCGGCGCAAGCCCGGGAGCAGAAGCTCGCCGAGGAACGGGCAGCGCTTGGGGCGGAAGCTGAAGCACACAGGCTCGCAGAGGAAAAGCGCCGACTGGAAGAAGTCGAACAGGCCAATCGCTCGCTTGAAGACCAGCGACCAAGTCTGGGTCATGGCATACCCCTGCGCCTTCAGGGCAATGTCGCCAACGCCCAGTTGGTCTTTGCGACATCCCGTGGCGCGGTGGCCATTGCTGACAACCTGATGGCGGGATTAGCTGCCGCCATTCGTTCGGCGGTTGGGGAGTTGGCTGGACTGGCTGCAGGAGCGGCGCCGGGCCTGATGGTGGGTGTGGGTGCGTTCATCTACTCACCGACACTGGGCAATGGTGAGTTGCCCGAGCGCTTCTTGCTTAGCCATCCGTTATCGGACCTGCTACCCGGGCCTCTGCCGGATCTGCACAGGCTGGCAAGCGAAAGGGCATTGCTGGATTTACCAGTACGTTTAAGTCCCCGGCCATTGACAGGCAATCGGGCGGAACTGCTGGTTGTTCCGGTAGGCGGCAAAAGACTCCCTTCCGGTGTGCGGGTGATTGCAGCGGGCTATAACCCCGCGGATAACACTTACGACACCACGCTTACTGATCTTCCGCCAACAACCGTGGTCTGGACGCCAATAGTTGCGCCGACCGACAGTTCAACGCAGTTGCCCGCCGAGGAGTCAGCTCCACCACGATACTTCGGCGGCAATCTCGTCCCGATTGAAGGGCGGATCGATAGCTATCCCGTCCCGGGCAACATTCACTTCGACGACTTCATTCTCGTCTTCCCGCCGGAGTCGGGGCTGCCACCGCAGTACGTCATGTTCCGGGATCGTCGGAATGACGCGGGAGTGGCCAGCGGCTATGGCGAGCCGGTTGTGGGTCGATGGCTGGAGGCGGCTGCGCAAGGTGAGGGGGCGGCGATTCCATCTGAGATCGCTGAGAAACTGAGAGGGAGGCAGTTCAAAAGCTTCAGGGCTTTTAGAGAGAGATTGTGGAAGGCTGTTTTCCACGAGGAAAGGTTAGCTGGGTTGTTTAATGCGGCGAGTTTAAGCGAAATGAAAAAAGGGAAAGCTCCGGTAGTAAGGGAGAGTGATTCTGTGGGAGCAAGAGTGAAGTACGAACTGCATCATAAGTTGGGGTTGGCAGAGGGTGGGGATTTATATAATTCTGACAATATAAGTATTGTCACCCCTAAGGCGCATATTGAAATTCATAAAGGGCTTTGATGTGAAATCGATACAGGAAATGAGTGAAGAAAGTTTTCTTGAGTTTGTCAGAAAAATCTATAAATCAGGGTTTCGTACAGAAAAACAGCAAATTTCTGCCATTCTTGAGTTTAAGCGGCTGGTTGAGCATCCTTCTGGCTCAGATTTGATCTACTACCCGGAAGAAGGTAAGGATGGGCCTGAGAAAGTTGTAGTCGAGGTGAAGAAGTGGCGCTCAGCTAACGGTAAACCTGGTTTCAAAGATCAATAGAAACTCCCCCCTATTGGCACTACCAGCCAATAGGGGCACGCTCAGGTTCAGTTTTCCTTCTTGTGCTCCGCGCCCGGCGTAATCACCTGCACACTCATCCGCGGCGTCGCCAGATCCAGTCCTGCCTCATCCAGATGGCGCTTGAGCGACAGGTTGAACGCTCGGGAAACTTCCCATTGTTTGATCGGCGCAGTCTTGAACCGCGCGCGCAGAATCGCGCTGCCGGACTCGAAGCTTTCCACGCCCTGGATCTCCAGCGGCGACCAGATATTGCGCCGCTGCAGCGGGTCAGTGCGCATTTTCTGGCCGACTTCGCGCATCAGTTTGATCGCGTCGTCGATTTCCATGTTGTACGGCACCGCCACGCGGAAGATCGCGTAGCCGAATTCCCGGGAGTAGTTCTTGATGCTTTTGATTTCGCTGAACGGAATGGTGTGGACGATGCCGTCGATATCGCGCAGGCGCACGGTGCGGATGGTCAGGCCTTCGACGGTGCCGAGGTGGCCGCCGACGTCGACGTAATCGTCGATGGCCAGCGAGTCTTCGATGATGATGAACAGGCCGGTGATCAGGTCCGCCACCAGCGACTGCGCGCCGAAACCGATGGCCAGACCGATCACACCGGCACCGGCCAGCAGTGGCGTGACGTTCATGCCCATGTTCGCCAGGGCGACGATCAGCGCAATGATGAAAATCGCCACGAACAGCACGTTGCGGATCAGCGGCATCATCGTTTGTGCGCGCGCATTGGCCAGGCCTTTGCGCGAGCGGGTCAGGGCGTGATGCACGGCGGTGTCGGCGAGGATCCAGATCAGCCAGGAGAAAATCAGTGTGCCGATCAGGCTGAACAGTTTGACGCTGACGTCATGCCCTTCGCCCTCGGCAAAGCCGATCAGCGACTTGCCCCACACGCGCAGGCCGAGTTCGATGAAGGTCAGCCACACCAGCAGGTGGGCGAGGGTATAGAAGAAGCTTTTCAGGCGCTCCGAATACAGCGCATGAC
Source organism: Pseudomonas sp. RSB 5.4 (assembly GCF_037126175.1). Lineage (NCBI taxonomy): Bacteria > Pseudomonadati > Pseudomonadota > Gammaproteobacteria > Pseudomonadales > Pseudomonadaceae > Pseudomonas > Pseudomonas sp. RSB 5.4. Next base: position 278,153 of record NZ_CP146986.1, read on the forward strand.
GCTTCGGCCCGCGTTGCGGTTTGAGTGAATGACGGCGCACGAGGCCGTTGATCACCATGCACATCACCAGCAGCACTGTGCAGATCAGCGACTGACGCAGGGCGGTGCTGGTGTCGCCGGCGGAGACGAAAGTGGCGAACAGCGAGATCCCGACCAGCACCAGCGCCGGCACGTACCAGAAGGTGCCGAGGATATCGATGGTGTCGCTGAGGGCGCGGCGGGTCAGGCGGCGGGACAGGGGCTGGTTGCGGATCAGGTGCGCGATCGGCCGGCGGAAACGCAGGATGAACAGCCCGGTGAACAGCGCCGCGAGCACGTTGGTGATGGTCGCGGTGGTGTGTGCCAGGTGCACGCCGAGGCTCTCGACCAGGCGCGGGTCGTTCAGCGCCTCACCGAACGCGGCGAAGCTGCCGATCAGCCACAGTGGGCGGAAAGCCTGATGCCGCAGGATGTACAGCGCCCGGTGCCGGTGCGGGCCGTCGAGCAGCGAAAAGGCGATCACGCAAATCGCCGAGAAACAGGTACCGACCACCAGCGCATAAGCCAGCACCATCGCCAGGCTCTTGCCCAATGACGAGGGCAGCGCGTAGCTCATGTATACGGTGATGACCAATGCGATCAGCCACGGCCCGAGCTTGCGTAGGGCGAAGCGCAGCATGTCGAGGGCCTTGGGGTGTTGCGGCAGTTCTTCGGTCAGGCCAAAGCGCATGCGCACCCGGTGCCCGAGCCAGATCAGCGCAGCAGCGAGCAGGCTCCAGACCATCAGGATCACCGCGAAGCCGAAGATGATCGGCAGCCACTCGCTGGCGGGCAACATCAGGTTGTCGAGTTCGTCCTTGGCCAGATCGAATTCATTGGACCAGCGGGTGAGCGGGCTGTCGGCACCGGAGAACTGCTGTTCGAAACTGGCCAGGGTGCCGCCGATCAGGCCCAGCACACCTTCTTCCGGTGAGGCCTGGGCTTTCTTGGTGACGTCGCGCAGCTTTTTCAGATCGGTCAGCAACTGGGCGCGTTGCTTGTCGTTTTCCAGCGACTTGATGACTTCATCCAGCGACTGCCCTAGCGGCTCTTGCGCCTCGGGCTGCGTCTTGGTGGTGTTGAGCAGGCCCGGCAAACCGGCCGCATGGGCAGGGGCCAGCGGCAGCAGCGTCATCAGGCAGACAAGGAACAGGCAGGGCAGAGCAAACAGACGAGCGAACACTAGGCGGTCAACCTCGCAAAGGGGCGAATTGAGCGAGTGTACGAGGCGGCCAGAATCAATGCGAGCCGGGCGCGGATTTATTCGTTGAGTTTGGCGAGGATCTTGTAGACCACGGTCGCCAGGATCATCAGCATGCCGATCCACATGGCAAAGACGCCGGCGTTCTTGTCGCGGAAGTTGAAGCCGATCGCCAGCAGGATCATCCCGGACAGGATCGGAATGAGCATGGCGTGGAACGAAGACATCGAGATCATGGAGACTGCCTTGTCGAAATGAATGATGTAAGTCTAGGTCGCTTTCTGCTGCGAGGAGTGATGTGTATCAGAATTGAGTCAGTCCTACGATGAATCTTTGTTGTCTGCACGAGCGCTTTCGCGAGCAACAAGCCCGCTCCCACAGGTTGAAATGCATTCCAATGTGGGAGCGGGCTTGCTCGCGAAGCTTTTCAGCTTTTACGGCAATTCGCGACTGGCGTAGAACGCGCTCAGCACCTTGACCAGGTGCGCCAGATCGTGGCTGCCGCACAGTTCGCGGATCGAGTGCATGGCGAAGGTCGGCAGGCCGATATCCACGGTGCGCACGCCCAGGTGGCTGGCGGTGATCGGGCCGATGGTCGAGCCGCAGCCCATGTCACTGCGCACCACGAAGCTCTGCACCGGTACTTCTTCGGCCATGCACAGGTGGCGGAAGAACCCGGCGGTTTCGCTGTTGGTGGCGTAGCGCTGGTTGCTGTTGACCTTGATCACCGGGCCGGCGTTGAGTTTCGGGCCGTGGTTGGCGTCGTGCTTCTCGGCGTAGTTCGGGTGCACGCCGTGGGCATTGTCGGCCGAGACCAGCAGCGATTTCTGGATGGTGCGGACGAACTCGTCACCTTCGGGCAGCAGACGGCGCAGGGTCTGTTCAAGCATCGGGCCGTCGGCACCGCAGGCCGAGCAGGAGCCGACTTCTTCGTGGTCGTTGCACACCAGCACGCAGGTTTCTTCGGTGTTGGCGGTGAGCAGGGCTTGCAGGCCGGCGTAGCACGACAGCAGGTTGTCGAGGCGCGCACCGGCGATGAAGTCGCCGTGCAGGCCGATGATCGCAGCGCTTTGGGTGTCGTAGAAGCTCAGTTCGTAATCCAGCACCACGTCGGCGTTCAGGCCATGTTCGCGGGCCAGTTGATCGGTCAGTACGGCGCGGAAGTCGACGCGCTCATCACCGGCGAACTGCGCGAGAATCGGTGGCAGCTCGGTCTGCGCGTTGATTGCCCAACCCTGATTGGCTTCACGGTTGAGGTGAATCGCCAGGTTGGGAATGATCGCGATCGGTGCCTTGAAGTCGATCAGCTGGCTTTCGACCTTGCCGTCGCGACGGAAGGTGACGCGGCCGGCCAGCGACAGGTCGCGGTCGAACCACGGGGCCAGTAGCGCGCCGCCGTAGACTTCAACGCCCAGTTGCCAGAAACCCTGACGTTGCAGTTCCGGTTGTGGCTTGACCCGCAGGCAAGGGCTGTCGGTGTGGGCGCCGACCAGACGGATGCCGTCGTGCAGCGGCGAGTTGCGGCCCATTTTGATCGCGACAATCGAGGAGTCGTTGCGGGTGACGTAGTAGCGGCCGTTGGCCTCGGTGGTCCATTGCTCGCGCTCGTCGAGGCGCACGTAACCGGCGGCCTCCAGACGCTGAACGAGGCTGGCGGTGGCGTGGAACGGGGTAGGGGAGGCCTTGAGGAAGTCGATCAGGCCTTGGTTCAACTCTTCGCGCATAAGAAGCTCCAGACAGCAATGGGCGGGAGTTTAACGCATCGGCCAGGGAATTGAATCCGGACAGGATCGGGGTGGGAGCGGGCTTGCTCGCGAAAGCGGTGGGTCAGATGCAGATTTTTTGGATGACACACCGCTTTCGCGAGCAAGCCCGCTCTCACAGGGAGTGATGTGGATCAGCGGGCGGCTACGCGTTTTTTCAAATAGTTCATGATGACTTTTTCATCTTCCGGTTTATCCGGACGCGGCAGCTGTTGTGGCCAGCGGTTCTGGCTCAGCAGCTTTTTCTGCTGGCTCTCGTCCCAACGCAGAATTTCCCGCGAGGCGCATTCCCACCATTCGTGTCGGCAAGCGCTGTAGTACGGATCTTCCGGCGCGGCGCTGCCGTACAGCAGATCACGACCGACCTTGCGCAGGGCACCTTTCTGGTGGCGCAGCTTCCATTTGATTTTCAATCGGCGCCAGGCCGAGGGGAACGGTTTGACCCGTGGCACATCGCTGCACAGATCCACCAGGCGCTGACTGAACTGCTCGCCGTGCTGGGAGAAGAAGTACGTCTGCATCGCATGGAAGAAACGCTTTTCCGCGAAGTAGTGGTAGACGTGTTTGCGCGCCTCCACCACCTGACGCTTGCGCATGGCATACGACAGGGCGATCTGTTCGATGGTGTGAATTTCGAAGCCGCCGATTGTCCATTCATCGATCAGGCGGATCGATTCCTCGAACAGAGCAGAATCACTGTCGGTCACGCCGCACAAACCGCTGTTGTAGAGCTTGAAACCGTTATCCGGCGTCACACCGTGCATGCGCAGATCGCGTCCGAGTTTCTGATAGTCGCTGCGCTGGTGCACATCTTTCCAGTTGTACTCGAAGCGATCCATCACCGAGCGGTTCGGCTCGATGAATTTGAACAGTTGGCTCGGGTGACGGGTGAACAGGGTGTCGGTGTCGACGAACAGGGTCTTTTCCGCCCACTGCATACCGGCGGCGATGGCGCAGGCCTTGCGTCGGTGGTGATAGCCATGAGTGCCTTGCCAGCGGGTCTGGGTCGCTTCGTCCAGCAACACCGTGTCGACCGGCCAGCCGGCGTAGTCCTCGGGGCGATCGGTGAGAATCCTGATGGCCGGGCGGTCGCCGTTTTTGGCTTGGGACAGCGCGGTCAGGATGCTGAGCTTGGCTTCGCGCCGGTATACATCCTGATTGCCGTAAACCAGGTAAAGCAGTTGATGGCGAACTTTCTTGGGGGGGGTCGCCATGGAATCAATACAACTCATCCGAAACTAAATCCTTGTCTTAACTACAGTATTGCCGCTCAGGCAGTACTTAAAACGGTGCGGGGCATTCGAAACGCAGACGCTCGCCGGTTTGCGGGTGGGTGAAGCTCAGCATGCTCGCGTGCAGACACAGGCGAGGCCACGCCGCCAGGGCCTGTTCGTGGGCGTAGAGGCCGTCGCCCAGCAGCGGGTGACCGATGGACAGCATGTGTACGCGCAACTGGTGCGAGCGACCGGTAATCGGCGTCAGTTCCACGCGGCACCAATCGCCACAACGTTCCAGCACGCGCCAGAAGGTCAGTGCGTGTTTGCCGAATTCGTGGTCGACCACGTGTCGCGGTTTGGTCGGCGGGTCGTAGCGCAGCGGCAGATCGATGCTGCCGCTGTCCAGTTCCGGCTGACCCCAGGCGAGGGCGGTGTAGGCCTTTTCGGTTTCACGATCGTGAAACTGGCGTGACAGTTCGCGATGGGTATCGGGGTCTCGGGCCAGCAGGATGATGCCGGAGGTTTCCCAGTCCAGGCGATGGACGATGCGCGCTTCCGGGTAGCCGTTTTCCTGCAAGCGAGTGATCAGGCAATCCTTGTTGTCGTCGGCGCGACCGGGCACCGAGAGCAGTAAGGTTGGTTTGTCGACCACCAGTACGGCGGCGTCCTGATGAATGATGCGGATGTTGGACAGCGGCATTAAAACAGCCTCGTAACAAATGCCAACGGCGACTCAGGGCCATTCCGCAAGGGGAATGGCCCTGAGCCGCCGCCGTTCCTGCCGGATCGACTCAGCGATCTGGCAGGGTGATGTTGAGTTCCAGAATCGAGCAACTGCCCTGGCTTTCCAGTGCAACATGTACGTCGTCGTTACCGATGTTGACGTACTTGCGGATCACATCGACCAGTTCCTTCTGCAAGGCTGGCAAGTAATCCGGCGTGCTGCGCTGGCCGCGCTCATGCGCCACGATGATCTGTAGACGCTCTTTCGCTACCGAGGCGGTACTTGGCTTTTTGTTGGCACGAAAGAAGTCAAAAAGGTTCATTACCTACCTCCAAACAGGCGCTCGAAGAATCCCTTCTTCGTAACATCGAGGAAACGATGTTCTTTTTCTTTGCCCAGCAGACGATCAACGGCATCGCTGTACGCCTGACCGGCATCGCTCTGGTCGTCGAGAATCACCGGGACGCCCGAGTTGGAAGCTTTCAGGACCGCTTGCGACTCAGGGATGACGCCCAGCAGGGTCACGGCCAGAATTTCCTTCACGTCTTCGACGCCCAGCATCTCGCCATCGCTGACGCGCTGCGGATTGTAACGGGTCAGCAGGAGGTGTTCCTTGATCGGCTCTTCGCCGTTTTCGGCGCGACGCGATTTGCTGGCCAACAGGCCCAGCATGCGGTCGGAGTCACGTACCGAGGACACTTCCGGGTTGGTCACGATGATCGCTTCGTCGGCGAAGTACATGGCCAGGTGCGCACCTTTCTCGATGCCCGCCGGGGAGTCGCAGACCACGAAGTCGAAGTCTTCCTTCAACTGCATCAGGACTTTTTCCACGCCTTCGACGGTCAGCGCGTCTTTGTCGCGGGTCTGGCTGGCGGCCAGCACGTAGAGGTTTTCCAGGCGCTTGTCTTTGATCAGGGCCTGCTGCAGGTTGGCTTCGCCGTTGACCACGTTGACGAAGTCGTACACCACGCGACGCTCGCAACCCATGATCAGGTCGAGGTTACGCAAGCCCACGTCGAAGTCGACGATCACTGTTTTGTGGCCGCGCAGAGCGAGGCCGGTACCGATAGCGGCGCTGGTGGTGGTCTTACCCACACCACCCTTGCCGGATGTAACCACGAGAATCTTGGCCAAGGTGTTTCACCCCTAAGGAAGAAGGACTTTTTAGCCCCTGAAAAACATCTCTTGAAAACTACTGCAGTCGGACAGCCTTGGCTGGAGTTCGGCGCAAGTCGCACTTGCCGGGGGCAAACGCTCCTTGATCCTTTTTCCTACTTCGTTTGAGCCGTTTTCGCTACGTTTTAGAGATGCTTGGAAAATGCGGCAGTATCCGTTAAAGCCGAATGATGTTCAACACGTCGGCCGACAGGCTGACCTGTACACCGGAGCCCCACAGTGGATCGCGGCGCAAATCTTCGGAAACCTTGTAATGCCCGGCGATGGAGATCAGTTCAGCGCTCAATTGCTGACAGAAAATCCGCGCCTTGGTGTCGCCCTTGACACCAGCCAGTGCACGACCGCGCATCGGGCCGTATACATGGATGTTGCCATCGGCAAGAAGTTCCGCCCCCGGACTGACCGAGGAAACCACGACCAAATCGCCACCCTGGGCGTATATCTGTTGGCCACCACGTACTGGCGTGGTGATCACACGGGTCGGTTTGACGGTCGGCTCCGGCGGCTTTTCCGGCTTCTTTTTGACTTCCGGTTCCGGGGCTTCCAGCGGTCGTTCCCGGGCGCCGGACGGCGGCAGCACCGGGATGTCGATGGCGATGGCGGCGGCGATGTCTTCGATACGACTGGCGCGGATCGCCAGGGTACGCAGGCCATGCTGGCGGCACACGCGCATCAGACCGGGCAGATCGACCGCGCCTTCGCCCGGCGGCAGTTTGTCCAGCGCCAGGACCAGCGGGGCATTGCTGAAGAAGTTCGGGGCCTGGGCGACTTTGGCGGCCAGTTGCCGATCGAGGCTGTCGAGGTCGTTACGGGACAACTCCAGCACCGTAATGGCCAGCATGCTGCCCTTCAACTGGAACACAGGATCTTGATCTGGCGATTCGTTTTGGCTCATATCGGCATACAACGGCTTGTCACTAAAAGTGCCGAGACTTATAACGAGAACGCCCGCGAGCCGCAAGCCGGGTCGAACAATGTAGAATGCGCGGCCACTGAATTTACGGAAGCTTTAATGGATCGCCCGCGTTTTCGAAGAGCCTTTCTTTCTCCCCGCTTCTGGCCGCTCTGGTGCGGTCTGGGGCTGTTGTGGCTGGTCGTGCAGTTGCCGTATGCGGTTTTACTGACGATCGGTCGTATTCTGGGCGCATTGATGTATCGCGTGGCCGGCGACCGGCGGCGCATCGCCAAGCGCAATCTTGAACTGTGCTTCCCGGAAAAATCCGCCGCCGAGCGCAAACGCCTGCTCAAGGAAAACTTCGCCTCCACCGGCATTGCGTTTTTTGAAATGGCGATGAGCTGGTGGTGGTCGCGCGAGCGTCTGGCGAAGCTGGCCCACGTCGAAGGGCTGGAGCATCTGCAACAGGCCCAGCGTGAAGGCAAAGGCGTGATCCTCATGGCCGCGCACTTCACCACCCTGGAAATCGGTGCGGCGCTGCTCGGTCAGCAACACACCATCGACGGCATGTACCGCGAGCACAAGAACCCGTTATTCGACTTCGTCCAGCGTCGTGGCCGCGAGCGGCACAACCTCGATTCGCTGGCGGTGGAGCGTGACGATGTGCGCGGCATGCTCAAGCTGCTGCGTTCGGGCCGGGCGATCTGGTACGCACCGGATCAGGACTACGGCGCCAAGCAAAGCATCTTCGTGCCGTTGTTCGGCATTCAGGCTGCAACGGTGACCGCCACCACCAAGTTCGCCCGGCTGGGCAAGGCGCTGGTGGTGCCGTTCACTCAGCAACGTCTGGCCGACGGCAGCGGTTACAAACTGGTGATCCATCCGCCGCTGGAGGACTTCCCGGGCGAAACCGAGGAGGCCGACTGCATCCGCATCAACCAATGGGTGGAAAGTGCATTGCGCGCCTGCCCTGAGCAATACTTGTGGGCGCATCGCCGGTTCAAGAGCCGTCCACCGGGTGAGCCGAAGCTTTACCCCAAACGGCGCGGCTGATTCACTTACCCTTTCAAGCACCATGGAGCGTTGCGATGAGCCCAGCTGAACCGGTCACAGGTTTGATTCTTTCCGGCGGCGGGGCTCGGGCGGCGTATCAGGTGGGGGTGCTGGCGGCGATAGCCGAATTGCTGCCATTGGGTGCGGACAATCCGTTTCCGGTGATCGTCGGCACCTCGGCCGGGGCGATCAATGCGGTCAGCCTGGCCAGTGGCGCCACCGATTTTCGCGCGGCCATCGAACGCCTGACGCTGTTCTGGCAGGGCTTTCGCAGCCACCGGGTGCTGCGCAGCGACTGGCCGGGGGTGATCCGCCAGGCCAGCCGCTTCGTCAGCCACAGCTTGCTGGGCATGGGTCGGCACCTGCCGGTGGCGCTGCTCAACAGCTCGCCCTTACGCGATTTACTCAACGAAAAACTGCACATGTCCGGCATTGCCGAATCCATTGCCTGCGAGCAGTTGCATGCGGTGGCGGTGACCGCGTTCGGTTATGAGTCGGGGCAAGCGGTCACGTTCTATCAGGGCGGCGGCAAGATCGATGCATGGTTGCGGCATCGCCGTATCGGTGTGCCGACGCAGCTGTCGGTGGAGCACTTGCTGGCCAGTTCGGCGATCCCGTTGCTGTTTGCCCCGGTAAAAATCGGTGAGGAATATTTCGGTGACGGCGCAGTGCGGCAATCGGCACCGATCAGTCCGGCGCTGCACCTGGGCGCGAGCCGGGTGCTGGTGGTGGGCGTCAGCGGCAACCCGCGCGGTTTCGATCCTCAGCAACCGCTGGAGCGCTCCTACACCGGTCAGCAGCCCACCCTGGCGCAGATCGGCGGGCACCTGCTCAACAGCACGTTCATCGACAGCCTGGAGAGCGACATCGAGTTGCTGCAGCGTCTGAACCAGTTCAGTCACCTGATGCCCGAGGGCGTACCGACTCGTGAGTTGGGCGTGGCGCCGGTGGAGGTGCTGGTGATTGCGCCGAGTCAGCCGATCGATGAAATCGCGGCGCGGCATCGCCAGGAGTTGCCGGCGGCGTTGCGCCTGTTCCTGCGCGGCCCGGGTGCGACCAAGACCAGTGGGGCAGGGGTGTTGAGCTATCTGCTGTTCGAGGCGGGGTATTGCAGCGAGCTGATCGACCTGGGACGGCGCGATGCGTTGGCCAAGCGTGCAGAGTTGTGCCGATTTCTGGGGATCAGCGAAGCGGTGGTGCCGGCCTGAGATTTGCGGTGCGGCCATTCGCGAGCAAGCCCGCTCCCACATGGGTTCTGTGTCGGTCACAAAACCAGTGTGGGAGCGGGCTTGCTCGCGAAGGCGTCCTTGCAGACGCCACTGATACCAGGATCAGAAGTGGAACTTCACCAGGAAGCTGGTCACGTTCTGATTGGTGGTAAAGCCACGGGAGTCTTCGATCCCGTATTTGTCTTTCCAGTAGTCGTACTCAACACCGACGTACAGCTGCTTCTCGCCAAAATGCAGGGCCTTGCCCAGGTCGTATTTGACCTGCGGGTTGAAGTGCAGGTTGGCGTGATACTCGCCCTTGTTGTTGACGTCGTTGTCGACCACCCAGTCCATGTAGCCGTCGATCAGCACGTTCGAGCTGCCGACCGGAATGGTGTAGGACCAGACCGGAGTGATCTGCCAGACGTTGTCACCCGGACGCGAGCTGTCGGTGTGGCGCTGGTAGAAGTTCAACTGGAAATAGTCGAAACCCGGGATCGCCAGATCGAAGCCAGGACCGATCAGGTACGACTCGACGTCGCCTTCACCGAACTCGTAAGTCATCGCCAGCAGCACGTCCTTGATCGGGCCGAATTCGATCTTCTGGTCCAGCACCTTGCCCAGCGAGATGCGTGGCTGGAACTCACCATAAGTGGTGTTCGGGCCGACGTTGGCGTCGTCCTTGCCGTTGTAGAAGATCTTGTCGACGAACAGGAAGTTATCCCCGTACTTCCAGGCGTCGGCGTGCTCGAAAGTGACGGTCTGCTGGATCGCCGGGTTGACCTTGAAGTCTTTGCCGTAGAGGTAGGTCAGGCTGTTGTTCTGCCATTGCAGCAGGCCATCGGCCATGGCCTGACCCCCGGCCAACATCGATCCCGCGAGCATCAGGCTGGTGCACATACGTTTCATTCGGTTGCTCCCAAAGTAGGTGTTCCACGTTTATTTTTTTAAGATCGGCGCTCTGGTGTGGCGCCTTTTTTCGTTGCTGCAAAAGTCATCCGATCGGTCAGCTTCGCTGGTGATAGCAAGAGCTGGGCCAAGGCTTTCAGAAAGCAAAAAAACGCCCGTTCGGCTGCTGAAAAACAGTCGATTGAGCGTGTTTTCGGGATGCCTCGGTACTGACCGGGGCCGGGATAAGTTGGCTCTTCGGTCAGGAATTAAATCCGGGCTTTTTTTTAGACCGAATTCAAGAGGCCGCGGAGAATACTGACTCCTCGGCCAGCTCTCAAGTGCCCCGCAACAGAGCACCGACGACAGGTATGGGGCACGGTTGCGGGCCATCTCAGAAGTGCACCTTCACCAGCAGGCTGGCGGTGTTTTGGTTGGTGTCGAGGTTGTGACTGCTTTCGACTCCGTATTTGTTCTTCCAGTAGCTATATTCGGTGCCGACGTACAGCTGCTTGTGGCTCCAGCCCAGGGCTTTGCCCAGGTCGTATTTGATCTGCGGATTGATGTGCAGGTTGGCGTGGTAGGTGCCGCGCGAGTTCTGGTCGTTGTCGACGACCCAGTCCAGATAGCCGTCGATCAGCAGATCGGAATTGCCTACGGGAACGCTGTACGACCAGCCCGGGGTGACCTGCCACACACCGTCTCCGGGGCGCGGGCCTTCGGTGTGGCGGCGGAAGATGTTCAGGGTCACGTAGTTGAAGCCGGGCACCTTGAGGTCGAAGCCGGGGCCGATCAGGTAGGCCTCGCTGTCGCCTTCGCCGTACTCGTAGGTCATCGCCAGCAGCACGTCCTTGATCGGGCCGAACTCGAGCTTCTGGTCGAAGATCTTGCCGAACGAGAAGCGCGGAGTGAATTCGCCGTAGTAGGTGTGCGGGCCTTTGTTGCGGTCGTCCTGGCCGTTGTAGAAGATCTTGTCGACGAACAGGAAGTTGTCGCCGTACTTCCACTTGTCAGCGTGCTCGAACGTCACCGTCTGCTGGATCGACGGGTTGATCGCGAAGTTCTTGCCGTACAGGTAGCTCAAGCTGTTGGTCTGCCACAGCAGTAAATCGCCGGCCATGGCCTGACTCGCGGCCAGCAGGCCGCCACTCAACAGAACGTTGGTTTGCGTGCGAATCATCTGTTGCTCCCTCTTGTTTTTATTGTTGAGGCAGGGTGTTGCATAGTCCATGTGGGAGCGAGCTTGCTCGCGAAAGCGGTGTGTCATTCAACAGTGATGTTGACTGACATGGCCTCTTCGCGAGCAAGCTCGCTCCCACAGGGGTAATCGGTAATGCTGTTAATGCGCATGGCAGTCGTTGATCGCTGCGCGTTCGGCGCCGCCGAGGATGTTGAACAGCAGGTTCAGGGTCAGCGCGCTGAGCGTGGCCATGGCGATGCCGCTGTGGGTAATCGGGCTCATCCACATCGGCAGGTGCGCGAAGAACTCCGGACGCACCACCGGTATCAGGCCCATGCCGATGCTCACCGCCACCAGCAACTGGTTGCGACGGTCACCGATGTCGGCTTCCTGAAGGATCTTGATCCCGGTAGCCGCCACCATGCCGAACATCGCAATCGCTGCACCGCCAAGCACCGCCGGTGGAATCGACGCCACCAGGAACGCCGCTTTCGGCAGCAGGCTCAGCACGATCAGCAGACCACCGGCGACGATGGTCACCGAGCGGCAGCGCACGCCGGTCATCTGCACCAGGCCGATGTTCTGCGCGAACGAGGAGTGGGTGAAGGTGTTGAAGAACCCGGCAAAGAACGATGCAGCCGCGTCACACATCAAGCCGCGACGCAGCATGCGCGGGCAGACTTCCTGGCCGGTGATCTTGCCCAGCGCCAAGAACATGCCGGTGGACTCGACGAAGATGATCACCACCACCAGGCACATCGACAGGATCGGCGCGAGTTCGAATTTCGGCATGCCGAAGTGCAGCGGGGTGACGAACTGAAGCCATGGCGCGCTGGCCATGCCGCTCAGGTCGACCATGCCGAGCGCGCCGCAAAGTACGTAGCCGAAACACATGCCGATCAGCACGGAAATATTGACCCAGAACCCGCGCATGAAGCGGTGGATCAACAGAATGGTTGCCAGCACCAGGGCGGCGATGGCCAGGTAAATCGGCGAGCCGAATTGCGCAGCGGCGGCGCCGCCACCGGCCCAGTTCACAGCCACGGGGAACAGCGACAGACCGATCGAGGTGATGACCGTGCCGGTCACCAGCGGCGGGAAGAAACGCACGACCTTGGACATGAACGGCGCGATGAGCATGCCGAAGAACCCGGCGGCGATGGTTGCACCGAAGATCCCTTGCAGACCGATACCGGGCATGCCGGCCATGGCGACCATGCTGCCGACGGCGGCGAAACTGGCGCCCATCATCACCGGCATGCGGATGCCCATCGGGCCGATACCCAGCGACTGGACGATGGTGGCGATACCGGCGACCAGCAGGTCGGCGTTGATCAGGAAGGCGATTTCTTCACGACTCAGGCCAGCGGCCTGTCCGATGATCAACGGCACCGCGATGGCACCGCCGTACATCAGCAGAACATGTTGCAAACCGACCAGGATCAGTTGCAAAAGGGGCAAACGCTGAATGGCGGGTGCGTCGGGGATGCGCGCTTTGGACAGCTCGGACATGCAACACCTCGGATCTTTTTTATTCTTGTGATTGAACAGCTGCCGGGTGGCTCACAGCTGTCCTTTTGCATCATTCATATGCTTGGCTGGAGGCATTTTGTGGCGAGGGGATTTATCCCCGATCGGCGGCGCAGCCGTCGCAAAGCCTGTAAATGCCATCTGCCTGATGTATAACGATTGCGGGTTTTTGGGGCTACTTCGTAGCCCATCGGGGATGAATCCCCTCGCCACAAGTAAATCCCCTCACCACAGGTAGATCCTCAAGCACAGGTAAATCCCTTCACCCCAAAAGCCTGCTTTTACACAGGCTTTTGTCTGGCTCAGTTGGTCTGGGCTCCCTGCGCGATCCATGCACCGATCAGGTCACGTTCCTGCTGGGTCATCTGAGTGATGTTGCCCAGTGGCATGATCTGCGTGGTGATGGCTTGCGCCTGGATCCGCGCCGCGTTCTGGCGGATCTGCTCGGGGGTGTCGAACATCACACCGGCAGGTGCTGCGCTGAACAACGGGCTGGTCGGTTTGGCCGAATGGCAGACCGCGCAGCGTTCCTGGATCACGTTGTGCACCTTGTCGAAGGCCGGACCGGCGTTGGACGCTTGCGCCGGTGCCGCAGCAGGGGCTGCTGCTGGCGCTGCAGGTGCCGCCGCTTCAGCCGGTTTCGCGCCACCGCCCAGTGCCGTTTCCGGCAGTGGCTGGTACTCGATTTTCGCGGGTGCCTTGGCCACGTCCGGTGCGGTCGGCATCGGCGCAGGGCCGGTGACGTACGCCAGGGTGATCATGCCCACCGCTGCCACCGGCAGGGTCCAGGCAAACTTGTGGCTGTCGTGACGGGTGTTGAAGTAGTGACGCACCAACACCGCCAACACCGCAATCCCGGCCAGGATCAACCAGTTGTACTGGCTGCCGTAAGTGCTCGGGAAGTGGTTGCTGATCATGATGAACAGCACCGGCAGGGTGAAGTAGTTGTTGTGACGCGAACGCAGCAGGCCCTTGGCTGGCAGCGCCGGGTCCGGTGTGCGGTTCTCGGCGATCGCCGCGACCAGTGCACGTTGCGCCGGCATGATGATGCGGAACACGTTACCGACCATGATGGTGCCGATGATCGCGCCGACGTGCAGGTACGCACCACGACCGCTGAACACTTTGCTGAAGCCATACGCCGCGCCGATGATCAGCACGAACAGGATGAAGCCGAGCAGGGCGGGTTTTTTGCCCAGTGGCGAATCGCAGAGGAAGTCGTAGACGAACCAGCCGGCGATCAGCGAACCGATGCCGATGGCCACGCCTTCAGGGCCGGTCAGGCCGCTGCCGGGTGCCACGAGGTAGAGCACGGGGTTGGAGTAGAACACCACGCACAGCAGCGCGATCCCCGACATCCAGGTGAAGTAGGCTTCCCATTTGAACCAGTGCAGGTTCTCCGGCATTGACGGTGGGGCCAGTTTGTATTTTTCCAGGTGATAGATACCGCCGCCGTGGATTGCCCACAGATCACCGGCCAGGCCGGTTTTCGGGTTGACGCGGTTGAGGTTGTTCTCCAGCCAGACGAAGTAGAACGACGCGCCGATCCAGGCCACGCCAGTGATCATGTGAACCCAGCGCACGCTCAGGTTCAGCCATTCCAACAGATGTGCTTCCACAGTCTTTACCTCTCGCCTGTCACCCTTGTTGTCGGGTGATCAGACCTTCTCTTATTGGTGGGGGGCGAGGATCAAACGCTCATCCTCTTTGAAAAAATGCTCATCGCAGTTATTGCCTGTGCCACTGCGATCAACCACCAGGAAGTCATCCCGCTTTTCGATCGTCAGCACCGGGTGGTGCCAGACGCCGCGATGGTAATTGATGCCCTGCCTGCCGTTGGTGACGAAGGCGCGGACCAAGCCTGATACAGGTTCATCGCCAAGTGGCGCGACCACGATCAGAAAGGGGTTGCCGAGCAGCGGAATGAAAGCCTGGCTGCCCAGCGGATGGCGTTCCAGCATGCTCACGGTCAGCGGCATGTCCTGCGCGTCGGCGCGGAAGATGCTGATGATCGCGTTGTCCTCAGGCGTAGCGGTTTCGACCGTCGCCAGTTTGTGGAAGCGCATGGTCGAACCGTTGTTGATCATGAAGTGGTTGCTGCCGTCGGTTTCGATCACGTCACCGAAGGGGGCGAAGGCTTCTTTGGTCAGCGGTTCAATCGTTAGTGTGCGCATGCTGTTCTTTTCCGAATTCTGTGTTGTTCAACTTGTCAGTGCGTCTTGCGCGATCCCTGTAGGAGCTGGCGAAGCCTGCGATCTTTTGATTTGGCTTTTAAGATCAAGATCAAAAGATCGCAGCCTGCGGCAGCTCCTACAGACTCAGCATTACTTCGCGACCTTGCCCAAAACGCGCAGGCGGCTCACACCACCGTCCGGGAACACGTTCAGACGGATGTGGGTGATCGGGCCCAGTGCCTTGATCTGCTCGACGAAGGTGTGTTCGGCGTGCATTTCCAGCTTCTGGCTCGGCAGCAGTTCACGCCAGAACAGCGACTGGGTTTCGATCTGGCTGTCGGTGCCGCCCTTGACGAACGCGCCCTGGATCGAGCAGGTGTCCGGGTAGTTGCCCTTGAAGTGCAGGGTGTCGACGATGATTTTTTCGATCTCGCCCGGGTGGCCCAGCGCGACGATCACCCAGTCATTGCCCGGGGTACGACGACGTGCGGTTTCCCAGCCGTCGCCCATGTTGATGCCACGGCCCGGGTTGAGGATGTTGCTCATGCGGCCGAAGTGTTCGTCGGAGCAGGCGAGGGCGCGGCCACCGTTAAGGGCTGCGGCCAGGTCGACTTGCTCGTTATCGCCAACAGCGGACCAGTCGCGGAACGGAATGCCGTACACGCGCAGACGGGCGACACCGCCGTCCGGGTAGATGTTGAAGCGCAGGTGGCTGAACGCTTGGTCGTTGCTGATTTCGTGGTAGTGGTGGCTGTTGCCTTGCAGCTCGACGGCCGACAGCACTTCAGTCCACTGGGTGTTTTCGTCCGGCTCGCCCGAGGCCAGGAAGCACGCTTCCAGCGAGGCCGATGGCGGGAAGTTGCCGGTGAAGAATGAGGTGTCGATGTCCACGCCTTTGATCGAGCCCGGTACGCCCAGACGGATCACCGCGCTGTCGTAGCCTTCAAAGCGCTTGCGACGCGATTCCCAGCCGTCCATCCACTTGCCGTTGTCGTCGAACACACCCTCCTTCCACACGGCCGGGGTCGGCTGAAACAGACGATTGGCGTCTGCGAACCAGTCATCGGTGACCGAGATGATTTTGGTGCCCAGACGGGCATCGGCCAGGTTGACGAACTTCTCGAAAGGTACGGCGTAAGCTTTCATTCTTCTTGTCTGCCTTTAATAAGTTGGCTGGGGATGCTTGCAAGGCCCTGGGTGCTCTCCGCGTTTGATGCACTCGGGCCAGGCTTCGCTAGAGAGTCAGTAAACGGAACAGGGCGATCTTGTTGATCTCCGCCAGCGCGCATTTGAATTCGGTGTCGACCGAGTTGTGAATGCGCGTTTCGAACGCCGCGAGGATCTGATGCCGGTTGCTGCCTTTTACCGCCATGATGAAGGGAAACTTGAACTTGGCTTTGTAGGCGTCGTTCAGCTCGGTGAAGCGCTGGAACTCTTCGGCCGTGCATTGGTGAATACCGGCGCCCGCCTGTTCATTGGTGCTGGCTTCGGTCAGTTGGCCCTGGACGGCAGCTTTGCCGGCCAGGTCCGGGTGAGCGTTGATCAGTGCCAGTTGACTGGTGTGATCGGCGCTCAACAGGATGTCGCTCATGCGCTGGTGCAGGGTTTCGATCTCGTCGATCGAAGCATCCGCGCCCAGGTCGTAGGCCTTCTCGGCCACCCATGGCGAATGTTCGTAGATGTCGGCGAAGGCTTTGACGAAGGCGTCGCGGCTCAGGGTCGACGGTTGCAGGGTTTGAAAGCGGCTCATTTGGCGGCCCCTTGGTACGGGTGGGTTGCGTGCCAGTGGCGTGCGATGTCGACGCGACGGCTGAACCACACCTGTTCATGACTTTTAGCGTATTCGATGAAGCGCTTGAGCGAGGCCAGACGCGCCGGACGGCCGATCAGGCGGCAGTGCAGACCGATCGAAAGCATCTTCGGCGCTTCGGCGCCCTCGGCGTAGAGCACGTCGAATGCGTCTTTGAGGTATTCGAAGAAGTCGTCGCCCTTGTTGAAACCCTGAACTTGCGTGAAGCGCATGTCGTTGGTGTCGAGGGTGTACGGGATCACCAGGTGCGGCTTGCCGGTCGGGTTGTTCGGTTCCCAGTAGGGCAGGTCGTCGTCGTAGGTGTCGCAGTCGTAGAGGAAACCACCTTCTTCCATCACCAGACGACGGGTGTTCGGGCCAGTGCGGCCGGTGTACCAGCCCAGTGGGCGCTCGCCAGTGAGTTCGGTGAGGATGCGGATCGCTTCGAGCATGTGCTCGCGCTCCTGCGCTTCATCCATGTACTGGTAGTCGATCCAGCGGTAGCCGTGGCTGCAGATCTCGTGACCGGCTTCGACCATCGCGCGGATCACGTCCGGGTGGCGCTGGGCGGCCATGGCCACGGCGAAGATGGTCAGTGGAATGTCGAATTCCTTGAACAGTTTCAGGATCCGCCAGACGCCGGCGCGGCTGCCATACTCGTAAAGCGATTCCATGCTCATGTTGCGCGCGCCTTGCAGCGGCTGGGCAGCGACCATTTCCGAGAGGAAGGCTTCAGATTCTTTGTCGCCGTGCAGGATGTTGCGTTCGCCGCCTTCTTCGTAATTGAGCACGAACGACAGGGCGATGCGCGCGTTGCCCGGCCAGTGTGGGTGAGGAGGGTTACTGCCGTAACCGATCAGGTCGCGTGGGTAGTCAGCGCTCACTGCAGTCTTCCT
Source organism: Pseudomonas sp. RSB 5.4 (assembly GCF_037126175.1). Classification (NCBI taxonomy): domain Bacteria; kingdom Pseudomonadati; phylum Pseudomonadota; class Gammaproteobacteria; order Pseudomonadales; family Pseudomonadaceae; genus Pseudomonas; species Pseudomonas sp. RSB 5.4. The sequence goes on from NZ_CP146986.1 coordinate 295,865, forward strand.
TCTTGTTCGTTGACAGGTTTGTGTAACGGCATGCACAGGCTGGCGTCACAGCGATGGGCTGATTGTATACAACTTTATTCTCAATTTGTAAGCCTGAATTTTCGCATTTTTCACCGACTGTCATCTTTTGCTGCTAATGGCGTAAACCTGCAAGAAACCTGCCTGATCAGTCAGCTAATGGCTGTGAGGTTCAATAGCCAGGCGCTTTAGGCGCAGATCCGCGGTAAACGCCCGAATGGCGGGGGTGATGCGAAAAATGTCGTTTTTATTGTGTACAATTTTTTTGAAAAGTGTCTTAATCAGTCGCTCGCCGCAACTTTTCGTGCTCCGAATCGGTGCGGTCTCCTTTTTACCTGACTTCGGGAGGCGCGAAGTCTGACTGCTCTTTGCGGCCAGGCGCGCAGAATCAATGGGACGTTTGACAACACACGTTTTGGACGCTGCACACGGTTGCCCGGGCAGCTCGATCAAGGTCGAGCTGTACCGCGTTGAAGGTTCGCACCTGGAATTGGTCGCCAGTGCGATAACCAACAGCGATGGCCGGGTCGATGCGCCGCTGCTGCAAGGCGATGACTACCGCACCGGGGTCTATCAGGTGCAGTTCCTCGCCGGCGATTACTACCGCGCCCGTGGCGTGCAACTGCCGGAGCCGGCGTTCCTCGACGTGGTGGTGCTGCGTTTCGGCATCTCCGCCGAGCAGGATCATTACCACGTACCACTGCTGATCTCGCCTTACAGCTATTCCACCTATCGGGGCAGCTGACCCCCAAGCAGCTGCCCCCACCGGGAAGCGACTGCGCATATAGCTTCTTTGGTCTTTCGCCCGCTCACACTGCGGGCTTTTTTTTCGCCTGGAGGAAAGTGTCCCCTGTTCTGACGCCTTCGCGAGCAAGCCCGCTCCCACAAGGGAATGCATTCCAAATGTGGGAGCGGGCTTGCTCGCGAAGCTTTGGTTGTTAGCGGCTCAACAGAGAAGCAGCCCCGGCACCACTGAACAACCCGGCACTCACCCGATTGAACCAGCTCTGTCCCTTGCCGCTACGCAGATACCGCGCCGCACCATGCGCCCCCAGCCCGTAAGCCAGTTTGCAGCACAGATCCAGCACCACCCACGTCGCAATCATGATCAGCAACTGCGGCAGGAACGGCTGTTGTGCGCTGAGGAACTGCGGCAGAAACGCGGCGAAGAACAGAATGTCTTTCGGATTGCTCGCGCCCAGGACAAAGGCGCGCCCGAACAGTGTGCGAAAGCGTGGCACTGGTGCGGCTTGTGGCACTTCGGCACCGACCGCTGGCTGACGCGATTGCTGCCAGCTCTGCCAGGCGAGATAGAACAGGTATAGCGCGCCGACGATCTTCAAGGCGCTGAACAGTTGTTCCGACGCCAGCAGCAGGGCGCCGAGCCCCAGCGCCGAGGCACTGAGCAGGCAGATCGAGGCGATCACGCCGCCGAGAAATGCCGGGTAAGAGCGGCGCAAGCCGTAGTTCAGACTGTTGCTGATCATCAACAACGACAGCGGCCCCGGAATCAGGATCACCACCAATGCAGCGCCGCTGAACAGCAACCAGGTTTCCAGACTCATCACTTTCCTCCTTTTTTTGTTGTACTCAAGAATGTGCAAAAGCCCCACCCGCGAGGGTGAGGCTGTTTTGACGCTTGAACCGCGTGACGCTTACAAGAAGATGAACTTGGCGATGAAGATCGCGCAGAGCACCCACAGGCTGACGGAAATTTCCTTGTGCTTGCCGGTGCCGGCCTTCAGCGCCACGTAGGTGATGAAGCCCAGCGCAATGCCATCGGCGACCGAGAAGGTCAGCGGCATCATGATCGCGGTGACAATCGCCGGGATGGCGTCAGTGGCCTCATCCCATTCGATGTGCGCCATGCCGCCCATCATCAGCATCGCTACGTAAATCAGCGCACCGGCGGTGGCGTAAGCCGGAATCATGCCGGCCAGTGGCGCGAAAAACATCGCGGCTATAAATAGCACACCCACGGTGACTGCGGTAAGACCAGTCCGACCACCAGCCGCTACGCCAGCGGCACTTTCCACATAGCTGGTGACGGGCGGAACGCCGACCACCGCGCCGAAGACGCTGGAGGCGCTGTCGGCTTTCATCGCTCGGGAAAGGTTTTCGATACGCCCGTCAGCGTTGACCAGATTGGCGCGCTGGGCGACACCCATCAGGGTGCCGGCGGTGTCGAACATGTGTACGAAGAGGAAGGCCAGGACCACGCTGATCATGCTGACGTTGAACACTCCAGCGATGTTCATGGCCATGAACGTAGGCGCCAGGCTCGGCGGGGTCGACATGATGCCCGAGTAGTGCACGATACCCAGGCCCCAACCGGCCAGGGTCACGGTGATGATGCTGATGAGGATCGCGCCAAAGACTTTGTGGTAGCTGAGGATCGCGATCATCAGGAAGCAGATCGCGGCGAGCAGCGGGCCGGGCTCGCGCAGGGAGCCGAGCTTGATCAGGGTGGCCGGGCTGTCGACGACGATGCCGGCGGTCTTCAGGCCGATCAGCCCGAGGAACAGACCGACACCGGCGCCCATCGCAAAGCGCAGGCTGACCGGGATGCTGTTGAGCAGCCATTCGCGAATCCGCGAGAAGGTCAGGATCATGAACAGTACGCCGGAAACGAACACCGCACCAAGCGCGGTCTCCCAGTTGTAGCCCATGGTGCCGACCACGGTGTAGGTGAAGAAGGCGTTGAGGCCCATGCCCGGCGCAAGGCCCACCGGCCAGTTGGCGTACAGACCCATCAGCAGGCAGCCGAGCGCGGCGGCGATGCAGGTGGCGACGAAGGCTGCACCGTGATCGATCCCGGCATCGGCCATGATGTTCGGGTTGACGAAGATGATGTAGGCCATGGTGATGAAGGTTGTCAGACCGGCAATCAGCTCGGTCTTCACCGTGGTGCCATGCAAGCTGAGTTTGAAGATGCGCTCCAGCACGCCTGTGCGTAAAGGCGGCGAGAGTTCCAGCGTCGATGCTTCGGATTTGCGGCTTTCCACAGCGAGTACTCCTCAAGAGTTTTATTGTTATTTCCAGGGCCGGACCCATGAGGGGTGGCAGCAGCCCTTTGAGGCATACGCGAATTTGTTGACCATGCGGTCAGGAACTCGCACGCAGTGGATTATGCTTTTGTGTACAAATAAAGCAAATATTGTTTTTGGTTTTGTTTACGAAAGGTCAGGCGATAGGGATATATCGTTTGTTCTGGCCCCTTCGGGAGCAAGCCCCCTCCCACAGTGGATCTCCAGTGGACCCGAATCATGGGTAACCAGCAGAACCCTGTGGGAGGGGGCTTGCTCCCGAAGAGGCCAGCCCAGTCAATCGAGAGGTGACTGAGTGTTCCCAAGCGCCATATTCACCGCCAGCCAGCCATTCACCGCCGCCTCCCCAGCCTCGGCAAACACCCGCTCGAGCAACTTCACTTGTTCACGGCGCAACGCCTGCTCGAACTTTGCACCTTCCACGGTCAATTCCAGCAGACGCCTACGCTTGTCCGCCGCCGCCGCCACGCTGTCCACCAGGTGCATTTCCTGCAGTTGGCGCAACGGCATGTTCAGCGCCTGTTTGCTTACGCCGAGCAATCCCAGCAACTCCTTCACACTCAAATTCGGATAACGCGCGATGAAAAATACAATCCGCTGATGCACCCGGGACAGACCGCGGCGCTCGAGCATTTCATCGGCCTTGGCGGTGAACGCCTGATAGCCGAAGAAAAACGCTTCCATCGCCTGTTGCTGGCTGGCGGGGCTTTTAAGGTCAAGCATGTTGACGTACTCGCTCAAGCTGTCGTAGTTTCGGTCAAGCAGTTTGACTCAAATTCCTACAGCCTCGCTACCGGTGACTCCCATGGCTTTTTCCGAACGTGTCTCGCGCCTTAAAAGTTCTCTGATCCGTGAAATCCTCGCCGCCGCCCAGCGCCCGGAGGTGATGTCGTTCGCCGGTGGCCTGCCCGCCGAAGCCATGCTGCCGAAAGTCGAATGGGCCGAGATGCCGCTGGCGCTTGGTCAGTACGGCATGAGCGAGGGCGAGCCGGCGCTGCGTGAAGCACTGGCAGCGGAGGCGAGGGCGCTGGGCCTGGCGTGCGAGGCGAGTCAGGTGCTGGTGGTCAGCGGTTCCCAGCAGACCCTCGATCTGGCGGCCAAGTTGTACATCGACAAGGGCACCGAAATTCTTCTGGAGGCGCCGACCTACCTGGCCGCGCTACAGATCTTCCAGCTGTTCGGCGCCGAATGCCTGACCGTGCCGCAAGAATCCGATGGCCCCAATCTCGCTCAACTGCGCAGTCGACTTGAGCAACATCGCCCGGCGTTCATCTACCTGATCCCGACGTTCCAGAACCCCTCCGCCGTGCGCTACAGCGAAGCCAAGCGCGCTGCCGTCGCCGCGTTGCTGGATGAATTCGGCGTGACCCTGATCGAAGACGAGCCGTACCGCGAACTGACGTTCGACGGCGGCAGCGCCAAACCGATTGCTGGGCGCCTGCAGAAAGCCAGCTGGATCTACACCGGCACCGTATCGAAAACCCTGCTGCCGGGCCTGCGCGTCGGCTACCTGATCGCCAGTCCGGACCTGTTCCCGCATTTGCTCAAGCTCAAGCAATCGGCGGATCTGCACACCAACCGCATCGGCCAGTGGCAGGCGCTTCAGTGGATCGGCAGTGGAAAATATCAGCAGCACCTGAGCGAGTTGCGCGGCTTTTACCGACAGCGCCGGGATGCGTTCCAGTCTGCGCTGGAAACGCATTTCTCTGATCTGGCGCACTGGAACATGCCGCAGGGCGGGCTGTTTTTCTGGCTGACGCTAAGGCAACCGCTGGATACGCGAACGCTGCTCAACGCCGCGCTGGCCAACGACGTGGCGTTCATGCCCGGTGAGCCGTTCTTTGCGGATCCGGACAACCATCACGGGCATCTGCGCCTGAACTTCAGCCACATCGATCCGGCGCGTCTCAATGAAGGGCTCAAGCGACTGGCGGCGGTGGTGCGCCAAGCCCAGGCAGCGTTAGCGGCGTAAGAGCGATCACTCTTTCTGCGCGGCGATGCTCGCCAACTCTTCGTTCGACCAGCCGCCACCCAGCGCCTTGATCAAGCCGACATTGGCGCTGAGCTGGCGAGTCTGCAAATCCAGCACACTGCTCTGCGCCTGCAGGGCGGTGGTCTGCGCCGACACCACATCCAGATAACCCACCGCCCCTTGACGATACTGGTCCAGCGCAAGGTTCTCCGACTGCTGCGCCGCGTCCGCCGCGTCGCGCTGATCCTTCAGTGCCGAGCCCAGGCCGGACACCAGCGACAGGTTGTCTTCCACTTGGGCGAACGCCGCCAGTACCACGCTGCGATAGTGCGCGCCGGCTTCGTCGGTGGCGGCCCGTGCTGCATCCAGTTCAGCCTGATGTGCGCCGCCATCGAAAATAGTGCCCAACAGCGAAGGGCCGATGACCCAGAAAAGATTGGGTGCGGAAAGCAGTTTGGCGTACTCGGCACTTTGAAAACCGGCCTGCGCGCTCAGGGTCAGGCTGGGATAGAACGCGGCCTTGGCCACGCCGATTTTCGCGTTGGCTTCAGCGGTGCGGCGCTCGGCGGCGGCGATGTCGGGGCGGCGCTGCAACAAGGTTGACGGCAACCCGACCGGCACTACCGGCAGGGTCACCGGATGAGTGCTCTCGGCGATGCTGAAGTCCGAGGCCGATGCGCCGACCAACGCGGCGATCGCATGTTCCAGCAAGGCCCGTTGCGCCTGGTTTTGCGTCAGCTGCGATTTGGTCGATGACAATTGCGTGCGGGCACGGGCCACGTCCAGTCCGGAGACGATGCCGCCGTCATGCAGGCCCTGCGTCAGGTTCAGGGCTTTCTCGAACGCCGCACCGGTTTCCTTCAGCAGGCGGGTTTGCTGATCCAGTCCGCGCAGGCGGATGTAGGTGTCGGCCAGTTGCGTCTGCAGGCTCAGGCGCGCCGAGGCCAGGTCAGCCTTCTGCGCCTGCGCTTCGTCCTTGCCGGCGGTGACCGTGTCGCGCACCCGGCCCCACAAATCCACCTCGTAATCGATCTCGGCCCCGAGCGTCACCGAGTTGTACTCATCCGGGCCGCCATTGCGCAGCGGCTTGTTGTCCGACTGGCGAATGCGCTGCGGCTGGGCATTGCCGGTGATGCTCGGAAACAGCCCGGCCTCGACCTGTTTGACGAACGCCTGCGCCTGGGCGTAATGCGCCAGCGCGGCGCTCAGGTCGGGATTGTTGTGCAGCAATTGCTGTTGCAGCGCGTCGAGCTGCGGGTCGTTGTACATCCGCCACCAACCATCGCGGTTCAACTGGTCGGAAGGCTGCGCCGTGGTCCACGGTGCGACCGTGTGAAACGGCGCGGCAACCGGCGTCGGCGGCACGTGGTAGGTGGGTGCCAGCGAACAGGCATTGAGCTCCAGCGCCGCGCCCAACACCCACGCGGCGGTGCACAACGCCGAGCGCTCAGCCATTGTTTTTGCCTCCCTTGTCGGGCTGCACGATCTGCACGCTGTCATCGTCGGCGAGGCCGTCCGGCGGGGTATCGATCACTCGGTCACTGGCCAGCAGGCCGGAGCCGATCTCCACTGAATCTCCCAACTCGCGGGCAATGGTGATGGTCTTGAAGCGCACCTTGTCATTTGCATCCAGCGTCGCCACGCGCAAGCCGTGTTCGTCGTAGCGCAGCGCACTGGCCGGCAGCCGCAAGGCGTTGACCTGCACCGGCAACTTGAACTCGACATTGGTGAAGCCGCCCGGGATCAGGCGTCCGCCGGGGTTATCCACCAGCAACTGAACCAGTGTCGTGCCGGAGGTGGCATTCACCGAGTCGGCGGTGGCGATGACCTTGGCCGGAAACTGCTCCTTCTGATATTCCGGCACGGTCAGATTGGCGCTGGTCCCCGCACGGACCAGTGGCGAAAAATTCTGTGGTACCTGCACATAAACCCGCAAGCGGCTGACATCGGACACCACAAACAGCTCGGGACCGTTGCTGCCGCTGCCAGCGTTGATCAGTGCGCCGACATCGGTTTCGCGCGCGGTCACCACGCCATCGAACGGCGCTACCAGACGCTGAAAGCCTTTGGTTGCCACCAATCGGTCGACGTTGGCTTTTGCCGCCAGTACCTGCGCCTGCTTGGCGCTGAGGTCGCCGTTGCGTTGATCAACGTCCTGGCGCGACACCGAATCGGAGGCCAGCATCGCCTGCCAGCGCTTCGCCGTAGTCGCCGCCAGCGACTCGTTGGCCTGGGCGGTGGCGAGGTCGGCGCGGGCTTGCAGCAGTTGTTGATCGAGCTCCGGGGCATCGATTTCGGCGAGCAATTGCCCGGCCTTGACCGGCGCGCCGATGTCGAATTTCCATGACTTCAAATACCCGCTGACGCGGGCGAAAATCGAGGCGCGGGAGTACGCCTCCAGCCGTCCCGGCAGATTCAGCACCGGACCTTGCGGGGCGATGCTCGGTGAGATCAGCACCACGTTGGCCACGGCCTGTTTGTCGGTCCAGTCCTTGAGCGTGCGCGATTCGCTGACGCGCCAGATGATGCACGCGATGACGATCAACACCAGCACCAGCCCGGTCAATGCGATGCGCCACAGACTGTGCTTGCGCCGCTGGGGCGCAGGGGGGGCGGGGCAATGTGCTCGTCGGTCATGTCAGGCGCCCTCCGGGGCAGGAGGCAGTGGCGCGTCAGCGGCCGGGGCCGGGGCCGGCTCGCGGGCGTCTCGGGCGTGGACAATGCTGAAAATGATCGGCACCAGGAACAACGTCGCCACCGTGGCAAAGGACAGCCCGCCGATCACCGCCCGACCCAGTGGCGCGTTTTGCTCGCCACCTTCTCCCAGGCTCAGGGCCATCGGGGTCATGCCGATGATCATCGCCAGCGCGGTCATCAGCACCGGGCGAAAACGGGTGAACCCGGCCTCCAGTGCCGAACTGACCGAGTCACCATGGGCATCGAGGCGCTCGCGGCAGAAACTGACCACCAGAATCGCGTTGGCGGTTGCCACCCCGATGCACATGATCGCCCCGGTCAACGCCGGCACCGACAATGGCGTGTGGGTGAGAAACAGCATCCAGACAATCCCCGCCAGTGCCGCCGGCAAGGCCATGAGAATCACGAACGGATCGAGCCACGACTGGAAGTTGACCACGATCACCAGATAGATCAGCACCACCGCGCCGAGCAAGCCGTAGAGCATGCCGTTGAACGCACTGTTCATGGTTTGCACCTGGCCTTGCAGGGCGACTTTCGAACCCTTCGGCACATCTTTGGCGTGGGCGTTGATGATGTCCTGAATATCCGCCGCCACCGCGCCAAGGTCGCGGTCCTGAGTCGACGCGAAAATCTCCACCACCGGTTGCAACTCCGACTGGCTGAACACCGAATGGCTGTTGGTGCGCTCAAGCGTCGCCAGACCGCCGAGAATCTGCTGGGCATTGCCGGCACCGGTCGGACTCAGTGGCAGGTTGTTCAGCGCTGACAGCGAGTCGAGGTTGTATTGCGGCGTCTGCATCACGATCGGATAAGAAATGCCGTTGGCGGTGTTGAGCCAGTACGTCGGCGCCACCTGACTCGAACCCGCGAGGTTGACCACCAGACTGTTGGTCACATCGCGTTCGGTGATGCCCACCAGTTGCGCGCGGGTGCGGTCGACGTTGACCTGAAAGGTTGGCAGTTGCTCGGATTGTTGCAGGCGCGCATCGGCCACTCCCGGGACCCGCCGGATCTCACGCAACAAGGTATTGGCGTAGGCGAAATTGGCGACTTGATTGCCGCCCTGGATCTGCAGGTCGATGGGTGCCGACGCACCGAAATTCAGGATCTGCCCGACGATATCCGCCGGTGGAAAGGAAAACACCAGATTGGGAAATTGCTTGGGCAGTTGCTCGCGAATCTGCCGCATATAGTCGGCGCTGGGGCGGTGACCGTCATTGAGCTTGATGTGGATGTCGCTGTCCTGCGAACCCACGGTGCCGGTGTTGTTGTAGGTGATGTTGATGCCGCTGATAGACAGGCCGATGTTGTCGACCACCGAGCCGAGATCGGCGGGCGGGATGATGCGGCGGATCGCGTTCTCGACGTCGTAAATCAGCTCGGCGGTCTTCTCTACGCGGGTGCCGACCGGCGCGCGTACATGCAGCAGGATCTGCCCGGCATCGACCGCCGGAAAAAAGTTGCGCCCCAGAAACGGCACGAGGGTGAACGACAAAAGCACGAAGCCGAAAAAGCACACGACGAAAATTCCCCGGTGGTGCAGGGCGGTTTCCAGCATCGCGTGGTAGCGATCGCGAACGGCCTCGAAGCGCTTCTCGAAACCGCGTTGAAAACGCACCAGCGGATTGCGCGAACGCTGATTGTGCGCTGCTTGTTCCTCCTTGGTGTGCGGCTTTAGCAGGTAGTTGGCCATGGTCGGCACCAGCGTCCGCGACAGCAGGAACGAAGCGATCATGGCGAACACCACCGCTTCGGCCATCGGCACGAACAGATAGCGGGCGATGCCTTCAAGGAAGAACATCGGCACGAACACGATGCAGATGCACAGCAGCGAAACGAAGGCCGGGGTGACGATTTGCGCGGCACCGTCGAGGATCGCGGTCTTCACCTCTTTACCCTGTTCCAGGTGCCAGTTGATGTTTTCGATGGTGACGGTCGCTTCATCCACCAGAATCCCCACTGCCAGGGCGAGGCCACCGAGGGTCATGATATTGAGGGTTTCGCCGAGGGCGGCGAGGGTCGCGATCGAGGCCAGAATCGACAGCGGAATCGACACGGCAATGATCACCGTCGAGCGCCAGCTGCCAAGGAACAGCAGAATCATCAGGCTGGTCAGGGCTGCCGCGATGATCCCTTCCTTGGCCACGCTGCTGATCGCCGCGCGGACGAACACTGACTGATCCTCGATGAACTCGATTTTCAGGTTGTCAGGCAGCGCAGCCTTGGAGTCGGCGAGTTTGTTGCGGATACCGTCGATCACGCCAAGGGTCGAGGCCGACCCGGTCTTGAGAATGGTCAGCAGCACCGAGCGGCTGCCGTTGACGTGAACGATGTTGGTTTGAGGGGGATTGCCGTCACGCACGGTTGCCACATCGCGAATCAGCACTGTGGTGCCGTTGGCGGTCTTGATCGGTAAATCCTGCAGGTCCTTGAAGTCCGTCGGCGCGTTGTTCAGCAGCAGCGGGTACTCATAGTCGCCGATTTTTTCGGTGCCCACCGGGGTGATCAGGTTCTGCGTGGCCAGTGCGTTGGCTACATCCTGCCCCGAGAGCCCGCGGGCCTGCATGGCGGCCGAGTCGAGGTCGATCTGGATCTGCCGGCTCTTGCCGCCGAACGGATAGGGGATGGCCGCTCCGGCGACAGTGGTCAGCATCAATCGCACGGTGTTCAGGCCGATATCGCCCAGTTGTTGTTCGCTCAGATTCTTGCCGGACAATGCCAGTTGAATGATCGGCACCGTCGAGGCGCTGTAGTTGAGGATCAGTGGCGGGGTGGTCGCCGGCGGCAACTGGCGCAGGATCGCTTGCGACACCGAAGTCACTTGCGCGTTGGCGTTGGTGATATTGACGTTGGGCTGGAAGAAAATCTTCACGATTCCGAAGCCGTTAAGCGACTGCGCCTCGATGTGGCGGATGTCGTTGACCGTGGTGGTCAATACGCGCTGGAACGGTGAGGTGATCCGTCCGGCCATTTGGTCGGGCGACAAACCGGTGAACTGCCAGATCACCGCGATCACCGGAATGCGGATCTCGGGAAAGATGTCGGTGGGCGTACGCAGCGCCGCCAGCGGACCGGCGATCAGGATCAGAATCGCCAGCACCACAAAGGTATACGGTTTTCCCAGCGCGATACGTACCAGTGCATGCATTGCGATTGTCCGGGCAACGGAGCGGACAGCGATACGAGCGATGAACGGGCCGTGAGCGCTTGATCGACTGCCTGTCCGTGGGAGCGTGGGTGAGCCCGTATGGCAGGTGAATGCGCCTCTGGCTCTGCTTCTCGCAGAATAGACCGCCGTGGCTGTGGCAGCCGGCAAATCGACCAACAGTAGATGAATATTTAGTTAGCTTGGTAAGCAATCAGGCGTGACCCGCCCCCTGTGGGAGCGAGCTTGCTCGCGAAGGCGTCGCTCAGGACACCGAAAATCATTCAGATAGCAGCAAACCGCTTATCCAGATAATCAATAATCACCTTGGACTCATACATCCAGGTCGTCTGCCCGTTCTCTTCAATGCGCAGGCACGGCACCTTGATCTTGCCACCCTGTTCCAGCAGCGTCTGGCGGTCATGCTCGTTGTTCTTCGCGTCCTTGAGCGCCACCGGCACGTTCAGACGACGCAGGGTGCGGCGGGTTTTCACGCAGAACGGGCAGGCGTGGAACTGGTACAGCGTCAGGTCTTTGGCGGCCGAGTTGACCTGCGCCTGAACTTCGGCCGGACGCTGTTTCTTGCCCGGGCGGGTAATGAAGTCGATGAAGATGATCAGTTGGCCGAGGCCGACACGAAGCGCTTTGACGAACACGTTGAAAGCCTCACGGTGTAAAGAGAGAAAGGCGCGCAGCTTACCCGATTTTTTGCGGGCGAAAAAAAACCGGCGATGAATGCCGGTTTTCTTCGTACCGCGAATTACTTGATCAGGCTGAGGAATTCGCTGCGGGTTGCCGCGTTTTCGCGGAACTCACCGAGCATCACCGAAGTGATCATCGACGAATTCTGTTTCTCGACACCGCGCATCATCATGCACATGTGCTTGGCCTCGATCACCACGGCCACGCCCAGCGCGCCGGTGACTTGCTGCACCGCATCGGCGATCTGGCGGCTGAGGTTTTCCTGAATCTGCAGGCGGCGGGCGTACATGTCGACGATCCGCGCGACCTTCGACAGGCCCAGCACCTTGCCGCTCGGGATATACGCAACGTGCGCCTTGCCGATGAACGGCAGCAGGTGGTGTTCGCACAACGAGTACAGCTCGATGTCCTTGACCAGCACCATTTCGCTGTTGTCGGAGCTGAACAGGGCACCGTTGGTGACCTCTTCGAGCGTCTGTTCATAACCGCGGCAGAGGTACTGCATGGCTTTGGCGGCACGCTTTGGCGTGTCGAGCAGGCCCTCGCGGGAGACGTCCTCGCCCAGTTGGCCGAGAATCGCGGTGTAATTCTGTTCCAGGGACATGAAACTACCTGTGGGGATTTTCGCAAAGGGCAAGGGTACGGTGGCGGACACAACCCTGCAAGTTCGGTGTAACGCGATTATTCGTCGCGGCCTTCCATCATGGTGCGTTTGAGCATCACGTACACCGCACCGGCACCGCCGTGTTTCGCCTGGCACGAGCAGAAACCGAGCACTTGCGGATGCTGACGCAGCCAGGTGTTGACGTGGCTTTTGATCATCGGCCGCTTGCCGTCCAGGCGCACGGCCTTGCCGTGGGTGACGCGGACGCAACGGATTTCGAATTTGGTCGCTTCGGCGAGAAAGGCCCAGAGGGTCTCGCGGGCTTTTTCGACGTTCATGCCGTGCAGGTCGAGGCTGCCTTCGAACGGGATCTGGCCGATCTTGAGCTTGCGCATCTGGCTTTCCTGCACCCCGTCGCGGGCCCACATCAACTCGTCTTCGGGGCCGACGTCGATCACGAACTGATCGGACAGGCCATCCACGGTGGTGGTGTCGGTGCGCACGGTGGCGGACTGGCGCAGTTTGGCGATCTGCGCGCGGTCAGCCTTGGGTTTGCCAGTGTCGGCGCGGTCGTGCTTGATCGGCTTGACGCCTTGAATCGCACTTTTGAACAGGGAAAAATCGTCGTCTTGCATGTCAGCCTCCGCGAAGGGCGGCCAGTTTACCCAAGTCGAAACAAAACGGCCCGGCAAAAAGCCAGGCCATCACCTCAGTCGTGTTTTTTCATCAGGTGCGGGGACATGTTCAGCTCCCGCGATTGCCTGGCGCGACGCCGGCATCGACGCCACAGCGCCACACCGAAATACAGGAACAACAAGCCGACCGCGAGAATGATCGCCGAACCCATCGGCGTGGCATTCAAATCGCCGAGCGCCGGCGGGCGCCCCAGCAGGCTGGCGGCACCGGCCATCGCCAGCAGCACACCGAACGTCGCCAGAATGGCGGCGATCGCTGCGCCGAATCGAAAACGCCAGTTGCTTTGGCCTTTGGGCCGCAAGCGGCGTGCGTCAAATCCATCGGATAACTTCATTCCGACCTTCCTCAATGGGTATCGGCCCTTCGACCGGGAGTTGACCGGGTTGTTCCTGAGGCTAAGGCAATTGAAGCAAATGCGAGGCTTTTGCGGATGAGCGGCGTGCTGAGCCGCTCATCAGAGCAGATCAGATCAGATCTTGAGTCAGGGCGAGGGTGGCGAAGTTGTCGGCCATGATCGCCATTTCCGCTTCCTGCACCACGGCGGCGCTGAGCACGCGGCCCTTGAACGGCAGGTCACGGGTGGCGCAGGCGTCTTCGACCAGGGTGCAACGGAAGCCCAGGTTCTTCGCCGCGCGCACGGTGGTGCTGACGCTGGAATGGCTCATGAAGCCGCAGACGATCAGGTCCAGCGAACCGAGGTTTTGCAGGCGATCGAGCAGTTCGGTGCCATGGAACGCGCTCGGCAGCAGTTTGCCGATGATGGTTTCATCGCCCTGTGGCTCAAGGCCGGGGATGAACTCGCCACGTTCGCCTTGCGGGTCGAACAGGCCACCGACGGTGCCGAGATGACGCACGTGCACGATCGGCCGACCGGCTGCACGGGCCGCGGCGACCAGTTGTTTGATGTTCGCGACGGCCGCGTCCATGCCGCTCAGGGCCAGCGGGCCACTGAGGTACTCTTTCTGGGCATCGATGATGACCACGGTGGCATGGCTCAGGGTGGCCGCTGCGTAACCGCGGCCGCTGAGTTGAAACATCGTTTTTGGAACGGACATTCGGGGCTCCTTGGGGTGGGGCTTTTGCGGCATTGTCCTCTGGCTGAGCGGTTCTGTGAACCGCTACCATCGTAGGCGCCGTCGTTACTGGCCTGCAGCCTTGTCAAGTTACACGTTCTGTTCAATAGCTGATGCAAAAATCAGAAAAGTCCTACTGTCGCTCCGCTGATTTTCCTGCGTCGTCGGCGGGCGTTTTGGCTGGTAGAATCGTCAGTCGTTTTTTCTGGAGTTCTGCCCCGTGATCACTTCCCGACTTCGTACCCTGCGCGACCACATCCGTTGGGCCGTCAGCCGCTTCCATGGGGAGGATCTGTTTTTCGGTCATGGCACCGACAACGCCTGGGATGAAGCCCGGCAACTGGTGCTCGGTGCCCTGCACCTGCCGTGGGAAATTGCCGACAGCTACCTCGATTGTGCGCTGGAAGACGACGAACTGGTCAACCTGCAACGCCTGCTCAAGCGCCGCATTGAAGAGCGCATCCCGACGGCGTACCTGCTGGGCGAGGCGTGGTTCTGCGGCATGTCGTTCATCGTCGATGAGCGCGTGCTGATCCCGCGTTCGCCGATTGGCGAACTGATCGAAAACCGCTTTGCACCGTGGATCGGCGACGAGCCTGCGCGGATTCTCGATCTGTGCACCGGTTCCGGTTGCATCGGCATCGCCTGCGCCTACGAATTCCAGAACGCCGAAGTGGTGCTGGCGGATCTGTCGTTCGAAGCGCTGGAAGTGGCCAATCAGAACATCGAGCGTCATGGCGTCGATGAGCGCGTTTATACCGTGCAGGGTGATGGTTTCGATGGTTTGCCGGGGCAGCGTTTTGACCTGATCGTGTCGAACCCGCCGTACGTTGACGCGGAAGATTTCGCCGACATGCCGGATGAATACCAGCACGAACCGGAGCTGGGCCTGGCCTGCGGTGATGACGGTCTGAACCTGGTACGGCGGATGCTCGCCGAAGCGGCGGATCACCTGACCGAGAAGGGCTTGTTGATTGTCGAAGTGGGCAACAGCCAGGTGCACGTCGAAGCGCTGTACCCGGAAGTCGACTTCGCCTGGCTCGAATTCGAGCGCGGCGGGCATGGCGTGTTCATGCTGACGGCGGAGCAGTGCCGCGAGCATCAGGCGCTGTTCGCTTCTCGCGTTTGACCTGACTGACTTCTGTGGCGAGGGAGCTTGCTCCCGCTGGTCTGCGAAGCAGACCCAAAATATGCAATGACGGTGCACCAGACATACCGCATGCGCATGTTTTACGACTGCTTCGCAGCCGAGCGGGAGCAAGCTCCCTCGCCACAGGTCATCGCTGATTTCAGCGGTGCGTAGCAATCCAGATCAGCAACCCCGCCTGAAACACCGCAAACGCCACCAGACAGGTAATGGTGAAGCGCAATCCGGCGTCTTCACGCTTGAACTTGCTGACTTTGTCTTCCTGCTTCTTCAGCTTCACTTCCTGCTCGGCCAGGTTCTGCTCGGCCTGTTGCAGCATCTGCGCCGCTTCAAGAATCTCGACGATCTGCAGCTTTTCGCTGTTCCAGTCGCCCAGCAAGTCACCGACTTGCACCTCTTTGACGCTGCCCTTCAGATGCTGGGCATCGGCGTACACCACATCAAAACCATGCACGCGCAAGAAGTGATCGCGACGCAGGCGGGTGTCTTCGTTCAGCGCGTCCTTGTTGTTCAAGTCCATGCCGTCGACGGTGTAGGCGGGCCAGCGCTTTTTCGCCCAGTTGATGCCTTGCGCGGCCATGAAACGACCGATGCCACGGTTCAGCGGTTCGATCTGCAAGCCGCTGTCCGGGCCGAAATGCACACGTTTGCTGGTGTGATTGACCCACACGTCGAGCTGGTTCTGCTCCTTGCGCACGCGTTGGCCGGGCAGTTTGATCGCCATGCGCATCAGGCTGTGTTCTTTGCTGTTGCGCTCGGCATAGCCGAATTCGACAAAGCGCAGCGGCCGGCCACCGGTGTTGCGGTCGGTCTGCAGCGGGGCCAGGCGGAGCATCTTGTGGTGCTCGACGCTGACGTCCGCCCATGGCAGCTCGACCGCTGGCGGTGCGTCTTTTTCAGCGGTGGTGTCGGGTGAAGTCGGGGTATCAGTCATAACGGCGAGATCCTGTCCAAGCCCTGCTTGTCGCCAGCCGGTACGCTGGCGACAAAGGCTTATCGGCCGTTTTTTCCAGGACTGGAGGGCAAAAAGCCCTTAACGGGTGCGAAGTCCGTCAATAAATTCGATGAGTTTGCCGCCCAGCTCCGCTGCCAGTGGCAAATTCGGGTCCTTGTACGAGGCCAATTGCCGCTTCACGTCGGCGGGAACGATACGCATGACATGGTTCATGCCTTCGATCACCACCAGTTGGGCCTCGGGTCTGGCGGCTTTCAGTGCCTGCGCATCGCCCACGCCGACCTGCATATCGTGGGTGCCCTGAATGATCAGCGCCGGCATTTTCAGTTGCGCGAAGGCCTTGGCCGGATCCTGGCGAAACAGGGAAATCAGGTAAGGCTGCACACTCGGACGGAAAATCGCTTGAAGCGGCGCCGGCACGTTGTCGTCGGTGCGGCCGGCCTTGAGGCTGTCGAGAATTTCATTGCTGCGCAGCATCAACGGCGGTGGCAGGCTGCGCGCCAGTTGCTCGCGGATCACCTGATCCACCGGGCGGGCGCTGCCGGACAGCGAAATCAGCGCGGCGGCGTCGGCGCGGGGGGCGGCGAGGGTGGCAATCAGTGCGCCTTCGCTGTGCCCGAGCAGAATCAACGGGCCGAAACGCGGATCGCTTTTCAGCTTCTGGCTCCAGGCCACCGCATCGTTGACGTAGGCTTCCACCGACAGATTGCGCTCGTCGGGCGTGGCCGCCAGGCTTGCGGCCACCCCGCGCTTGTCGTAGCGCACGCTGGCGATATTATGTTTGGCCAGCACCCAGGCCAGCCGCTTGAGGCTGTCATTGCGCCCGCCATCGGGGTTGTTGCCGTCACGATCCGTCGGACCGGAACCCGCAAGGATCAGGACAACCGGCACCGGGTTGTCGGATTTTGGCAGCAGCAGCGAGCCGAAAAGTTCTCCGCTGCCGGTCTCCAGAGAGATCGGTCTTTGCAGGACAGTCGCGTGGGCAAAACCGGTAAACAGGGTAAGACTCAAGATCAGAACTCGCAGCATCATCACGCCATCATTCGCCAAGGTGCGGGTTGGACTCACCAACACCACTAAGGTTCGAGGATGAACTAGTCGGTTAGCCTGCGTATACTGGCGCGCATCACGAATTCGGGTTTGATTTCACGGAGCGTCCTGCATGTCCGGCAATACCTACGGCAAGTTGTTCACTGTCACCACCGCTGGCGAAAGCCATGGTCCGGCGTTGGTCGCCATTGTCGACGGCTGTCCGCCGGGCCTGGAGATCTCCCTCGAAGACCTGCAGCGCGACCTCGATCGCCGCAAGCCGGGCACCAGCCGCCACACCACCCAGCGTCAGGAAGCCGACGAAGTCGAAATCCTTTCCGGCGTGTTCGAGGGGCGCACCACCGGTTGCTCGATTGGTCTGCTGATCCGCAACACCGACCAGAAGTCCAAGGACTACTCGGCGATCAAGGATCTGTTCCGCCCGGCACACGCCGACTACACCTACCACCACAAATACGGTGAGCGCGATTACCGCGGCGGCGGTCGCAGCTCGGCGCGGGAAACCGCGATGCGCGTGGCGGCCGGGGCGATTGCGAAGAAATTCCTCGCCACCCAGGGCATCGTCATCCGTGGCTACATGAGCCAGCTCGGCCCGATCGAAATCCCGTTCAAGACCTGGGATTCGGTGGAAGAGAACGCCTTCTTCAGCCCGGATCCGGACAAGGTTCCGGAGCTGGAAGCCTACATGGACCAGTTGCGCCGCGATCAGGACTCGGTCGGCGCCAAGATCACGGTGGTCGCCGAAGGCGTGATGCCGGGTCTCGGCGAGCCGATTTTCGACCGCCTCGACGCTGAACTGGCGCACGCGCTGATGAGCATCAACGCAGTGAAAGGCGTGGAAATCGGCGCCGGTTTCGCCTGCGTCGCCCAACGCGGCACCGAGCATCGCGATGAACTGACCCCGGAAGGTTTTCTCAGCAACAACGCTGGCGGCATCCTCGGCGGCATTTCGTCCGGTCAGCCGATCGTCGCGCATCTGGCGCTCAAGCCAACGTCGAGCATCACCACTCCGGGCCGTTCGATCGACATCCACGGCAATCCGGTCGACGTGATCACCAAGGGCCGTCACGACCCGTGTGTCGGCATCCGTGCCACGCCGATCGCCGAAGCGATGATGGCCATCGTGCTGATGGACCACTTGCTGCGTCATCGTGGGCAAAACGCCGACGTGCGCGTCAGCACCCCGGTACTGGGTCAGCTTTGATGGTTGATCGCCAAGCCGTCGCGGTCTGACCGTGGCGGCGCTCCCGTACTGGCGGCTGTCCAGTTTCTATCTGTTCTATTTCGCCTTGCTTGGTTCGACAGCGCCGTTTCTGGCGCTGTACTTCGATCACCTCGGCTTCAGCCCCGCGCGGATCGGCGAACTGGTGGCGATTCCGATGCTGATGCGCTGCGTGGCGCCGAACATCTGGGGCTGGCTCGGCGACTACACCGGAAAACGCCTGGCCATCGTGCGCTTCGGTGCGGTGTGCACGTTGCTGACGTTCTCGTTGATTTTCGTGAGCAAAACCTACGCCTGGCTGGCGATGGTCATGGCCCTGCACGCGTTCTTCTGGCACGCGGTGCTGCCACAGTTCGAAGTCATCACCCTCGCGCACTTGCAGGGGCAAACCTCGCGCTACAGCCAGATTCGCCTGTGGGGCTCGATCGGTTTCATCATCACCGTGGTCGCGCTGGGCCGTTTGTTCGAATGGCTGAGCCTCGACATCTACCCGGCGGCGCTGGTGCTGATCATGGCCGGCATCGTTCTCAGCAGCCTGTGGGTGCCGAACGCGCAACCGCCGCAAAGCAATCGGCCGAGCGGGGAGGGCTTTCTCAAGCAACTGCGCAGCCCCGGTGTGCTGGCGTTTTACGCCTGTGTCGCGCTGATGCAGATGAGCCACGGCCCGTATTACACCTTTCTGACCTTGCACCTTGAACGACTCGGTTACAGCCGTGGCGTGATCGGCATGCTCTGGGCCGTGGGCGTGGTCGCCGAAGTGCTGATGTTCATGGCGATGAGCCGGATTCTCGCGCGGTTTTCATTGCGCCGCGTGCTGATGGCGAGTTTTCTGCTGGCGGCGTTGCGCTGGTTACTGCTAGGTTCGTTCGCCGAATTCCTCTGGGTGCTGTTGTTCGCCCAGGTGTTGCACGCGGCGACCTTCGGCAGCTTTCATGCCGCTGCCATCGCGTTCGTGCAACGTAGCTTCGGTGCGCGTCAGCAAGGTCAGGGCCAGGCGCTGTACGCGGCGCTGGCCGGCACCGGTGGCGCGTTGGGTGCGTTGTATTCCGGTTACAGCTGGAATGCCCTCGGCGCGACATTGACCTTTAGTATTGCCAGTCTCGCGGCGCTCGCTGCTGCCGTTATCATTGCCACACGTATGCAAGAGGACAGGCCATGAGCCTTACGCGTGAACAGCTCGCCCAGCAGATCGTCGACGCCGGGCGTTTTCTTTATGGTCGCGGCTGGTCGCCGGCCACCAGCAGCAATTACTCGACGCGTCTGTCGCCGAGCGAAGCGCTGCTGACCGTGTCCGGCAAGCACAAGGGCCAGTTGGGCCTGGACGACGTGCTCGCCACGGATTTGTCCGGCAACAGCCTGGAACCGGGCAAAAAGCCCTCCGCCGAAACCCTGCTGCATACTCAGCTGTATAGCTGGCGCGCGGAGATCGGCGCGGTGCTGCACACCCATTCGGTGAATGCCACGGTGCTGTCGCGCCTGACGCCGGAAGACTTCATCGAGTTCGAAGACTACGAGCTGCAAAAAGCCTTCAGCGGCATCTCCACCCACGAGTCGCGGGTGCGCGTGCCGATTTTCGACAACGATCAGGACATTGCGCGCCTCGCCGCCAAGGTGCAGCCTTGGCTCGACGCCCATCCCGATTGCGTCGGTTACCTGATTCGCGGCCACGGCCTCTACACCTGGGGCGCGCAGATGAGCGATGCCCTGCGGCAGATCGAGGCCTTTGAATTCCTGTTTGAATGCGAGTTGAAAACCCGCAGCGTCATGAACCGCCAAGGCTGACTTCACCAGAAGCCGCCCATTCGCCTGATGAAATGCACTGCCCGACCGGTCTGCAAGAACCGGACGGCAAGGCCGATACCGAGGAATTGCCCATGAGCAGCCTGTCCGTCTATCACGTTTCCAGCCCCGAGATTCCGAACAAGGTGCTGACCCATTTCGAAGACATCGCCTCGACGCTCGCCGAGCAGGGCGTACGCTTCGACCGCTGGCAAGCCGCAGCGAAGATCCAGCCCGGCGCCAGTCAGGAAGAGGTGATCAGCGCCTATCAGGAGCAGATCGACAAACTGATGACCGAGCGCGGTTACATCACCGTCGATGTGATCAGCCTCAACAGCGACCACCCGCAAAAAGCCGAACTGCGCGCCAAGTTCCTCGAAGAACACCGCCATGGTGAAGACGAAGTGCGCTTTTTTGTCGCCGGTCGTGGCCTGTTTACCCTGCACATCGACGATTACGTCTACGCGGTGTTGTGCGAGAAGAACGACCTGATCTCGGTGCCGGCCGGTACCAAACACTGGTTCGACATGGGCGAGCACCCGCACTTCGTGGCGATTCGCCTGTTCAACAACCCGGAAGGCTGGGTCGCCAACTTCACCGGCGAAGACATCGCCGGGCGCTTCCCGCGTCTGGAGGACTGAGCCGATGTCGATCAAAGTCATCCTCACCGACATCGAAGGCACCACCAGCGCGGTGAGTTTCGTCTTCGACGTGCTGTTTCCCTACGCCGCCAAACATCTGCCGGACTTCGTGCGGCAGAACGCCGAGCGCGCCGATGTCGCCGAACAGATCGCCGCCGTGCGCCGCGACAGCAACGAGCCGCAGGCCGATGTTGAACGGGTGGTGGAAATTCTCCTGAGCTGGATCGCCGAAGACCGCAAGGCCACGCCGCTGAAAGCGCTGCAAGGCATGGTCTGGGAGCAGGGCTATCAGGCCGGGCAGTTGAAAGGCCACGTCTATCCGGACGCCGTTGAAGCGCTCAAGCAATGGCATCAGGCCGGTTATCAACTGTTTGTGTATTCGTCGGGCTCGATCCAGGCGCAGAAGCTGATCTTCGGTTGTTCCGAGGCGGGGGATCTGACGCCGCTGTTCAGCGGGTATTTCGACACGACGTCGGGGCCCAAGCGTGAGGCGCAGTCTTACACCAACATTCAACAGGCGATTGGCGTCGAACCGCAGGACATTCTGTTCCTGTCCGACATCGTGCAGGAACTCGATGCCGCTCAATCGGCAGGTTTGCAAACCTGTGGTCTGGCGCGCGAGGGTGGGGAGCTGGAAGGGCATGTGACGGTGGACAGCTTTACCGCGATCGAGCCGGAAGCCTTCTAAACACACATAGCTCTAATGTGGGAGCGGGCTTGCTCGCGAAGGCGGTGTGTCAGACAAGGTCAATTTGTCAGACAGACCGCCTTCGTCGGAACGCCGCCCGGAGCAAGCCCGCTCCCACATGGGTCAGCCATAAAAACAGGCCGCGCAGTGAAAACTGCCCGGCCTTTTTTTATCCAAAAAAGCTGTTTAAAGCTTCGAATCAGTTACAGCGAATGATACGTCGGCAGCGCAAAACGCTGCTGGCTCTGCAGCATCGCAATCTGCGGCAGTTCGCTGGCTTCTTCAGCCAGGTCACGACGAATCGCACTGATCGCCCACGACAGTTGGTCGGCGTTGTGCATTTGCTGATATGTCAGGGCGCGCTTGAACACTTTGCCTTCACTGCTGCGCAAGGTCAGCAAAATCCCGCCATCGGGACGCGGCGCAGTGGTGACGTTGAAGTTGGAGAACAGCGAGGTAAATTTTTCTTGGATCAGGCTCATGTCTTTCAGCTCCGTATGCACTTGAATGGCAAGCATGCAAAGGAGATTGCAGTGATTGTGCCAGCACCCTGAAAAAATAAAATCCTTATAAATCAACAAGTTAAAAATCGTGAAATCTGCAAGGGTCGTGCAATCTGCATGAATGGCCATCGTGCATCCTGCATTTTGCGGGATCGTCACGGATTAAACGGAACCAAACGGCAAAGGCGCAATCACCGCCGCCAGATGTGACAGGGCGGATACAAAACATTGCAAAAACCGCGTGTACAGGCCGAGAAGCGCTGACGTATTTTCGGACTCGACCTTGCCCACAACGCAGGTCATGCCCACAGCCCGAACAATAAAAAACGGCCAGCCAGGCCGACCGGGGAGCTGCCATGAGTCACGCGCAGAGCGACACGATTACCTGGGGCATGATGCTCCGCAAACTGCCGACGATCGCCAAAGCCATCCCAAGGGTGGTCAAAGGCATGAAAGTCGCCAACGTCACGGATCCGACCCAAACGTGTGGCCTCGGCTGGACCTTCGAGCAGGCAACGCTGCGTAACCCCGAAGGCCTGGCGATCTTGCAGGACAGCGTCTTGCTGACCTATGCGCAGGTCAACCAGTGGGCCAATCGCATCGCCCACTATCTGAGCGCGCAGGGGATCGGCAAGGGTGATGTGGTGGCGGTGTTCATCGAAAACCGCCCGGAACTGCTGGTGACCATTCTAGCGCTGGCCAAGGTCGGTGCGGTCAGTGCACTGCTCAATACTTCGCAGACCCGCGATACGCTGATCCACAGCATAAATCTGGTGGCGCCGGTGGC
The DNA here is from genome assembly GCF_037126175.1 of Pseudomonas sp. RSB 5.4. NCBI lineage: Bacteria > Pseudomonadati > Pseudomonadota > Gammaproteobacteria > Pseudomonadales > Pseudomonadaceae > Pseudomonas > Pseudomonas sp. RSB 5.4. Next base: position 318,594 of record NZ_CP146986.1, read on the forward strand.
GGTTGTCCTTGGTGAGGAGCTGCAGCCGGCGTTTGCCGCGATCCGCGAGCAAGTGTCGATCCCGGCGCAACGCACCTGGTTTATCGCCGACCGTGACACTTACAGCCAGCCCGGTATTGCCCCCGAGGGCTACATCAACCTGATCAGCGCCAGCGCCGAAGCGTCCGGTGACAATCCGGCCAGCAGCGGCGAAGTGTTCTTCAACGATCCGTGCTTTTACATCTACACCTCCGGCACTACCGGCCTGCCCAAGGCCGGCGTGTTCAAGCACGGTCGCTGGATGCGCAGCTCGGCCAGCTTCGGCATGATCGCCCTGAACATGACCCCCGACGACATCGTCTATTGCACCTTGCCGCTGTACCACGCCACCGGCCTTTGTGTGTGCTGGGGCTCGGCGATCAATGGCGCTTCCGGGTTTGCCATCCGCCGCAAGTTCAGCGCCAGCCAGTTCTGGCCTGATGTGCGTCGCTATAACGCGACCACCCTCGGCTATGTCGGCGAATTGTGCCGCTATCTGGTCGATCAACCGGCCAGCGCCGAGGATAGCCGTCACCGGGTGCGCAAGATGATCGGCAATGGTTTGCGCCCCGGTGCCTGGGCCGAGTTCAAGACCCGGTTTGCCGTCGAGCACATCTGTGAGCTGTACGCGGCGAGCGACGGCAATATCGGCTTCAGCAATATCCTCAACTTCGACAACACCATCGGTTTCTCGCTGATGGCCTGGGAGCTGGTGGCGTACGACCACGACAGCGGGCAGCCGCTGCGCAGCACCGACGGTTTCATGCGCAAGGTCGGCAAAGGCGAGCAGGGTTTGCTGCTCGCGCGGATCGACGACAAAGCTCCGCTGGATGGCTACACCGATCCGCAGAAAACCGCCAAGGTGGTGCTGCACGACGTGTTCAGCAAGGGTGACCGCTACTTCAATACCGGCGACCTGCTGCGCAACATCGGTTTTGGCCATGCACAATTCGTCGATCGGCTCGGCGATACCTACCGCTGGAAGGGCGAGAACGTTTCAACCACCGAGGTGGAAAACCTTTTGTTGCAACATCCACACATTTCCGAGGCAGTCGCTTACGGCGTGGAAGTGCGCAACACCAATGGTCGCGCCGGGATGGCCGCAATCACGCCCGCCGAATCCCTCGCGACCCTGGATTTCGCCGAATTGCTCGCATTCGCCCGTCAGCGCATGCCGGCCTATGCGGTGCCGCTGTTCCTGCGAGTGAAGGTGAAAATGGAAACCACCGGGACCTTCAAATACCAGAAGACCCGACTGAAAAACGAAGGCTTCGACCCCGGCCAGACGGGCGATGACCCGATCTACGCCTGGCTGCCCGGCACCCAGACTTACGTGCAGGTGACGGATCAGGTGTTGGCCGATATTCATCAGGGCAAGTACCGCTATTGATATTGGCTATGGCACGTCTTGAGAAAAAGGGGGTGACAGCCATCGTCGCGCTCGGGAAACTGTCGGCTTTGCGAATAACCGAAAGTGGAGTTGCCCATGTCTGACCAAAGCCGCCAGATGACCCCTGAAGAAGCTGCCGAATTCACCGAGCAGGTTTTCAACAAGGCACGCGACGGTGATGCGCTGATGCTCGATCGGCTGATCAGCGCCGGTTTGCCGGTGAACCTGAAAAACAGCAAGGGCGACACGCTGTTGATGCTCGCCAGCTACTACGGCCACGTCGACGCGGTGCAGGTGCTGCTCAAACACAAGGCCGACCCGGAGCTGCGTAACGGTAACGGCCAGAGCCCGATTGCCGGCGCGGCGTTCAAGGGCGATCTGGCCGTGGTCAAGGCGCTGGTGGAAGCGGGCGCCGAGATCGAAGGTTCGTCCTTCGATGGCCGCACCGCGCTGATGATGGCGGCGATGTTCAATCGCGTGGAAATCGTCGATTACCTGATCAGCAAGGGAGCGGATCCGAAGGCCAAGGATGCCAACGGCATCACCGCGCTGGATGCAGCCCGCACCATGGGCGCGGTCGATACCACGGCGCAGCTGGAAAAACTGCTGGCCTGAGGACTGTCGAGACTCTGTGGCGAGGGAGCTCGCTCCCGCTCCAGTGCGCAGCGCTGGCAAAAATGCTGAGCCCACTGTTTTTCGGGCCGCTTCGCACCCCAGCGGGAGCAAGCTCCCTCGCCACAGGTGTCGGATGCGCCACGGAATGCGCTATCCTCCGCGCCCTCGAATTCAACCTTCCACAGGATCCGCACCCATGAAAGCCGCACTCGTCGAACTCATCAGCAAAATCAGCTCCGGCTGCATGGGCGAGGACGAGATCCTGAATGTGGCTGACGAAGCCGCGCAGGCCTACGCCGATGCCGAAGCCTTTCTGGCGGCCAACCCGGACATCAACTACGACGACACCTTCCCGATCCCGCTGGGCGAGTGGGTCGTGGTCGGCAGTCTGCCGGAAACCGTGTTGTTCCAGGCAGACACCTACGTTGACCTGTTCGCGCAGATCGTCGCCTCGTTCGGCCCGGGCGTGGATTTCAACCTCAAGCCCAAACAACTGGCCAAGACCGAAGCGCTGACCGCGCTTAACCGCATCCAGGTGCAGATGAGCAGCCTGAACAAGGAAAACGGCGGTTACACGTTGATGAATTTCAGCCAGTTGCTCGACGACGAGCTGCAAGTGGTGCTGGTCTACGGCAACGACGTGCCGCGAGTGCTGGAACTGTGCGCCGAAGTCGGTATCGCTGCCGCGCCGTCGCTGGAAGCGTTGAAGGTCGCCGTTCACGTTTGAACGCAATAAAAGGGAACCCTGCGCGCGACCGTCTATCCTAAAAGTGCATGCCACTATTCTGGAGCGACACCATGGGTTCCACGTTCAACGGTCTGATTGGCCTGATCATCCTTGCCCTCGACATCTGGGCCATCATCAACGTGCTGAAAAGCGGCGCCGAGACCGGGATGAAAATCCTCTGGGTCCTGCTGATCATCCTCCTGCCGGTGCTGGGCCTGATCATCTGGGCAATTGCCGGGCCACGGGGCAATGTGCGGATCTGACGCTTTCCCGAAAACACGCTGATCCCCTGTGGGAGCGGGCTTGCTCGCGAAGGCGATTGTTCAGTCGAAACACAGGTTGAATGACACTCCGCTGTCGCGAGCAAGCCCGCTCCCACATTGGTCTTGCGTTAGCTTCAGAGTGTGCCCTGTCGGAGGAAGGTTCGACCTGTCATCTTCAGCAACGTAGAATGCGCGCCTTTCCCGGGCAATCGTTTCCACGATTGACGCCCGCGCATTCATCGGAGCACTTGACCATGACCGTCACCAAGACCAGCGAGTACCTGGAAACCCTCTACGAAGGCTACGGCCAGCGTTTTCGCATGGAAAAACTGCTGCACGAAGTGCGCACCGAACACCAGCACCTGGTGATCTTCCAGAACCCGCGCATGGGTCGGGTAATGGCGCTGGACGGCGTGATCCAGACCACCGAAGCCGATGAATTCATCTATCACGAAATGCTTACCCACGTGCCGATCCTCGCCCATGGCACTGCCAAGCGCGTGCTGATCATCGGCGGCGGCGATGGTGGCATGCTGCGCGAAGTGACCAAACACGCGAGCGTCGAGCACATCACCATGGTCGAGATCGACGGCACCGTGGTCGACATGTGCAAGGAATTCCTGCCGAACCACTCCAAGGGCGCCTACGACGACCCACGGCTGAACCTGGTGATCGACGACGGCATGCGTTTCGTCGCCACCACCACGGAAAAATTCGACGTGATCATTTCCGACTCCACCGACCCGATCGGCCCGGGCGAAGTGCTGTTCTCGGAAAACTTCTACCAGGCCTGCCACCGCTGCCTGAACGAAGGCGGGATCCTCGTGACTCAGAACGGCACCCCGTTCATGCAGATCGATGAAGTCAAAACCACTGCCGGTCGCCTGCGCAGCCTGTTCCCGGACTGGCACTTCTATCAGGCGGCCGTGCCGACCTACATCGGCGGTTCGATGACTTTCGCCTGGGGCTCGACCAATCCGGCCTACCGCAAGCTGAGCCGTGAAACCCTGCAACAGCGCTTCATCGGCAGCGGCATCGTCACCCGCTACTACAACCCGGAAATCCACATCGGCGCGTTCGCGTTGCCACAGTACGTACTGCAGGCGATCAACAAGCCAAGCAACGACTGACGCACTATTCCCGGATCGGTGATAGATCCCCTGTGGTGAGGGGATTTATCACCGACCGGCTGCGCAGCAGTCGTAAAATCGGCAGACGCGTTGGAACTGACACTACGCGTTCGCTCAATTCAGGGACGCTTCGCGCCCCATCGGGGATGAATCCCCTCGCCACACAAGCCTGTTTCCCCATCGGTTAATTTTTTTTCATGTTCGTCTGCTGCAATCCTTTTGAACGATCAATCTCGCCAAAAGTCGAGATAGAAGTAAGCCCATTTGCGGGTTTGATCGAGGAGGCACCGATGCAAAAGTGGAAAGTCACTTTCGTGGACGATCATGGTGAAATTGTCGATGAGGTGTTCGAGCGCGCGGAATGCCCCAGCGACGACGAGGCTGCACGCCTGATCAAGGAACGGCTCCTGCCGGTGGCCGCCGAACTGGATATGAACGATCTGGAAGGGCGAACCCCGGATGCAGGTGCGAAAAATCTGAAAGCCCAGAACAGCATCGAAATCCGCAGCATCACTCCAATCTGAAATTCTTCCTGTCACTTGAAGTACCAGGCCTTGGCAGCGCCTCTATCTTGGGGCTACTCTGCAAGCGAGATCAGCGAAACAATCGCTAAGGTCTGGTCTTGTCAGCTACATGCTTGTTTCCCGCCGGCAACCCTGTTGCCGATGCACTTCGGCCTGTAAGGCCCGGGGCGGGAATACGGAAAGTCTATCCATCTATGCGAGGGGGACGTTTCATGAGCACAGCCTATCAAGAAGACATCAGCAGCAACGTACTGCGCCGCATGAAAGAAGGCGGTTTCGACTTTTCCCGGTTCCATCCCATCGAGTTCTACGCCATTTTCCCGGACGAGGAGCGGGCGCGCAGGGCGGCAGGTAAATTCCGTGGTGAATCCATCAATGCCCAGGTCAGTGCGCGCGACGATGGCGCCTGGTCGCTGGAACTGAGCAAAGTGATGTACGCAACGTATGACGACATTGGCGATTTCGAGCAGGGATTTTCTGCCGTGGTCGAGCCGCTGGGCGGCATCATCGAGGGCTGGGGCGTGAAGCAGGAGGTGCGCAATCGCTATCGTCTTAACTGATTCAGCGCAACTATTGTCGAGCAACGGCTGACCTTCGGGTCGGCCGTTGTCGTTTCCGGCCCTGAGAATGCTCTGGAAAAACCCTGAAACAAGAATCCCGGGCAAAAAAAAGCCACCGGAGAGGGTGGCTAAAAGGGAAGACCGATAAGGAGAGGAAACCGGTCAGGGTTACGGCCTGCGGGGACTGCGCTGGCAGTCCGGATCAGTTGGGCTGAAGCCTTCAACAAGGAAGTTTTCAGCGGATGCGGCGATTATCCGCAGCCTGACCCACGCAGTGAAATCAACTCTGACTATGCTGGTGATAGGCGACAGCACTGCGTCGCAATGAGGCGGGGGCAATCAGCTTGGGGCATTTGTCGCACAGGAATGGTGCGGTGCTTGTGGCGTGATTATCCAAGCGATTGAAATCAAAGCGTTTATGCCGATGGCACGGGCCTTGCGAAGGCCTGTAGGTCCGGGTGACAAGGAGTACGGCATGATCCGCACCTATTTTGATGAAATGTACGATGTCGGCGGCCAGGTCCGCCCGCATTACCGGGAGTTCGCCCGCTGGCTGGCCGACACGCCTGACGAGTTGCTGGCACAACGGCGACGTGAGGCCGATCTGCTGTTCCACCGGGCCGGAATCACCTTCACGCTCTATGGGGACGAGCAGGGCACCGAGCGCCTGATTCCTTTCGACACCATTCCGCGCAGCATTCCCGCCAGCGAGTGGCGGATCGTCGAGCGTGGCTGCATCCAGCGGGTCAAGGCGTTGAACATGTTCCTCGCCGACCTTTATCACGAGCAGCGCATCATCAAGGCCGGGATCATCCCCGCCGAACAGGTGCTGGCCAACGAGCAGTATCAGTTGGCGATGCAGGGCCTGGACCTGCACCGCGACATCTATTCGCACATCTCCGGCGTCGATCTGGTGCGTGATGGCGACGGCACTTATTACGTGCTCGAAGACAATCTGCGCACGCCGAGCGGCGTCAGCTACATGCTCGAAGACCGCAAGATGATGATGCGCCTGTTCCCCGAGCTGTTCGCCGCCCAGCGCATTGCGCCCATCGACCACTACCCGAACCTGTTGCTCGACACGCTGAAGAGCTCCAGCCCGATCGATGACCCGAGTGTGGTGGTGCTGACGCCGGGGCGCTTTAACAGTGCGTTCTTCGAACATGCCTTTCTGGCGCGGGAAATGGGCGTTGAACTGGTAGAGGGCGCCGATCTGTTCGTGCGTGACGACAAGGTCTTCATGCGCACCACCGACGGGCCGAAAGCGGTGGACGTGATCTACCGCCGTCTCGACGACGCGTTCCTCGATCCGCTGGCGTTCAATCCCGATTCGATGCTCGGTGTACCGGGACTGTTGTCGTCCTATCGCTCGGGCAACGTGGTGCTGGCCAATGCCATCGGTACCGGGGTTGCGGATGACAAATCGGTGTACCCGTTTGTCACCGAGATGATCCGTTTCTACCTCGACGAAGAACCGATTCTGAAGAACGTGCCGACCTGGCAGTGCCGCAACCCCTCTGAACTTTCCCACGTACTGGCCAATCTTCCGGATCTGGTCGTCAAGGAAACTCAGGGCTCCGGCGGTTACGGGATGCTGGTGGGGCCGGCGTCGACGACGGCGGAAATTGATGCGTTCCGCGAGCGGATCAAGGCCAAGCCTCACGCGTATATCGCGCAACCAACGCTGTCGCTGTCGACCTGTCCGACCTTTGTCGAAAACGGCATTGCGCCGCGCCATATCGACCTGCGTCCATTTGTGCTGTCGGGCCGCGAAACCCGGGTTGTGCCCGGTGGTTTGACCCGTGTTGCCCTGCGCGAAGGCTCCCTGGTAGTGAACTCCTCCCAGGGTGGCGGAACCAAGGACACCTGGGTGGTCGAGGATTGAAGGAAGCTTGCCATGTTAAGTAGAACTGCCTCGGATCTGTACTGGATGTCGCGTTACCTGGAGCGGGCGGAAAATCTCGCACGGATGCTCGATGTCAGCTATTCGCTGTCGCTGATGCCGCAGGACGGTCGCGGCGACGGTCTGCACGAACTGGCCATGCCGCTGTTGATCACCGGCACCCTCGACGATTACCTGGAGCGTCACGGCGAACTGCACGCCGAACGCCTGCTGCACTTTTTCGCCCTTGATGCGGCCAACCCGGCGAGCATCTACAGCTGCCTCGGTGCGGCACGGGCCAGTGCGCATGCGGTGCGCGGGCGGATCACCGCGGACATGTGGGAAAACATCAATGCCACTTGGCTGGAGATTCGCGGCATTGCCGAACAGGGCCTCAGCCGCTACGGCATGAGCCGCTTCTGCGAGTGGATCAAGGAGCGTTCGCACCTGTTCCGTGGTGCGTCCTACGGCACGATCATGCGCAACGATGCATTCCGCTTCATTCGTCTGGGGACGTTTATCGAGCGTGCGGATAACACGCTGCGCCTGCTCGATGCGCGCTATGAAATGGCTGGCGATCAGGCCGAGGCCGTCAGTGACGGCACCGCCCACGCCTACTATCAATGGAGTGCGCTGCTGCGGGCGTTGTCGTCGTTCGAGGCCTACACCGAGATCTACCGCGACGCACCCGGCGCCCGGCATGTCGCCGAGCTGTTGCTGTTGCGCGCCGATGTCCCGCGCTCGTTGCGTGCCTGCACCGAGGAAATCGACCAGATCCTCGCCCAGTTGCCGGGCGCCAACGGCCGTCCGGCACAACGCCTGGCCGCTGAGATGGACGCGCGGCTGCGTTACACCGGCATCAACGAAATCCTCGCCGAAGGCCTGCACGCCTGGCTCACCGAATTCATCCCGCTGGTGCGCCAGTTGGGCAACGCGATTCACAGTTCATACCTGGAGGCTGCATGAGACTTTCCATTAGCCACGAGACCACCTATCACTATGAAGATCAGGTGCGGGCGAGCATCCAGTATCTGCGCCTGACCCCGCACGACAGCGAGCGTCAGCACGTGTTGAGCTGGCAGCTCGACTTGCCGCGCCCGGTGCGCGCCCAGCTCGATCCGTTCGGCAATATTCTGCATGTGCTGACCATGGACGAGCCGCACGAAGCGATCATCATCGGCGCCCGGGGGCAGGTCGATATCGATGAATTGCGCGAAGCCGAGCATGAGAGCCAGTCGGCGCTGCCGTTCTTGCGCTTCACCCGTTTGACCGAGGCGGACGAGGCGCTACGGGCGTTCGCGGCAAGATCCTGCAAGCAGCGGCGTGATCGCACGGCGCTGATCGACCTGATGCATGGCTTGAATCAGCACATGACCTACACGCCGGGTTCGACCGAAGTCGACACCAGCGCCGCCGAAGCCTTCGCCGGGCGCGCCGGGGTTTGCCAGGATCACACCCATGCATTTCTGGCGTGCGCACGCAGCCTGGGGATTCCGTCGCGTTATGTGTCGGGTTATCTGTACAGCGAGGACGCCGAGCACCTGGCCAGTCACGCCTGGGCCGAAGCGTGGCTGGATGACGCCTGGTACAGCTTTGATGTGACCAACCAATTGGCCCGACCTGAGCGGCACTTGAAACTGGCGGTGGGCCTGGATTATCTGGACGCCTGCCCGGTACGCGGCATGCGCCGGGGCGGCGGGAGTGAGCAGATGCATGCGAAGGTGTTCGTCTCGCCGACGCCGGTTATCTCCGTGCAACAACAGTAATTTGCTTCACACAAAACCCTGTAGGAGCGAGCCTGCTCGCGATAGCGGTCGTCAGTTTAAGGATCAGTGACTGACACTCCGCTATCGCGAGCAGGCTCACTCCTACAGGGGAATGTCGTCAGGGCTTAACCTTGCGCCCAGCCATGTGTTGCAAATAGCCGATCAACAACTGCAAATCCCTCTCCGGCAACACCTCTGCCGAAAACCCTGGCATCTTCGCCTGAGGCCACTGGCGCAAGCTCTGTGGATCGCGAATGTAGCGCTTGAGGAAATCGGCGCCGAAATACTCTGTGGGGTTATACGGAATGTTCAGGTCCGGCCCAAATTGCGCATCCCCCGCGCCGTTCAGGCGATGACAAGCCAGGCAGTTTTTCTGAAACAGGGCAAAACCCTGATTCACCGGGTCATTCGCTTTCAGCTTGGGATCCGGCAGCAGCGCGGGGAAGCGCTCGGCCACCGGCGCCATGCGCTTGATGCTCGCGACTTCGAACGGCCATTGCTCCGGGCTGATGTTGCCGGCCTGCGGGTCGGTCCACACCAGATAGAACGGCCCGGCGCTGTGCTTGCCTTCCGACAGCGGCGGCCACGGCTGCGCCGGGTCCTCAATCGCCAGCCACGCCCGCGCCCCTTTGCTGTTGAGCAGCGGTGCAGCATTCATTTCTGCGGCAAACCCGTCCAGCGCCACGGCTTGCAAGTGATCGTCGGGTTTGATGCCTGTGAGCAGCGCCGCCACAGGCACGACGCGATAAGTCATGTCCTTCTTGTAGGACACATCGTTCTTGATGGTGAGGGTTTGCACCTGCGGATGCTTGAGCAATTCCTCGGTCTGCCAGGTGCGACTATTCGCGCCCAGCTCCAGCGTGAGCTGCGCCGCAGACAAGGGCATGCTCAGCAGCAAGGCCCAGAACGCAATGAGCGTTTTCAAATGTTCGCCGTCCATGTCGTGGAAGTGCACAAAGGTTGGCACAGCCAGGCTGGCCCGGGTAGCGGGCCAGTCACATTTTCATTGGCGATAACGGGCGCCTGCCGCTTGAGTCAGCCAATCACCTTGGTCAGATTGGGCAAAATCAACAACAGCGTCGTGGCGAAAAGAATGAGTCCTGCTTGACGAACTTTCGGTTGTTTGAACATGGCTTGACCGCCTTTTTTGTTATTTCCTGGTGTTTGCCTGCATATCCATGACGGCAAACGCTGCACTTCCTGTTGAAGGACGTCGGCCCCGGCAAAACCCGACGACCCTGACGTACATGTACTACCTTAGAGGCCGCGTCACGCTTGGCTTAGATCCATTTCATATGTATTAGCTGCCGTTTGCGATAAAAAACGCATGAGGCGTATTGCCAGCTTCTTCGCCGCCCGCTTGCTAGACAACTCGCTGACCTGAACCGGTTCACCTGAGGGTGGATGACCGTCCGTCTGAGCGTGCGCGTCAACGTCATTGAGCGCTGTGGTCATTGAATCCATGAGCGCTCGGGCCAACAGTGACACTACGAATTTCACTCACCGCACAGGTTCGAGGACGTCATGACCCAAGCTTTGATTTTCGATGCGTTACGCACGCCCCGCGGCAAAGGCAAGGCCGACGGCGCGTTGCACAGCGTCAAACCGGTGAATTTGGTCGCCGGGTTGTTGACCGCGCTGCAAAGCCGCACGGCGCTGGACACCAGTCAGGTCGATGACGTCGTGCTCGGCTGCGTCACGCCGATCGGTGATCAAGGCTCCGACATCGCCAAGACAGCGGTGCAGGTGGCCGACTGGGACGTCAGCGTGGCCGGCGTGCAGATCAACCGTTTTTGCGCCTCGGGTCTGGAAGCGGTCAACCTCGGCGCGATGAAAGTGCGCTCGGGCTTCGAGGATCTGGTGGTGGTCGGTGGCGTCGAGTCGATGTCGCGGGTGCCGATGGGCAGCGATGGCGGCGCCTGGGCACTGGACCCGCAGACCAACCTGCACAGCCACTTTACTCCGCAGGGCGTCGGCGCCGACCTGATCGCCACCCTTGAAGGCTTCAGCCGCCACGACGTCGATGCCTACGCGTTGCACTCGCAACACAAAGCTGCGCGGGCGCGGGCTGACGGTTCGTTCAACAAGTCGCTGGTGCCGGTGCAGGATCAGAACGACATCATCCTGCTCGACCACGACGAATTCATTCGCGCCGAATCGACGATGGAAGGCCTGGGCAAACTCAAGCCGAGTTTCGAAATGATCGGCCAGATGGGCTTTGATGCCACTGCACTGCGGGTTTACAGCCACGTCGAGCGGATCAACCACGTGCACACGCCGGGCAACAGCTCCGGGATCGTCGACGGTGCGGCACTGATGTTGATCGGCTCCGAAGCCAAGGGTCGCGCGCTGGGCCTGCAACCGCGGGCCCGGATCGTCGCCACGGCCGTCACCAGCACCGACCCGACGATCATGCTAACCGGCCCGGCACCGGCCACGCGCAAGGCTTTGGCCAAGGCGGGATTGCGCGTGGAGGACATCGACCTGTTCGAGGTCAACGAGGCGTTTGCTTCGGTGGTGTTGAAGTTCATCAAGGACATGGCGGTGGACCCGGACAAGGTCAACGTCAACGGCGGCTCGATCGCCATGGGCCATCCGCTGGGCGCCACCGGTTGCGCGATCCTCGGCACCCTGCTCGATGAACTGGAAGCCCGGCGTCTGCGCTACGGCCTGGCGACGCTGTGTGTCGGCGGCGGCATGGGCATTGCCACCATCATCGAACGCCTCTGAGCCCCGAATTCAAGGAACCTTGTTATGAGCGAAGCCATTCGTTACGAAAAAGGCCAGGACGGCATTGTCGTCCTCACCATCGACATGCCGGGCCAGAGCGCCAACACCATGAACGCCGTGTACCGCGAGGCCATGGGCGCCTGCGTTGCGCGGCTGGTGGCGGAAAAAGACAGCATCGTCGGGGTGATCATCACCTCGGCGAAGAAAACCTTCTTTGCCGGCGGCGACCTCAATGAGCTGATCAAGGTCGGCAAATCCGAAGCCAAAGCCTTCTATGACATGGTGCTGAGCCTCAAAGGGCAATTGCGCACTCTGGAAACCCTCGGCAAACCGGTGGTTGCGGCGATCAACGGCGCGGCGCTTGGCGGTGGCTGGGAAATCTGTCTGGCCTGCCATCACCGGGTGGCGCTGGACGATGCGGCGGTGCAACTCGGTCTGCCTGAAGTGACGCTGGGCCTGTTGCCGGGTGGTGGCGGGGTGGTGCGCATGGTGCGCATGCTAGGCATCGAAAAGGCACTGCCGTATCTGCTCGAAGGCAAGAAGGTGCGCCCGCAACAAGCGTTGCAGGCCGGTTTGATTGATGAGCTGGCGGCGGATCGTGATGAATTGCTGGCCAAGGCCCGTGCGTGGATTGTCAGCCATCCGAGTGCGGTGCAGCGTTGGGACGTGAAGGGCTATCAGATTCCTGGCGGCACACCGTCGAATCCGAAAGTCGCACAGATGCTGGCAATTGCGCCGTCGATCCTGCGCAGTAAAACCCAGGGCACGCTGCCTGCTCCGGAGAAAATCCTCTGCGCGGCGGTGGAGGGCGCGCAGGTCGATTTCGACACCGCACACCTGATCGAAACCCGTTACTTCACCGAGCTGACCACCGGGCAGATCTCGAAAAACCTGATCGGCACCTTCTGGTTCCAGCTCAATGAGATCAACGCCGGTGGCTCGCGTCCTCAAGGATTCGCGCCTTACGTCACGCGCAAGGTCGGCGTGCTCGGTGCGGGCATGATGGGTGCCGGGATCGCTTTCGTCAGCGCCTCGGCTGGTATCGATGTGGTGCTCAAGGACATCAACCTGGCGGCGGCCGAGAAGGGCAAGGCCCATTCGGCGGCGCTGCTCGACAAGAAAGTCGCCCGTGGGCAGATGACGGCTGAAAAGCGCGAGGCGGTGCTGGCGCGGATTCAGACCAGCGAAAGCGATGCCGATCTGGCGGGTTGCGACCTGATCATCGAGGCGGTGTTCGAGGATCGTGAACTCAAGGCGACGGTCTCGTCGGCAGCGCAAAAAATAGTGGGTTCTGATGCAGTGATTGCCTCCAACACTTCAACCTTGCCGATCACTGGACTGGCGACCGCAGTACCCGATCAGAGCAAGTTCATCGGCCTGCATTTCTTCAGTCCGGTGGACAAAATGCCGCTGGTGGAAATCATCAAAGGCGCGCAGACCAGCGCTGAAACCCTGGCTCGGGGTTTCGACTTCGTTCTGCAGATCAAGAAAACCCCGATCGTGGTCAACGACAGTCGTGGCTTTTTTACCTCGCGGGTGTTCGGCACCTTCACCAATGAAGGCATCGCCATGCTCGGCGAGGGCGTGAGCGCGCCGATGATCGAGACCGAAGCGCGCAAGGCCGGGATGCCGGTCGGGCCTCTGGCGATCTCCGACGAAGTTTCCCTCAGCCTGATGAGCCATATCCGTCAACAAACGGCCAAAGACCTGCAAACGGAAGGGAAACCGCTGATGGAACACCCGGCCTTCGCCGTGATTGACTTGCTGCTCAACGAATACAAGCGTCCGGGCAAAGCCGCCGGCGCTGGATTCTACGATTACCCGGCGGGTGATCAGAAGCATCTGTGGCCGGAGTTGAAAACGCGCTTCGAGAAGGCCGACGGGCAGATTTCACCCAAGGATGTGCGTGACCGGCTGCTGTTCGTGCAGGCCCTGGAAACCGTGCGCTGTGTGGAGGAGGGCGTGCTGACTTCCACGGCGGATGCCAACGTCGGCTCGATCTTCGGCATCGGGTTTGCGCCGTGGACCGGCGGCGCGTTGCAGTTCATCAATCAGTACGGGGTGCAGGACTTCGTCGCACGCGCGCAGTACTTGGCTGAGCAGTACGGCGAGCGCTTTGCGCCACCGGCGCTGTTGCTGGAAAAAGCCGCGAAAGGCGAGCTGTTTTAAGTGATCGGGTGAACGCTGCGGGGCTTGCCTTGTCGGGGTGTTTCAAGGCAGGCTCTGGGGTGTTCATTATTCCCATCACGTGTCAGGTATTTTTTATGTCGCTACGCATCTGCATTCTGGAAACCGACATCCTGCGTCCGGAACTGGTCGATCAATATCAGGGTTACGGGCAGATGTTTCAGCGCCTGTTCTCGCAGCAACCGATTGCTGCCGAGTTCACCGTATACAACGTGATGCAGGGCGAATACCCCAGCGACGATCAGACTTTCGATGCGTACCTGGTTACCGGCAGCAAGGCCGATTCGTTCGGCACCGACCCGTGGATCCAGACCCTCAAGCAATACTTGCTGAGCCGTTACGAGCGAGGCGACAAGCTGCTCGGCGTGTGTTTCGGCCATCAATTGCTGGCGCTGCTGCTGGGCGGCAAGAGCGAGCGTGCCACTCAGGGCTGGGGCGTCGGCACCCACAACTACAAACTGGCGGCCAAGGCGCCGTGGATGAGTCCGGTGCGTGAAGAGCTGACGCTGCTGATCAGTCACCAGGATCAAGTGACGGCGCTGCCGGAAAACGCCACGGTGATCGCCTCCAGCGATTTCTGTCCGTTTGCTGCGTACCACATCAACGATCAGGTGCTGTGCTTCCAGGGCCACCCGGAATTCATTCACGACTATTCGCGAGCGCTGCTGGACCTGCGTCAGGACGCGCTGGGTTCGCAGATCTACTCGAAAGGTGTGGCCAGCCTGGAGCAGGAGCACCATGGCACCACGGTAGCGGAGTGGATGATGCGGTTTGTGGCGCACAAGCCAGAGGCGGAAGCGCTTTAAGACCTGACATTTATCTATGTGGCGAGGGAGCTTGCTCCCGCTCGGATGCGCAGCAGCCGTAATTTACGGCAACTTGATGTCTGTATGGGCGCGCTTCGCACCCCAGCGGGAGCAAGCTCCCTCGCCACAGGACTACAACCATCCCGACTTCTTGAAACTAGCCCACAAACTCACACACCCCACCGTGATAAACCCCAGCACGGCGAAATAGCCGTAGTGCCAGCTCAGCTCCGGCATGTTCTGGAAGTTCATCCCGTAAATCCCCGCCACCGCCGTCGGGAACGCCAGAATCGCCGCCCACGCGGCAAACTTGCGCTGTACGACGCTCTGTCGTGATGCTTCCAGCAGCACCCCGATTTCGATGGTCTGGCTGGCGATGTCGGCCAATGTGGTCAAGTCTTCCATCTGCCGCGTGACGTGTATCTGCACATCGCGGAAGTACGGGCGCATGTTCTTGTCGATAAACGGGAAGCTCAGCTTCTGCAGTTCTTCACCGATTTCGACCATTGGTGCCGCATACCGGCGCAGACGCACGACATCGCGGCGCAAGCCATGGAGTTTCTGAATGTCACGCTCATTCAACGCGCTACAGAGCACGTTGCGCTCGAGCTCATCGATCTCGGCGTGGATCGCTTCGCCCACCGGCTGGTAGTTCTCGATCACGAAATCAAGCAGCGCATACAGTACGAAATCTTCCCCATGCTCCAGCAGCAACGGACGCGCCTCACAGCGTTGGCGGACATGGGCGTAGGACGCCGAGTGACCGTTGCGGGCGGTGATGATGTAACCCTTGCCGGCGAAGATGTGGGTCTCGATGAACTGCAGCACGCCGTTCTCACGGATCGGCGAATAGGTGACGATGAACAGCGCATCGCCAAAGGTTTCCAGTTTCGGCCGGCTGTGTTTTTCCAACGCATCTTCGATTGCCAGTTCGTGCAGGTTGAACTGGCGTTGCAGGTTGGCCAACTCCTGAGCGTCCGGCTCCTCAAGGCCAATCCAGACGAAATGGCCGGGCTTGGCGGCCCACGCGGCTCCCTCATCGAGAGCAATGTTGGAGACTTTCTTACCCTCGCTGTAAACCGCAGCAGCAACAACTCGACCCATGGTAGTGATTCACTTCTTCTTGGCAGATGGCGGGGAATTCAACGGCGTCAGCTTAGCCGTGTGCTGCTTGAGAGTCAGCGAAATCTGTACAGTTCACCCGGCAAAAGAAAACCCGCACGAGGCGGGTTTGTTTTTCATGCAGCTTGCAGCTGCTGATCCATTGCGGCGATGCATTCGCGCATCTGTTCGCGGCACTGGCTCATAAGCATGGGCATGTCATCCATGGTCAGTCCTGCTGTAGGAATCGCCGGCAGCGAGCGTATGAGGATTTTCCCGCTGCGCCAGCTGTTCAGGCGCATGTGCTTGATGTAGCTGCTGACGCACACCGGCACGATCGGCACTCCGGCGGCGATTGCCATCTGGAACGCGCCTTTTTTGAACGGCAGCAGTTCTTCACCAAGGTTGCGCGTGCCTTCCGGGAATACCCAGATCGAGGTGTCCTCGTGTTGCAGGGTGTGGGTCGTGGTAAGCATCGACTTGCGCGCCTTGTGCGCGTTCCCACGATCGATCAACACGTTGCCCGCGAGCCAGAACAATTGCCCGAACAGCGGCACCCATTTCAGGCTTTTCTTGCCGATGCACACGGTCCGGCGCGGTACCACGTTGCCGAACACGAACAGGTCGTAGTTGGACTGATGGTTGGCAACGATCACGCAGCTGTCGGGCTTGTTCATCAGCGGGCCGACGTCGGCTTTTACCCGCAAGCGCAGAATGCACATGGCTGGAAGCGCGTAGAGGCGGGCGCAGAGACGGCTGTTGTCCGGGTTGAAGGGCCGACACAGCCCGAGGATCACTCCCAGCACTCCGGCCAGGACAAAGTGCAAGCCCATCAACAACATACGCAACAAAAACAGCATTTTCAGGGCCTGCCTGGACAAAAGGTGGCGCAGTGTACGGATGTGCACTGTTTTCGGCAATTGCTGCTATAGAGTCCGGAGATAGGCGATGTTTAAGCGCATGTTTCCGAGTTGATCGTCAGACGCGTCCTAGAGCTGTCGGCGGATGATCAACCGAACAGGCAAGAAAAAGCCCGACACGACGGTCGGGCTTTTCTTCGGCTCGGGAAGCGTGGGCTCAGCCCAGGTGCTCCTGATCCTGGATGATCGCGTTGTCGAGGGCTTCAAGCAACGCCTTGCGCACTTTGAGCTTGGTGTTCTTGTGCGCGGTCATGTTGATTTTCTTCAACTGACGCGCCGCCGCCAGCGCAGCGCCTTGCAGCTCTTCGGCAGATACCACCTTGTCGAGGAAGCCGGCATCCACTGCGCTCTTGGGATCAAACATCTCGCCGTTGATCACCGAGCGGTGGAACGCCGAACGACGCAGGCGATCACGCGCCAGCTCGATGCCGGCGTGGTGCATGGTCATGCCGATCTGCACTTCGTTCAGGCCGATGCTGAACGGGCCATCAACGCCAATGCGGTAATCGGCAGACAACAGCAAAAACGCGCCTTTGGCCACGGCATGGCCCGGGCAGGCAACAATCACCGGGAACGGGTGAGAGAGCAGACGGCGGGCCAGGGTCGAACCGGCGGTGACCAGTGCCACGGCTTCTTTCGGGCCGGCGGTCATCACCTTCAGGTCATAGCCACCGGACAGAATCCCCGGCTGACCGGTAATGATCACAATGGCACGATCAGCCACCGCCTGATCCAGCGCCGCGTTGAACGCCGCAATCACGTCCGGGGAAATGGCATTGACCTTGCCGTTGTTCAAGGTCAGGGTCGCGATACCGTCTTCGAGGTGGTAGGCAATCAACTCACTCATGACGCTATTCCTTGTAAGAAAGATGGGCAGACGTTACCCACCGCCGTAGGCCAGGTAAAGCGCTGTGACTGACTCGCCGGTCACCGTTTCCGGCCGCGCCCGGCGTAGCACACCGTTCTGCTTCTATATAGAAGGGTGGCCGTCACCAGAGATTGGCCGTTTTGCCATCGCCCCGGGCGGGGCGAAACGCCTTTTTGTCTTAACCGCATGAAAATTCTGAAAAAAAGTTTGCCATCAGAAAAGCTTTCGACTACATTAGCGCGCCTCGACAGACAGAACATGTTTGAAGAGATACGGTGAAGTGTCCGAGTGGCTTAAGGAGCACGCCTGGAAAGTGTGTATACAGGAAACTGTATCGAGAGTTCGAATCTCTCCTTCACCGCCACATTCAGTAAACACAAACCCCTGATTTTCCTAGAGAAAGTCGGGGGTTTGTGGTTTTTGGCGTCTGTAAATCAGCCCTATGGGAACAATAGGGGGCGGGCGCTTCATTTCTGTGTAAAAAGCGGTCTCCGTCAAAAAGGTTCTGGCGTTTCCAATAAAGCGAGAAATATTCGCGCTTCACCGGTTTCCTTTGTTTGTGAATTTGCGCGATAGTGGCTTTTTGTTATCGCCTTCAGGATGAGCTGCTTGCCTGAACGCTTTTTGGCAGTCCAACGCAGGGAAGTGCAGTGAAGACAGTTGTCACGATGGTTCTATTTTTGATGTTGTGCGGCTGCGGTTCTGACTCTCGCAGCTCTGCGCCGACACTCTGGACAGATGGCATCATGCTGGAGCAGAAGAAGGTCACCGTCGATGATCAGCATGCCAAAGTTGTCATGCAGGCAGCGGGTGATACGGTCAATCCGGTGGATTTTGAAGTGGTCAGAGGTAATGATCCGGATCAACGTCCCGATCATCTGGGGACAGTAGTCAAACCGTTTCGCAATAAAGTCGGCGCATGGTTCAGTCGTCTCGGCAGCGCGGTCTCCAAGCAGTTCCCCCAGCTTGAAATGCAGGCCGATCCCGGTCAGACGCTACTCGTGAGCGGTTCATCGACGGTCAAAAGTCAAACTCCGGCGCCAGGCTATCTGACGCTTTACAACGAAGACTATGTATTCAACCAGTCGAAGAACAAGTATGAGAAAAAGCTGACCGCCAATCCGACGGTCTCGTCGTATTACACCTGCGGGCCTGTCACCAGTACCTTTATTCCCGAGAAGCAGAAAGTTTATCTGGCAGAGTTTGTCTTCGTGGATCGTGGGGACGGATGTGAACTGCAGATCTACGACATTACACAACCCGAACTACGTCTCCCGATCGTTGCCATCAAAGGCGCGCTACCCTCGTCGGACAGGTCCTTCCACTCGCCATAAGCTGTGTAGAAAGCTGCCTGATCGCTGCTCGGCGAGATTTCGCGCAGACCTTGGCGAGCTTTGCAAAAAGGCGAGTGTTGTTGCAGATCTGGAAACTGCCCCGTAGCGGAACCATTTTTGAATGGTGGAAGTTAAAATCGCCAGATTTTCTGCGAGTTAAAAGGACGGCTTCCATGATTATTTCCACCACACATTCCATCGAAGGCCGACAGATCACCGCGTACCTGGACATTGTCAGCGCGGAGTCGGTGCAAGGTGTCAATGTGATCCGTGACATGTTTGCCGGCATGCGCGACTTTTTTGGCGGGCGCTCTCAGACGCTCGAGCGTGCATTGAAAGAGGCGCGGGTTCAGGCGATTTACGAGATCAAGGAGCGGGCGCAGGCGTTGCAAGCGGATGCGGTGGTTGGGCTGGATTTCGAGATCAGTATGCCAGCGGGCAAGGGCGGTATGGTTGTCGTGTTCGCGACGGGCACTGCGGTCAAGTTGCGTTGATGCAGTTGCCGTAGTCCGCGAGCCCATTCAGTTGATGAATGGGTTTTTTTCTGTCGATCAGCCACGTGGTTTGTTGATGTAAGCCACGAGTGTCTGAGGTCGCTGGCGAGTTTAATCGATGTAGGCCATTCGTCGGGCATCAGTCGATCTGAATCACAAGTCCAGTAATGACCAGCTAGTCTCAAAAGTCTTGGAGGTCGATATTTTTTCAGGCAAAAGGCTTTGCCGGTATCGATCTATTACGAAGGGGAGAGGCTATGACTGATCCGTATATCGAAGACGATGGTGCCGAATTTTCATTCAACAACTGCGTCCGCTGCGGCCAGACGGAGTATCAGGCGGGCTTTGGCGAGGATCCGGTTCAGACCGGCAAGATCAAGTCCACCGCGCCCAAGGGGCCGAAAGCCAAGTTTCTTCCGAAGGTCTCGGCACGATCGAGAAAGTGATAGATGACAGAACGACCCCGTCTATGAACGGGGTTTTTTATGCCCGAGGTTTATGTAGGGAAATATCCTACAAGCGATGGGGCAAATTCTTAGTTTTTTCACAAACTTTTCACCTCCACAGACGTAGGGTGAAGCCATCCGTTAGAAAGCAAGTCTCCAGCCCGTCTCCCCAGCGGGCTTTTTTTTGCCTGCGATAAAACCTTTTGCGAAATCGCTGTCCAATCGGCGCCAAGTGCGCGGCGGCAGCTGAATTATCTGGACTTCAGCGCGTCGGCAGCATTCAATCTCGGCCCCTTTTGATCTCCCTATTTTTGAGGTTTTTTCATGCGTCTAACATTGCCTGCTCTGGTTCTGGGGCTTCTGGTTGCTCAAGGTGCGGTCGCCGGTGAAGGCACTGCTGCACTCGGCGGCGGACTGGGTGGCGCGCTGGGTAATGTGGTCGGCCAGAAAATGGGCGGCAGCACGGGCGCAGCGATTGGTGCCGGTGTTGCAGGCGCGGCCGGCAGTGCCATGGCCGCTGGCAAGGGCAGCCGGACCAAAGCAGCTATCGGCGGTGGTGTTGGCGCGGCCGGTGGTTCGGTGATCGGCAACAGCCTGGGCGGCAGAAATGGCGCGACCATTGGCGCAGGCCTTGGTGGCGCTGCAGGTGGTGCGGTGGGCACCAACCTGTCCAAAGGTCACAAGCGCCACTGATATCGAGCGCTTGTCAGAAAAAGCCCGGCTCGATGCCGGGCTTTTTCATGGCTGAACGTTTTCGCGGAAAACCGCTCAAATTTGACACGAGCCCCTGTGGGCATACCGTCCCGATTCGGGAACTGTGAGGTTCAAATGCGTTTGTCATTGTCTGCACTGTTTTTCGGATTACTGGTCGCTCAAGGCGCGATGGCCGCCGGCGATGGCAGCGCCGCCGTCGGTGGCGGACTGGGCGGTGTGCTCGGGAATGTGGTCGGTGGCCAGCTCGGCGGCAGCACCGGTGCGGCGGTCGGCGCAGGTGTAGGCGGCGCGGCAGGTGGCGCGGTCGGAGCGAATAAACACAATCGCACTGAAGCCGCCATCGGCGGTGGCCTCGGCGCAGCCGGCGGCTCAGTGGTCGGCAACAGCTTGGGCGGCTCCACCGGCTCCGCCATTGGTGCCGGATTGGGCGGCGCGGCCGGCGGTGCGGTGGGTAACAATCTGGGTGGCGACGGCGGGAAGGGGCATTCCGGCGGTGGCCACAAGCACAACAAGTACAAACATAAAAACCGCCACCATTGATTGAATACCGAAAACAAACCCGGCCTCGCGCCGGGTTTTTCGTGTCTGGCGGCCGGACTCTGGAACGATTGGCTGTAGGACTTTTCGAACGTTATACAACCCACGAGCTGCAGAGGTTTGCCATGACTCCCGAAACAGAAGGCAAGGAAGAAAAAGGCCCGAGCGGTCTGCCGTTTATCAATGATCCTGGGAACGAGGATCCGGGGTCGCTGATGGATGATGCGACGGTGCCGCTGAATGATGCGGATGAGGCGGATATGGAGTATGAAGAGGATGAGGATGAGCAATAAGTTTGTCTTGATAGTCGAGCGCAGCAGCGCACTGAATTTCAATATCCGGGGCCTGTACTTCAGGCCCTTTGATTCGGATCGGTTTGCTCGCGAGGTCAAGGTCGATAAAACAGTCCTACTGATTCTGATGGGAAGTGAATGGCGCACCCTACGCCGTACAGTTCATATTGAATTTCATCCGTTATTTCACCGCAGCGTTCGATTTGCTTGCTCCGCCAAAGTCTTAAAATTCCGCGTGAAAGAGGTGCGCGGACTTTGCGGGGGATCAAAATGGAAAGAAGTCGGGAAAGCAGGCGTTAGCTGTAGGGCGTTTCGCTAAATATCAGAGAGTCATTCCACGGGCTAAACATTGCCCGTTGCTCAATGTCCACTGGCCTCGCTATGCTGCTGAACCCATTAATCAGATCCGCGCCGCGGCACCGGCTGCGCCGCCCGGGATGTTTTTGATAACGGATCCGATGATGAATGCACCGATGAAGGCGTTTGGCCCGATCAAGGCCGTGATTTTCGACATGGACGGTCTGCTGCTGGACACCGAAGGCATCTACACCGAGGTCACCTCGCTCATCGCCGAGCGTTACGGGCGGACTTTCGACTGGAGCATCAAACAGAACATCATCGGTCGCGGGGCCAATGATCTGGCGAACTACGTGGTGCAGGCGCTGGATCTGCCGATCAGCGCCGAAGAGTTTCTGGTAATCCGCGAGCCACTGATGCGTGAGCGCTTCCCCAAGGCCCAGGCGATGCCGGGCGCGGAGGAGCTGATTCGCCACCTCAAGGCGCACAACATTCCAATTGCCGTGGGCACCAGTTCGTCGCGGCAGTCGTTCGGCCAGAAAACCACCTCGCACCGCGACTGGTTTGCCCTGTTCGATTTCATCGTCACGGCGGACGACCCGGAAGTCGGCGCGGCGAAACCGGCGCCGGACATCTTCCTCACCGCTGCCCGCCGTCTGGGTGTCGCACCTGAAGATTGTCTGGTGTTCGAGGATTCGCCGTTCGGCGTTACCGCAGCGAAAGCCGCGGGGATGACCGCCATTGCGATTCCGGATGCAGCCATGGCCGATGAAAAATACGCGCATGCCGACGGGATTCTGCGCACGCTCAAGGCGTTCACTCCGAGTGCCTGCGGTTTGCCGGCGCTGGATTGGGCTTGATCAGCCAATAAGCACGCATGAAAAACGCCGCCCTCTGCAAAGAGGCGCGGCGTTTTTTGTACCCGGGATTCAGCGCAATCAGGCGCCAAAACCACCGTCGATGGTCAGGCTGGCACCGGTGATGTAACCGGCTTCCGGGCCTACCAGATAAGCGACGAAACCGGCGATTTCATCGGCGGTGCCGTAACGGCCCACCGCCATCAGCGGGATCAGGCTCTCGGCGAATTCGCCATGGGCCGGGTTCATGTCAGTGTCGACCGGGCCGGGTTGCACGTTGTTGATGGTGATGCCGCGCGGGCCGAGGTCGCGGGCCAGGCCTTTGGTCAGGCCGACCAGGGCCGATTTGCTCATTGCATACACACCGCCACCGCCGAAGGGCATGCGGTCGGCGTTGGTGCTGCCGATGTTGACGATGCGCGAGCCTTCGCCCATGTGTTTGGCGGCTTCCTGAGACGCGATGAACACGCTGCGGACGTTGATCGCCAAGGTCTGGTCGAAGTCTTCCAGTTTGAAATCTTCCAGCGGTGCGATGGCCAGGACGCCGGCGTTGTTCACCAGAATATCCAAGCGGCCAAAGGCTTCGACGGTGGTGCTGACGGCGTTGCGGATAGCGGCTTCATCGGCGCTGTCGGCCTTGATTGCCAAAGCTTTGCCGCCGGTGGCGGTGATGCTGTTCTGCAACTCTTCGGCCTTGGCGGTGGAGCTGACGTAGGTGAAAGCGACGGCGGCGCCTTCAGCGGCCAGGCGTTTGACGATGGCGGCGCCGATACCGCGGGAACCGCCTTGAATCAGAGCGACTTTGCCGCTGAGGTGTTGAGTGGTCATGTTCGATCTCCAGAGAATTCAAGGCGGGGTGCCTTGTTGTTGGAGCCGAGTATCGGCCTCGCATCGACAACCGTGTAGACCATGATTGCTATAGTCTGTGTAAACCAGAAGTTTATAGTGGCGATCATGGAAACTTTCAGCAGTATCGAATGCTTCGTGCGCAGCGCCGAAGTCGGCAGCTTTGCCGAAGCCGCCCGGCGCTTGAGCCTGACCCCGGCCGCCGTTGGCAAGAGTGTGGCGAAGCTCGAGGGACGGCTCGGTGTACGGCTGTTCCAGCGTAGTACACGCAGCCTTACGCTGACTGAGGCCGGTCAGCTGTTTTTGAATCAGGTCAGTGGCAGTCTGACGACGATCCAGAATGCGGTGGCCAATCTTTCGAGTGTGGAAGGACTGCCGGCAGGCACGTTGAAAGTTAGCATGGGCACGGTATTCGGGCGTTTGTACATCGTGCCGTTGTTGCAAGAGTTTTTACGTCGGTTTCCGGCGATCAACCCGGACTGGCATTTTGATAACCGTCAGGTCGATTTGATTGGGCAGGGTTTCGATGCAGCGATTGGCGGGGGATTTGAGTTGCCTCAAGGCGTCGTCGCACGCAAATTGACACCCGCGCATCGCGTGTTGGTGGCGTCCGCGGACTATCTGCAACAGCACGAGGCGATCGCTGAGCCGGATGACCTGCAACATCACGATGGCATCCTGATTCGTTCGCCGCAAACCGGTCGAGTACGCTCCTGGCAGTTGATCAGTGGCGGCAGTCAGCTCTGTCAGCCCTTGACCCTCAAGACGCGCATGACCATGAGCGACTCAGAAGCCGCCTGCGCCACGGCAGCACAGGGGTTGGGGATCGCACTGGTGAGCATGCCGTTTGCTGTGGGTTATCTTGAGGCGGGCACCTTGCAGCGCGTGCTGCCGGACTGGTACATCGATGACGGCAACATTTCGATCTATTACGCCGAGCATAAATTGTTGCCGGGCAAGACTCGGGCGTTTGTCGATTTTGTGATTGAGCAGTTTGCGCAGCAGGGGTTGGCGCGGCGGTTCAGTGCTTTCTGAGCAAGACGTGGCACCGAGTTGACCCATTCGCGAGCAAGCCCGCTCCCACATTGGATTTGTGAACGCCACAGATCCAATGTGGGAGCGAGCCTGCTCGCGAAGAACGATAACGCGGTCTACCGGGCAAACCGCTCCGCCCAGCCAATAATCTGCTTCGGCCGTGGTGTCGCGTAAGTCCGTACCTTGGACGTCGACAACCTCAGCCGCACCAGCGATTCAGCAATGGTCACCGCTGCCGTCACGCCATCCACCACCGGCACCCCGGTGCGGCGACGAATCTGTTCATCCAGCCCGGCCATGCCGCCGCAGCCCAGACAAATCACTTCAGCCTTGTCCTGGGTCACCGCCAGTTCCGCCTGCTGCACGATGGCTTCCAGTGCGCGCTGCGGTTCATGTTCCAGCTCCAGCACCGCCAGGCCACTGGCTCGCACCGACGCGCAGCGATCCCACAGGCCCGACAACTTCAGCCGATCCTCGATCAGCGGCACGGTGCGATCCAGTGTGGTCACCACCGAATAGGCGTGGCCGAGAAACATCGCGGTGCTGGCGGCGGCGTCGGTGATGTCCACCACCGGCACGTTGAGTAGCTCCTGCAAACCTTCGCGGCCGTGCTCGCCGTAACCGGCCTGAATCACCGCGTCGAACGGCTGATCGTAGGACATCACCCGATCCATCACGGCGATAGCCGCCAGGTAACTTTCGAAATTGCCTTCCACCGAATCGGCGCCGAAGAACGGCGTCAGGCCGACGATTTCCGTACCCGGGGCAGCGACCGCTTGCGCCGAGCGGGCGATGGCCTGGGTGATGGATTCGGTGGTGTTGACGTTGACCACAAGAATACGCATGGGAAGTCCTTATTGCGGGCAGTTCAGCGGCCCAAATCCGGGCCGCAAGGAAGTTAATGGCTGACGTTGTCGACGGCGATCGATTCGCCGTTGACGTCGGCGTAGTGCGGTTGGCGTTTGGCGATGATCAGGTAGAGCATCGCGGCAATGCCGGCGCCCACCAGCCAGGAGAACGGCGAGATGCTGTGGAAGCCCGGCACCAGCGCCAGGACGATGGCGATCAACGCTGCCGGAATGAACGCCGCCACGGCACGGAAATTCACTCCACGGCTGTAGTAATAAGCGCCGTTGGGATCTTCGCTGTACAACTGCGGGACGTTGATCCGGCCTTTGCGGATCAACCAGTAGTCGACCATGATCACTCCGTACAACGGGCCGAGCAGGGCGCCGAGGCCGGAGAGGAAATACACGATCACCAGCGGGCTGTTATAGAGGTTCCACGGCAGGATCAGCACGGCGATGGTCGCGCTGATCAGCCCGGCGCGGCGGAAGGTCAGGTACTTCGGCGCCAGGTTGCTGAGGACGAACGCCGGGGCGACGAAGTTGGCCATGATGTTCACCGCCACGGTGACGATCAGGAACGCCAGGCAACCCAGTACCAGGAAAAACGTGCTGGGGATCGAAGCGATGATTTCGGTCGGGCTTTCGATGATTCGCCCATTGATCTGAAATTGCGCACCGCAGAGCAGGACGGTGATGGTGGCGAACACCAGAATGTTCACCGGCAGGCCCCAGAAGTTGCCGATCTTGATGGTCTTGCGGCACGGCGAGGAGCGGGCGAAGTCGCAGAAATTGAGGATCAGCGTGCCGTAGATCGCCAGCCACAAGGCGCCGCCGGCAAAGATGTTGCGCCACATCTCGCCACCGCTCAGCGGTTCGCGGATCGACCAGGCAATCGTGGCGTTGGCCTGGGTGTACATCCACGCGGCGAGGGCGGCGACGGTCAGCAGAATCACCGGGCCGGCAAAAGCCTCGTAACGGCGAACCATTTCCATGCCGTAGGCGAGAATCGCCAGCTGCACGAACCAGATCGCCACGAAACACACCCAGCCCAGCGACGACAGGCCGAGGATCGAGTTGTGGTCGTAATCGGCGAAACCGGGGTGAATCGCCGTCAGCAGCACACGAAACACCACCGACGCCAGATACGTCTGAATCCCGAACCAGGCGATGGCGATCACCGCACGGATCAATGCCGGAATCTGCGCGCCGTGGATGCCGAAACTGATCCGGCTGATCACCGGAAACGGCACCCCGGTTTTCTGCCCCATGTAGCCGGACAGGTTCATGAAGAAGTACACCAGCGCCGCGCCGATCCCCAGCGACAGCAGAATCTGCCAGCCCCCCAGGCCCAGCGCGTACAGACCGATGGCGAACGAGTAGTTGGCGATGTTGTGCACATCGTTGGTCCACAGGGCAAAAATGC
Source organism: Pseudomonas sp. RSB 5.4 (assembly GCF_037126175.1). Lineage (NCBI taxonomy): Bacteria > Pseudomonadati > Pseudomonadota > Gammaproteobacteria > Pseudomonadales > Pseudomonadaceae > Pseudomonas > Pseudomonas sp. RSB 5.4. Next base: position 345,205 of record NZ_CP146986.1, read on the forward strand.
TGTACTTGCCCCAGCGCCGACCTTCGGCCTTGGTCGGAGCCAGATCGCGGTTGTGCAGACGGGGGCTCAGTTGTAACGGTTCAGTCAGACCATCGTGGGGCAATGGCTGGTCGAGGGCAGAGGCGGGCAGATTCAGCGCGATGTTGTTGGAGAGACTTGTACGCATTCCGGCAGGCTCCTGATGGGCGGGGCCGCGATGACTGTGCATGAGCGCTCAGGCTCGACAAATCTTCGTCGCGGCCAGCAGACATCACTGGTTACGGGGCATCTGCAGCCTGTACGGGATAGGGCGCTTCAGGCTTGCGGATCGAAAGTGTGGATTGATGTTTTGCAGTTTTGTATACAAAACATGTATGCACTAAAGCCAGATCTGTGCCAGTTAGCGGTCTATGGAGCGCCGTGCTCATTTCGAAAAGTTATCGATGAATGCTAAGTGCTTGAAAGTAAGCGGTTATAAATTGACCAATTGAACAGCTATTTATTTTTTACGGGGGATTTTGCGGAGGAGGTAAAGCAGAGGGGCGTTCAGCAGGGATGTAACTTTTCAGGGCGCGAAAACAAAAAGTGCACACATAAATGGCACCGATGGTGACATTCGTGTGTACACATTTTTTCATGGCACCACAAAGCAAATGTGGGAGCGGGCTTGCTCGCGAAGGCGTTTTACCAGTCAACAAATCCGGTGGCTGACAGACCGCTTTCGCGAGCAAGCCCGCTCCCACAGGGGGGCATCATTGGGGCGGAGATTTACGCCTTGCTGATGATATTCCCCGCATGCAGCCCGCATTCTTTCTGCGTCGCCTCTTCCCACCACCAGCGGCCTTCGCGCTCATGCTGGTTTGGCAGGACCGGACGAGTGCACGGTTCGCAACCGATGCTGATGAAGCCGCGTTCATGCAGGCTGTTGTACGGGAGCTCAAGCATGCGGATGTAGCCCCAAATCTCTCCGCTGGTCATCTGTGCCAGCGGGTTGAACTTGTACAGGGTGCGCTCGGCAGTGGAGAACGCGGTGTCGATTTCCATCACCGCCACCGCGCTGCGGGTGCCCGGGCTCTGGTCGCGGCGCTGGCCGGTGGCCCAGGCTTTGACGCCGGACAGTTTGCGCCGCAGCGGTTCGATCTTGCGGATGCCGCAGCATTCGCCATGGCCATCTTTATAGAAACTGAACAGGCCTTTTTCCTTCACGAACGGTTCCAGCTTTGTGTAGTCCGGCGACACCAGTTCGATATCGATCTTGTAGTGCTCACGCACCTGATCGATGAAACGGTAGGTCTCCGGGTGCAGGCGGCCGGTGTCGAGGCTGAACACCTTGACGTTCTTGTTCAGCTTCCAGGCCATGTCCACCAGCACCACATCCTCGGCGCCACTGAAAGATATCCACAACTCGTCACCGAACTCGGCGAAGGCGAGTTTCAGGATGTCCTGGGCGGATTTGTTGGCATAGGTCGTGGCGAGTTCCACGACATCGAACGTTGGGCTCATCAGGGCGGCTTCCTACAGGTCGGTGGCGCTGGGCGCTCTATATGGCGGCGATGTTAACAAAAAGCGGCGGGGTAGAGTGTGCCTGCTGCGTTGCGTGGTCGCGGGGGAGTCGCTAGAGTTCGGGCTCGCTCGACTCAATAATCACTACAAACGGGAGTGTCTTGTGGAAATTGCTTGCCTGGATCTTGAAGGGGTACTGGTACCGGAAATCTGGATCGCCTTTGCCGAAAAAACCGGAATCGAATCCCTCAAGGCCACCACCCGGGACATTCCCGATTACGACGTGTTGATGAAGCAGCGTCTGCGCATCCTCGACGAGCATGGCCTGAAGCTCTCGGACATTCAGGAAGTGATCGCCACCCTCAAGCCGCTGGACGGCGCGGTGGAATTCGTTGACTGGCTGCGCGAGCGCTTCCAGGTGGTGATTCTCTCGGACACTTTCTACGAATTTTCCCAGCCGCTGATGCGTCAGCTGGGCTTCCCGACCTTGCTTTGCCATCGCCTGATCACTGATGACAGCGGCCGGGTCACCAGCTATCAATTGCGTCAGAAAGATCCCAAGCGTCAGTCGGTGCTGGCGTTCAAGAGCCTGTATTACCGAGTGATTGCGGCGGGCGATTCGTATAACGATACGAGCATGCTGGGCGAGGCGGATGCGGGGATTCTGTTCCATGCGCCGGACAACGTGATTCGCGAGTTCCCGCAGTTTCCCGCCGTACACACCTTTACCGAGTTAAAGCAGGAGTTCCTCAAGGCCTCGAACCGCAACCTGTCCCTGTAAACCCCATCACTGTAGGAGCTGCCGAAGGCTGCGATCTTTTGATCCTGTTTTTTTAGATCAAGATCAAAAGATCGCAGCCTGCGGCAGCTCCTACGGGGGTTGTGTCATTCAGAGGTTTTGCAGGGTGTCGAGCAGAACTTTGACCTTGGTAATCGACTCCTGATACTCCGCCTGCCAGTCCGAATCGGCGACAATCCCTCCGCCACCCCAGCAGCACACCTGCCCATCCTTGACCAACAGACTGCGAATCGCGATGGAGCTGTCCATCTCGCCGCGCACGTCCAGATAAAGTAACGAGCCGCAATACAACCCGCGCCGGGTCGGTTCCAGTTCATCGATGATCTGCATCGCGCGAATCTTCGGTGCGCCAGTGATCGAGCCACCGGGGAAGCTGCCGGCGATCAGGTCCAGTGCGTCGCGATCCTCGGCCAGTTCACCGGTCACGCTGCTGACCAAGTGATGCACATTCGGATAGCTTTCCAGACTGAACAGCTCCGGCACCCGCACCGAGCCGATGCGGCAGGTGCGGCCGAGGTCGTTGCGCAGCAGATCGACGATCATCAGGTTTTCCGCGCGATCCTTGGGGCTGGCCAGCAGTTCGGCGGCGTTGGCCGCGTCTTCGGCGGGCGTCAGGCCACGCGGGCGGGTGCCCTTGATCGGGCGGGTTTCCACTTGTCGTTGGCTGACTTTGACGAAACGCTCCGGCGACAAACTCAACACCGCGTCGCCGTCTGGCAGGCTCTGGAAGCCGGAAAACGGCGTCGGGCAGGCCTCGCGCAACGCGCAATAGGCCAGCCACGGGTCGCCTTGACACGGCGCACGGAAACGCTGGGCGAAGTTGACCTGATAGCAGTCGCCGGCCTGAATGTAGTGATGAATGCGTTCCAGCGCCTGGCGATAGTCATCGGCCGACAGGTCGGCGGTCATCGGCGTGTTCAGCTTGAACGGCGTCAGCGTCGCTGAGGTCGGCTGGCTGAACAGCGCGATCAGCCGTTGCCGTTCGCTGGCGGCCAGTGACGGGTGAAACACCAGTTGGCTGGTGGCGGTCTGGTGATCGCTGATCAGCGCCCAGTCGTACAGACCGAACCGCGCGTCGGGCAATTGCAGATCATCCCGAGCCTGGCTCGGCAGGTGTTCCAGATGCCGACCGAAGTCGTAGCTCAGATAGCCGATCAGGCCGCCGGCGAACGGCAGTTGATATTCCGCAGGCAATTGCGCTTCGCCCAGACGGCTCAGATTATCCCGCAGGCGTTGCAGGAACAGGCTGCCGCTTTCGTCGGGCAACACCGCCAGTTGTTCCAGCGGCCAAGCGCTGAGCAGGTCATAACGGCCACGGTCGGCGCTCGGCCGGCCGCTGTCGAGCAGCACGGCGCCGGGCGCATGGCGGATAGCCGCGAAGTAGTCGGCGGGGTTGGCGCGGTAGGGCAGCGGGTGTACGGAACAGGTCAACATGGGCGGGGCAGATCGGCCATCGAGGCGGGGTGGGGATTGTAGTCCTCTCGGCTGCCAGATCAAAATCAAAAGCTACCCCCTCACCCCAGCCCTCTCCCCCAAGGGGGCGAGGGGGAAAGGGGGCGGATCTTCATGCTTTTCAAGTTCTGAGTTCGACTCGAACTTGCAGGTCGATGTACTTCGAGCATCCAACACGGTCAGTCCCCTCTCCCTCCGGGAGAGGGCTAGGGTGAGGGGCTCTTCAGCTTTTCAGCTTCAGCCCTCGACCGCCGGAATATGCCCAAACATTTCCTGAGTAAACGCCACTCGCTCTTCAACCGACTCGGTCACCCCTTGCGCCTTCAGCGCCTCCAGATGCGCCTCGACCGCGTGCGTACGCTGGGTCAGCCCGCAATCGTTGGCAATCTGGATATTCAGCCCCGGTCGTGCATTCAGCTCGAGAATCAGCGGGCCTTTTTCCTGGTCCAGTACCATGTCCACGCCGATGTAACCCAGCCCGCACAGCTCATAACAGCCGGCGGCGAGTTTCATGAAACCGTCCCAGTAGGGCAGTTGCACGCCGTCCACCGCGTTGGTGGTGTCGGGATGTTTGTTGATGATGTTGTTCAGCCAGGTACCGCGCAGGGTCAGGCCGGTGGCCAGATCGACACCGACACCGATGGCGCCCTGGTGCAGGTTGGCCTTGCCGCCGGACTGGCGGGTCGGCAGGCGCAGCATGGCCATCACCGGGTAGCCCATCAGCACGATGATGCGGATGTCCGGCACGCCTTCGTAGCTGATGCTCTTGAAGATCTGGTCCGGGGTCACCCGGTATTCGATCAGTGCGCGGTCGCGGTGACCGCCCAGCGAATACAGGCCGGTGAGGATGCTCGAGATGTGGTGCTCAAGTTCTTCGTGGGCGAGGATCTTGCCCGAGACCGTGCGATAGCGGCCCTCGAAGCGGTCGGCGATGACGATGATGCCGTCACCGCCGGCGCCCTGGGCCGGCTTGATCACGAAGTCGTTGTGGCTGCCGATGATCGCGTCGAGCTTGTCGATTTCCTTTTCCGTGGAGATCACACCGTACAGCTCCGGCACGTGAATGCCGGCAGCGATGGCGCGCTCCTTGGTGATGATCTTGTCATCGACGATCGGGTACAGACTGCGCTTGTTGTACTTGAGCACGTAGTCGGCGTTACGCCGATTGATGCCCATGATGCCTCGGGCTTCCAGCGCCTTCCAGGTCTTCCAGAAACCGAACATCAGGCGTCAGCCTTCTTCAGGAAAGCCTTGAAACGCACGAGTTCGGTCAGGCGATAACCGCGATAGCGACCCATCGCCAGCATGAAACCCACCAGAATCAGCAGGATCGCCGGGAAAGTGAACACGAAGTACACCAGCTCCGGCACGGTCATGATCAGGTGCGCCAGCGAGGCGGCGAACAGGGTGCCAATCGCCACTTTCATGGCATGGCTGGCGCCGCGTTCTTCCCAGGTGATCGACAGGCGTTCGATGGTCATGGTCAGAATCACCATCGGGAACAGCGCCACCGACAGACCGCGCTCCAGACCGAGCTTGTGGCTGAACAGACTGATCGCTGCGATCAGCACCACCACGAAGGTCAACACCACCGACAGACGCGGCAGCATTTGCAGCTTCAGGTGTTCCAGGTACGAGCGTAATGACAGGCCCAGCGCGGTGATCACGGTAAACAGCAGGATGCCGAAGCCCAATTGCGTTTCGCGGAAGGCCAGGGCGATCAGCACCGGGGTGAACGTGCCGAGGGTCTGCAGGCCGATCAGGTTACGCAGGATCAGGATCACCAGCACGCCGATCGGGATCATCACCATGATCATGAAAGTCTGCTGGGTCTGCAGCGGCAGGCCATACAGCGAGTATTCGAGGAAGTTGGCGTCGGTGTTTTCGTCGGTCAGCTTGGCCAGACGAATCGCGTTCATCTCGCTGTTGTTCAGGCTGAAGGTCACGTTGGCTTTCTTCGCGCCCTCGATGGTGATCAGGTTTTCATCACCGGTCCACCACAGCAGGCGGTCGGTCGGCAGGCCTTGCTCGCCGGTTTCCGGGTTGAAGTACAGCCAGTCGTTGCCGTTGAAGCTGCGCAGCCACAGTTCCGGGGTTTGCGGTTGATCGGCGACGAGGCGGATGGTGTGGACTTTTTCCACCGGCACATGAGCGATGGACAGCAGCAGCTCGACGATTTTCGCTTTATGCGCGGTCGACGGGTCGCCGGCCAGCAGCAGTTTGACGTTGTCATCGTTGGCGTTGTTGACGCGTTTGATCGCCTCGCCAATGAAGGTTTCGACGTCGGCCGAGTGTTGGCGAATCGGCGCGAGCAAGGCTTCGGCGGCGATTTTTTCCGGGCCTTCGATGGCGATGCTGTCGCGGAAGGTCGGGCCTTTGATCTTGGATTTTTCTGCGGTGTAGCGCTTGGTCAGCACCAGACGGTAATAAAGGGTCTGGTTGCCCTTGGCCCGGCGCGCCGACCAGGTGACCTTGCGGTTGCCGTCGACGCGGTTGACCGCCACGCCGTAATTATTGGAGATAAAGCTTTCGTTGAGGCTGACGTAATCGCGGCTCAGCGGTGGCACGAACATCTGCACCTTCACCGGGTCCTTGGTACTGGCGACGAACTCGACTTTGGCGTCGATGTTCCACAGGTCGTCGGTGGCGTCTTCGGTCACCGGAATGCCGAGCACGAAAATCTGATAGGCCGTAACCGAAACGCCCAGGAGCACCAGAATGGTGATCAGGATTTTCAGGTGGAAGGTTAGAGAACGCATGGAAATTACTCGGCGGTATGAGCGGCGATGGTGCAGGCGGGTTTGCCGGCAGCGTATTTAAGACTGGGGTCGACCAGCGCATCGAAGCGTTTCAGCGCTTCGGAGCCGATCAAAAGCGGGTATTGGAACGCACTACGGTCGGTCAGGTTCACTTCGATGCTGCGCAGCGCCGTGCCCATGCAGATATCCAGTTCGATCACCGGGCGGGCCGTGTATTGCTTGCCTTCTTCCGGGTCGTAGTCGCCGGCGCGGCGCTTGATCTTGCTGACCCGGGCCAGCGGCCGCTCGATCGGGTGCGAATGCGCAGCGTCGATCGCCAGGTAGAAGCGCACCCAGGACTCGCCGTTACGTTTGAAGCGTTTGATGTCGCGGGCACTCAGCGAGGCGGTCTTGGCGCCGGTGTCGAGTTTGGCCGCGACTTCCAGATTGATGCCATCAAGCGCTGCATATTCGTTGAGGCCGTACACGGTTTTTTCCCCCGCCGTGGCGAGGCCGGGCAGGCAAAACAGCGCAAAAAATGTGGGGAAGGGCTTGAGTCTCATAAATCCTGGTGCGCAGCGTTCCGTTTTCGGTTCAGGTTCCTGGCAAAACTGCGCAAGCTCCTTCGTGTGCCTATCAGCTTTTTATGACAAGCCGTACAAAAGGCCAGCAAATGCGGGCGGCATTCTAGCACGGTGGTTTTATGGCGCCAGCGCCCGCACCGGTCTATAACCCTTGGGGTAGTCAAGGAGGTTTATTAGACGATTGTCGACAATGCGTATTTATCCTTTGACTGATGTGGGCGAATTGGCTAGTTTTTGCCGCATTGGATTTAAAGGTGTCGACAATATGCTGGATCAACTCGATCCCCCGGTCATCAGCGGCGACGATTCCGAGACGCTCTCGGAAAACGTCTTCCGGCGCATCCAGGCGGCCATCGTCAAAGGCGAGATCGCCCCGGGCAGCAAGATCTCCGAGCCCGAGCTGGCGCGCACCTACGGCATCAGTCGCGGACCGCTACGCGAAGCCATCCACCGACTCGAAGGCCAGCGTCTGCTGGTGCGCGTACCGCATGTCGGCGCGCGGGTGGTGTCGCTCAGTCACGCCGAATTGCTTGAGCTCTACGAAATTCGCGAATCCCTTGAAGGCATGGCCTGTCGGCTGGCGGCCGAGCGCATGAGCGTCGAAGACATCGACGAATTGCGCCGGGTGCTGGAAACCCACGAGCGCGACGCCGCGTTCCAGGCCGGTGTCGGCTACTACCAGCAGGAAGGCGATTTCGACTTTCACTACCGAATCATCCAGGGCAGCGGCAATCGCACCTTGACCCAGATGCTCTGCGGCGAGCTGTACCAACTGGTGCGCATGTACCGCATCCAGTTTTCCACCACGCCGAACCGGCCGCGTCAGGCCTTCGCCGAACACCACCGGATTCTCGATGCCATCGCCGACCGTGACGGCGAACTCGCGGAATTGTTGATGCGCCGTCACATCGGCGCCTCGAAACGCAACATCGCCCGTCATTACCAGGACGGCGCCGACAATAAGACAGCCACTGAACGAGGTGAGTCATGAGTTCCAAGCAGAACACTCCAGGCCAGCGTTTCCGCGATGCGGTCGCCAGCGAGCATCCATTGCAGGTGGTCGGCGCGATCAACGCCAACCACGCGCTGCTGGCCAAGCGCGCCGGGTTCAAGGCGATCTACCTGTCCGGTGGCGGGGTGGCCGCAGGCTCGCTCGGCGTGCCGGACCTGGGCATCACCGGCCTGGATGACGTGCTGACCGACGTGCGGCGCATCACCGACGTCTGCGACTTGCCGCTGCTGGTGGACGTCGACACCGGTTTCGGCGCCTCGGCATTCAACGTGGCGCGCACTGTGAAGTCGATGATCAAGTTCGGCGCCGCGGCGATTCACATCGAAGACCAGGTCGGCGCCAAGCGCTGCGGCCACCGTCCGAACAAGGAAATCGTCACCCAGCAGGAAATGGTCGACCGCATCAAAGCCGCGGTCGATGCCCGCACCGATGACAGCTTCGTGATCATGGCGCGGACTGACGCGCTGGCGGTTGAAGGTCTGGAATCGGCACTGGATCGCGCCGCCGCGTGCATCGAGGCCGGCGCCGACATGATCTTCCCGGAAGCCATCACTGAACTTGAGATGTACAAGCTGTTCGCCAACCGGGTGAAGGCGCCGATCCTCGCCAACATCACCGAGTTCGGCTCGACGCCGCTGTACACCACCGAGCAACTGGCCGGCGCCGACGTGTCGCTGGTGCTGTACCCGCTGTCGGCGTTCCGCGCGATGAACAAGGCCGCGGAAAACGTCTACACCGCGATCCGTCGCGACGGCACCCAGCAGAATGTCATCGACACCATGCAGACGCGCATGGAGCTTTACGATCGCATCGACTACCACACCTTCGAGCAGAAGCTCGATGCGTTGTTTGCCGCTAGAAAATAAAGGCGAAGATCAAAAGATCGCAGCCTTCGGCAGCTCCTACATGAACCGCATTCCCCTGTAGGAGCTGTCGAGTGCAACGAGGCTGCGATCTTTTGCCAACAACACCGTAATTGCAGATTCCCTAACAAATTCAAGATTGGAGACAGCAATGGCCGAAGCAAAAGTACTCAGTGGCGCCGGGCTCCGGGGCCAGGTTGCCGGGCAAACCGCACTGTCCACCGTGGGCCAGGCCGGTGCCGGGCTGACCTATCGCGGCTACGACGTGCGTGAACTGGCAGCAGACGCGCAGTTCGAAGAAGTGGCTTACCTGCTGCTGTACGGCGAGCTGCCGACCCAGGCACAACTCGACGCCTACCAGCAAAAGCTGAGCAAGCTGCGCGACCTGCCGCAAGCACTGAAAGAAGTCCTGGAACGCATCCCCGCCGACGCCCATCCGATGGACGTGATGCGCACCGGTTGCTCGTTCCTCGGCAACCTCGAGCCGGAGAAAGACTTCTCCGAACAGCGCGACAAGACTGACCGTCTGCTGGCCGCATTTCCGGCGATCATGTGCTACTGGTATCGCTTCAGCCACGACGGCAAGCGCATCAACTGCGTCAGCGACGAACCTACGATTGGCGGCCACTTCCTGCACCTGCTGCACGACAAGAAGCCGAGCGAACTGCACGTCAAAGTGATGAACGTGTCGCTGATTCTTTACGCCGAGCACGAATTCAACGCCTCGACCTTCACCGCACGGGTTTGTGCATCGACCCTGTCGGATCTGTATTCCTGCGTCACCGCAGCGATCGGCTCGCTGCGTGGCCCGCTGCATGGCGGCGCCAACGAAGCGGCGATGGAAATGATCGAGCGCTTCTCTTCGCCGGAAGAGGCGATCAAAGGCACCCTCGGCATGCTCGAGCGCAAGGACAAGATCATGGGCTTCGGCCACGCGATCTATAAGGACAGCGATCCGCGCAACGAGGTGATCAAGGGCTGGTCGAAAAAGCTCGCTGACGAAGTCGGTGACAAGGTGCTGTTTCCGGTTTCCGAAGCCATCGACAAGACCATGTGGGAGCAGAAAAAACTATTCCCGAATGCCGACTTCTACCATGCCTCGGCGTACCACTTCATGGGCATCCCGACCAAGCTGTTCACGCCGATCTTCGTCTGCTCGCGCCTGACCGGCTGGGCCGCGCACGTGTTTGAACAGCGCGCCAACAACCGCATCATCCGTCCAAGCGCCGAGTACATCGGCGTTGAGCAGCGCAAGTTCGTGCCAATCGAACGTCGCTGAATGGTGGACCTGCCACCCGGGTAACTGGATAAACCGGGAACCAATGTGGGAGCGGGCTTGCTCGCGAATGCGGTGTATCAGTCGACAAATCCGTTGAATGACACTCCGCCTTCGGGAGCAAGCCCCCTCCCACAGTTGACCGAGTCCACTTCAGTGCCGGTGTCGGCCCCACCCTTTGAAACTACCGTGACCCGAGTCCTGACCCGATGAACACAGAATTCCGCAAAAACCTGCCCGGCAGTTCCCTGGATTATTTCGACGTCCGTGCGGCGGTCGAGGCGATTCAGCCCGGCAGCTACGACACCCTGCCGTACACCTCACGCGTGCTGGCGGAAAACCTTGTGCGTCGCTGCGACCCGGCCACGCTCACCGATTCGCTGAAACAGCTGATCGAGCGCAAGCGCGACCTCGACTTCCCGTGGTTCCCGGCGCGCGTGGTGTGCCACGACATTCTCGGCCAGACCGCGCTGGTCGATCTCGCCGGCCTGCGCGACGCAATCGCCCTGCAGGGCGGTGACCCGGCGCAGGTCAACCCGGTGGTGCCGACGCAACTGATCGTCGACCACTCGCTGGCGGTAGAAGCGGGCGGTTTCGACAAGCAGGCCTTTGAGAAGAACCGCGCCATCGAAGACCGCCGTAACGAAGACCGTTTCCACTTCATCAACTGGACCAAAAAAGCCTTCAAGAACGTCGACGTGATCCCGCCAGGCAACGGCATCATGCACCAGATCAACCTGGAGAAGATGTCTCCGGTGATTCAGGTACGCGACGGCGTGGCATTCCCCGACACCTGCGTCGGCACCGACAGCCACACCCCGCACGTCGATGCGTTGGGCGTGATCGCCATCGGCGTTGGCGGCCTCGAAGCCGAGAGCGTGATGCTCGGCCGCGCCTCGTGGATGCGCCTGCCGGAAAGCGTCGGCGTCGAACTGACCGGCAAGCTGCAACCGGGCATCACCGCCACCGACATGGTACTGGCGCTGACCGAATATCTGCGCAAACAGAAAGTCGTCGGCGCCTGGCTGGAGTTCTTCGGCGAAGGCGCCTCGGCGCTAACCCTCGGTGACCGCGCGACCATCTCCAACATGGCCCCGGAATACGGTGCCACCGCAGCGATGTTCTACATCGACCAGCAGACCATCGACTACCTGAAACTCACCGGTCGCGAAGACCAGCAAGTGCAGCTCGTCGAGCAGTACGCCAGACTCAACGGCCTGTGGGCTGACAGCCTGAAAGGCGCGCAATACGAGCGTGGCCTGAGTTTCGATCTGTCGTCGGTGGTGCGCAACATGGCCGGCCCGAGCAACCCGCACGCTCGTGTGGCGGTGGCGGATCTGGCGGCCAAAGGCATCTCCGGGCAGTGGGATGACGTGCCGGGGCAAATGCCCGACGGCGCGGTGATCATCGCTGCCATCACCAGTTGCACCAACACCAGCAACCCGCGCAACGTGATCGCCGCCGGCCTGCTGGCGCGCAACGCCAACAAGCTCGGCCTGACCCGCAAGCCGTGGGTCAAATCCTCGCTGGCACCGGGTTCGAAAACCGTGGCGCTGTACCTCGATGAAGCGGGGCTGACCACCGAGCTGGAGCAACTTGGTTTCGGTGTCGTCGCGTTTGCCTGCACCACCTGCAACGGCATGTCCGGCGCCCTCGATCCGGTGATTCAGCAAGAGATCATCGACCGCGATCTGTATGCGACTGCCGTGCTTTCCGGCAACCGCAACTTCGACGGCCGCATCCACCCCTACGCCAAGCAGGCATTCCTCGCGTCGCCGCCGCTGGTGGTCGCTTACGCCATTGCCGGGACCATTCGTTTCGACATCGAAAAGGATGTGCTGGGCGTGGTCGACGGCAAGGAAATCCGCCTGAAGGACATCTGGCCGAGCGATGAAGAAATCGATGCGGTGGTGAAGTCGTCGGTGAAGCCGGAGCAGTTCCGTCAGGTCTACATCCCGATGTTCGCCGTCCACGAAGACACTGGCCCGAAAGTCACGCCGCTGTACGACTGGCGCGAGATGAGTACCTACATCCGCCGTCCGCCGTACTGGGAAGGTGCGCTGGCCGGCGCGCGGCCGCTCAAGGGCATGCGCCCGCTGGCGGTGCTCCCGGACAACATCACCACCGATCACCTGTCGCCCTCGAACGCGATCATGCTCCACAGCGCCGCCGGTGAATATCTGGCGAAAATGGGTCTGCCGGAAGAAGACTTCAACTCGTATGCCACGCACCGTGGCGACCACTTGACCGCGCAGCGCGCCACCTTCGCCAACCCGAAACTGTTCAACGAAATGGTCCAGGAAAACGGCAAGGTCAAACAGGGTTCGCTGGCGCGGGTCGAGCCGGAAGGCAAGGTGATGCGCATGTGGGAAGCCATCGAAACCTACATGGAACGCAAGCAGCCGCTGATCATCATTGCCGGCGCCGATTACGGTCAGGGTTCGTCCCGCGACTGGGCGGCGAAGGGCGTGCGGCTGGCGGGTGTCGAAGCGATCGTCGCCGAAGGTTTCGAGCGTATCCACCGCACCAATCTGGTGGGCATGGGCGTGTTGCCGCTGGAGTTCAAACCGGGCACCGACCGTCACACGCTGGCCATCGACGGCAGCGAAACCTACGACGTGATCGGCGCCCGCACCCCGCGCGCCGACCTGACGCTGGTGATCCACCGCAAGAACGGCGAGCGCGTTGAAGTGCCGGTGACCTGCCGCCTGGATACCGCTGAAGAAGTGTCGATCTACGAGGCCGGCGGCGTGTTGCAGCGCTTCGCCCAGGACTTCCTCGAAGAGTCGGCGGTTGCCGTTTAAATCAACTGATGTAGGCATGGGGTTTCACGCCCATGCCTTCGGTAAGGAGCATCATGGCTCACGCACCACAAATCAAAATCCCCGCCACCTACATGCGCGGCGGCACCAGCAAAGGCGTGTTCTTCAGCCTCAAGGATCTGCCCGAAGCCGCGCAGATTCCCGGTCCGGCCCGCGATGCCTTGCTGCTGCGGGTAATCGGCAGCCCCGACCCCTACGACAAACAGATCGACGGCATGGGCGGTGCCACTTCGAGCACCAGCAAAACCGTGATCCTGTCGAAAAGCAGCAGGGCCGATCACGACGTCGATTACCTGTTCGGTCAGGTCTCCATCGACAAGCCGTTCGTGGACTGGAGCGGCAATTGCGGCAACCTCTCGGCGGCGGTCGGTTCGTTCGCCATCAGCAACGGTCTGGTGGATGCCGGCCGCATTCCGCACAACGGTGTGGCGGTGGTGCGCGTATGGCAGGCCAACATCGGCAAGACCATCATCGCCCACGTGCCGATCAGCAACGGCGAAGTGCAGGAAACCGGTGATTTCGAGCTCGACGGCGTGACCTTTCCGGCCGCCGAAGTGCAACTGGAGTTCATGGATCCGGCAGCGGAAGAAGAGGGCGGCGGCGGTTCGATGTTCCCCACCGGTAACCTGATCGACGAGCTGGAAGTGCCGGGTGTCGGCACGTTCAAGGCGACCATGATCAACGCCGGGATTCCGACGATTTTCGTCAACGCCGCAGACATCGGCTACACCGGCACCGAGCTTCAGAGCGCGATCAACGGCGATCCGAAAGCGCTGCAGATGTTCGAAACCATCCGCGCCTACGGTGCATTGCGCATGGGGCTTATTTCGAATCTGGACGAAGCGGCCAAGCGACAGCACACGCCGAAAGTCGCGTTCGTCGCCAGGCCTGCGGATTACGTGGCGTCCAGCGGCAAGGCGATTGCCGCCGGTGATGTGGATCTGCTGGTGCGCGCATTGTCGATGGGCAAATTGCACCACGCGATGATGGGCACGGCGGCGGTGGCAATCGGCACGGCGGCAGCGATCTCCGGGACTCTGGTGAATCTCGCGGCGGGCGGTGTCGAACGCAACGCGGTGCGCTTCGGCCATCCGTCCGGGACGCTGCGCGTAGGCGCCGAGGCCAGCCTGGAAAACGGTGAGTGGGTGGTGAAAAAAGCCATCATGAGCCGCAGTGCACGCGTCCTCATGGAAGGCTACGTACGCATCCCCGGCGACGCCTTCTGACCCAACACCGAACAGAACTGTGGGAGCGGGCTTGCTCGCGAAAGCGGCGTATCAGGCAACAGAGATGTCGACTGACAAGACGCCTTCGCGAGCAAGCCCGCTCCCACAGTGGATCATTGCAACCTGACATCTCCCTGTAGGAGCTGCCGCAGGCTGCGATCTTTTGATTTTGCTTTTCAAGATCAAGATCAAAAGATCGCAGCCTGCGGCAGCTCCTACAGGGATTGCATTTCAATAATAAAAAATTGCCAGCTTGAACCGAGGTCCCATCAACGAACCACTGCAAGAGTGAATCGAACATGAGCGCCAACGTCGACCTGAACAACCGCCCAGACTACGACCGTGTCCTGCAGGACATCGCCGATTACGTCCTCACCTTCAACATCGAATCTGCCGAAGCCCTCGACACTGCCCGCAACTGCCTGATGGACACCCTCGGTTGTGGCCTGCTGGCGTTGCGGTTCCCCGAGTGCACCAAACACCTTGGCCCACTCGTCGAAGGCACCGTGGTGCCGTTCGGGGCGCGGGTGCCGGGCACTTCCTATCGTCTCGACCCGGTGAAAGCCGCGTGGGACATCGGCTGCATCGTGCGCTGGCTCGACTACAACGACACCTGGCTCGCCGCCGAGTGGGGGCATCCGTCGGACAACCTCGGCGGGATTCTCGCGGTGGCCGATCACCTGTCGCAGAAGCGCGTTGCCAATGGTGAGAAGCCGCTGACGATTCGCGATGTACTTGAAGCGATGATCATGGCCCACGAAATTCAAGGCGTGATCGCGCTGGAAAATTCCTTCAACCGCGTCGGCCTCGACCACGTGCTGCTGGTGAAAGTCGCTTCGACCGCCGTCACCGCCAAACTGATGGGCGCCAATCGCGAGCAGCTGCTGTCGGCGTTGTCCCATGCGTTTGCCGACGGTCAGGCGCTGCGCACCTATCGCCATGCGCCGAACGCCGGGTCGCGCAAGTCATGGGCGGCGGGGGATGCGACCAGTCGTGGCGTGCGTCTGGCCGACATCGCCCTGCGTGGCGAGATGGGTATTCCCGGGGTGTTGACGGCCAGGCAGTGGGGCTTCTATGACGTATCGTTCAGCCATACCAACAATGATCTGGCGCTCAAGCCCGAAGGCAAACGCGCCTTCAATTTCTCGCGGCCCTACGGCAGTTACGTGATGGAAAACGTGCTGTTCAAGATCAGCTTCCCCGCCGAGTTCCACGCGCAAACGGCCTGCGAAGCAGCGGTGACCTTGCATCCGTTGGTGCGCAACCGCTTGCATGAAATCGACCGCATCGTCATCACCACCCATGAGTCGGCGATTCGCATCATTTCCAAGGTCGGACCGTTGGCCAACGCCGCCGACCGCGACCACTGCCTCCAGTACATGACCGCCGTGCCGCTGGCATTCGGCAATCTGGTGGCCGAACAATACGAGGACGATTTCCACGCTGCGCACCCGATCATCGATGTGTTGCGCGAGAAGATGGTCATCGTCGAAGACCCGCGTTTCACCCGCGAGTATCTGGAGGCCGACAAGCGCTCGATTGCCAACGCGGTGCAGGTGTTTTTCAAGGACGGATCGAGCACCGAGAACGTGGTGGTGGAATACCCGATCGGCCACCGTCGCCGCCGCGCCGATGGCATCCCGTTGCTGGAGGACAAGTTCAAGGCCAATCTGGCGACGCGTTTCACCGGCCAGCGCAGCAACGAGATCTTCACCCTGTGCAAGGATCAGCAAGCGCTCGAAGCCACGCCGGTCAATCGCTTCGTCGACCTGTTCGTGATCTAGGCCAACGCCAGAGGTGTCGCGGGCTACAGGCTGCCCTCGACATCCTCCAGGCTGAAGGTTTCGGTGTGGTCGTCGTAGGAGAAAATCTCCGCGTAACGACCCCAGGCGATCACCACTTCCAGGGTTCTCTCGACGAACGCTTCGGTCAGCGAGTCCTGCAGTTCCTGCTCGAAACGCACCCGTGGCGCGCGGTGACCATTGCGCTCCAGTAGTACCTGACGGATGCGCGCGGCCAGCGGCACGTGGCGAATCAGGTGTTCGGCGAACAGGGTTTTGCGTTCTTGGGTGCCGTAGTCGGCGAACAGTTTGCCGGCGTCGGTCAGGGTGATGTCGGCGCCTTTGAGTTCAGCGAAACCGAGGTGCTCGATCATCTCGGCCACGGGGAACAGGTCATCGACTTCCAGCAGACGCCGTTCAGCCACGGTGGGCAGGCCGGCGTGGCCGTTGTAGGGTTCGGCGGCGATGGTTTCGATCAGACCGGCCATCAGGTTGGTCGAGACCTCAGGCAGCGGACTGCTCATTTTCAGCTCGGGTTTGCCGGCGCTGGCATCGGCGCTGCGCCGGTCAGTCATCTGCGCGTAAATGTCGTCGACCATCTGCCGGAAAGCCGGATCCAGGCGGTTGCGTGGATGGGCGAACGGCACTTTGATTTCCGCCACCACCCGCCCCGGGTTGGACGACAACACCAGAATGCGGTCGCACATCAGCACCGCTTCTTCGATGTTGTGGGTGACGATCAGGATCGATTTGATCGGCAGTTGCTTGCCGCTCCACAGGTCCAGCAGATCCGTGCGCAGGGTTTCGGCGGTCAGTACGTCGAGTGCCGAAAAGGGTTCGTCCATCAGCAACAGGGTCGGGTTGACCACCAGCGCGCGCGCGAAGCCCACGCGCTGGCGCATGCCGCCGGACAACTCGCGCGGGTAGGCGTTTTCGAAACCGTCGAGGCCGATCAGGTCGATCGCCGCCAGCGCCCGTTTACGCGCAGCCTTGCGTTCGACCTGCAAGGCTTGCAGGCCGGCCTCGACGTTTTCCAGCACCGTCAGCCACGGGAACAGGGCAAAGGTCTGGAACACCATCGCCACACCTTCGGCCGGGCCGTGCAGCGGCTGGCCGTTGTACAGGACATCGCCCGATGACGGTTCGATCAGGCCGGCAATGATCCGCAGCAAGGTGGATTTGCCGGAGCCGGAGCGGCCGAGCATGCCGACGATCTCGCCTTCGCGCAGGGTCAGATCGACCCCGCTGAGCACTTGCAGTTCTTCCTTGCCCTTGCCAAACACCCGGTTCACATCGCTGAGCGAGTAGATTTCGGGGCTGGCGGCGGTTTGTTCGGTATAGGTATTCATCGCAGCGAGTCCCATCAGTTCAGGCGCAGTTTGTTTTCGGCCACGGCGTACATCGGTCGCCAGACCAGACGATTGAAGGCCACGACAAAGATCGCCATGACCACCACGCCGAGGGTGATTTTCGGAAAGTCTCCGGCGGCGGTGGTCTGGGCGATATAGGCCCCGAGACCGTGGGCAACGACTTTGTCCTGCCCCCAGGAGACGAATTCGGAGACGATGCTGGCGTTCCACGCACCGCCCGAGGCGGTAATGGCGCCGGTCACGTAGTACGGGAAAATGCCCGGCAGCATGACCTTGCGCCACCACAACCAGCCGCGAATGCGGAAGTTGGCGGCGGCCTCCTTGTAGTCATTGGGGAAGGCGCTGGCCCCGGCGATCACGTTGAACAGGATGTACCACTGCGTGCCGAGCACGATCAGCGGGCTGAGCCAGATGTCCGGGTTCAACTGGTAGCGCAGGATCACGATGACGAATACCGGGAACAGCAGGTTCGCCGGAAACGCCGCGAGGAACTGCGCCAGCGGCTGGATCTTTTCTGCCAGCGCCGGACGCAGGCCGATCATCACTCCCAGCGGCACCCAGATCAGCGAAGCAATGAGAATCAGACCGGCCACTCGCAGCAAGGTAAAGAACCCCAGCAGCAATACATGGCCGACCTCGGCGAGCGTCACTTCTGTGCCGACATACAGGACGATGTGATAAAGCGCATAAGCCGTCAGCAGCGCGATCAATGTGCCCCAGATCCAGTCGATCATTTTCGATCTGCTCGGGTTGTCCGCGCTGAGGGTGTGGCGCGCCGCGCGCGGCAGGTTCAAGCGCATGTTGCCCAGCCGGCTGATGGCGCGGCTGAACGGGCGCAGCAGGCGCTGGATCAAGCGGGTGCGCTGGATCAGGTTCAGTACCCAGGATTCGGGCGCGGCGGTCTGCGAGGCGGTGTTTTCCATGCGGAACTTGTCGGCCCAGGCCACCAGCGGGCGGAACAGGAACTGGTCGTAGATCAGGATCACCACGATCATCGTCAGGATCACGTAACCCACCGCGTGCAGGTCTTTCTGCGCGATGGCCATGGCCAGATACGAGCCGATACCCGGCAGGGTGATGGTCTGGTCTCCCACCGTGATTGCTTCCGATGCCACCACGAAGAACCAGCCGCCGGACATGCTCATCATCATGTTCCACACCAGCCCTGGCATGGCGAAAGGCACGTCGAGTTTCCAGAAACTCTGCCAGCCGGACAGTTGCAGGTTGGTCGACACCTCCACCAGATCCCGCGGCAGCATGCGCAGCGACTGGTAGAAGCTGAACGTCATGTTCCACGCCTGACTGGTGAAAATCGCAAAGATCGCGGCGAATTCCGCCCCGAGTGCCCGGCCGGGAAACAACAGCAGAAAAAAGGTCACGGTGAAGGAGATGTAGCCCAGCACTGGGACCGATTGCAGGATGTCCAGCACCGGCACCAGCAGTTTTTCGGCGCGCCGGCTTTTCGCGGCCAGGGTGCCGTAAAGCAGGGTGAACACCAGCGCCGCGACCATCGCCGCGAGCATGCGCAGGGTGGTGCGCATGGCGTATTCCGGCAGGTTGCTCGGGTCGAGAGAGATCACCTCGCTCTGCAAGGTGGCGATCGGTGCCCAGGTTTCCCGGGCGGTGATCGAGAAAAACAGCAAGAAGCCGATCACCAGCGGCATGGCGATCAGGTCCCAGCGATTGGGCAGCAAGCGCCGGGTCGTGGCCGGGATGTAGTGACGGAACACTTTCTTCATACGCAGTGATTCCAGCGGTGTCCAAAGGGGGCGCGGCAGTCTGAGCGTAGCTTCTGTCTGCACGACCCACCGAGAATGAGCGGATGCTCGTTCTTCAGGTTCAAGTGGGAGGTGAATGTTGCGGGCCCGCTGAATTCATCAGGCCAGGAGGGCTGGCGCATCCGGTTTGGGAACCGGATGCGCTGCTTGCGCGGATTGTATATTTCCAGATGTTACAAAGACGTAAAGACAGTGTCTGTTTTAAGTGAAGAAATTTTCATCCGGTAAATGCCCGTCCGTCTACGCGAAACGCAGGATTACCCGGCGATTGTTGCGGCTTTTCTTCTCGATTTTTTCGCAATACACCCGGCCGATTTCCCGGGTGTTGTGCACATGGGTGCCGCCACAGGGCTGGATGTCGACGCCGCTGATCTCGACCATGCGCAAGTCACCCTGAATGACGGGCGGCTTGACCGTCTTGCTGCCGGTCCTCTCCAGCAAGGCGGGGTACTCGGCGGCCGGCATCGACAGGGTATTGACCGTGCAGGCCTGTTCGATCAGCGCGTTGAGGTCGCGGGTGATGCTGTCCTTGTCGAGGGTCATTTCCGGCAGATCGAAATCCAGTCGGCCCTTGTCGGCGCTGATGCTGCACCCGGTGACTGGCGCATTGATCAGCGCACCGAGCAGATGCAGGCAGGTATGCATCTTCATGTGCTGATAGCGCCGCTCCCAATCGAGGCTGGCGTTGACCAATGCGCCGGTACACAGCTGCGGCGGGCACTCCTGCACCTGATGCCAGATGATCGACGGCAGCAGGGGATCGCGCACCGTTCCGGTGACGTCGATCCGCGTGCCATCCACCAGACTGAAATGCCCGGTGTCACCCGGTTGCCCGCCACCGGTTGGGTAGAAAAGGGTGTGTTCCAGCACGACGGCCTGATCGACCACTGCGATGACTCGGGCACCAAAGGCGCGCCGGTAGGGTTCGCTGTTAAACAGGCTGAGGGTTTCCATGGTGTGTACCGACATTTGAACCTCCGATGTTCAAAGTTGAGTGGTGTGTGAGCCCTTGTGCTCACGTCGGGTCGTGGGCTTTCAGCGTTTGAGCGGTAGCTTGGTGATCGCGAAACCGGCGAGCAGGATTGCCGAGTACAGCATCAGGTCCCGCGAGATCGGCGTGCCTTCGTACCAGGCGCCGATGAGCAGGGCGAATACCGGGAAGATGATGAACACGAACGACAGCAGCACCGGGCTCAGGCGTTTGAGCAGGATGAAATAGACGATAAAGCCGCCCACTGACGCCACCAGTCCGAGGTACAGCAGAGCGCCCCATGAGCGCGCGGTCACGTCCTTGAATACCGGTGCTTCCACGTTCAAGCCGACAATAAATAACATCAGCCCGGCGATGCCGATCGGCAGGGTGTTGTAGGTGATCACGCTGATCGCGCTGCCGTGCTTTTTGGTCACCACGTAACACAGCGCATGCAGGATCGCTGCGCACAGAATCGCCAGCACGCCGAGCCATTCCGCCTGATCCAGATGCAGGCCTTGGCTGCGAATGATCATGAACAGACTGGCGAAACCGATGGCGATACCGAGCATCTGTGTGGGGAGGATTTTCTCGCGCAGAAACAGCGCGGAAAAAATCAGGATAAATACCGGCATGCAACTGAACAGCAGTGCTGTCAGACCGGACGAAACGTGCATCTCGCCGTAGTTGAGCAGGTAGTACGGCACGCTGAAGTACGACAGCGTGACGAACACGAAAAACCAGCGGCTCTGCCGTGGGAACAGCAGCGGCTCCTTGCGCAACACGGCGAAGCTCAGGAACAGCGGAAAGGCGATCAGAAAGCGCAGACCGGCGGCGGTCAGTGGCGGCACGCTTTCCACGGCAATCTTGATCCCCAGCCACGTAGTGCCCCAGCTCAGGCAGACGATCAGAAACAAGGTGCTGGTGAGCAATCCGGCGAGCCAGGGTTTGCTGATGTTCAGCGGTGCGCTGATGGCAGTCGACATGCTTGGTGCTCCGCAGCAAAGGAATTGACCCGGTTGTTGAAAAGGGCTATCCCTGATTGAACCTGTTTTCAGCACGCTATTCGGGGCGACAATGACTGTCAAAGTAAGTATTGCCATGGTGTCAATCCTCCGCGACGGCCTCGCCAACGGGGTCGGCGTGAAGTACAAGCGCCTGGCAGATGCGGTGCAGCAGGCTATCGCCGAAGGCGTGATTGCGGCGGGAGCGAAATTGCCGCCGCACCGGCTGTTGGCCGATAGCCTGGGCGTGACCATCGGCACCATCAGTCGCGCCTATGGCGAACTGGAGCGGGTCGGTCTGGTGGTGGCCCGCGTCGGCGATGGCACTTATGTGCGTGAGCGCGGGATGGAGCGGCCGCAGGACAGGGGCTTTCGCAATGTCAGCGATGAGCCGCGCGCCTGTTTTGACATGAGCCGCAATCAGCCGATCCCCGGGCAGGAAGCGGCGTTCATGAGCCAGACCCTGCACAGCCTCGCCAGTGATCCGCGCGGCTTGCAGCAGTTGACCGGTTACACCGTCGAAAGCGGTTTGCTGCAGCATCGGCAGGCGGGGGCGCGCTGGTTGAGTCATGGCGCGTTTCAGCCGCACGCCGATCAGGTGTTGTGCGTCAATGGCGGCCAGCATGGCTTGCTGTGCGCCTTGATGGGCCTGCTCAAGGCCGGCGATACGCTGGTTACCGAGCATCTGACCTATCCAGGCCTGATCAGCGTCGCGCGCCAGTTGGGGATCAAACTCATCGGTGTCGCAATGGATGACGAAGGGCTGCTGCCGGCAGCGCTGGACGACATCTGCCGGCAGCACCGTGTCTCGGCGCTGTACTGCACGCCGACGATTCAGAACCCGACGGCGGCAGTCATGTCGGTGCCACGGCGCGAGGCGATTGCCGACATCTGTCGCCAACACAATCTGCTGATTTTCGAAGACGACGCACATGCGGTGCTGGCCCGCCAGCGACCGTTGCCGCTGAGCCATTTCGCCGCCGAGCGTGCGGTGTTGATCGGCAGTCTGAGCAAGGCGGTTTCAGCCGGTCTGCGGGTCGGTTATCTGCATGCACCGCAAGCGCTGATCGGGCGCCTGAGTGCGGCCATTCGCGGCACCTGCTGGATGGCCAATCCGCTGGCGATGGAGTTGGCGAGCCGCTGGATCGACAACGGCATGGCCGAGCGTTTGCTGGATGAGCAGATCAGCGAAATCGGCCGACGCAAGGCGCTGGTCGCGCCGGTGTTGGCGGGGCTCAATTACAAAGCGGATGCGCATAGTCCGCACTTCTGGATCGAGGTGCCGGAGCTGTGGCGTGCGTCGCAGATTGCGGCGGAGCTCAAGGAGAACAACTATCTGGTGGCCACCGCCGAAGCATTCGCGGTCGGGCATGCGGCGGTGCCACAGTTCATTCGAGCGAGTGTGTGCAATGCGGTGGGGGAGGACCGGTTGCTGCTGTCCGGGTTCGAGGCTCTGGCGCGGGCATTAACGGAAACCGTGTAATCGTTCTTCGCGAGCAAGCTCGCTCCCACATGCGATCGCATTCCAACTGGAGGAACTCGATCAACCTGTGGGCGCGAGCTTGCTCGCGAAGGCGTCAGAACAGACACCACAAATCTATTTGAACCGCCGCTCCACGCCTTTCTCCACCAGAATCTTCGCCGAAATCTCTTCCACCGAAAAATGCGTGGAGTTGATGTGCGGGATGTTCTCGCGGCGGAACAGGTTTTCCACTTCACGCACTTCGAATTCGCACTGGGCGTAGCTCGAATAACGGCTGTTGGGCTTGCGCTCGTTGCGGATCGCGGTGAGGCGATCCGGGTCGATGGTCAGGCCGAACAGCTTGTGCTGATGGGCGCGCAGGGCGGTTGGCAGGGTCAGGCGCTCCATGTCGTCTTCGGTCAGCGGGTAGTTGGCCGCGCGAATGCCGAATTGCATCGCCATGTACAGACACGTCGGCGTCTTACCACAACGCGACACGCCCACTAGTATCAGGTCGGCCTTGTCGTAATAGTGGGTGCGCGCGCCGTCGTCGTTGTCGAGGGCGAAGTTCACCGCCTCGATGCGCTCCATGTAATTGGAGTTATGCCCGATCGAGTGGGACTTGCCGACGGTGTAGGAAGAATGCTCGGTCAGTTCCTGTTCGAGCGGGGCGAGGAAGGTCGAGAAAATGTCGATCATGAAACCATTGGAGGTTGCGAGAATCTCACGGATGTCCTGATTGACGATGGTGTCGAAGATGATCGGGCGCATGCCGTCGGTTTCAGCGGCTTTGTTGATTTGTTGTACCATGGCCCGCGCTTTGTCCGCGTTGTCGATATACGGCCGCGTGACTTTGCTGAAGGTAATGTTTTCGAACTGCGCCAGAAGGCTTTGACCCAGGGTTTCGGCAGTGATGCCGGTGCCATCGGAGATAAAGAAAGCAGATCGTTTCATTTGCACCTTGGGCCTTAAGCTAGTCATCAATCTTGGATATGATAGGCGCGATTGCCGGCCGCCAATGGCCCGCATTCTCACTTATTTTCCAGGTCCAGGCCATACAGCCGGCCAACGCTCCCCCGAGCTGCCGGTTTCTGAGCTTTTCCAACACAGTTAGTGGAGAGATCACCTTGGTAGAGTACGTAGTTTCCCTCGATAAGCTCGGCAAACACGATGTTGAGCATGTGGGGGGCAAGAACGCATCCCTGGGCGAGATGATCAGCAACCTGGCGGGTGCCGGTGTGTCGGTCCCCGGCGGCTTTGCCACCACCGCGCAGGCCTATCGCGACTTTCTCGAACTGAGCGGCCTCAACGATCAGATCCACAAGGCTCTCGACGCCCTGGACGTCGATGACGTCAATGCACTGGCCAAGACCGGTGCGCAGATCCGTCAATGGATCATGGACGCCGAATTCCCTGAAAAACTCAATGCCGAGATCCGCACCGCGTTCGCCGCGTTGTCGGCCGGTAACCCTGATGTGGCCGTGGCCGTGCGTTCTTCCGCCACCGCCGAAGACTTGCCGGACGCCTCGTTCGCCGGTCAGCAGGAAACCTTCCTGAACATCCGTGGCGTGGAAAACGTTATCCGCGCCGCCAAAGAGGTGTTCGCTTCGCTGTTCAACGACCGGGCGATTTCCTACCGCGTGCACCAGGGCTTCGACCACAAACTGGTCGCCCTGTCGGCCGGCGTGCAGCGCATGGTGCGTTCGGAAACCGGTACGGCCGGCGTGATGTTCACCCTCGATACCGAATCCGGTTTCCGTGACGTGGTGTTCATCACCGGCGCCTACGGCCTGGGCGAAACCGTTGTTCAAGGCGCGGTGAACCCTGACGAATTTTATGTGCACAAGGGCACGCTGGAAGCCGGTCGTCCGGCGATCCTGCGTCGCAACCTCGGCAGCAAGGCGATCAAGATGATCTACGGCGACGAGGCCAAGGCCGGTCGTTCGGTGAAGACCGTCGATGTCGACAAGGCTGAGCGTGCGCGTTTCTGCCTGACCGACGCTGAAGTCAGCGAGCTGGCCAAGCAGGCGATGATCATCGAGAAGCACTACGGCTGCCCGATGGACATCGAGTGGGCCAAGGACGGTGACGACGGCAAGCTGTACATCGTGCAGGCCCGTCCGGAAACCGTGAAGAGCCGCACCCAGGCCAACGTCATGGAACGTTACCTGCTGAAAGAAACCGGCACCGTGCTGGTGGAAGGTCGTGCCATCGGCCAGCGCATCGGCGCCGGTAAGGTGCGGATCATCAAGGACGTCTCGGAAATGGACAAAGTCCAGGCCGGCGATGTATTGGTCTCCGACATGACCGACCCAGACTGGGAACCGGTGATGAAGCGCGCCAGCGCCATCGTCACCAACCGTGGCGGGCGTACCTGTCACGCGGCGATCATCGCCCGTGAGCTGGGGATTCCGGCGGTTGTGGGTTGCGGCAACGCCACCCAACTGCTGAAGGATGGCCAAGGCGTGACCGTGTCCTGCGCTGAGGGTGACACCGGTTACATCTTCGAAGGCGAGCTGGGCTTCGACGTCAAGAAGAACTCCGTGGACGCCATGCCAGAGCTGCCGTTCAAGATCATGATGAACGTCGGCAACCCGGACCGCGCCTTCGACTTCGCGCAACTGCCGAACGCCGGTGTCGGCCTGGCCCGTCTGGAATTCATCATCAACCGCATGATCGGCGTGCACCCGAAAGCACTGCTGAACTACGACGGCCTGCCGCAGGAAATCAAGGACAGCGTCGACAAGCGCATCGCCGGTTACGACGATCCGGTTGGCTTCTACGTCGAAAAATTGGTTGAGGGCATCAGCACCCTCGCTGCCGCGTTCTGGCCAAAGAAGGTCATCGTGCGTCTGTCGGACTTCAAGTCCAACGAATACGCCAACCTGATCGGCGGCAAGCTCTACGAGCCGGAAGAAGAAAACCCGATGCTCGGCTTCCGTGGCGCTTCGCGTTACATCAGCGAATCGTTCCGCGACTGCTTCGAACTCGAGTGCCGCGCGCTGAAACGCGTACGCAACGAGATGGGCCTGACCAACGTCGAAATCATGGTGCCGTTCGTCCGTACCCTCGGCGAAGCCAGCCAGGTGGTCGATCTGCTCGCCGAAAACGGCCTGGCCCGTGGCGACAACGGCCTACGCGTGATCATGATGTGCGAACTGCCATCCAACGCGATTCTCGCTGAAGAATTCCTCGAATTCTTCGACGGTTTCTCGATCGGTTCCAACGACCTGACCCAGCTGACCCTGGGCCTGGACCGTGACTCCGGGATCATCGCGCACCTGTTCGACGAGCGTAATCCGGCGGTCAAGAAGCTGTTGGCCAACGCGATTGCCGCGTGCAACAAGGCCGGCAAGTACATCGGCATCTGCGGCCAGGGCCCTTCGGACCACCCGGATCTGGCCAAGTGGCTGATGGAGCAGGGCATCGAAAGCGTGTCGCTGAACCCGGATTCCGTACTGGAAACCTGGTTCTTCCTCGCGGAAGGTCAGGCGCAGGCTTGATCCATATGTGAACGGCCATCCTCCCCTGTGGGAGCGGGCTTGCTCGCGAAGACGGAATAAGATCCGCCACAAATGTTGGCTGATACACCGCTTTCGCGAGCAAGCCCGCTCCCACAAAGGTCGGGGGCTTTGAGATTCAAGTAGGGCGGGCTCATGTAGATGCCGCCCTTTTTTGTGCAAGAGCATTATGCAAAGCAGCAGCAACCTGTTTCCTGTCGCCCTGATCAGCGCCGAACGTCGCGGTGATCTGAGCGAAGATGTGTATCGATTGAAACCCGGCAACAGTCCCGACTGGTCCGTGGAAATCGCCGTGACCCGTCTGGGCATGGCCGATGACACGACACCGCGCGGCGTGCCGGTGATTATGCTGCACGGCAGTTTTTCCAATCGGCGCTTCTGGTTTTCCCCCAAAGGACTGGGGCTGGGCGCGTACCTGACGCGTCTGGGTTTTGATGTATGGATTCCGGAGATGCGCGGCCATGGCCTGTCGCAGCGCAACCAGGACTACCGCCGCAACCGCGTGGCTGACTACGCCCGGTACGATCTGCCGGCGATTGCCGCGTTCGTGCGCGAGCAGAGCGGGCAGGTGCCACACTGGATCGGCCATTCGCTGGGCGGCATTACCCTGGCGGCGGCGCTGGGTGGCGAATACCTTGGCGAGCCAGCCGTGGCTTCCGCGGCGTTTTTCGGCACGCAGGTCAGTCGCACGTACTGGCCGCTGAAGATTCCACCGGTGGAGTGGAGCGGGCGCTTCATTCTCAAGCGTTTCGCGCAATTGTCCGGCTCACGCCTCAAGCGCGGCCCGGAGGACGAGCCGATCGGTCTGGCGCTGGAAAGCATGCGCTGGTACGGCTTGTTTGGGCGTTTTGGCGACAAGGACAAGGATTGGTGGGCCGGCCTGGCCGAGGTGCAGGTGCCGGTGCTGGCCGTGACGGCGGCGGGCGATCATCAGGATCCGGCGTGGGCCTGTCGCAAGCTGTTCGAGCAGATCGGCTCCGAGCACAAGAAATTCGTCAATCTGGGGCGTGAGCAGGGCTTCAGTGACAATTTCGGTCACGTCGAGATGCTGGTGAGCAAGGCTGCACAGGCCGAAGTCTGGCCGCTGGTGGCGCGCTGGCTGCAGGACCAGCAGACACCATTGCTCGGCGACAAGCCGGATCTGGCGGCCGCGGGTTGAGGCCAAGGCTCTGAAAAGGGCATTTCGCTCAGGTCGGCTTGCGGCTAAGATATGACGCATTGTGCGGTTCTGGTCATAAAGGGTGGCTGTTTAGCTATTACGTTTCAGCGTATGTTCAGGTTCATTCAGCGAACATTGCATGAATCAGGGTAAACAGCGACTGCCGGAGCTCGTCTCAAAAGAATGCGGCATCCTAGATCGTCTTCCTTTAACAGGAGTTTCTCGATGAACCATTACCTCACGCCTGACCTGTGCGACGCCTATCCGGAGCTGGTGCAGGTGCTGGAACCGATGTTCAGCAATTTCGGCGGCCGTGATTCTTTCGGCGGCGAAATCGTGACCATCAAATGTTTCGAAGATAACTCGCTGGTCAAAGAGCAAGCCGAACTCAAGGGTGACGGCAAGGTGCTGGTGGTCGATGGCGGCGGTTCGCTGCGTCGCGCGCTGTTGGGCGACATGATCGCCGAGAAAGCCGCGAAAAACGGTTGGGAAGGGCTGGTGATCTACGGTTGCATTCGTGACGTCGACGTCATCGCCCAGACCGATCTCGGTGTCCAGGCGCTGGCCAGCCATCCAATGAAGACCGAAAAACGCGGTATCGGCGACCTTAACGTACCGGTGACTTTCGCCGGCGTGACGTTCCACCCGGGCCACTACATTTATGCGGACAACAACGGCGTGATCATCTCGCCGAGCCCGCTGAAGATGCCTGAATAAACAGCGGCAGAACAAAGGGATGCGGATGTTCGAGGAAGAAAACGCGCAGTGGGGGCTGGTGCATGCCCTGGTGCTGGACGGTAAAGGCGGTGCGCGTTCGATAGCCAGGACCGAGCTCGACGATCTGCAGCTACAGGCCCATGAGAGTCTGTGGCTGCATTGGGATCGCAGTCATCCGCAAACCCAGACCTGGCTGCGCAAATCCAGCGGCCTGAATGAATTCGCCTGCGACCTGCTGCTGGAAGAGAACACTCGGCCGCGCCTGTTGCCATTGCCCGATGCCGAACTGCTGCTGTTTCTGCGCGGGGTCAACCTGAATCCAGGTGCCGAGCCGGAAGACATGGTTTCGGTGCGGATTTTCGCCTCGGCGCAACGGGTCATCTCCCTGCGTCTGCGCCCGCTGCGCGCCACCGATGAGTTGTTGGCGCTGTTGAGCGAGGGCAAAGGTCCGAAAACGTCCTCCGAACTGATCCTGTATCTGGCGCAATTTCTCACCCACAAGGTGCAGGATCTGGTCACGTGCCTGTCGGAATTGGTCGATGAAGAGGAAGAGCGGCTGGATGCCGACGAACGGTATACCCCTGAGCATGGCTCGATTTTGCACATCCGCCGCCGGGCTGCCGGACTGAAGCGTTTCCTCGCGCCGCAGCGGGATATTTTCGGACAGCTGACGCGGATAAAACTGCCGTGGTTTGTCGACGATGACGCCGACTACTGGAACGAATTGAACAACAGCCTGACCCGCTATCTCGAGGAGCTCGAATTGACCCGAGAGCGCATGGGGCTTGTGCTGGAGGCTGAAGACCGGCGTTTGAACGTGCGCATGAATCGCACGATGTATCGCTTCGGTATCATCACCTGCATTTTTTTGCCGATGAGTTTTCTCACCGGTCTGTTGGGCATAAACGTGGGCGGAATTCCGTTCTCGAGCAGCCCTTACGGCTTCCTGATCGCCTGTCTGACGGTGTTGGCGATGGCCTTTGGTCAATGGTGGTTATTCCGCCGTTTGCGCTGGGTATGAATATGCAATATGTGACCCGACCAAATTTGCCCGCGTCTTTCACAGACATCACGAGAGGTGCGTATGCACGATCCGTTTGAACAGTCTTTGCGCGACATGCTCAACGCCTCGCCGTCCAGCCGTGACGACGATGCGTGCCTGGGTCGCGTGCTCAAAACCGCCAACCGCCAGGTTGGCGCCGGTGATCTGTTCAGCCTGCTGGGCCGCTGGCTGCCCGCGCTGATGATCGCCCTGAATAATGGATCGGCCCACGTTTCGCCGGTTTCCCGTCTTCGTAAAACTACCGCTCGCACTGCTGATAAGGCTGATTGAATATGGAACTTGATCTCTGGACTCAGAGCCTCGTCACTGCAATGACTGCGTTGTGGACCAAAGTCGCTAATTTCATTCCGAACCTGTTCGGCGCACTGGTGGTGCTGCTGTTGGGTTTCGTGGTGGCCAAGCTGCTCGATACCTTGCTCTCCAAATTGCTCGCCAAATTGGGCCTTGATCGCCTGATGGGCGGCACCGGACTGACCAAGTTGATGTCGCGTGCCGGGCTTCAGGTGCCGATCTCGACCTTGATCGGCAAGATCGTCTACTGGTTCGTTTTGCTGATTTTTCTGGTTTCCGCGGCAGAGTCCCTTGGACTTGAGCGAGTTTCAGCTACGCTGGACATGCTGGCGTTGTATTTGCCGAAAGTTTTCGGCGCCGCGCTGGTGTTGCTGGTGGGCGTATTGCTTGCGCAACTGGCCAATGGGCTGGTGCGCGGTGCGGCAGAAGGCGTAGGGCTGGACTACGCTTCAGGTTTGGGCCGAATTGCCCAGGGGCTGGTGATCATCATCAGCATCTCGGTCGCGATCAGTCAGCTTGAAGTCAAGACCGACCTGCTGAACCATGTGATTGTCATTGTATTGATTACCGTTGGTCTGGCGGTTGCGCTGGCGATGGGATTGGGAAGCCGGGAAATTGCCGGTCAGATTCTTGCGGGAATCTATGTGCGTGAGTTGTATCAGGTTGGGCAACAAGTGCGTGTTGGCGAGGTCGAAGGTCAGATCGAAGAGATCGGCACGGTTAAAACCACATTGCTGACCGATGACGGTGAGCTAGTCTCACTCTCCAATCGGATCTTGCTGGAACAGCATGTGAGTAGCCGCTAACCCGGCAAACCCTGCTAATGTATGCCGCCGCAAAATGCCCTGAGAGGGTAGCGGCGGACATTGACCTGACTGTCGGCACGACTTGTTTTGAATAAAGCCCAATCGCTATCCACGCGCTATGACCCCCGTGAGCTCTCTGATGAGGAGTTGGTCGCGCGCTCGCATACCGAGCTGTTTCACGTAACGCGCGCCTATGAAGAGCTGATGCGGCGTTACCAGCGAACATTATTTAACGTTTGTGCGAGATATCTTGGGAACGATCGCGACGCAGACGATGTCTGTCAGGAAGTGATGCTGAAGGTGCTGTACGGCCTGAAGAATTTCGAGGGGAAATCGAAGTTCAAAACCTGGCTGTACAGCATCACTTACAACGAATGCATCACGCAGTATCGGAAAGAACGGCGAAAGCGTCGCTTGATGGACGCCTTGAGTCTGGACCCCCTGGAAGAAGCGTCGGAAGAAAAGGCGCCGAAACCCGAGGAGAAGGGCGGACTCGATCGCTGGCTGGTGTATGTGAACCCGATTGACCGTGAAATTCTGGTGCTGCGATTTGTCGCAGAGCTTGAATTTCAGGAAATCGCAGACATCATGCACATGGGTTTGAGTGCGACAAAAATGCGGTACAAACGTGCTCTAGACAAATTACGTGAGAAATTTGCAGGCATTGCTGAAACTTAGTTCAGCGCAAATATCTCTTACGTGTAGGCAAGTTCTGATAGACTTGCCGCCGAGTTGTCCCCCGGTTTGCGGGACTGCTTCACAATCACCAGATGGGGATTTAACGGATGAAACTGAAAAACACCTTGGGCTTGGCCATTGGTTCTTTGATTGCCGCTACTTCGTTCGGCGCATTGGCACAAGGCCAAGGCGCAGTTGAAGGCGAACTGTTCTACAAGAAGCAGTACAACGACAGTGTTGATCACGTCGAAGACGGCTTCAACCCAGGCGCCTCTATCGGTTACTTCTTGACCGACGACGTGTCGTTGAACCTGACCTACGACAAGAACAACCACACCCGTTCGAACGACGGTACCGGCAGCCAGAAACTGCACGGTGACAACTTCGGTCTGAACGCTCAGTACCACTTCAACAACGCTGGCGACGCTCTGCGTCCTTACGTTTCCGGTGGTGTTAAGCACGGCAGCCTGACCAACGTTGCAGACGACGGTCACACTGGTCGTGACCAGTCGACCTACCTGACTGCTGGCGCTGGCGTTAAGTACTACTTCGCTGAAAACTTCTACGCCCGTGCTGGTGTAGACGCTGACTACAAACTGGACAACGGTCGCTGGAACTACGCTCCAGTTGTTGGCCTGGGTGTGAACTTCGGTGGTGGCGGCAAGCCAGCTCCGGCTCCAGTTCCAGCTCCAGAGCCAGTTGCAGAAGCTCCAGTTGAAGCTCCAGTTGCTGAAGTTGTTCGTGTTGAGCTGGACGTCAAGTTCGACTTCGACAAGTCGGTCGTCAAGCCTAACAGCTACGCTGACATCAAGAACCTGGCTGACTTCATGAAGCAGTACCCAGCGACTCACACCACTGTTGAAGGTCACACTGACTCCGTCGGTCCTGACGCTTACAACCAGAAACTGTCTCAGCGTCGTGCAGACGCTGTTAAGAAAGTTCTGACTCAGCAGTACGGTGTTGAATCGTCCCGCGTTAACTCGGTTGGCTACGGCAAAACCCGCCCAGTTGCTGACAACAGCACTGAAGCTGGCCGCGCTGTAAACCGTCGCGTAGAAGCGCAGGTTGAAGCTCAAGCTAAGTAATTAGCTCGCCGCTTTGAGAAAAGCCCGGCCTAGGCCGGGCTTTTCTTTGTCTGCGATTTGGTGTTGAAGCCATAAGCCCGGCTATAATCGCCACCTCTTTTCGCCGCCCGAGTCATCGCCGCCCATGTACACCCTGGCCCGTCAGCTGTTGTTCAAACTTTCTCCGGAAACCTCCCACGATCTGTCGCTTGATCTGATCGGCGCGGGTGGGCGTTTGGGCCTCAACGGCTTGCTGTGCAAGAAGCCGGCGAATGTGCCGGTGACGGTCATGGGCCTGGACTTCCCGAACCCGGTGGGGCTGGCGGCCGGTCTGGACAAGAACGGCGCGGCCATCGACGGCTTCTCGCAGCTGGGTTTCGGTTTCGTCGAAATCGGCACCGTGACCCCGCGTCCGCAGCCGGGCAATCCGAAACCACGGATCTTCCGCCTGCCGGAAGCCGAGGCGATCATCAACCGCATGGGCTTCAACAACCAGGGTGTGGATAACCTGCTGGCGCGGGTCGCCGCGGCCAAATACACGGGCGTGCTGGGGATCAACATCGGCAAGAACTTCGATACCCCGGTCGAGCGTGCAGTGGATGACTACCTGATCTGCCTGGACAAGGTGTATGCCCACGCCAGCTATGTCACGGTCAACGTCAGCTCGCCGAACACCCCGGGCCTGCGCAGCCTGCAGTTCGGTGATTCGCTCAAGCAGTTGCTGGCGGATCTGGCCACGCGCCGCGCCGAACTGGCCCTGCGCCACGGCAAGCACGTACCGCTGGCGATCAAGATTGCCCCGGACATGACCGACGAAGAAACCGCGCAGGTTGCCCAGGCACTGATCGAAACCGGGATGGACGCGGTGATCGCCACCAACACCACCCTGAGCCGCGTTGGCGTCGAAGGCATGGAGCATGGTGACGAGGCGGGCGGTCTGTCCGGCGCTCCGGTGCGCGACAAGAGCACGCATACCGTGAAGGTGT
Source organism: Pseudomonas sp. RSB 5.4 (assembly GCF_037126175.1). Lineage (NCBI taxonomy): Bacteria > Pseudomonadati > Pseudomonadota > Gammaproteobacteria > Pseudomonadales > Pseudomonadaceae > Pseudomonas > Pseudomonas sp. RSB 5.4. The sequence goes on from NZ_CP146986.1 coordinate 378,109, forward strand.
TGGCGGCTGAGCTGGGTGGTCGTTTGCCGATCATCGCGGCGGGCGGGATCACTGAAGGCAAGCATGCGGCGGAGAAGATCACCGCGGGTGCGAGTCTGGTGCAGATTTACTCGGGCTTCATCTATAAGGGCCCGGCGCTGATTCGCGAATCGGTCGACGCCATCGCCGCCCTGCGCTGAGGATTGCTGAGGGCTCTGTGGCGAGGGGATTTATCCCCGATCGGCTGCGCAGCAGTCGTAAAATTTGCTTCCGCCGTTCGCCTGGCACACTGGGGTGGATGGATTCGGGGCCGCTTCGCAGCCCATCGGGGATGAATCCCCTCGCCACAGGGAGCTGTATCGTCCGGGGCAGGCATAAAAAAGGGCTCCTCGAAGGAGCCCCTGGGCCGCAGCCCGCCGTCCGGGAAGGACGTGCATGGTAAGTCGCTATAAATTCAGATTGTCGTATTGCAATAAGTGCCCTGTGTTAGCCGACGGCGTGAAGTTCGTTGAGTCTGTGGATCCCCGCAGTGCCGGTCATACCGTCCCAGTTGTCGCCGCGTCCTTCTCGCCAGCCGTTGATCCAGGCTTGGCGTACCGACGGTAGAGTAAATGGGCAAAGCTCGCGGGATTTGCCACCAACGCCATATTGATATCCGCGCAAAAATGCTCTTTCCAACGGATCACGCTTAAGTCTTCTCATAGGGTGTTTCCCTCACTTGTTGACTGTTTTTGTCGCGTTGACCTCAACCGAGGTCTGGCAGAAAAAACTCTGCCGTTGGGCGGCTCGCTGCCGGCGTGGCGAGCCAAGGTGTTGACGCCGTTGCGACGTCAACCTGTGTCCAGTTCTAACCAATGAGTCACATTGAGGGAATGATCGTTTTGTCATAAGGACGTAACGAAAATAGTGCTACAGCCATAAGTAACGAGTGGTTTCATGAACGATTTTTCACCAAACCCCGGTATGATCGGCCCCGCGCTGGATGAGGGGGTTAATCCTTTAGTGAGAATGACCCACGTTTACGCTCGGTTACTAAGCGACGAAGGGTCGCTTTAAGACTTTTTGTTTCATCAACTATTTTCTCTGTCCCGGCATCTAAGCTCTTTTAACCCGAGCAGCGGGGATGGAACGGCACACCTTCGTGCCACGCGGGCGCTCTTTTAGAAAAGCGCCTGATTGAAAACCGGATCGGCAATGCGTTGCCGATTCACTAGCCAAAGGCTCTGGAAATACCATGTCCGATCGTTTCGAACTCTTCCTCACTTGCCCCAAAGGCCTTGAAGGCCTGCTCATCGAGGAAGCCGTCGGGCTTGGCCTTGAAGAAGCCCGCGAGCACACCTCCGCCGTGCGTGGCATGGCGACCATGGAAACCGCTTATCGCCTGTGCCTGTGGTCGCGTCTGGCCAACCGGGTGCTGCTGGTGCTCAAGCGCTTCCCGATGAAAGACGCGGAAGACCTGTACCACGGCGTGCTTGACGTCGAGTGGCAGGATCACATGCTCTCCGACGGCACCCTGGCCGTTGAATTCAGCGGTCACGGTTCGGGTATCGACAACACCCACTTCGGCGCGTTGAAAGTCAAAGACGCCATCGTCGACAAACTGCGTACCCCGCAGGGCGACCGCCCTAGCATCGACAAGCTCAACCCGGATCTGCGCATTCACCTGCGCCTGGATCGCGGCGAAGCGATCCTGTCCCTCGACCTGTCCGGCCACAGCCTGCACCAGCGCGGTTACCGCCTGCAGCAGGGCGCGGCGCCGCTGAAGGAAAACCTCGCGGCAGCGATCCTTATCCGTTCCGGCTGGCCGCGCATTGCGGCCGAAGGTGGCGCGCTGGCTGACCCGATGTGTGGTGTCGGTACGTTCCTCGTCGAAGCCGGGATGATCGCCGCCGACATGGCGCCGAACCTGCGCCGTGAGCAGTGGGGCTTCACCGCATGGCTGGGCCATGTCCCGGCGCTGTGGAAAAAACTCCATGAAGAAGCGGTTGAGCGCGCCGCTGCCGGTCTGGCCAAGCCACCGCTGTGGATTCGTGGTTACGAAGCCGACCCGCGCCTGATTCAACCGGGCCGCAACAACGTCGAGCGCGCCGGTCTGAGCGAGTGGATCAAGATCTATCAGGGCGAAGTCGCGACCTTCGAGCCGCGTCCGGACCAGAACCAGAAAGGTCTGGTGATCTGCAACCCGCCGTACGGCGAGCGTCTGGGCGACGAAGCCAGCCTGCTTTACCTCTACCAGAACCTTGGCGAGCGTCTGCGTCAGGCCTGCCTGAACTGGGAAGCGGCGGTGTTCACTGGCGCGCCGGATCTGGGCAAGCGCATGGGCATTCGCAGCCACAAGCAGTATTCGTTCTGGAATGGCGCGCTGCCGTGCAAGCTGCTGCTGATCAAGGTGCTGCCGGATCAGTTCGTCACCGGCGAGCGGCGGACCCCGGAACAGCGTCAGGCCGAGCGTGAGCAAGCGGCTTACGATCAGACCCCGAACGAGCCGCAAGAGCGCAAGTTCAACAAGAACGGCAACCCGATCAAACCGACGCCCGCCCCGGCGCCAGTGATCGAGCAGCCGCGCCTGAGCGAAGGCGGGCAGATGTTTGCCAACCGCCTGCAAAAGAACCTCAAGGCGCTGAGCAAGTGGGTCAAGCGCGAAGGCATCGACTGCTACCGCGTCTACGATGCCGACATGCCGGAATACGCCATGGCCATCGACCTGTATCACGACTGGGTGCACGTGCAGGAATACGCGGCGCCGAAGTCGATTGATCCGGAAAAAGCCTCGGCGCGCATGTTTGACGCGTTGGCGGCGATCCCGCAGGCGCTGAACGTCGACAAGAGCCGCGTGGTGGTCAAGCGCCGTGAGCGTCAGAGCGGTACCAAGCAGTACGAGCGTCAGGCGGCGCAGGGCAAGTTCAACGAGGTCAGCGAAGGCGGCGTCAAGCTGCTGGTGAACCTCACCGACTACCTCGACACCGGTCTGTTCCTCGACCACCGGCCGATGCGCATGCGCATTCAGAAAGAGGCTGCCGGCAAGCGCTTCCTCAATCTGTTCTGCTACACCGCGACCGCCAGTGTGCACGCGGCCAAGGGCGGAGCGCGCAGCACCACCAGCGTCGACCTGTCGAAGACTTATCTGGACTGGGCGCGACGTAACCTGTCGCTGAACGGGTTCTCCGACAAGAACCGTCTGGAGCAGGGCGACGTGATGGCGTGGCTGGAAAGCTGCCGTGAAGAGTACGACCTGATCTTCATCGATCCGCCGACCTTCTCCAACTCCAAGCGCATGGAAGGCATCTTCGACGTGCAGCGTGATCAGGTGCAGTTGATCGATCTGGCTATGGCGCGCCTGGCTCCGGGTGGCGTGCTGTACTTCTCGAACAACTTCCGCAAGTTCCAGTTGGAGGAGAACCTGGCCGAGCGTTACGCGGTCGAGGAAATCAGCGCGCAGACCATCGATCCGGATTTTGCCCGCAACACCAAGATTCACCGCGCCTGGAAAATCACGGCTCGTTGACACTTGACCTGGTTGGATCCACAGAGCCTTGATTTTAAAAGGCTCTTGGATCCGATCAGAGCTAGCCAAATTAATGGCTAATAGCTATAACTCAACTCATGGCCAATGGGTTTTTCCCTGAACAGTGGCGTCGTGAGTTGCCCCTATGTCGTTGCACCCCGTGCGCCCAAAGATACTGGGTTTTATCAGCGAAGAAGTCTCGGCCTGGCTGGTCGCGCTGCTGGTATTGCTCGCCGGCGGGATTCTCACGGGGCTGCTCGCCTGGGCCACCCTCACTCAGTTTCATCATCAACTGCATCAACGCTTTCAGCTGCTGGCCAATGAGCGTTACAGCCGCATCGAAGAACGTTTCCAGGATCAGGAGCAGCGCCTCGACGGCCTGCGCCGCTTCTTCGCCAACTCCGATTCGGTCTCACGCAGCGAATTCGATGGCTATGCCAAACCTCTTTTATTACGCACCCAGGCCTATTCCTATGCGCCGCGGGTCAGCCGTGCCCAGCGCCCGGCGGTTGAGCAAGCGGTGCGCAACGAAGGTTTCAGCACCTTTACCTTTCGTGAACTGACCGCTGACGACCAGCTCCAGACAGCCGGTGATCGCCCCGAATATGTGCCGGTGATCTACACCCAGAGTCAGAGCCACTTGCCTACGCCACTGGGTTACGACCTGCTGGCGCAACCCCTGCGCCGGGCGACACTGGAGCGCGCCGACCGTACCGGGCACATGGTGGTGTCCCAGCCGTTGCATCTGGTGGGCGTTGATCCGGCGTATGCCCGGGGCGTATTGCTGGTGGCGCCGGTCACTCGCGAAGGGGCACCGAAAAGTCCGCCGGAAGGCTATGTAATGGCGGTGATCAGCATGCAGCAGTTGCTGGCCGACGGGTTGCCCGAAGACAACCAGGATTTCCTCAGCGTACGCATTCTTGACCTGTCCACCGACGACCAGCATGAAGTGCTGTATGAGTCGGCCAACAAGGCGGGGGCCAGTGATCTGTCGGCCACGCAGTTGTTGCGCATGGCCGACCATGACTATCAGGTGGACATACAGCCCAGCGAAGCCTTTCTGCAGGCCAACCATTCGTCAATCAGCAGTCTGGTGGTGCTGGGCGCGCTGCTGAGTGTGTTGCTCAGCGCATTGCTCTATGTGTTGGTGAGCCAGCGTCAACGCGCGTTGCGCATGGTCGAACTGCGCACACAGGAACTGCACGCCCGCGAGCAGGAATTGCGCGGCACCCACGGTCAGTTGCGCGGCGTGCTGAATGCCGCGACGCAGGTGGCGATCATTGCCACCGACCTGCGCGGGGTGATCAACACCTTCAACCCTGGCGCCGAACAGATGCTCGGCTACAGCAGCGCTGACGTGGTCGGCCATATGACGCTGGAAAACCTGCATCTGCCGCGAGAGCTGGCCGCGCGTTCGGCGGAGTTGAGTGCGCGTTACGGCAAGAGCATTCCGACCTGCCACGCGATGCTGGTCGAGGGCGGCGAGGTCGGCGGCCATGAGGCGCGCGAGTGGACGCTGGTACGCAGCGACGGCAGCCATCTGCCGGTGAACATGCTTGCCACCCCGGTGCTCGATGAGCAAGGACTGTGGGTCGGTCATCTGGCGATCTGCATCGACATCACCGAGCGCAAGCGTGTCCACGAAGCACTGGCGGCGCGCGATGTACTGCTGAAAAAACTCAGCGCCCACGTGCCCGGCGGCATCTATCAATTCAAGATGGAATTCGACGGACGCTTCAGCGTGATCTACGCCAGCGACGGCATCCGCGAGATCTACGAGCTGGAGCCGGACGTGCTGCTGCTCAATGCCGAGGCGATTTTCACCCGTATCCATCCGCAAGACATCACCCGCGTGCGCACCTCGATCCGCGCCTCGGCGGACAATCTCAGCCCGTGGCGCGAGGAGTACCGCGTGCAGTTGCCCGAGCGCGGCCTGCGCTGGGTGCGCGGCGAGGCGACGCCGGAAGAACTGCCGGGCGGCGGCGTGCTGTGGCACGGCTACATCTCCGACATTTCCGATCTGAAGCGGGTCGAAGAGGAGCTGCGGGCGCTGTCGGTCACCGACTCACTGACCGGCATTCACAACCGTCGCTACTTCCAGGAACGCCTGACCACTGAGATGGCCCGGGTCGAACGTGGCGGCGGCGAGCTGTCGGTGATCATGCTCGACATCGACCACTTCAAGCGCATCAACGACCAGTACGGCCATGCCGTGGGCGACCGGGTGCTGCAGGCGGTGTGCGAACGCATCGCTCATCGCTTGCGCCGAACCGATGTGTTCTGCCGCCTGGGTGGTGAAGAGTTCATGGTGTTGTGCCCGGACATCGACGGCGAGCACGCGTACATCCTCGCCATGGAGCTATGGCAAGGCCTGCGCAGTGCGCCGGTGGATGTGGTCGGGGTGGTGACGGCCAGTTTCGGCATCGCCAGCTGGCGCCCGGGGGAGGGCGCGGATGCGCTGCTGCTGCGGGCGGATTCGGGGGTGTATGCGGCGAAGCAGGGCGGGCGCGATCGGGTGGAGCAGATGAGCTGAGCCTTGGCACGATCTACCTGTGGGAGCGGGCTTGCTCGCGAAAGCGGTGTGTCAGCCAGCAAAAATACTGACTGATCTGACGCCTTCGCGAGCAAGCCCGCTCCCACATTAGAGCGGCTGTGTTTTTACAGCGCCGAAGCCGTCTGCGGCAGGCGCGGCTGCTTGTACAGATCCAGCAGCACCTGATCCAGCACCGACGACGCGCCGAACGGGGCCTTGTCGTTGAGGATCGCCACCACCGCCCAGGTGTTGCCGTTGACGTCGCGGCTGAAGCCGGCAATTGCCCGTACGGTGTTCAGGGTACCGGTCTTGACGTGGGCTTCGCCGCGCATCGCGGTGGTCTTCAGGCGTTTGCGCATGGTGCCGTCCATGCCGGCAATCGGCAGCGAGCTGATGTACTCGGCGGCGTACGGGCTATGCCAGGCGGCTTGCAGCATGTTGGCCATCTCGCGGGCGCTGACGCGTTCGGCGCGCGACAGCCCGGAGCCGTTCTCCATCACCAGGTGCGGCGCGGTGATGCCTTTCTTCGCCAGCCACTGGCGAACCACGCGTTGCGCAGCCTTGGCGTCATCACCGTCGGCTTCGTTGCGGTACTTCTGACCGAGGCTCAGGAACAGCTGCTGAGCCATGGTGTTGTTACTGTATTTGTTGATGTCGCGGATGATTTCCGCCAGATCCGGCGAGTACGCGCGGGCCAGCAGCTTGGCGCTGCTCGGGGTCGCGGCGAGGCGATCCTTGCCCTGGATGCTGCCACCCAATTCTTTCCAGATCGCGCGCACGGCACCGGCGGTGTAGGTCGCGTGGTCGAGCAGCGACAGATAGGTCTGCGAGCTGCAACCCTCCCCCAATTGACCGGCGACGGTAACAGTGACGCTGCCGTCCGCCTGGGTCACCGGGTTGTAGCGCACGCCACCGGTGCACTGCTTGGAGTTGAGCGCCTTGACCGTGTTTTCGATGCGCACGCTGGCAATCGGCGGTTCCACCGAGATCAGCACCCGGCCACTGTCATTACGTGCAACGAAGCGCAGGGCCTTGAGGTTGACCAGCAGCGAGTCCGGTTTGACCAGGAAAGGTTTGTTCTCGTCGTTGCCGTCGTCGTTGAATTCGGGCAGTTGCGGCTGGATGAAGAAGCTGCGGTCGAGGATCAGATCACCGGTGACCTGGGTCACGCCGTTGGCGCGCAGGTCGCGCATCAGCAGCCAGAGTTTTTCCATGTTCAGCTTCGGATCGCCGCCACCCTTGAGGTACAGGTTGCCATTGAGGACGCCGCCGCTCAGGTCGCCGTCGGTGTAGAACTCGGTTTTCCACTGATGGTTGGGGCCGAGCATTTCCAGCGAGGCGTAGGTGGTCACCAGTTTCATGGTCGAGGCCGGGTTGACCGAGACGTCGGCGTTGTACACGGTCGGATTGCCCGGGCCGTCGAGCGGAATCATCACCAGCGACAGCGCGGTTGGCTGCAGTTTGCTGGCCTTGAGGGCTTTTTCGACGTTGGGGGTGAGGGCGGTGTTGATGGTGGCAGCGGCAACCGGCAGGGCCAGGGGCAGAAGAAGGCCGGCGAGAAAGAGAGGACGCAACGATTTGATCATATGAAATAGAACCCTGCAGAAGAGGGGGAAAATAACGAAGGCATGAATGAAAAAGCCCTCAGTGGTCATGAAAGTGTCGGCATTATGCCCCAAGGTGTAACAGCTTGTGCCTTGCCCGAGGCGGCCATTTCGTTATTTTTTTACAGGCGGTCGGCCACCGTACCCAGAGAGTCGGGCAATTGACCGCTTAAACTGGTAAAGTGCCGGCCGTTATTACTTAAGAGGATTGTTCCAATGGCGACTAACCGTTCCCAGCGTCTGCGCAAAAAACTGTGCGTTGATGAATTCCAAGAGCTGGGTTTCGAACTGAACCTGGACTTCAAAGAAGACTTGTCCGAAGAAGCCATTGACGCTTTCCTCGAAGCATTCATCAAAGAAGCCATGGAAGCCAACGGTCTGGGTTATGTTGGCGGCGATGACTTCGGTCTGGTTTGCCTGCAGAAGCGTGGCTCGGTCAACGAAGAGCAGCGCGCTGCCGTTGAAGCCTGGCTGAAAAACCGTAGCGAACTGACCGGCATGACCGTCAGCCCGCTGCTGGACGTCTGGTATCCGGAAAAGCCGATCAACGCGGCCAAGTGATACTGAAAAAAACGGCGACCCTTGGGTCGCCGTTTTTTTATGCCTGGGTTTTGCGCCAGTTGAGGATCAGCAAGGTCAGTACCCCCGCGACAATCCCCCAGAACGCCGAGCCGATGGAAAACAGCGTCAGTCCCGATGCCGTGACCATGAAGGTGATCAGCGCCGCCTCGCGTTCCTTGACCTCGGTCATGGCGATGCTCAGGCCATTGATGATCGAGCCGAACAGTGCCAGCGCGGCAATCGACAGCACCAGTTCTTTCGGCAGCGCGGCAAACAGCGCCGCCAATGTAGCGCCGAACACCCCGGCGATCCCGTAAAAAATCCCGCACCAGACGGCGGCAGTGTAGCGCTTGTTGCGATCTTCATGGGCGTGCGGACCGGTGCAGATCGCCGCGCTGATTGCCGCAAGGTTGATGCCGTGGGAACCGAATGGCGCCAGCAGCAGCGAGGCGATGCCGGTGGTGGTGATCAGCGGCGAGGCCGGCACGTTGTAGCCGTCGGCGCGCAGCACGGCGATGCCGGGCATGTTCTGCGAGGTCATCGCCACCACGAACAACGGAATGCCGATGCTGATGGTCGCGGCCAGCGAGAAGTGCGGAGTGGTCCACACCGGCGTCGCCACTTCCAGATGGAAACCGCTGAAATCCAGCAGGCCCATGAAACCTGACAGCGCAGTGCCGATCAGCAGCGCAGCCAGTACCGCGTAACGCGGCGACAGGCGTTTGACCACCAAATAGGTGAAGAACATCCCCAACACCAACCCGGTACGGTGCTGCGCGGCGACGAAGATTTCGCTGCCGATCTTGAACAGAATCCCCGCCAGCAGCGCCGCTGCCAGCGACGCCGGGATCTTTTTCACCAGGCGTTCGAAGCTGCCGGTCAGGCCGCAAATCGTCACCAGCACCGCGCAGGTGATGTAGGCGCCGATGGCCTCGCCATAGGTGACGCCGCCCAGGCTGGTGATCAACAAGGCTGCACCCGGTGTCGACCAGGCAATGGTGATCGGTGTGCGATAGCGCAACGACAGGCCAATCGAGCACAACGCCATGCCGATCGAGATCGCCCAGATCCACGAAGAGATCTGCGCGCTGCTCAAACCCGCCGCTTGCCCGGCCTGGAACATCAGCACCAGCGAACTGGTGTAGCCGGTCATCATCGCGATGAAACCGGCGACGATCGCCGAGGGCGAAGTGTCGGCGAGGGGGCGCAGGCGGGTGTAGGTGGCGTCGTTCATGACGGCGGTGTTCCTTATACAGATGGAGATGTCCGTAGCAACGCTGAACCCAGTGGGAGCGGGCTTGCTCGCGAAAGCGGTGGGTCATTCAAGGCAGATGTCGCCTGACACGCCGCCTTCGCGAGCAAGCCCCGCTCCTACAGGGGGATTTTTGTTCTGGCAGCGGATTCTGCGATCAAGCCTAAACTCAATCGTAACGGATCGTTGCAATACAGCCGTGGACACAAACAGCCATACAGTCGTGTTGCCACCATCCATTGTGTACAATCGCGCTGTTTTTTACGCGATACTTGCCAGCGACCTACTGTGCCGTATTACAGTCACGGTCTATTCGCCGCAGTTCTCCCGACTCGAGTGCCCATGAACGAACAGTTGCAACCCCTCAAGAAACAACCGCGAGCAGGCAAAGCCGGCCGCAGCGGAACCCAGGACGATATTGTCTACGCGCATATCTTCGAGGCCATCCTCGAACAGCGTCTGGCGCCCGGCACAAAATTGAGCGAAGAAGCGCTGGGGGAAATCTTCGGGGTCAGCCGCACCATCATTCGCCGCGCGCTGTCGCGTCTGGCCCATGAAGGCGTGGTGCTGTTGCGGCCGAACCGTGGCGCGGTCGTCGCCAGCCCGAGCGTTGAAGAAGCGCGTCAGGTGTTCATGGCCCGCCGTCTGGTGGAGCGCGCGATTACCGAACTGGCCGTGCAGCACGCCACTGCCGAGCAGATCGCCGAATTGCGCCAGATGGTCAACGACGAACGCGACAGTTTTTCCCGTGGCGATCGCGGCGCCGGTATTCGTCTGTCGGGCGAATTCCACCTGAAACTGGCCGAAGCGGCGAAAAACGCGCCACTGATCAGCTTCCAGCGCAGCCTGGTCTCGCAGACCTCGCTGATCATTGCCCAGTACGAAAGCGGCAACCGCTCGCATTGCTCCTACGACGAGCACACCCAGTTGATCGACGCCATCGAAGCGCGCAACGGTGAGCTGGCGGTGGACCTGATGATGCATCACATGGACCACATCGACAGCAAGCTCAACCTCGATGAGGAAAGTGCGTCGGATGATTTGCATGCGGTGTTCTCGCATTTGTTGCAGACCAAGAAGCCTGGGCGTCCTGCGGCGAAACTCTGACTGATACCGAGTCGCGGCCTTCGCGAGCAAGCCCGCTCCCACATTGGATCTTCAGTGAATATAAAATTTGGCATCGACTGAGATCCCCTGTGGGGGCGGGCTTGCTCGCGAATACGGTCTGACAGGCAACAAAAATCCCCCGGGGCTAATACCACCGGGGGATTTTTTATGCCTCGGGAAAACTCAGCGCTGATGCACCAAAGCCCCTGCCGCATAAGTCTGCTGCACCGTGCGGTCATCGCCCAGCGTCATCAGCACGAACAACGTCTCGGCAATGTTGTTGGCCTGTTTCAGGCGATAGCTGAGCAGTGGGGTGGCGTTGTAATCCAGCACCAGGAAGTCCGCATCAGAACCCGGCTGCAGGTTGCCGATCTTGTCTTCCAGGCGCAGTGCCCGCGCACCGCCCAGGGTCGCCAGGTACAGCGACTTGAACGGACTCAGCCGCGCACCCTGCAGCTGCATGACTTTGTAGGCTTCGTTCAGCGTTTGCAGCAGCGAGAAACTGGTGCCGCCGCCGACGTCAGTGCCGAGGCCGACGTTTAGCTTGTGCTTCTCGGCCATCGGCAGGTTGAACAGGCCGCTGCCGAGGAAGAAGTTCGAGGTCGGGCAGAACGAGATCGCCGAGCCGGTTTCCGCCAGTCGCGCACATTCGTCGTCGCACAGGTGTACGCCGTGAGCGAACACCGAGCGTTCGCCGAGCAGTTGGTAGTGATCGTAAACGTCCAGATAGCCCTTGCGCTCCGGGAACAGTTCCTTGACCCACTCGATTTCCTTGAGGTTTTCGCTGATGTGGGTCTGCATGTACAGATCCGGGTATTCGGTCAGCAACTGGCCGGCGAGGGTCAGTTGCTCCGGGGTGCTGGTCGGCGCAAAGCGCGGGGTGACCGCGTAGTGCAGGCGACCCTTGCCGTGCCAGCGTTCGATCAGCGCCTTGCTCTCGACGTAGCTCGATTCGGCGGTGTCGGTCAGGTAGTCCGGGGCGTTGCGGTCCATCATCACCTTGCCGGCGATCATCCGCAGATCAAGTTTCTCGGCGGCCTCGAAGAACGAATTCACCGACTGCGGGTGCACGCTGCCGAACACTAGTGCGGTGGTGGTGCCGTTGCGCAGCAGTTCTTTGATGAAAATGTCCGCGACTTCATCGGCGTGGGCTTTGTTACCGAACTGGCTTTCGCAGGGGAAGGTGTAGGTGTTGAGCCAGTCCAGCAGTTGCTCGCCGTAGGCGCCGACCATGCCGGTTTGCGGCAGGTGGATGTGGGTGTCGATGAAGCCCGGGGTGATCAGCGCGTCCTGATAGTGGGTGATCTCGATGTCCGCCGGCAGGGTCGGCAACAGTTCGCTGGCATGGCCGAGGGCGCTGATCTTGCCGCCATCGACCACCAGCAGGCCGTCCTCGAAATATTCGTAGGAGGCTTCGATCCCGACTTCGGCGGGGTCGGCGATGCTGTGCAGGATGGCGGCGCGGTAGGCTTTGCGAGTCAGAGGCATGAGGGTTCTCTAATCAGTTTGAGGCTTTGAGTTTGGCGGCCTGACTGCGCCGGGAAACGGGCAGCAGTTTGGCAATCGGTTCGGCGCTGGCGGTGTGCTGGCCGAAATTGGCGTTATAGGTGGCGATGATTTCGCCGGCGATGGAGATGGCGATTTCCACAGGCAGTTTGCCTTTGACTTCGCCGATGCCCATCGGGCAGCGCATGCGTTGCACGACGCTGCTGTCGAAACCGCGATCACGCAGGCGATGTTCGAACTTGGCCCGTTTGGTCTTCGAACCGATCAGGCCGAAGTAGGCGAAGTCGTTGCGCTTGAGAATCGCGGCAGTGAGTTCCAGGTCCAGCTGATGGTCGTGGGTCATGACGATGCAGTAGCTGCCGACGGGCAGGTCATCGATTTCATCCACAGGCTCTTCGGCGACGATTTTACGCACGCCGTGGGGGATCTGTTCGGGGAATTCCTCTTCCCGCGAGTCGATCCAGCGTACCCGGCACGGCAGGCTGGCGAGCAACGGCACCAACGCCCGGCCGACATGCCCGGCGCCGAACACGGCGATTTGCGCTTGCACCTGGCCCATCGGTTCGAACAGCAACACGGTGGCGCCGCCGCAGCACTGGCCGAGGCTGGCGCCAAGGCTGAAACGCTCCAGATGGGTGTCCTGCTTGCCGCTGGCGAGCATCTCGCGGGCGATCTGCATGGCTTTGTATTCCAGATGCCCGCCACCGATGGTGTCGAAGGTCTGTCTGGCGCTGACGACCATTTTCGAACCGGCGTTGCGCGGGGTCGAGCCGAGTTCTTCGATGATCGTCACCAGAACGCAGGGTTCGCCCTGGTTCTGCAGGTCGGCGAGGGCGTCGATCCAGTTGTACATAGTTCACCCCTACAACATCGTTGTCTGTTCGGGCCTATTCGCGAGCAAGCTCGCTCCCACATTTTTGATCTCTGTCTTCCACAAAATCTGTGCCCACTGAAGATCTACTGTGGGAGCGAGCTTGCTCGCGAAGGCCGCACCTCGGTCCTAGAGCGGAGCCAGCTCGGTTTCAGCTTCGACCGCTTTCACAGTCTTGAGCTGACGCATCTGCTCACAGCCCCACAACACCCGCTCCGGAGTCGCCGGCGCGTCAATCTTCGGCTGATGCCGGTAGTCACCGAGGCTCGCCACCGCATCCTTGATCGCACACCACGCGGCAATGCCGAGCATGAACGGCGGCTCACCCACAGCCTTGGAATGGAACACTGTGTCTTCCGGGTTCTTGCGGTTCTCGACCAGCTTCACCCGCAGGTCCAGCGGCATGTCGGCCACGGCCGGGATCTTGTAGCTGGCCGGGCCGTTGGTCATCAGCTTGCCCTTATTGTTCCAGACCAGTTCTTCCATGGTCAGCCAGCCCATGCCCTGGACGAAACCGCCCTCGACCTGACCGATGTCGATCGCCGGGTTCAGCGAGGCGCCGACGTCGTGGAGGATGTCGGTACGGAGCATCTTGTACTCGCCGGTCAGGGTGTCGACGATCACTTCGCAGCACGCCGCGCCGAAGGCGAAGTAGTAGAACGGCCGACCACGGGCCTGGCTGCGGTCGTAGTAGATTTTCGGGGTCTTGTAGAAGCCGGTGCTCGACAGCGAGACCTGATTGAAATACGCCAGCTGAATCAACGCTTCGAAGGTCATGATGTGGTCACGCACGCGGACATGGCCGTTGTGGAATTCCACATCTTCTTCGCTGACCTTGTAGTGCCGCGCAGCGAACTCCACCAGACGCTGCTTGATGATCTCGGCGGCGTTCTGCGCAGCCTTGCCGTTGAGGTCGGCACCGCTGGAAGCCGCAGTCGGCGAGGTATTCGGCACTTTGTCGGTGTTGGTCGCGGTGATCTGCACCCGATCCATTTCCACCTGGAACACTTCGGCCACCACCTGCGCGACCTTGGTGTTCAGGCCCTGGCCCATTTCCGTGCCGCCGTGGTTCAGGTGGATGCTGCCATCGGTGTAGACGTGGATCAGCGCGCCGGCCTGGTTGAGGAAGCTGGCGGTGAAGGAAATACCGAATTTCACCGGGGTCAGCGCCAGGCCCTTTTTCAGGATCGGGCTGTTGGCGTTATAGCGGCGGATCGCTTCGCGGCGCTCGGCGTACTGGCTGCTTTCTTCCAGTTCGGCGGTCATCTCTTCGAGCATGTTGTGCTCGACGGTCTGGTAGTAGTGGGTGACGTTGCGCTCGGTCTTGCCGTAGTAGTTGGCCTTGCGCACCGCCAGCGGATCGAGGTTGAGGTGACGGGCAATCGCATCCATCACTTCTTCGATCGCAACCATGCCCTGCGGGCCGCCGAAACCACGGTAAGCGGTGTTCGACGCGGTGTTGGTCTTGCAGCGGTGACCGTTGATGGTCGCGTCACCGAGGTAGTACGAGTTGTCCGAGTGGAACATCGCCCGGTCAACGATCGACGCCGACAGGTCTGGCGAACAGCCGCAGTTGCCGGCCAGATCCATGGCGATGCCGTGCAGGCGCCCGCTGCTGTCGAAGCCGACGTCGTACTCGACATAGAACGGGTGGCGCTTGCCGGTCATCAGCATGTCTTCGACCCGTGGCAGACGCATCTTGGTCGGCTGACCGGTGAGGTGCGCGACCACCGCGCACAGGCACGCCGGGCTGGCGGCCTGGGTTTCCTTGCCGCCGAAACCACCGCCCATGCGGCGCATGTCGACGACGATCTTGTTCATCGACACGTCGAGCACTTCGGCCACCAGTTTCTGCACTTCGGTGGGGTTCTGCGTCGAGCAGTAGACGATCATGCCGCCGTCTTCGGTGGGCATCACCGAGGAGATCTGCGTCTCCAGATAAAAGTGTTCCTGACCGCCGATGTGCAGCGTGCCTTGAATACGGTGTTCGGCGGTGGCCAATGCCGAAGCCGAATCGCCACGCTGATGGGTGTGGCTGTCGAGCACGAAGTGGCGTTTGCGCAAGGCTTCGACCACGTCCAGCACCGGTTCGAGATCCTCGTACTCGATGATCGCCGCCATCGCCGCTTTGCGCGCGGTTTCCAGGTCTTTCGCGGCCACGGCCAGCACTGGCTGACCGACGAATTGCACGTCATCAATCGCCAGCAGCGGATCGCCCGGCAGCAGCGGGCCGATGTCTTTCAGGCCCGGCACGTCTTCGTGGGTGATCGCAATGCGTACGCCTTCGAAGGCGTAGCAGGGCTTGGTGTCGATGCTGATGATTTTCGCGTGGGCGCGGTCCGACAGCCGTGCGTACACGTGCAGCTGATTGGGAAATTCCAGGCGATCATCGATGTACTGCGCTTCACCGGACACATGCTTGGCGGCGCTGTCGTGCTTGACGCTGCGGCCGACACCGGTGGTCAGGTCCTTGGCAAACAGTTCCGCCAATTCGGCTTGGGTCTTCTCTACGGCGTGATGGTTAGACATAAGCGGTCACCCGAGTCTCGATGTGCGGTGTTTGCAGTTCGATGAAGTATTTGCGCAGCAGGTTCTGTGCGCTGAGCAGGCGGTATTCCTTGCTGGCGCGGAAGTCCGAGAGCGGCGTGAAGTCTTCGGCCAATGCGGCGCAGGCGCGTTCGATCACGGCGTTGTTGAACGGCTGACCGAGCAGCACGGCTTCGCAATGGGCGGCGCGTTTCGGGATCGCGGCCATGCCGCCGAATGCCATGCGCGCGTCGGTGATCACGCCGTTTTCCACACGCAGGTTGAACGCGGCGCAGACGGCGGAGATGTCATCGTCCAGACGCTTGGAGACTTTGTAGGCGCGGAAGCGCTGTTCGGCGGTGGCACGCGGGACGATGATTTCTTCGATGAATTCGCTTTCCTGACGGGCAGTGACCTTGTAGTCGATGAAGTAATCTTCCAGGTTCAGTGTGCGCCGGGTCTCGCCTTTACATAGCACCACCTGCGCGCCGAGGGCGATCAGTAGCGGTGGCGAGTCACCGATCGGCGAGGCGTTGCCGATGTTGCCACCGAGGGTGCCCTGGTTGCGGATCTGCAGTGAGGCGAAACGGTGCAGCAGTTCGCCGAAGTCCGGATACTCGGCATTGAGTGCTTCGTAGCAGTCGGAGAGGGCGGTGGCAGCGCCGATTTCGATACGGTCTTCGAAGGTTTCGATGCGCTTCATTTCGGCGACGTTGCCGACGTAGATCATCACCGGAAGGGTGCGGTGGAACTGAGTGACTTCCAGTGCCAGATCGGTGCCGCCGGCCAGCAGCCGGGCTTGTGGGTAAGCGTCGTAGAGGTCGGCCAAATCGGCGACGGTCAGCGGCACCAGGCAACGCTTGTCGCCACTGTTGAGTTCGCCGATATCGGTCGGGGCGATGGCTTTGAGACGGGCGATGGTCTCGGCTTCGCGGGCATCGAACTGGTCCGGCTGCTTGCCACAGCAGGATTGCTCGGCGGCGGCGAGGATCGGCCGGTAGCCGGTGCAGCGGCAGAGGTTGCCGGCCAGCGCTTCGTGCGCCTTGGCCTGATCCGGTGCATCGCTGTTCTTTTGCAGGGCAAACAGCGACATGACGAAGCCGGGAGTGCAGAAGCCGCACTGCGAGCCGTGGCACTCGACCATGGCTTTCTGCACGCTGTGCAATTCGCCCTGGTGTTTGAGGTCTTCGACGCTGATCAGTTGTTTGCCGTGCAGCGACGAAACAAAGGTCAGGCACGAGTTGAGGCTGCGATAGCGAATGTATTCGCGGCCGGCGTCATCCGTTTGCAACTCGCCGACCACCACGGTGCAGGCGCCACAGTCGCCGCTGGCGCAGCCTTCTTTGGTGCCGGATTTGCCCACGTGTTCGCGCAGGTAATTGAGCACGGTCAGATTCGGGTCCAGGGCGTGCTCGCTACGGAGTTCCTGGTTAAGTAAAAACTGGATCACGGAAGGCCTCGCAGACTCATTATTGTTGTTAACCGACTTCAACCGAATTTAGCAGGTCTGACTTTTCGGTCAATGGTTTTCTGACTTAAAGGTCAGGAAAAGCGGTTTTGTCGATTAACCCGCACTCTATTGAGTATTGACCCTGAGCGGATCCACTGCTTTTTTGCTTGAATCGTGCCAAAAAGCGCCGTGCGGGCACTCCGCCATGCACCTGCATTTGCGCTACACTGCGCCGCTTGTGCAGATCGAAGAGTTTGAAGGACAACCATGACGTTCAAGGCGCCGGACAGCCTCGCCGAGCAAATCGCTCACCACCTCGCCGAACGCATCATTCGTGGCGAAATGAAGCCGGGAGAGCGCATTCAGGAACAGAAGGTCACGCTGGCCCTCAATGTCAGCCGCGGATCGGTCCGCGAAGCCCTGCTGATCCTCGAACGCCGTCACCTGATCGCGATCCTGCCGCGACGTGGCGCCCATGTCACCGAACTCACCGCGCACAAGGTGCAGAGCCTGTGCACGCTGATGAGCGAGCTGTACATCCTGCTCGGCAATGCGGTTGCCAATGGCTGGCAGACCCAGGCCGACATGGCGCCGTTCGTGCAGATCCAGCAGCGCCTGGGCGCCAGCTACGAGCGTCAGGACATCCGCACCTTCGTCGACGACAGCTTCGCCGTGATGCGCGCCGCGTACCCGTTTGCCAATAACCCATACCTGCAAGAGACCGTCGAGAACCTGCAGCCGGCCATGAGCCGTGCGTACTTCCTCGCCCTCGAACAGCGCAAGGCCGAAATGAGCGAGTTCCTCGAACTGTTCGAACGCCTGCTGGCCGCTGTGCTCGCCCGTGATTTGCCGCTGATCCGCATCGTGCTGACGGCTTACGCCCAGCGCAGCTGCGATCTGGTGGTTTCCGCCCTGACGGTAGCCTGAGCGTGCGGCTAAAGTGCATCAAACTGGCGGGGTTCAAGTCCTTCGTCGACCCGACCACGGTGAACTTCCCCAGTAACATGGCGGCGGTCGTCGGGCCGAACGGTTGCGGCAAGTCGAACATCATCGACGCCGTACGCTGGGTGATGGGCGAAAGTTCGGCGAAAAACCTGCGTGGCGAGTCGATGACCGACGTCATCTTCAACGGCTCGACCAGTCGCAAACCGGTGAGCCAGGCGAGCATCGAGCTGGTGTTCGACAACTCCGCCGGCACGCTGTTGGGCGAATACGCGGCTTACGCGGAGATTTCCATCCGTCGTAAGGTGACCCGCGACAGCCAGACGACTTATTACCTCAACGGCACCAAATGCCGTCGTCGCGACATTACCGATATCTTCCTTGGCACCGGTCTGGGCCCGCGCAGCTACTCGATCATCGAGCAGGGGATGATCTCCAAGCTGATCGAGTCCAAGCCTGAAGACTTGCGCAACTTCATCGAAGAAGCGGCGGGCATCTCCAAGTACAAGGAGCGCCGACGCGAGACTGAAAACCGCATCCGCCGCACCCATGAAAACCTTGCGCGTCTGACCGACCTGCGCGAAGAACTCGAACGCCAGCTCGAACGCTTGCACCGTCAGGCCGAATCCGCCAGGAAGTATCAGGAATACAAAGCCGAGGAGCGTCAGCTCAAGGCGCAACTGTCGGCCCTGCGCTGGCAGGATCTGAACGATCAGGTCGGTCAGCGCGAATCGATCATCGGCACGCAGGAAGTCAGTTTTGAAGCGCTGGTCGCCGAGCAGCGCAATGCCGATGCCGCCATCGAGCGCCTGCGCGACGGGCACCATGAACTGTCCGAGCGCTTCAATCTGGTGCAGGGGCGCTTCTATTCGGTCGGCGGCGACATCGCCCGGGTCGAGCAGAGCATCCAGCACGGCCAGCAGCGCTTGCGCCAGTTGCAGGACGATTTGAAAGAAGCCGAGCGCGCGCGTCTGGAAACCGAATCGCACCTGGGTCACGACCGCACGCTGCTGCTGACCCTTGGCGAAGAGCTGGACATGCTCACTCCCGAGCAGGAAGTCACCAGCGCCGCCGCCGAAGAAGCTGCTGCTGCGCTGGAAGAAGCCGAGCTGACCATGCACGGCTGGCAAGAGCAGTGGGACACCTTCAACCTGACCGCCGCCGAACCACGGCGTCAGGCTGAGGTGCAGCAGTCGCGGATCCAGCAGCTGGAAACCAGCATGGAGCGTCTGGCCGATCGGCAAAAGCGTCTGGCTGAAGAGCGCGATTTGCTTTCCGCCGACCCGGAAGACGCGGCGATCATGGCGCTCAATGAGCAACTCGCTGAATCCGAAGCGACCCTTGAAGATTTGCAGACCAGCGAAGAAGCGCAGGTCGAAAAGCTTGAACAGCTGCGTCAGGAACTGCAGCAGGCACTGACCGCGCAGCAACAGGCGCAGGGCGATTTGCAGCGCCTCAACGGGCGACTGGCCTCGCTGGAAGCCTTGCAGCAAGCCGCGCTCGATCCGGGCACAGGCACTGCCGAATGGCTGCGCGAACAGAATCTCGCCGAGCGCCCGCGTCTGGCCGAAGGGCTGAAGGTCGAGGCGGGTTGGGAGCTGGCGGTGGAAACCGTGCTCGGCGCCGACTTGCAAGCGGTGCTGGTGGATGATTTCAACGGCTTCGATCTGTCCGCGTTCACCCAAGGTGATCTGCGTCTGCTCAGTCCCGCCAGCGATGGTGTGCGCGTGGCGGGCAGTTTGCTGGACAAGGTCGAGGCGCAGATCGATCTGTCGCCGTGGCTCGGCCAGGTCAAACCGGTCGACAGCCTCGAACAGGCGTTGGCCCTGCGCGGCCAGTTGAGTGCCGGGCAAAGTCTGATCAGTCGCGACGGTTACTGGGTCGGTCGACACTTTCTGCGCGTGCGTCGCGCCAGTGAAGCCGAAAGCGGCATGCTCGCCCGTGGTCAGGAAATCGAGACGCTGCAGGCCGAGCGCGAAGAGCGCGAAGCCACGGTCGAAGCCATGGAAGCCCGTTTGCAGACCCTGCGTGCGCAACAGCGGCAGCAGGAAAACGGCCGTGAGCATTTGCGTCGTTTGCTGCAGGACGAAGCGCGTTCCCAAGGTGAATTGAAAGCCCAGTTGTCCGCCGGTAAAGCCAAGGCCGAACAACTGATGCTGCGCCGCACGCGGCTTGACGAAGAGCTGATCGAACTCGGCGAGCAGCGCGAGCTGGAACACGAACAAGTCGGCGAAGCGCGCATGCAATTGCAGAAAGCGCTCGACGCCATGGCGCTGGACACCGAGCAGCGCGAGTTGCTGCTGGCTCAACGCGACAGCCTGCGCGAACGCCTCGACCGCGTGCGTCAGGAAGCCCGGCAACACAAGGATCACGCCCACCAACTGGCGGTGCGCCTCGGTTCGTTGCGCGCGCAGCATGATTCCA
Organism: Pseudomonas sp. RSB 5.4; assembly: GCF_037126175.1. Taxonomy (NCBI): domain Bacteria; kingdom Pseudomonadati; phylum Pseudomonadota; class Gammaproteobacteria; order Pseudomonadales; family Pseudomonadaceae; genus Pseudomonas; species Pseudomonas sp. RSB 5.4. The sequence goes on from NZ_CP146986.1 coordinate 398,369, forward strand.
CGCGCCAGGCGTTGGAACGTCTGGAAATGCAGGCCGAGCGCCTGACCGAAAAGCGTGAGCAGTTGAGCCTGAATCTGGAGGAGGGCGAGGCACCGCTGGAAGAGCTGCGCCTGAAACTCGAAGAGCTGCTCGACAAACGTATGACCGTCGACGAAGAGCTGAAGACCGCGCAGATCGCGCTGGAAGACGCCGACCGCGAACTGCGCGAAGCGGAAAAGCGCCGGACCCAGGCCGAGCAGCAATCGCAAATGATCCGTGGCCAGCTCGAACAGCAACGCATGGAATGGCAAGCGCTGACCGTGCGGCGCAAGGCGCTGCAGGATCAATTGCTCGAAGACGGCTACGATCTCAATGGCGTGCTCGCGACGTTGACGCCCGAGGCCAGTGAACGCGCCGCCGAAGAAGAACTCGAACGGATCAATGCGCGGATTCAACGCCTGGGCGCGATCAACCTTGCGGCCATCGACGAATACACGCAACAGTCCGAACGTAAACGTTATCTGGATGCGCAGGACGCCGATCTGGTGGAAGCACTGGAGACCCTGGAAAACGTCATCCGCAAGATCGACAAGGAAACCCGTAATCGCTTCAAAGATACCTTTGATCAGATCAATGGCGGTTTACAGGCACTTTTCCCGAAAGTTTTCGGTGGCGGGCGCGCGTATTTGGAACTGACGGGCGAAGATCTACTCGATACAGGGGTAACGATCATGGCGCAGCCGCCAGGGAAGAAGAACAGCACCATCCATTTGCTCTCCGGCGGGGAAAAAGCCCTGACCGCGCTGGCACTGGTTTTTGCGATCTTCAAATTGAATCCGGCGCCGTTCTGCATGCTCGATGAAGTTGACGCGCCACTGGATGACGCTAACGTTGGACGCTACGCACGATTGGTTAAAGAGATGTCGCAGACCGTGCAGTTCATCTATATCACCCACAACAAGATCGCCATGGAAATGGCCGATCAACTGATGGGCGTGACGATGCACGAGCCGGGTTGTTCGCGACTGGTTGCAGTGGATGTCGAGGAGGCGATGGCGATGGTGGACGCCTGAGTCAGCGTGGTGTCGGAAGGGTATTGATGTTCTGTAGGACTTTTTTACCGACTTCGACTTGCTGGCCAATCGACATATTCGCGCAAGCCAATGTGACAGACGGTGTAAAGTTGTCTTTGGTCGTGCTAGTTTAATGTCAATTTTTCGTATACGTGGGCAAAACGCCTGTCAGAACATAGAGTTGGCGCCACGTTTTAAAGCGGTTTGCAAAATGTAAACCCCTTATTTTTCAGCATTTTTTATAGAGGCACGGGATTACATGGAAATCGGTCTGCGCGAGTGGCTGATCGTCATCGGCATCATTGTGATAGCCGGTATTCTTTTCGATGGCTGGCGCCGTATGCGCGGCGGCAAGGGAAAACTGAAATTCCGTCTTGACCGAAGTCTGTCCAACCTGCCGGACGAGGACACCAGCGCTGAGCTGTTGGGCCCGGCCCGCGTGCTGGATACGCATAAAGAACCGCAACTGGACGAACACGATCTGCCGTCGGTGAGCATGCCGGCCCGCGAAGCTCGCGAGCCTCGCGAATCCGGTTCGAAACGTGGCAAGCGCGGCAGCAACGGTCCGGCCCAGGGCGACCTGAACCTCGACCTGGACCTGGACGGCGGCCCGAGCTTCAGCAGCCGTGATGATGACTTCGTCGAAGACATCAAGCCGTCGCCAGCGGTGGTCGACAAGGATCAGCCGCAAGCCGAAGAAGTGCTGGTGATCAGCGTGATCTGCCGCGACGCCGCCGGCTTCAAAGGCCCGGCCCTGCTGCAGAACATTCTCGAAAGCGGTCTGCGTTTTGGCGAGATGGATATTTTCCACCGCCACGAAAGCATGGCCGGCAACGGTGAAGTGCTGTTCTCCATGGCCAATGCGGTCAAGCCGGGCATCTTCGATCTGGACGACATCGACCATTTCAGCACCCCGGCGGTGAGCTTCTTCCTCGGCCTGCCAGGCCCGCGTCATCCGAAGCAGGCTTTCGACGTGATGGTCGCGGCAGCGCGCAAGCTGTCCCAGGAACTGAACGGCGAGCTGAAAGATGACCAGCGCAGCGTACTGACCGCGCAGACCATCGAGCACTACCGTCAGCGCATCGTCGAATTCGAACGCCGCGCCCTGACCCAGAAGCGCTAAGGCCAAGATCAAAAGATCACAGCCTTCGGCAGCTTCTACAGAGGAACGCGATCCCTGTAGGAGCTGTCGAGTGCAACGAGGCTGCGATCTTTGAATGATAAAACTGGAGCAGCCTCGGCTGCTCTTTTGCTTTATGAGAGAACACCCATGACCGCCGCCAAAAACCGCATCCTAGAGCTGCGCGCTGAACTTGATCAGCACAACTACCGTTACCACGTCCTCGACGAGCCGAGCATTCCGGATGCCGAGTACGACCGGTTGTTTCACGAGCTCAAGGCACTGGAAGCGGCCAATCCGGAACTGATCACCAGCGACTCGCCGACCCAGCGCGTCGGCAGTGTGGCACTGACCGCGTTCACCCAGGTGCGTCACGAAGTGCCGATGCTCAGCCTCGGCAACGCCTTCGAAGAAACCGACATGCGCGAGTTCGACCGCCGGGTGACCGAAGGTCTGGATCTGCCGGCCGGTGATCTGTTCGGTGGCGGCGCCGCGGTGGAATACAGTTGCGAGCCGAAACTCGATGGCCTGGCGGTCAGCCTGCTGTATCAGGACGGTGTACTGGTGCGTGGCGCCACCCGGGGCGATGGCACCACCGGTGAAGACATCAGCGTCAACGTGCGCACCGTGCGCAACATCCCGTTGAAGCTGCATGGCGAGGGCTGGCCGGCGACCCTGGAAGTGCGCGGTGAAGTGTTCATGTCCAAGGCCGGTTTCGAGCGCCTCAACGCCTCGCAACTGGAAGTCGGCGGCAAGACCTTCGCCAACCCGCGCAACGCCGCTGCCGGCAGCCTGCGTCAGCTGGATTCGAAGATCACCGCCAACCGCCCGCTGGAGTTCTGTTGCTACGGCATCGGTCAGGTCTCCCACGATATTTCCGACACTCACATCGGCAACCTCAAGCAATTGCAGAAGTGGGGCATGCCGATCAGCCACGAGCTGAAACTGGCCAAAGGCATCGACGAGTGCCTGGATTACTACCGCGACATCGGCGAACGGCGTAACTCGCTGGCCTACGAAATCGACGGTGTGGTGTTCAAGGTCAACAGCATCGCCGATCAGCGTGAGCTGGGCTTCCGTGCCCGCGAACCGCGTTGGGCGATCGCGCACAAATTCCCGGCCATGGAAGAACTCACCGAACTGCTCGACGTGGAATTCCAGGTCGGCCGTACCGGCGCCGTCACGCCGGTGGCACGGCTGAAACCGGTCAAGGTCGCGGGTGTCACCGTGGCCAACGCCACCCTGCACAACATGGACGAAGTGGCGCGCCTGGGCCTGATGATCGGCGACACGGTGATCATCCGCCGCGCCGGTGACGTGATCCCGCAGGTGGTGCAAGTGGTCACCGAACGCCGCCCCGAGAATGCGCGTCCTGTAGCGATTCCGGAGAACTGCCCGGTCTGCGGCTCCCATGTCGAGCGCACGCAACTGGTCAAGCGCAGCAAAGGCAAGGAAACCATCAGCGAAGGTGCGGTGTACCGCTGCGTCGGCCGTCTGGCCTGTGGCGCGCAACTGAAGCAGGCGATCATTCACTTCGTCTCGCGCCGGGCGATGGACATCGAAGGCCTCGGCGACAAGAGCGTCGAGCAACTGGTCGACGAAGGTCTGGTCAGTTCGCCGGCCGATCTGTATGCGTTGAAGTTCGACGACATTGTCGATCTGGAAGGCTTCGCCGAAGTCTCCAGCAACAAGCTGCTGGCAGCCATCGAAGACAGTAAACAACCGGGTCTGGCGCGATTCATTTACGCCCTCGGCATTCCCGATGTCGGCGAGGAGACGGCCAAGGTTCTGGCGCGCTCGCTGGGGTCGCTGGAGCGCGTGCAGCAGGCGTTGCCGCAAGTGTTGACCTACCTGCCGGACATCGGCCTGGAAGTGGCGCACGAGATTCACAGCTTCTTTGAGGATGAGCACAACCAGCAGGTGATCACCGAGTTGTTGGGGCATGGCCTGCAGATTCAGGATCAGGGTGAACTCGGCGCCGAATTTGCCGCCAGCACCACGCTCGGCGGCTTGCTCGACAAACTGCACATCCCTTCGGTTGGGCCGGGCGGTGCGCAGAAACTGGCGGACAAATTCGGTTCGCTGCAAGCGGTGATGGATGCCGACTGGCTGGACATGCGCCAGGCGTTGCCGGAGAAGCAGGCCAATTCTGTTCGCGAGTTTTTTGCTGTGCCTGAGCACCGGCAAATCGCCGAGTCTGCCGAAAAACAGCTGCGTGATTTCGGTATGCACTGGCTGAGCGAGAAGAAAGTCGTCGAAGGCCTGCCACTGTCCGGCGAGACCTGGGTGCTGACTGGCAAGGTCGAGTTGATGAGCCGCGATGTGGCCAAAGAACACCTGGAAAGCCTCGGCGCCAAGGTTGCCGGCTCGGTATCGGCCAAGACCCACTGCGTGGTGGCGGGGCCGGGGGCTGGCTCGAAGCTGACCAAGGCCAATGAGCTGGGCGTGAAGGTGATGGATGAAGAGGCGTTTATCGCGTTCCTCAAAACTCACGGTATTTCTGCCTGATACCTTTTCGGTCGGCAGTTTGTTTTTGTGGCGAGGGAGCTTGCTCCCGCTCGGCGACGAAGTCGTCGCAAAACCACCATCCTCGGTGTTTCAGGATAAATGAGGTCGCGTGGTTTCGGGGCTGCTTCGCAACCCCGGCGGGAGCAAGCTCCCTCGCCACATCGGCAGTGTCACTCAGTAGCTGCGCTGTATTCGGGAACATTGTTGTCTTCAGGATGATCTAGTCTTGGCAAGCCCCAGGGAGAGATCGCCATGTACCGCTTTTTCGAGCAGCTCAGTTCTCGCATCGTCGCGCCGTTCATGGGCGAGTCTTCACGCAACAGCAAAATCTGGCCGTGCCGCTGCGGCCAGTCGCTGTTCTTTCGCAACAGTCAGTGCCTGGCGTGCAGCGCCATGCTGGGCTATCAGCCTGAAGAAAGTCGCCTGACCTCGCTGCAACCGGGGCCGCAGGACGGTCGCTGGACACTCGATGCCGATCCCGGCGCCGGACTGTTCCGCCGCTGCGCCAACCTCGACACGCCCGCCGCGTGCAACTGGCTGCTGCCGGATAACGGCCGCGACAGCCTGTGCATCGCCTGCAGCCTCAATCGCACCATCCCCGATCTCTCGGTGCCGGAAAACCCCGAACGCTGGCGCAAGGTCGAAATCGCCAAGCGCCGACTGGTGGCGCAACTGATCACCCTCGGCCTGCCGGTCATCCCGAAAGCCGTGGACGAAGCGACCGGTCTGGCCTTCGACTTCATCGGCGTCGACCTCGAAGGCAACGCGCCGATGACCGGCCACGCCAACGGCCTGATCACCCTCGACATCAAAGAAGCCGACGACGCTCATCGCGAGCAGGTGCGGGCGGCAATGCACGAACCCTATCGCACGCTGCTTGGGCATTTTCGGCATGAGGTCGGGCATTACTACTGGGACCGCTTGATCGCCAACGGCCCATGGCTCGAGTCGTTCCGCCAGCTGTTCGGCGACGAGCGCGCCAGTTACGCCGAAGCACTAGATCGTCATTATCAGCAAGGTGCCCCGCTGGACTGGCCGCAACACTACGTCAGCGCCTACGCGACCATGCACCCGTGGGAAGACTGGGCGGAAACCTGGGCGCATTACCTGCACATGATGGATGCGGTGGATACCGCGCTGGGTTTCGGCATGAGCGCGCGGGAAATGGACTTCGACTACCAGCCGTTTCCACCGAGCACGCTGTACGACCCGGAGCACCCCGGCGGCGCGGCGTTCCTGTCGTTCGTCAACGCCTGGATCGAACTGGCGGGCATGCTCAACGAGCTGTCACGCAGCATGGGGCAGCCGGATTTCTACCCGTTCGTGCTGCCTGCGGCGGCGATTGCCAAGTTGCACTTCATCCATCTGGTGATCCAGCAGGCGGGCGGCAAGGCGGATGAGGTGTTGCAGGCGCAATAGCAAGTGCTTGAAGCCCTTCATGTTTTTTATCTGAAACCAACGGTTGTAACTTCGCTTCAGATAGGTACAATGGCGCGGCTCGCCGACAGGTGAGTGTCGTTATGGTGACCCCATCGGTCCCCCCGCAACGATTACCCGTGAACCTGGTCAGAGCCGGAAGGCAGCAGCCACAGCGGGAACATTGTGTGCCGGGGTGTGGCTGGTGGGGTTACCACCTTAACGAACAACCAACGCTTCAACAGAACTGCATGGGTTTCGCCCACTGCGGTTTTTTTATGCCTGCGATTCGAGCTGTCACGCCAGCCCCTGTGGGAGCGAGCCTGCTCGCGAAGGCTGCCCCCCGATGCCTGTTCAGCCACCAAGGTTGAACAGTGGCATACTCCACCGTCTTGCTGCGCGCGTCGTTGACAAGTTCGCGCCCTGGCTATGAGGTTGTATGCACCCGGAACATCACGATTTATCCACCGCCGTGTACTTGCCTGTGACGGACGAGACCTGCGCGAGCCTGTTGCAGCCCGAGGGTGCGAAAATCCTCGGCGAGCTGACGGATGCGCAATTGGCCGCCGTGCTGGTGATCCAGAATCTGGCCCAGGCCGCCGAAAAGGATCTCACCGCCTCGGCGGCGGAGAAGGTGCTGGCGCGGCTGATCGCCTGGGCGGTCGATGGCGGGGCAGGGCTGCTGTCCGAGGCGCAGCGGCTGTTCGATCCGCGCCAGTTGTACTTCGGCCTGAACGCCATCAGGGGATTGAACCTGCGTCTGCTGTTGGCCGAAGAGGTGTCGGCGCAGGATTACCTGCTGCCCGATGGCAAGTGGGATGACGAGTTCAAGACGCGCCACCACGCGGTCAACAATCCGTTCAGTCAGCAGATGATCAGCCCGGCGCACCGCGAGCGCTGGCTCAGCGCTGCGCAAGACAAACTGGTCAGAACTTTCCGCGCCAACCTCGATGAAGACCTGCACGTTCAAGGCTACGCCGGGATCGGCAAGAGCCACCTGGTCGGCGCGTTGACCGAGTGCCTGCGCCCAGAGAAAACCCTGCTGCTGGCACGCACCCCGGAAAAACTCGCAACCCTGTGCCAGCGCATGGGCGTAGGCAGTGAGCGCAAGCCCGGCATCACCTTTGAGGCGTTCGCGCGCGGGCTGATTTACGGGCGCAAGCCGCAGCCGGCAGGGGCCGCCGGCCGAGTCGCGAGCAAGCAGAGCCTGGCGCAGGAGCTGAACATCCTCGGCTTTCGCGAGCATGACGCGCAAAGGACCCTCAACGTCTGTCTGGAAACCCTCGAGCGCTATTGCCACTCCCGGGATTACAGCCTGTCGGCGCATCATCTGCCGTATTTCAAACTGTCCTTGTCCGGTCTTGAGTCCAAGGTGCTGCTGGAATATTCGAGCCGCGTCTGGACTTACCTTGAGGCCAACCCGGCGTGGGGCCGGCAGAGCGGCTTCGAAGCGTTGTTGCTGATCAAACGGGCAAGTCTGGCGGGCTGCGTGGTGCCGCCGCGTTATAGCCACGTGCTGATCGACGAGAGCCAGGACATTCCCGCTTCGCTGCTGCAGATTATCGAGCGCGGCCGGCAGGTGCTGATCACGCTGGGCGATGAGTACCAGCATGCCGAGCGCGATCTGGTGAAAAGAAAGCGTGAAGTGCGCCAGAGCGATATCACCTATTCGGTGCGCTCGGGGCGCAACGTCGAACGTCTGGTCAATCCGCTGATTTCCCGGCACTCGGAAAAGAGCAAGGTGCCTTTCGAAGGCGCACGTGAGGCGGACGTCGGCATCGAGTTTTATCCACAGGGCTTCGTCCCGCCGGAAGGTTGTGTGGTGCTGACAGCGTCCCCGTGGGACACCATGAAGTGGGCCATGCAACTGCACGATGCCAATTGCCTGTTCTGCTTCGCCGACATGCAGGCGCAGCGCGACCTCGAGCATTTCATGACCAGCGCCATCGAGTTGTTCAAGGTCGATTACTACAGTTCCACGCACAGCGAGAAGGGCCCGCATCGCTATTTCAGCGACTTGCCGAAGTGGCAACAGGTACGCGATGCCAATCAGTTCGACGAGGCGTTTCTGTGGGTCGAGGCCGAGCTGGAGAAAGGCTTCAAGGTCGCTGACCTGACCCGGCTCAACCGGATGATCGGCGGCCGCGGCAAAAGCTGCTTGCTGATGCAGGCGCAGGAGGCCGGCGGCATGGAGTTCGACCGCGTTCTGCTGACGCCTGAGCTGCTGACCAACGTGCAGTTCAAGGACGCCTACGCGTTCGACCAGCGGATCTGCGCCGTGTACATCGCCATCTCCCGCGCCCGACAGCAGCTTTACCTGCCGTACGATGTGGTCGAGTGGATCGAGTTTCACGACTACCAGAAATTCCGCGAGTCGCACGGTTACTGAATAATTCTCCGTCGGAAATATCCTCCTGTGGGAGCGGGCTTGCTCGCGAAGGCGGTGTGCCAGTTAACGAATCAGGTGACTGACACACCGCCTTCGCGAGCAAGCCCGCTCCCACAATGGGTTATGGGGTGGTTTCCGAGGACCCGGTATACAACCGGATAATGTCATCAATCTCCCCCGACATTTTCATCCGCAACAACGTGCGCAAGATCCGCTGCACCGGCACCTGCGGGTCGTTGCGGACGTAGCAGCCGACCTGCTGCTCCTGCAGCACCGCCACCCCGTGCAGTTGCTGCGCGGGCAGCAGGCGCTGGTTGAACCAATCCAGCGTCCATTGATTGCTCACCGCATAGCGGTAGCGCCCGGCCAGGAGTTTTTCCAGCACTTGTTCCTGATTGCGCGCGTCGTCGCGTTGCAGGCGATCGGCGTCGAACAGCGGTTGCAGGGTCGGGTAGGTGTAGCCGAGCACGGTGCCGATCGATTGGCGTGCAAGGTTCGCCGGATCGACGCGTGGTGGTTGATCCTGGCGGCCGATCAGCAGATCGCGCTGGAACAGCAGCGGAATGCTCCAGATGTAATCGCCGGACTGATTCGGCAGCCACGATTGTGCGGCATAGCAGCGCACATCGACTTCACCGCGCTCCATGGCACTTTGTACTCGGGTGCGCGGCAGGACGTGGAATTCGGCCGGTACGCCGACCTGCGTCGCGAGACTGAGCATGATGTCGTGGAGGATGCCCTGGGTCGGGTGGCCGTGGTCGATCTGCACCATCGGCATCGCCCAGCTGTCGGCCACGACGAAGCGCAGCGGCGGTTCGGACGCGCTCACGCTCAGGCTGATCCCCAATAATGCTCCCAAGGCCCAACGCATAAATGCTCCGATGAGTCCCGATCCCGAGCCGATATTTCCCCGCCAACAGCAGCTTAGCCAGATTAGACGAGCACACCGGATGCAATTTTGCCCTTGCTCCGCTAGCATTAGCCGCTTCAGCTTCCTTCGTTGCGACGGTTTTCGATGAGTTATCAGGTTCTTGCACGTAAATGGCGTCCGCGCTCGTTCCGCGAAATGGTCGGCCAGACCCATGTGCTCAAGGCTCTGATCAATGCCTTGGACAGCCAGCGGCTGCACCACGCGTACTTGTTCACCGGTACCCGCGGGGTCGGTAAGACCACCATTGCGCGGATCATTGCCAAATGCCTGAACTGTGAAACAGGTATCACCTCCAGCCCCTGTGGCGAGTGTTCGGTGTGTCGCGAGATCGATGAAGGGCGTTTCGTCGACCTGATCGAGATCGACGCCGCGAGCCGGACCAAGGTCGAGGACACTCGCGAGCTGCTCGACAACGTGCAGTACGCGCCGAGCCGCGGGCGCTTCAAGGTCTACCTGATCGACGAAGTGCACATGCTTTCCAGCCATTCCTTCAATGCGCTGTTGAAAACCCTCGAAGAGCCACCGCCGTACGTCAAGTTCATCCTGGCGACCACTGATCCGCAGAAACTTCCGGCAACGATTTTGTCGCGCTGCCTGCAGTTCTCCCTGAAGAACATGACGCCTGAGCGCGTGGTCGAGCATTTGACCCACGTCCTCGGCGCCGAAAACGTGCCGTTCGAAGACGACGCGCTGTGGTTGCTGGGCCGCGCTGCCGACGGCTCGATGCGTGACGCCATGAGCCTGACCGACCAGGCCATCGCCTTCGGTGAAGGCAAGGTGCTGGCCGCCGACGTGCGGGCGATGCTCGGCACGCTGGATCACGGCCAGGTCTTCGACGTGCTGCACGCACTGATCGAGGGCGATGCCAAGGCGTTGCTTGAAGCCGTGCGTCACTTGGCTGAGCAGGGGCCGGACTGGAATGGCGTGCTCTCGGAAATTCTCAATGTGCTGCACCGCGTCGCCATCGCCCAGGCATTGCCTGAAGGTGTCGACAACGGCCATGGCGACCGTGACCGCGTGTTGGCGCTGGCGCAGGCGCTACCGGCCGAAGATGTGCAGTTCTATTACCAGATGGGCCTGATCGGTCGCCGCGACTTGCCGCTGGCGCCGGACCCGCGTGGTGGGTTCGAGATGGTCTTGCTGCGGATGCTGGCCTTCCGGCCCGCGGACACGGCGGACGCCCCGAGGCAACCGCTAAAGCCAGTGGGGATCAGCCAGGCCACAGTTGATTCCGCAAACTCAGTGGCTGCCGCGCCTGAACCTGCGCCGGTAGTCGCTGCGGCTGTTGCGCCTGCACCGGTTGCTGCGCCAGTGCCAGCCCCGGCTCCTGAGCCAGCGTCTGTGGTGTCCGCTGCGCCGGTACCTGCGCCAGAACCAGAACCTGAGCCAGTCGTCGCCGAAGCGGTAGTCGACCTGCCGTGGAACGATCCGGTCGAACCCGAGCCACAGCCCGAGCCGGTGCAACAACCAGCCGTCGAACCGGTGCTGGAAACCGCCGCCGAGCAGCCCGAGTTGCCGCCGATGCCGCTGCCGACCCCGGACAGCGTGGTGCCGGATGCACCGGAGTGGGCCGCGGCGCCGATTCCCGAGCCGTCGGTCGCCGACGTCGATGCCGCCACGCCGGGCATGGACCTCGACGACGAGCCACCGCTGGACGAAGACTACATCGAGCCGGACATGGATTCGGCCTACAGCTACCTCGACGACCTGGCCAGTGAACACACCGCCGAGCCGGCCCCGGAACCCGAGCCGGAGCCTGCCGCTGCGCCGGCCACCGGTCTGGCGTTGCAATGGCTTGAGCTGTTCCCGCAACTGCCGATCTCCGGCATGACCGGCAGCATCGCCGCCAACTGCACGCTGATCGCGGTCGATGGCGACCATTGGCTGATGCACCTGGACCCGGCGCACAGCGCGCTGTTCAACGCCACGCAACAGCGGCGCCTGAACGATGCATTGAACCAGTTCCACGGTCGCACGTTGACCCTGACCATCGAGCTGATCAAGCCCGAGCAGGAAACCCCGGCGCAGGCCGCGTCCCGTCGCCGGGCCAACCGTCAGCGCGAGGCGGAGGAATCGATCCACGGTGATCCGTTCATCCAGCAGATGGTCCAGCAGTTCGGTGCGGTCGTGCGACACGATACTATTGAACCTGTCGATGCCTTGGTCGCCCAAGGTTAATAACTGAGGGCGTTCGGCGTTAAGCGCCGGGCGCTGTTTTGATCCAAGTACTTTTGAGGTGATTCCCATGATGAAAGGTGGCATGGCCGGCCTGATGAAGCAGGCACAGCAGATGCAGGAAAAAATGGCCAAGATGCAGGAAGAACTGGCCAACGCCGAAGTCACCGGCAAGGCCGGTGGCGATATGGTCACCGTGGTGATGACCGGTCGTCACGACGTGAAAAGCGTCAGCATCGACCCAAGCCTGGTTGAAGGTCTGAGCGAAGACGACAAAGAGATGCTGGAAGCCGTGGTCGCTGCCGCCGTCAACGACGCCGTGCGCAAGATCGAAGCCAACAGCCAGGAAAAAATGGGCAGCATGACCGCCGGCATGAACCTGCCAGCGGGTATGAAACTGCCATTCTGATTCGCCTTTGCGGGTTGGATGAGCTACACAAAATGCCAGGCATTGCGCCTGGCATTTTTGTTTCTGCCTGATCGTCATGTGTTGGCGGGGCTGACGCCTTCGCGAGCAAGCCCGCTCCCACATGTTGAAATGCATTCCCCTGTGGGAGCGGGCTTGCTCGCGAAGGCGTCGACTCGGACCAACTGAAGAAACATCGAACCCACCGCCGCCGCCAAAGGTCTGCTCCCTATACCCCCGAATTCCCCCTTCACAGGAGACGCTGACATGTCCGACCCTCTGACCCTCAATCAACGCTTCGTCCTCGCCTCGCGCCCGGTTGGCGCGCCGACTCCGGAAGACTTCCGTCTGGAGCGCGAAGCGTTGCCGGACCTCGAAGACGGGCAGGTGCTGCTCAAGACCCTGTACCTGTCGCTGGACCCGTACATGCGCGGACGCATGAGCGACGCGCCGTCCTACGCCGCGCCGGTACAAATCGGCGAAGTGATGACCGGTGGCGCTGTCAGCCGTGTCGAGGATTCGCGTCATCCAAAATTCCACCCGGGCGATCTGGTGGTCGGCCTGACCGGCTGGCAGAGCCACAGCATCAGTGACGGGCGCAACATCATGCCGATCCCGTCCGGCCTGCCGAGCCCGTCGATGGCCCTCGGTGTGCTGGGCATGCCGGGGATGACCGCGTACATGGGGCTGATCGACATCGGTCAGCCGAAAGAAGGTGAAACCTTGGTGGTGGCTGCCGCGTCCGGTGCCGTCGGCTCGGTGGTCGGTCAGGTCGCGAAGATCAAGGGCCTGCGCGCGGTCGGCGTGGCCGGTGGCGCCGACAAATGCAAATACGTGGTCGAGGAGTTGGGTTTTGATGCCTGCATCGATCACAAGGCGCCGGACTTTGCCGAACAACTGGCCAAGGCTTGCCCGAAAGGCATCGACATCTATTACGAGAACGTCGGCGGGCATGTGTTCGATGCCGTGGTGCCGCTGCTCAACCCCAAGGCGCGGATCCCGCTGTGCGGGCTGATCGCCGGTTACAACGCTTCCGAAGCGCCGAAAGGCCCGGATCGTCTGCCGATGCTGCAGCGCACGCTGCTGACCAAGCGGGTGCGGATTCAGGGCTTCATCGTCTTTGATGACTACGGCGATCGTCAGCCGGAATTCATCAGCCACATGGTGCCGTGGGTGCGCGACGGCAAGGTCAAATTCCGCGAAGACGTGGTCGAGGGCCTGGAGCAGGCGCCCGAGGCGTTTATGGGTCTGCTGGAAGGGCGCAACTTCGGCAAACTGGTGGTGAAGGTTGCCCAGGACTGAGCATTTGACGCTGGCCGGAGGCGCGGGTATAAACCGCGTCTCGTTGTTTTGTCGGACTTTTTACCCATGAGCTTCAGCCCTTTGATTCGCCAACTGATCGACGCCCTGCGCACTTTGCCGGGTGTGGGCCAGAAAACCGCCCAGCGCATGGCGTTGCAGTTGCTCGAACGTGATCGCAGCGGCGGCACGCGCCTGGCCCAGGCCCTGAGCCAGGCCATGGAAGGGGTGGGTCACTGCCGTCAGTGCCGCACGCTGACCGAAGACGATCTGTGCCCGCAATGCGCCGACACGCGCCGCGACGATACGCTGTTGTGCGTGGTGGAAGGGCCGATGGACGTGTATGCAGTGGAACAGACCGGTTTCCGTGGCCGCTACTTCGTGCTCAAGGGCCACCTGTCGCCGCTCGACGGCCTGGGCCCGGAAGCCATCGGTATTCCGCAGTTGATGGCGCGTATTGAAGAGGCGGGCACGTTTACCGAGGTCATCCTCGCCACCAACCCGACGGTGGAAGGTGAGGCGACCGCGCATTACATCGCCCAACTTCTGGCCAACAAAGGCCTGATCGCCTCGCGGATTGCCCACGGCGTACCGCTGGGTGGGGAGCTGGAGTTGGTCGATGGCGGGACGCTGGCGCATTCGTTTGCCGGGCGCAAGCCGATTTCTCTCTGAGTTACAGGGTGTCTGAGCAGACGCCTTCGCGAGCAAGCCCGCTCCCACAATGGAATGCATCCTCCTGTGGGAGCGGGCTTGCTCGCGAATGGCGCACCTCGGTCTGACTGATTCACACAAACCTATTGAAAACCAAGCAAGCGCTCGGTTAACGTCGGCCAACCCTTCAGTGGAGTTCGCCGATGCCTGCCTTCCAGGAATACTTCGACCCCAGCCACCAAATGGTCCGCGATAGCGTCAGACGTTTCGTCGAGCGCGAGATCCTGCCGGACATCGATGCGTGGGAAGAAGCCGAAAGCTTTCCCCGGGAGCTGTACCTGAAAGCCGGGGCGGCGGGGATTCTCGGCATCGGTTATCCCGAAGCGCTGGGTGGCAGCCACGAAGGTGATGTGTTCGCCAAGGTTGCCGCCAGCGAGGAGCTGATGCGCTGCGGCTCCGGTGGTTTGGTCGCCGGCCTCGGTTCGCTGGATATCGGCCTGCCACCGATCGTCAAATGGGCCCGGCCCGAGGTGCGCGACCGTGTCGTGCCGTCAGTGCTCAGCGGCGAGAAAATCAGCGCACTGGCGATTACCGAACCCGGCGGCGGTTCCGACGTCGCCAACCTGCAAACCCGCGCCGTGCGTGACGGCGATGTCTACCGGGTGAGTGGCAGCAAGACCTTCATCACCAGTGGCGTACGCGCCGATTTCTACACCGTCGCAGTGCGCACCGGAGCGCCGGGTTTCGGCGGCATCAGCCTGCTGTTGATCGAGAAGGGCACCCCAGGCTTCAGCGTAGGCCGCCAGCTGAAGAAAATGGGCTGGTGGGCCTCGGACACCGCTGAACTGTTCTTCGACGATTGCAGGGTGCCTGTGGGCAATCTGATCGGCGCGGAGAACATGGGGTTTGCCTGCATCATGGGCAATTTCCAGAGCGAACGGCTGGCGCTGGCGCTGATGGCCAACATGACTTCGCAGCTGGCATTGGAAGAGGCGCTGAAATGGGCGCGCGAGCGTGAGGCGTTCGGCAAACCGATCGGCAAGTTCCAGGTGATCAAGCATCGGCTGGCCGAAATGGCCACGGCACTGGAAGTATCGCGCGAGTTCACCTACCGCCAGGCGGCGAAAATGGCGGCGGGGCAGAGCGTGATCAAGGAGATTTCCATGGCCAAGAACGTTGCCACGGACACCTCCGACCGGATCACTAGCGAAGCGGTGCAGATTCTTGGTGGTCTGGGTTACATGCGCGAAAGTCTGGTGGAGCGGCTGTATCGGGATAACCGCATTCTGTCGATCGGCGGCGGGACGCGGGAGGTGATGAACGAGATCATCAGCAAGCAGATGGGGCTTTGAATCTTTGGTGATGCTACTGGCCCCTTCGCGAGCAAGCTCGCTCCCACAGGAGAATGCATTCAACTGTGGGAGCGAGCTTGCTCGCGAAGGCGGCCTGAAGGGCGCTACTTATTTATCGGTCAACGCAAACTGCGTCAGACAGAAAGTAGGAATCCCCATGTCTTCCAGACGCTGCGACCCACCCAGCTCCGGCAGATCAATGATCGCCGCCGCTTCATGCACCCGCGCGCCCATGCGGCGGATCAGGTTGGCGGCTGCGATCAGCGTGCCACCGGTGGCAATCAGGTCATCGAACATCACCACCGAATCGCCTTCACACAGGCTGTCGGCGTGCACTTCGAGGAACGCTTCGCCGTATTCGGTCGCATAACCCTCGGCCAATACGTCCGCCGGCAGTTTGCCCTGCTTGCGGAACAGCACCAGCGGCTTGTTCAGCTGGTAGGCCAGCACCGAGCCGATCAGGAAACCGCGCGCATCCATCGCGCCGATGTGGGTGAAGTCGGCTTCCACATAACGGTGGGCGAAGCTGTCCATCACCAGGCGCAGGGCCTTGGGCGACTGGAACAGCGGGGTGATGTCGCGAAAGATCACGCCCGGTTTCGGGAAGTCGATCACGGGGCGGATCAGGGATTTGATGTCGAAGGAGTCGAAGACCATCGTCGAGGTGTCCTGGCAGGGCTGCAAACGGCGCAGTATACCCGCGGCTGAAACGCTTCGCTCAACCGCGGATCGAGATCAGCCTTCGAGCGAACCGCCGGCCAGGGCACAGAGCTGGATCGGGTCGAGGATGTGAATCTCTTTGCCCTCGGCGGCGATCAGTTCGTTCTGCTGGAACCGGGTAAACACCCGGGACACGGTTTCCACCGCCAGGCCCAGATAGTTGCCGATTTCGTTGCGCGACATGCTCAGGCGGAACTGGTTGGCCGAGAACCCGCGAGCGCGGAAACGTGCGGACAGGTTGACCAGGAACGTGGCGATGCGCTCGTCGGCGGTTTTCTTCGACAGCAGCAGCATCATTTGCTGATCGTCGCGGATCTCGCGGCTCATCACCCGCATCAACTGGCGGCGCAGCTGTGGCAGTTGCAGGGCCAGTTCGTCGAGGCGTTCGAAGGGAATTTCACAGACCGAGGTGGTTTCCAGCGCCTGGGCCGACACCGGGTGTTTCTCGGTGTCCATGCCGGACAGACCGACCAGTTCGCTCGGCAGGTGGAAACCGGTCAGTTGTTCTTCGCCGCTGTCGCTCAGGCTGAAGGTCTTCAGGGCGCCGGAGCGTACTGCATAAACGGAATCGAAAGTGTCGCCCTGGCGGAACAGGAACTCGCCCTTTTTCAGCGGGCGGCCACGTTTAACGATTTCGTCCAGCGCATCCATGTCTTCCAGATTCAGAGAAAGTGGCAGGCAGAGAGGAGCCAGGCTGCAATCCTTGCAATGGGCCTGGTTGTGAGCGCGCAGTTTAACTGGCTCGGACATTTCTTAAATCCTTGTGGGAAAACACACATAAGCCGTAAGGGTAACCCACGGGAGGACATTCAGGCCAGTCTGCGGCGAGTTTGTCCCACGGGCGTAAAGCCGCAGGGCAAGTGGCCGATAAAGGGGTATCACCACGCATGCAAGGAATCGCTTCGATGGCCGTCATTGACACGCTGAACCCCGGTAACAGCGGCGTTGCGTCTGTACCGAGCACCACCAGGACGGTGTCCGGCGACGAGCAGAATGCTGACTCGGCGTCGCTGGCAACCCCGACCTTGGTCGAGGGTGTCAAAGTGTCGCTGTCCCATGCCTCGATCGAAAAAGCCTTCAGCGCCGGTGGCGAGAACAGCGACATCGAAGACAGTGGCCTGCCGGAAAACGTCCAGCAATTGCTGAAGATGATCCGCAAACTGCAAAAGGAAATCGCCGAGAAGAAAGCCCGGATGGCGGCGGTCATGGCTGACAAGAGGCTGACCAACGAAGCCAAGGTCAACATGCTCGCCGCACTGCGTGGCGCCATCGCCGCGCTGAATACCGGGCTGATCAGCGCCAACCTGGCCCTGTCCAAAGTCATGGACCAGTCCGGCCTCACCTCCGAGCAGAACCTCAAGCTCGGCTCACTGCTGACGAAAAACTAGATCACCCGCGAAAAGCGCTGCCGGTTCTGCTGTTCCAGATACGCGTCGAATACCATGCACACCGAGCGCACCAGCAGGCGTCCGGCCGGCAGCACTTCGATCCGCTCGCGTTCCAGATTGATCAGCCCATCGTTGGCCATGCCTTGCAGTTGCGGCCACAGCGCGCCGAAGTAACCCTGAAAATCGATGTTGAACGCCTGCTCGATTTCGGCGAATTCCAGGCTGAAATTGCAGATCAGTTGCTGGATCACCGCGCGACGCAGGCGATCGTCGGCATTGCACACCAGGCCCCGGCTGGTCGCCAGTTGCGCTGCGGCCAGGGTGGTCTGGTACTGATTCAGATCGCTATTGTTCTGGCAGTAGAGATCGCCGATCTGGCTGATCGCCGACACCCCCAGACCAATCAGATCGCAATGGCCGTGGGTGGTGTAGCCCTGGAAGTTGCGCTGCAGGGTCTGTTCTTCCTGAGCGATCGCCAGCTCATCATCGGGCAGGGCGAAGTGGTCCATGCCGATGTAGCGGTAGCCGGCGGCGGTCAGTTGTTCGATGGTGCGCTGGAGCATTTCCAGTTTTTGCGCAGGGCTTGGCAGTTCGTGGCTGTTGATCCGCCGCTGCGGCATGAAGCGCTCCGGCAAGTGCGCGTAGTTGAACACCGAGAGTCGGTCCGGTTGCAGGCTGATGACTTCCTCGACAGTGCGCGCGAAGTTTTCCGGGGTCTGCTTGGGCAGGCCATAGATCAGGTCGATGTTGATCGAGCGAAATTGCAGGGTGCGCGCCGCGTCGATCACAGCGCGGGTCTCCTCAAGGCTTTGCAGGCGATTGACCGCGCGCTGCACCGCCGGATCAAGGTCTTGCAGGCCGATGCTGACCCGGTTGAAACCCAGTTCACGCAGCAGGCCCATGGTCGACCAGTCGGCCTCGCGCGGGTCGATCTCGATGCCGTAATCGCCGGAATCGTCATCCAGCAGATTGAAGTGTTTGCGCAGGTGCGCCATCAACTGGCGCAGTTCGTCATGGCTGAGAAAGGTCGGGGTGCCACCGCCGAAGTGCAACTGCTCGACTTTCTGCGTCGGTTCCAGGTGGCAGGCGATCAACTGGATTTCCTGCTCCAGGCGCTGAAGATACGGCTGTGCCCGCCCGCGATCCTTGGTGATGACTTTGTTGCAGGCGCAGTAGTAGCAAATGTTCGCGCAGAACGGCACGTGCACATAAAGAGACAACGGGCGCAGCGCCTTGCGGCTGTCGCGCAGGGCATGGAACAGGTCGAAGGTGCCGACCTGGCTGTTGAATTGCACGGCCGTCGGATACGAGGTGTAGCGCGGCCCCGCCAGGTCGTAGCGGCGGATCAGATCAGTGTCCCAACGAATGGCGTCGAGCATGCGGGCATTCCCCCGGATAGGCTGGCAGTGTGGCGAGTCTATCGGGGTGCGGCGACGGGGCTCTTGATTTGCATCAACGGCGTATTGGTAATGACTGCTTTTGTGGCGAGGGGATTTATCCCCGATCGACTGCGAAGCAGTCGTAAAGCCTATGTACGCGGTGTCACTGGAGGAATGTCGGGGTGCGCTTCGCACACCATCGGGGATAAATCCCCTCACCACAATAAATCCTTCCCCACAATGAATCTTCTCAGGGCTGTGGTCAGGTCAGTGACCCATCAACCAATGTTGGTGAGGGCCAGGAAGCGTCCAGATCCCGAACAGAATCACCAGCAAGCCCCCGGCCATGCGCACGCTGCGTTTGCGCAGCAACGCCGTCACCCGCTCGGCCGCCAGCCCTGTGGCGAGCAGCACCGGCCACGTCCCCAGCCCGAACGCCAGCATCAACAGCGCACTGTCCAGCGCATTGCCCTGGCTCGCCGACCACAGCAGCGTGCTGTAAACCAGTCCGCAGGGTAGCCAGCCCCACAGCGCGCCGAGCAGCAACGCGCGGGGCAAACTCGACACCGGCAGCAGCCGATTGGCCACCGGCTGAATGTAACGCCACAAACCGCGACCCAGGCTTTCGATGCGGGTCAGGCCGCTCCACCAACCGGCCAGATACAGGCCCATCGCAATCAGCAGCAACCCGGCGAGGATGCGCATGAACATCGCCGCCGGGCTGTTCGCCACCGCCCAACCGGCGAGGCCGATCAGCAGTCCAGCGGTCGCGTAACTGAGGATCCGTCCGAGGTTGTACGCCACCAGCAAACGAAACCGCCGGCTGCGCTGTTCCTTGGGAATCGCCAGGGTCAGCGCGCCCATCAGGCCGCCGCACATGCCCAGGCAATGCCCGCCACCGAGCAAACCGAGGATCAGCGCCGAGACCAGCAGGGGCGCCAGCTCAAGCATGGGGTGGCGCCTTGTCGTGCGGTTTGTCGGATTTGGCTTCGTCCACGGCGGCGGTGTGGTTCGGGTCCTGATCGTCGAACAGGATGCTGTGGGCCGGGCCGTCGAGGTCGTCGTACTGCCCGCTGTCCACCGCCCAGAAGAAGATGTACACGGCGATGGCCACGATTAGCAGGGCGGCCGGGATCATCACGTAAAGAGCTGGCATCGGTACTCCAGGGTCGTGCGGCTCAGGCCGGCAACGGGCGGGTTTCTGAACGGGTGCCGACGACCGGCGCGCTCGGCAGGCGAGTCAGGCGCAGGGCGTTGAGCACCACGGTCAACGAACTGATCGACATGCCGACCGCGGCCCACACCGGAGTGATCCAGCCGAGGGCGGCGAACGGCAACATGAGGCCATTGTACAGCGCCGCCCACAGCAGGTTCTCGATGATTACCCGACGGGTTCTGCGCGCTAGCGTGAACGCTTGCACCAGCGCGTCGAGACGGTTGGACAGCAGCACCGCGTCGGCACTGGTTTTCGCCAGATCCGTGGCCGAACCCATGGCCACGCTGATGTCGGCAGCGGCCAGCACCGGTACGTCATTCACGCCATCGCCGAGCATCAGCACTTTACGGCCTTGAGCGTGCAGTTGTTGCAGCACTTGCAGTTTGTCGTCCGGGCGCAGACCGCTACGGGCCTCGTCGATACCCAGTTCCGCGGCGACACTGGCGACCATCGGCGAGCTGTCGCCGGACAGCAGCAGCGTACGCCAGCCACGGGCCTTGCACGCGGCGAGCAGGGCGGGTGCGTCGTCGCGCAGGCGGTCGTCGAGAACGAACCATGCCAGCGGCCCTTGATCGTCTCCAAGCAGCAGCCATTGGCCCGGTTCATCCGGCATCGCCGGCACAGGTGCGCCGCTGAGGTCGCAGACGAATTCGGCCTGACCGATGCGCAAGCGCTGTGCGTCGACCGATCCTTCCAGCCCAAGCCCCGGCGTGCTGTGCACTTCCTCGGCGGCCAGTGGCGCACGCCCGAAGGCGCGGGCAATCGGGTGTTCCGAACGGTTTTCCAGAGCGGCGGCAAGGCTCAGGCACTGGTCGCTGTTCAACGTGCCCAGTGGGCGAATCGAACGCAAAACAAGTCGCCCTTCGGTAAGGGTGCCGGTCTTGTCGAAGATCACCGTGTCGATCTGGTTCAGGCCTTCCAGCACGTGGCCGCGCGTCAGCAACAGGCCGAGTTTGTGCAGGGTGCCAGTGGCAGCGGTCAACGCCGTCGGGGTCGCCAGCGACAGCGCGCAAGGGCAGGTCGCGACGAGCATCGCCAGGACGATCCAGAACGCCCGTGACGAGTCCAGCTGCCACCACAACAGGCCGATGGCCGCTGCCGCAATCAGCGACAACAGCAGGAACCACTGCGCGGCGCGGTCGGCGATTTCCGCCAATCGCGGTTTCTCGGCCTGGGCGCGATCGAGCAGGCGGACGATGGCCGACAGGCGTGTGTCCTGACCCAGCGCCAGCACCTCGACGGTCAACGCGCCTTCGACGTTCAACGTACCGGCGGTGACCGCATCGCCGAGGGTGCGCGGTTGTGGCAGGTATTCACCGGTCAGCAGCGATTCGTCGATGCTCGACTGGCCGTCGAGTATCTTGCCATCCGCCGGCAGGATCGAGCCCGGTTGCACCAGCACCCGGTCACCCAGGCGCAATTCGCTGAGCAGAATGCGTTCGCTCTGGCCATTGGCGTCGAGGCGCAGGCACGAGGCCGGCAGCAGGTTCACAAGCTGCGCGGTGGCAGCGGCGGTGCGTTCGCGGGCGCGACGCTCCAGATAGCGCCCGGCAAGGAGAAACAGCGCGAACATCCCGACCGCATCGAAATACAGCTCGCCGACCCCGGTGATCGAGGTCCAGATCCCGGCGATGTAGGCGCTGCCGATCGCCAGCGACACCGAGACGTCCATGGTCAGATGTCGGGTGCGCAAATCGCGCATGGCGCCCTTGAAGAACGGCGCGCAGCTGTAGAACACGATCGGCGTGGTGAGGAACAGCGCGACCCAGCGCAGGATCGTGTGCAGTTCGGGGCTGAGGTCGATGTTGAATTCCGGCCAGGTCGCCATGGTCGCCATCATTGCCTGGAACCACAGCAATCCGGCGACGCCGAGTTGGCGCAGCGCCAGACGGTTTTCGCTGGCCAGTTGTTCGCTGGCGCGGTCGGCCTGATACGGGTGGGCGGCGTAACCGATGTGGCGCAGTTCGGCGAGGATCTGGCTCAGTGGCAATTGCGTATCCGCCCATTGCACATGCAGGCGATGGTTCGACAGATTGAGCCGCGCCTCGGCCACGGCCGGCAGGGTGCGCAGGTGTTTCTCGATCAGCCAGCCGCAGGCGGCGCAACTGATGCCTTCCATCAACAGGGTGGTTTCGGCGAGTTCGCCCGCGTGACGGACGAAAGGTTTTTGCACGTCGGCGCGGTCGTACAGCGCAAGTTCATCGGTCAATTGCACCGGCAGTGCTTCGGGGTTGGCCGAGGCTTCGCTGCGATGCTGGTAATAGCTTTCCAGACCACCGGCGACGATGGCTTCGGCCACAGCCTGACAGCCGGGGCAGCAGAACTCGCGGGACTCCCCGAGCACGACGGCGGTGAAGCGGCTGCCCGACGGGACGGGCAGAGCGCAGTGGTAGCAGGGGAGTGGGGTGGTCATCAAATTTTCACTAGTACCGCTGAATCAACACCATCCCTGTAGGAGCTGCCGAAGGCTGCGATCTTTTGATCTTGCTTCTAAAAAAAAAAGTCAAAAGATCGCAGCCTGCGGCAGCTCCTACACAGGATTATCGGTTTACTTCTTCAGGTCTTCGGCGCCCTGCAGCGGTTCGTCACCGAGCAGCAGATCCTTGTCATGGCTGACCTGTTCCTCTTCGAACATGCGCCACACGTGGTCGTCCTGAGTGCCCAGCAATTCGACAAAACGCCGGCCGTCGACCTTGTCGCCCAACTGGCCGATGTAACGGCCGGTTTCGGTTTCGCTGCGGGTCAGGACGATCTTGCGATCCTTCTCCGGCTGGGTCGGCGAGATCAGGTTCAGTTCCAGGGTTTTCGGCTGGCTGTCACCGCTCAGGCGCAGATCGACTTCGCCAGTGACGTCATCCAGATGCACGTTGGCGCGCATTTTCAGCTTCTGCGCCAGCAGTTCGCGATCCAGTGAACGATTGATGCCTTTGCCGGCCTCGTAGTAGTTGTCGTTGACCAGGTTGTCCGGGTTGTTCACCGCAATGGTCACCATCGACAAGGTCAAGGTCACCGAACAGGTCAGGATCCCGATGATGATCCATGGCCAAAGGTGCTTGTACCAAGGGCTTGCGGCGTTTGCTGCGGGCATGTTCAGTTCTCTCAACGGGTTTGTGGGCCGATGAATCGGCTCTTGGCTTCAACGTGGACGCTATCATCGTCGGCATCCTTGAGGATGAATTTCACCTCGTTGGTGCTCGACGGCAATTGTTCCGGTGCGCTCGACAGCTCCACCGGCATGCTGAAGATTTCGCCGGCCGGCACCTTGATCTCGCGTTTGCCCTGCAGGCGCAGATCCGGCAGACCGGCGGCCTCCAGTACGTAGGTGTGGTCGCGCTGATCCTTGTTCATGATCTTCAGGCTGTAGACGTTTTCGATCCGGCCTTCGGCGTTTTCGCGGTACAGCACGCGGTCCTTGCTGACGTCGAACCCGACCAGTGAGCGCATGAAGAACGCGGTGACCAAAAGACTGATCATCGCCAGCAGCACAACCGCATAGCCGATCAGGCGTGGCCGCAGTTTATGGGTTTTCTGTCCGGACAGGTTGTGTTCGGTGGTGTAGCTGATGAGGCCGCGCGGGTAGTCCATCTTGTCCATGATGGCGTCGCAGGCGTCGATGCACGCGGCGCAACCGATGCACTCGATCTGCAGACCGTCACGAATGTCGATGCCGGTCGGGCACACCTGAACGCACATGGTGCAGTCGATGCAATCGCCCAGCCCCAGGGCCTTGTAGTCGACACCTTTCTTGCGCGGGCCACGGCTTTCGCCGCGACGCGGATCGTAGGAAACGATCAGCGTGTCCTTGTCGAACATCACGCTCTGGAAGCGTGCGTACGGGCACATGTAGATACACACCTGTTCACGCAGCCAGCCGGCATTGCCGTAAGTGGCGAGGGTGAAGAACCCGACCCAGAAATACGACCAGCCATCGGCCTGGCCGGTGAAGAACTCGAACACCAGTTCGCGGATCGGCGAGAAGTAGCCGACGAAGGTCATGCCGGTGACGAAGCCGATCAGCAGCCACAACGAATGCTTGGCGAGCTTGCGCAGAAACTTGTTACCGCTCATCGGCGCTTTGTCGAGCTTGATGCGCTGGTTGCGGTCGCCTTCGGTGACCTTCTCGCACCACATGAAAATCCACGTCCACACGCTTTGCGGGCAGGTATAGCCGCACCAGACGCGGCCTGCGTAGACGGTGATGAAGAACAGGCCGAATGCCGCGATGATCAGCAGGCCGGACAGCAGGATGAAATCCTGCGGCCAGAAGGTCGCACCAAAGATGAAGAATTTACGCTCAGGCAGGTTCCACCACACCGCCTGATGCCCGCCCCAGTTCAGCCAAACCGTACCGAAATACAGCAGGAACAGCACGGCGCCGCCCACCATCCGCAGATTGCGGAACAGACCGGTGAAAGCACGGGTGTAGATTTTTTCTCGGGAGGCGTAAAGGTCGACGCTGTTGTTCGCGTTTTTGCTCGGTGGCGTGACGTCGTGTACCGGAATCTGGTTGCTCATCATTGCATCCCACGGCAGTGGACAAATGCCTCGGTCGATACGTGCCGACCGCGGTCAGAAAGGGGTGTTGCAGTGGCGCAATGATACGCCTGTGGCTCTGGAGCAAGGGTGCGACCTTTGGTCGCGTTGGGGAAAAAGCGTTATTGGTGTAGCGAATGCAGCAAAGCCTGATGCAGATCAATTGACTTGTTGAGTATGGACAGTTTTCGCGCTGTCGCTCGCTCATTGTTCCCATGGATTGATCAGGGCGACACCGCTCGACTGGAAATCGCCGACGTTACGAGTGACGACCGTGAGCCCGTGCACCAGGGCAGTGGCGGCGATCAATGCATCGCTTTCATTGGTCTGGTCGGGCACATGCAGGCTGGCGCTGCGTAGTGCAACCGCAGCATCGACCGGCAGAATTCGTGCTTCGAAGGCCGGCATGACGTGACGCGTCAGCCAGCTGCGCAACAGCTTTCCTTGAGCAGGATCACGCCGTTCCATTCGTAGTACCCCGGTTTCCAGTTCTTTCAAGGTAATGGCCGAGATGTACAGGCGCGGTGCGATGACGCTTTTGGCCCAACTGACGACATTGGCATCGGCTTGCGGCTTGCGAAGTTCGGAAATCACATTGGTGTCGAGTAAATACATCAGGACAGATCCACAGGACGATGAATGATGACTGCGCGCTCGGTTTCGAAATCGATGTCGGCAGCCTCCGGCATGACCAGCAAATCGACAATGCTGGCGTTTGCACCGCTCAGTTTCTGAAATTCCTCAATGCTCAACAGTACGTGAGAGGCCTTGCCACGGTCGGTGATGATCACTGGACCCAGACGTGCAGCCTTTTTGGCGCCGCTGGTGTCCTGATTGAATTCACGGCTTGAGATGGTGGTGATTGCCATCATGGTAGACCTCTCGCAATACAGGTGTAGCAACGTTACTACTTCGCCTTCGGTGCGGCAATCGAGGAAGACCGGTCTCAGCCGTCCGTTGGTCGGCCCCTGGCTGGCGTCCGTCGAGCCGGCCTCGTCAAAGGTGGACGCCGGCTCGGTTTTATTCAGACCTGGCTTCAAGACTCAGGGAAGCCTGCCGCCTAGGCTGTCGAGGCTGGCGGTGTTTCTGTGGGGTTTTGTGGTGCGGCGGGATTCGGGTTGCAACGGATTGCCCAGTGTCACGGCAATCGATTCCGCGGGGTGATCTGATGGTTCGATTGCGTGATTGTTATCAGCGAGGATCTGATCATCCGAGAGACGGTTCTTGTCGTCATTCAACACAGTGGCTTCATCCTTGAAGTTGCTCCGATGCGGATCATCGGGCTGCGGAAGACCCTATAGAGCATTGTTGATCGAGTCCATCAGGCATGTGTCTCAAAGTATTAATTTCAATGACTGTACCGATGTTGCAGAAATATCATTAGTTAATTGAAGGCTTTTGATTTTTTATTATTTTCGAATAGCTTTGGGGCTGTTCTGCAGCGTATTAGTTGCAGGTTAATGTTTTGATGGTTAACTAAATTTTGGAGTGTTATGAGAATCAAGGAAGTTAAAAAGCTTTTCGCGTGTCTGTGCCTGTTGTCACTGACTTCTTTCGCCAGTGCCAACGAAGGGGCGCCGCAGCACATGGTGTTCGCCTCGGATCCGCAATACCCGTGGACGGAGAAATCGGACAGTGGTGAAGATGAATCGAGCGCGGATTTCGAAAAACGCGCGAAATGGCTGGTGGAAACCCAGTTCGCGAGTATTGCCCAGTTCCGCAACGAGATGGACGGGCAGGCTGCAGTACCATTGATGATCAATGGTGACATGACCGCGTTCGGCCATGGCTGGCAGCGTTCTTATGTCGGATCGATGCTGAAGAAACACTTTGGCGATCACGTGCTCTACGGATTGGGCAATCACGATTATCAGAACAATGTGAATGACTGTTTCAGTGAGAATTGCGCCGCAGGCAGTATTGTTGATTACCGTGATCATCATGTCGATAAAGTCGACCAGTTCGATCTGGAAGTGAGCGGCAGTTTTCTGAATAAACACTATCTGGGTAGTCTGGCTTATTCAAAGAATATCGGTGAAGTGCATCTGGTGCAGTTGAACAATGAACCGACTTACGCGGTGAAGATTTCTCACGCTTTGAATCCGACCACATTCGACATCAGGGCGTCGCTGGACTGGCTGGAGAATGATTTGCGAATAGCGCGAGCGCAGGGCTACGCGATCATTATCAACATGCATAAGCCCTATGAGTGGAAAGGCAGTTGGGATCAGCAGAAGCGCTTTCGCGAAATGATTGAAAAGTATCAGGTGACGGCGATGTTCGCCGGCCACTTCCACGACGAGGGTGGTCGCCAGACCTATATGGGGAGCGTGCCGATGTTTCTCAGCGGTTCAGCTTCTCAGCAGACGTACCTGACCGCCAGTTTTTCCAAGGATCGCAAGCAACTGGAGGTAAGTCTGGTCGAGGACAATCAGTGGCGCAAACGTACACTGGTGGCCACCGTACCGGTGAAGTCGATCTGGGCCAGTGCCCCATAAAAAATCCCCCGCCAGAGCACTGGCGGGGGATTCTTCATTGCATCAAGCCCTGGCTTTACTGCGCCTCGGCTTCCGGCGCTTTTTCACCGTGGGACAGGCTGTAAACGTAAGCCGCCAGCAGGTGCACCTTGTCGTTGCCTTGCAGTTGTTCCTGGGCAGGCATCTGGCCCTGACGGCCGTAACGGATGGTCTGCTGCAGTTGCGCGAAGCTCGAACCGTAGATGAACGCGGCCGGGTGGGTCAGGTTAGGCGCGCCCATGGCCGGGGTGCCCTTGCCCTCAGGACCGTGGCAGGCCACGCAGTTGGCGGCGAACAGTTTCTGGCCGTTGGCCGGGTCAGCCTTGGTGCCTTCCGGCAGTTTGCGGCCATCGAGCTGGGTCACCACGAAGGCCGCGACGTCGGCTACGCCTTGTTCGCCAATGACTTCGGCCCAGGCCGGCATCACTGCGTGACGACCGCCCATGATGGTGGTCTTGATGGTTTCCGGCTCGCCGCCCCATCGCCAGTCGGCGTCGGTCAGGTTCGGGAAGCCATAGGCACCCTTGGCGTCGGAGCCGTGGCAGACCGAGCAGTTGGAGGCGAACAGACGGCCACCCATCTTCAAGGCTTGCGGGTCCTTGGCGACTTCCTCGATCGGCATTGCCGCGAACTTGGCGAAGATCGGACCGAACTTGGCGTCCGAGCGGGCCATTTCCTTTTCCCATTCGTGCACGCCGGTCCAGCCGGTCTTGCCGTTGGCGAACGCGGTCTGCTTGTCGTTATCGAGGTAGTTGTAGCCCGGCAGAAGGCCTTTCCAGTTGCCCAGGCCCGGGTACAGCACCAGATAACCCAAGGCGAACACGATGGTGCCCACGAACAGCATGAACCACCATTTCGGCAGTGGGTTGTCGTACTCCTCGATCCCGTCGAAGGAGTGGCCGACCGTTTCGTCCGTCTGTTCGCTGCGCTGGCCCTTGCGGGTCGACAGCAGCAGCCAGGTCAGGGCGAAGATCGTACCGAGACTGAGGACTGTGACGTACAGACTCCAGAATGTAGTCATTCTTTGTTACTCCTAGAAGCTTGCTCGACGTGCTTGATGGCTTCGGGATCATCCGCAAAAGGCAGCAAGGTTGCGTCTTCAAACTCCGACTTGCGCTTGGGGCTGAACACCCACAACGCCAAACCGATGAAGGCCACCATCACGACAACGGTGCCCAGGCCTCGAATCATCCCGATATCCATTAAGAATCACCGTTTGCTTTTGATGATGGTGCCCAGGCCCTGAAGGTAGGCTACCAGCGCGTCCATTTCGGTTTTGCCCTTCACGGCATCTTTTGCACCGGCGATGTCTTCGTCGGTGTAAGGGACGCCGAGCGTGCGCAACACTTCCATTTTCTTGGCCGTGTCTTTGCCGTCGAGCTTGTTTTCCACGAGGAACGGGTAAGCCGGCATTTTCGACTCAGGCACCACGTTGCGTGGGTTGTACAGGTGCGCACGGTGCCAGTCATCGGAGTAACGACCGCCGACACGAGCCAGATCCGGGCCGGTACGCTTGGAACCCCACAGGAATGGATGGTCCCAGACGCTTTCACCGGCGACCGAGTAGTGGCCGTAGCGTTCGGTTTCAGCGCGGAACGGACGGATCATCTGCGAGTGGCAGCCGACACAACCGTTGGCGATGTAGACGTCGCGGCCTTCCAGTTCCAGCGCCGAGCGCGGCTTCATGCCTTCGACCGGCTTGTTGGTGACGTCCTGGAAGAACAGCGGAACAATCTGGGTCAGGCCGCCAATGCTGACGGCGATGACCATGAAGAAGGCCAGCAGACCAATATTCTTCTCGACAGCTTCATGCTTCATCAGTGAGCTCCAACGACAGCGATCTGGGCAGCGGCTTCGGCTTCAGCCGGGTTCGAGGCGCGCACGGTGCGCCAGACGTTGTAAGCCATCAACAACATGCCGCTGGCGAAGAATGCACCGCCCAGGGCACGGACGATGTAGCCCGGGTGGCTGGCCTGCAGCGCTTCGACGAACGAGTAGGTGAGGGTGCCGTCATCGTTGATTGCACGCCACATCAGACCCTGAGTGATGCCGTTGACCCACATCGAAGCGATGTACAGCACGGTACCGATGGTCGCGAGCCAGAAGTGCGCGTTGATCAGGCCGACGCTGTGCATCTGCGCACGACCGAACAGTTTCGGGATCATGTGGTAGATCGCGCCGATCGAAATCATCGCCACCCAGCCCAAAGCGCCGGCGTGTACGTGACCGATGGTCCAGTCGGTGTAGTGCGAGAGCGAGTTGACGGTCTTGATCGCCATCATCGGACCTTCGAAGGTCGACATGCCGTAGAACGCCAGGGAAACCACGAGGAAGCGCAGGATCGGGTCGGTGCGCAGCTTATGCCAGGCGCCCGAGAGGGTCATCATGCCGTTGATCATGCCGCCCCAGCTTGGCGCCAGGAGGATGATCGACATCGCCATGCCCAGCGATTGTGCCCAATCCGGCAGTGCGGTGTAGTGCAGGTGGTGCGGGCCGGCCCAGATGTACAGGGTGATCAGCGCCCAGAAGTGCACGATCGACAGGCGATAGGAGTAGATCGGACGTTCGGCCTGTTTCGGCACGAAGTAGTACATCATCCCGAGGAAGCCGGTGGTCAGGAAGAAGCCCACGGCGTTGTGGCCGTACCACCACTGGATCATCGCGTCGGTCGCACCGGCATAGGCCGAGTAGGACTTGAAGAAGCTGACCGGCAGGGACGCGTGGTTGACGATGTGCAGCATCGCAGTCACGACGATGAACGCGCCGTAGAACCAGTTACCGACATAGATGTGCTTGGTCTTGCGCTTGGTGATGGTGCCGAAGAACACCAGCCCGTAGGAGACCCAGACAATGGCCAGCAGAATGGCGAGCGGCCATTCCAGCTCTGCATATTCCTTGGTGGTGGTGTAACCCAGCGGCAAGGTAATGATTGCGCCGACGATCACCGCTTGCCAGCCCCAGAAGGTGAAGGCGGCGAGGCTGTCGGAGATCAGTCGCGTCTGGCAGGTTCGCTGCACGACATAGTAGGAAGTGGCAAACAGTGCACAACCACCGAAGGCGAAAATCACCAGGTTTGTGTGCAACGGGCGCAGGCGTCCAAAGCTCGTCCACGGCAGACCGAAGTTCAACTCCGGCCAGACCAGTTGCGAGGCGATGAAGACACCGAGCCCCATGCCAAGGATCCCCCAGACCACCGTCATGATGGCGAACTGGCGGACTACCTTATAGTTATAAGCAGTCGGACTGATTGCTGTGCTCATTCTAAGGTTCCACGGTTTGGGTGTTTTATTAGGATTAAAATCGGCCGCAAGTATGCAGAGAGCAGGGGGTCATTGCAACGCGCCATGACCTGGGTCAATGCTTTCCAACGCTGATTCTGCGGCCTTTCCATACGCCGCGTAAGGACAAAATTGGCCTCGGACAAAATGTCGCAGCGGACGAAAAAAGCGAGGGGTTCAGGTCAGTTGTAACGGGGTGTGTTCGAACGCAGTGATCGGGTGACGGACGGTCATCGACGCGACAGCCGGTATCTACCGGGCTTTGCGCCCTGTCAGTCAGGCGATTTGTCGAACACATCGCTCAAGGTCGACCTGGAACCGGCACGGGCCAGTCCGCATCGAGCAAGCGTAGACCCGAATCGGAGGATTCGAAAGGAGAGGGTGTGACGGGGTGCGACAATGCGTCGCAAAGGGGCGGGATGCTGCCGCACCGAGAACGGTGCGGCAGATGTGTACGCAATGCTTATTGCTTGTTGTCTTCAGTAATCAGTTTTTCTGTATTCAATCCATGGCTCAGGCTGTACACATAAGCGGCGAGCAGTTGCACTTTATCGTTGCCCAACAGTTCGTTCTGTGCCGGCATGTGGCCTTGGCGACCGTGGCGGATGGTCTGCTCAAGCTGCGTCAGACTCGTGCCATAAATAAATCCGGCCGGGTGCGTCAGATTCGGCGCACCCATGGCTTCAGTGCCGTGGCCGGTTGCCCCATGACAGGCTACGCAGGTGGTGCTGAACGCTTGCTGTCCGGCTTGCAGGTCAGCCTTGCTGTCGGCGGGCAGTGGCAGGCCGGCCAGTTCGTGACGCACATACGCCGCGACGTTCTTCACCCCGGCTTCTCCCAGCACGTCGCCCCAGGCTGGCATTGCCGCCATCCGGCCACCCATGATGGTGGTCTTGATGGTCTCGGCATCGCCGCCCCAGCGCCAATCGCTGTCGGCCAGGTTAGGGAAGCCGAAAGCGCCCTTGGCGTCGGAACCGTGGCACACCGAGCAGTTGGAAGCGAACAGCCGGCCACCCATTTTCAGCGCCTGCGGATCCTTCGCCACTTCTTCCACCGGCATGGCGGCGAATTTGGCGAAGATCGGCCCGAATTTGGCGTCGGCCTTGCTCATTTCCTTTTCCCACTCGTGGACGCCGGTCCAGCCGTCCTCGTAGCCGGGCAGGATGCCTTTCCAGTTGCCCAGGCCCGGATACAGGATCAGATAGCCCACGGAGAACACCAGTGTGCCGGCGAACAGCATGAACCACCACTGCGGCAGCGGGTTGTCGTACTCCTCGATGCCGTCGAAGCTGTGGCCCATGGTCTGGTCGACGCTGCCCTTGGTCTCGCCCCGACGCGTGCCGATCAGCAGCCAGGTCAGGCCGATCAGGCTGCCGATGGTCAGTACGCAGATCCACGTACTCCAGAAGGTGGTCATGGCCGGGTACTCCTTGGTTCAGATACTGGTTGGGTGTCGGGTTGCGGCTCGTCGGCGAACGGCAGCAGGCGCGCTTCGGCAAACTCCGGGGTGCGCTTGCGGTTGAACACCCAGATCGTCAGGCCGACGAAGGCGACGAACACCACGACGGTGCCGAGGCCGCGAATCAGCCCTGCACTCATTTCAATGATCATCGTGCTCACCTCTTGCTCTTGATCGCAGTGCCGAGCACTTGCAGGTAGGAGACGAGGGCGTCCATTTCGGTCTTGCCCTTGAGGCTGGCGACCGCGCCGCTGATGTCGTCGTCGGTGTACGGCACGCCGAGGGTGCGCATGGTCTTGAGCTTGGTTTCGGTGTGGCTGCTGTCGACCGCTTGCGTCACCAGCCACGGGTAGGCCGGCATTTTCGACTCGGGCACGACGTTGCGCGGGTTGTACAAGTGCGCGCGGTGCCAGTCATCCGAGTAACGCGCGCCGACCCGGGCCAGATCCGGCCCGGTACGTTTCGAGCCCCAGAGGAACGGGTGATCCCACACGCTCTCACCGGCCACCGAGTAGTGCCCGTAGCGTTCGGTTTCAGCGCGGAACGGGCGGATCATCTGCGAGTGGCAACCGACGCAGCCTTCGCGGATATAGATGTCGCGGCCTTCCAGTTGCAGCGCGGTGTAGGGCTTCATGCCTTCCACCGGTTTGTTGGTGACGTCCTGGAAGAACAGCGGGACGATCTGGGTCAGGCCGCCGATGCTCACGGCGAACACCATCAGCAGCATCAGCAGGCCGACGTTCTTTTCAATCGTTTCGTGTTTCATGGCGGACTCCTCAGGCCATCTGCGCGGCAGCAACGACGTCAGCAGGCTGCGAGGCCCGCACGGTGCGCCAGGTGTTGTAAGCCATCAGCAACATGCCGCTGAGGAAGATCGCCCCACCCACCAGACGCACGATGAAGCCAGGGTGGCTGGCCACCAGGGTTTCGACGAAGGAGTAAGTCAGCGTGCCGTCCTCGTTGACTGCGCGCCACATCAGGCCCTGGGCGATGCCGTTGACCCACATCGAGGCGATGTACAGCACGGTGCCGATGGTCGCGAGCCAGAAGTGCGCGTTGATCAGGCCGATGCTGTGCATCTGCTCTTTGCCGAAGACTTTCGGGATCATGTGGTACAGCGCGCCGATCGAGATCATCGCCACCCAGCCGAGCGCGCCGGCGTGAACGTGGCCGATGGTCCAGTCGGTGTAGTGGGAGAGGGCGTTGACGGTCTTGATCGCCATCATCGGCCCTTCGAAGGTCGACATGCCGTAGAACGCCAGCGACACCACAAGGAAGCGCAGGATCGGGTCGCTGCGCAACTTATGCCACGCGCCCGAGAGGGTCATCATGCCGTTGATCATGCCGCCCCAGCTCGGTGCCAGCAGAATCAGCGACATCACCATGCCCAGCGACTGCGCCCAGTCCGGCAGCGCGGTGTAGTGCAGGTGGTGCGGGCCGGCCCAGATGTAGAGGGTGATCAGCGCCCAGAAGTGCACGATCGACAGGCGATACGAATACACCGGACGTTCGGCCTGTTTCGGCACGAAGTAATACATCATCCCGAGGAAACCGGCGGTGAGGAAAAAGCCTACGGCGTTGTGGCCGTACCACCATTGCACCATCGCGTCGGTCGCACCGGCGTACACCGAGTAGGACTTGGTCAGGCTCACCGGCAACTCAAGGTTGTTGACGATGTGCAGGATCGCCACGGTGATGATGAACGCGCCGAAGAACCAGTTGCCGACGTAGATGTGCTTGGTCTTGCGCTGCATGATCGTGCCGAAGAACACGATGGCGTAGGCGACCCAGACGATGGTGATCAGGATGTCGATCGGCCATTCCAGCTCTGCGTATTCCTTGGAACTGGTGTAACCCAGTGGCAGGCTGATCGCCGCTAGCAGAATGACCAACTGCCAGCCCCAGAAGCAGAATGCGGCGATTTTCGGCGCGAACAATTGCGTCTGGCAGGTGCGTTGTACCGAGTAGAACGAACTGGCGAACAGCGCACAGCCACCGAAGGCGAAGATCACCGCGTTGGTGTGCAGCGGGCGCAGACGGCCGAAACTGGTCCAGGGCAAATTGAAGTTGAGTTCGGGCCAGACCAATTGGGCCGCGAGAAAAACCCCGAGCCCCATACCGACGATGCCCCACACCACCGTCATAATGGCGAATTGGCGGACCACCTTGTAGTTGTAGGCGGTACTGATAGAAGTGTTCATGGTTCCCCATCCACGGTTCAGCCGAAGTGAGCGCGCGCAAGACGCCGCGAATCCTTCGTCTGGAGTTATAGGCAGACTAAAAGCGAGGCAAGCATGGACAAACAGCACAAGGCCAGTATTGACGGGGATCAATGGGCGCAGTGCGTGCGGGATCATGGGTGGTTGTGGGACGCTGCGTCGGGTGAGGCTTCGGCGACGTTGATCCTGGCGCATGGGGCGGGGGCGCCGATGGACAGTGAGTGGATGACGGATATGGCTGGGCGCCTTGCTGCATTGGGCGTGAACGTGTTGCGGTTTGAGTTTCCTTATATGGCGCAGCGGCGGGTGGATGGCAGTAAACGGCCGCCTAATCCGGCGCCGAAACTGCTTGAGTGCTGGCGCGAAGTGTTCGCTGAAGTGCGACGTCATGTCGCTGGGGCTTTGGCCATCGGTGGTAAGTCCATGGGCGGGCGGATGGCCAGTCTTTTGGCTGATGAGTTGGGTGTTGATGCGCTTGTCTGTCTCGGATATCCGTTTTATGCGGTTGGGAAACCTGAGAAGCCGCGGGTTGAGCATTTGGCTTCTTTGCGGACTCGGACTTTGATTGTGCAGGGGGAGCGGGATGCGCTTGGCAATCGGGACGCAGTCGAGGCTTATGATCTATCGCCGAGTATTGAGGTGTTTTGGTTGGCCTCTGGGGATCATGATTTGAAGCCGTTGAAGGTTTCCGGGTTTACGCATTCGGATCATTTGGCCAGTGCTGCGCAGAAGGTTGCTTCGTTTCTTCGATGAAATTTGGGTGTATATCCGTTGCTGCGGTCACGGCGGCTTAGGGTTCCGCCCTTACGGCGGGTCACTTTTTCCAGACGCCGAAAAAGTAACCAAAAAGGCTTGCTCCTGCGTGCGGCCCGCTCGCTGGGGCTCGGGGTTCCTTCGCTCCGGGATCGATCCGGGGGCAGCGCCTACGGTTTGCTTCGCTGCACCTCCTCTCGCTGTGTTTGGCTGCGCCAAACGGTCGCTGCGCTCCCACCCCCGGATCAATCCCTCCACTCAGCCTTCCGACGTCGCCCGTGGATCAAGATCAAGATCAAGAGCGACAGCCGAGCTTGCGCTCATCCTGGAGTGGGGCGGCTGCGCCGCGTGCGGGTTGTACTTATCTTCCCTGTAGGAGCTGCCGCAGGCTGCGATCTTTTTGGATTTACTTTGTAATGGGTAGCCTGCCAGTGATCACAAATTTATCGAACACTTTCTGACCATCACGCGCGGCCTTTCGAACATCAAGGAATGTCAGTTCATCACGAACTTTCTGTTTGTGGGTTTTTTGCGTGGGGTACGTATTCATGCTGGCCGATCTGCGTGATTGAGTAGCGACCGGCAAACGATAGAACTTGGCTGCACCGAGCACCAGTCGGCGCATTCTGGCGCAGTTGTAGGCAGTGTCTGCATTGCTTGAGTGAGATCGTCGTTAGCAGAGAAGGCCTCATCGCGAGCAGGCTCGCTCCCACATTTGGAAGGCATTTCCCTGTGGGAGTGAGCCTGCTCGCGATTGCGATCTGCCAAGCACCATCACTTTCAGACCAGCAACAAAAAACCCGGAAGCTTTCGCCTTCCGGGCTTTGAAGATCAAAAGATCGCAGCCTGCGGCAGCTCCTACATTGGAATGCATGTTCCTGTAGGCGCTGCCGTAGGCTGCGATCTTTTGTTTTTAGCGGTTAAACCGCTCCACCAACGAATACTGCGTGTTCGCCGTCTTCGTCAGCTCTTCACTCAACAACGCCGAGTTATGTGCCTGTTCCGAGGTCTGGTCCGCCAACTCCGAAATATTGCTGATGTTGCGGCTGATTTCTTCAGCCACCGCACTTTGCTCTTCGGTCGCCGCAGCGATCTGGGTGGTCATGTCGGTGATGTTGGCCACTGCTTCGCTGATACCGACCAGTGCCTGATCCGCTTCCAGTACCCGCGCCACGCCTTCTTCGGCCTGACGATGCCCGGCTTCCATGGTTTGTACGGCGCTGGACGCAGTCTGTTGCAACTTGGCGATCAGGGCATGAATCTGCCCGGTCGATTCGCTGGTGCGTTGCGCCAGTTGGCGGACTTCGTCGGCGACTACGGCAAAACCACGGCCCATTTCGCCGGCACGTGCCGCTTCGATGGCGGCGTTGAGCGCGAGCAGGTTGGTCTGGTCGGCGATGCCTTTGATCACATCCACCACGCCGCCGATTTCGTCGCTGTCCTTGGCCAGTTGGGTGACGGTCAGGCCAGTTTCACCGACCACTACCGACAGGCGCTGGATGGCTTCGCGGGTTTCGCCAGCGATGTCGCGGCCGCGACCGGTCAGGCGATTGGCTTCCTGCGTCGCGTCGGCAGTGCGCTGCACGTGGCTCGCCACTTCTTGCGTGGTGGCAGCCATCTGGTTGACGGCGGTGGCGACCTGTTCGGTTTCCACGCGCTGACGTTCCAGACCGCTGGAGCTGTTGTGCGCCAGGGCGTCGGACTGCTTGGCCTGATCAGTCAGGTGTTCGGCGGTGTCCTGCAGACGGGTCAGGCAGGTTTTCAGGCGGGCTTCCTGGCTGAGGATCGACATTTCCAGACGCGCCTGCGCGCCACGGCTGTCGGTGTACATCTGTGCGATCAGCGGGTCGGAGGTGGTCTGTTCGGCCAGGCGCAGCAGGCGCTTGAGCCCGCGTTGTTGCCATTGCAGGCCCATCAGGCCCAGCGGTACCGACAGACCAGCGGCCAGGGCGAAGCCCCAGTGCGAGTTCAGGGTCGCGCCGATCACGAAGCTCAGTTGGCTGACCAGAATGAACGGCAGCCAGTCCTGCAGCACCGGCAGCCATTTGTCGCTGGAAGGAATTGCCGACTTGCCCTGGTTGATGCGTTGGTAGAGCGCTTCGGCACGGCGGATCTGTTCGGCGGTGGGTTTGATCCGCACCGACTCGTAACCGACCACCTGATTGCCGTCGAACACCGGTGTCACGTAGGCGTTGACCCAGTAATGGTCACCGGATTTGCAGCGATTCTTGACAATGCCCATCCATGGCAAGCCTTGTTTCAGTGTGCCCCACATGTGCGAAAACACCGCCGCCGGGACGTCGGGGTGACGAACCAGGTTGTGCGGCGCACGGATCAGCTCTTCACGCGAAAACCCGCTGATTTCGACGAAAGCGTCGTTGCAGTAGGTGATCACGCCTTTGGCGTCGGTTGTGGAAATCAACCGCTGCTGAGCCGGGAAAGTCCGTTCGCGTTGTGTAATGGGCTGGTTATTACGCATGGTTTTTCAATCCGCAAGGCTTTGAAAGGTTGTCGGCGCTGTCAGGAAATTATTGAAGTTTTTTTTCAGATATAAGTACGGCGTCGCAAAACCGCTCTTGCTTCAAGCGGCCAGCATCGGATAGGTGAACAGCGCAAAATGCAGCAGGTTCAGCCCGAAATGCGTGGCGATCGCTGCCGCCAATCCACCGAAACGGTAAGCCAGACCGTAGCCGACACCCGCCAGCCCCGCGAGCAACACCCAGTGCCAGCCAGCACCCGCATGTGCCAGGCCGAAGATCAGCGGCGCCAGCAGCAGGGCGAGATTGTCGCCGTGGGGCAGGTGCTTGAACAGGCGGCTCAGGCCTCCCTGTATATAGCCGCGAAACAGCGCCTCCTCGACCAGGGTCACCAGCAGCAGATTGTTCAGCAGCCACAGCCACGCCTGATCGGGCCACTTCGGCGCCCAGGCAATCATGCCGAACAGAAGCGCTCCGCCCAGCGCCATTACGGCGCTCAACGTCAGGCCCAAGACGCTGGCGAACACCGTCAGACGCAGCGAGCGTGCCGCGACGATCCACGGGCAGGCCAGCAACAGCCAGAAGCCGAGCAAGGGTTTGTCCAGATTGAGGTACATCACGAAAGGCACGGCGTCGTCGGTGAAGCGCATCCGGGCGATGGCCCGACCGTTGTCGAACCCCGGCAACCAGTGCAGCGCCAGCGACAGGGCGAGGAAGATAAACAGCGCGTGTCCCAGCAACCGCGCCACCGGCACCTGCTGTTGGCGCACGGCGAAACCGGCCACCAGCAACAATCCGACCGAGATCAGCGCGAGCCAGCCGAGGTGGCCAATGCTCAGCGCCCACCCGTAACCGAGACTGAGAAGCGCCAGATAGACCCATGGCAACGCCTTCATC
Organism: Pseudomonas sp. RSB 5.4; assembly: GCF_037126175.1. Taxonomy (NCBI): domain Bacteria; kingdom Pseudomonadati; phylum Pseudomonadota; class Gammaproteobacteria; order Pseudomonadales; family Pseudomonadaceae; genus Pseudomonas; species Pseudomonas sp. RSB 5.4. The sequence goes on from NZ_CP146986.1 coordinate 436,503, forward strand.
GAAAGTCCTTGTGCAGAATTTTGTGGAAGGGCTTTCTACACGGGTGGGGGCGTTGGGACAAGTCAAGGTGTGGCGGGAGCTGGGGACAGACTCCAAACCTTAGGCCATCCCCAAAACCCATTGTGGGAGCGGGCTTGCTCGCGAAAGCGGTGTATCAGACAACATCCATGTCGCCTGACACACCCTCTTCGCGAGCAAGCCCGCTCCCACAGTAGATCTGTGTGTGGCTGAGGAATCAGCGCAAATCGAGCTTCGCCGCAGCGCGCTCGGTGATTTCCGTGCGCAGTTTCAACGACGCCGCTGCACGATTACGAGCCTCTTCGACGACAGCACTCGGCGCTGTCTGCGGGCTGCCCGATTCAAACGGCGGTGCCGGCGCATATTCCAGTTGCAGCTGGATCAACTGCGCCGCCTCGGCTCCCACCAGTTCGGCGGCCAGCACCAGCGCAAAGTCGATCCCCGCGGTAATCCCGCCACCGGTAAACAGATTGCCGTCGCGCACCACCCGGTCCTGCACCGCAATCGCGCCGAGTTTCGGCAGCAGTTCGTGATAGGCCCAGTGGGTGGTCGCGCGTTTGCCTTTCAGCAGTCCCGCCGCGCCCAGCACCAGCGAACCGGTGCACACCGACGTCACATACCTGGCCTGCGCCGCCTGACGCTTGATGAAGCCCAGCGTCTGCTCATCTTCCATCAGCGGCCCGACCCCGGCGCCGCCGGGAATGCAGATCACATCCAGATTCGGGCAGTCGTCGAAGGTGGTGGTCGGTTTCAGCAGCAGGCCGGTGCTGGCGGTGACCGGCACCAGATCTTTCCAGATCAGATGCACCTGCACGTCCGGCAGCGAGGCCAGCACGTCATAGGGGCCGGTCAGGTCCAGTTGCTGCACCTGTGGAAACAACAGAAAACCGATCTGCAACGTCATGGGGGATTTCTCCATTTGAGGGGTGGACGGCTTCACTGTAGGCGCGTAGGTTCTGGCGCATACGCCAATCACCCCACGAATTACGCCAAATGCCCAAAGTCATCCATGTACTCGCGTTTGCCAACATGCAGATTCTCGATGTCACCGGCCCGCTGCAAGTGTTCGCCTCGGCCAACGACATCGCCCGCCAACGCGGCTTGCCCGTGCCGTATGCGCCGTCGGTGATTGCCTGCGAAGGCGGGGCGGTGATGTCCTCGGCGGGGCTGGCGGTGCTCGCCGAACCGTTGCCGCAAGACGCCAGCGACACGCTGATTATCGCGGGTGGTTGGGGGATCTATCCGGCATCCGAAGATGAGTCGCTGGTGGATTGGGTACGCGAGCACGCAGCGAAATGTCGACGCGTGGCCTCGGTGTGTACGGGGGCATTTCTACTGGCGGCCAGCGGCTGGCTCGACGGACGTCGCGTGGTCACCCACTGGACCCGTTGCGAACAACTGGCGCAGCAGCATCCGAAGCTGCAGGTCGAAGCCAATCCGATCTTCATCAACGACGGCCCGGTCTGGACTTCGGCAGGCGTTACCGCCGGCATCGATCTGGCACTGGCAATGGTCGAGGAAGATCTGGGCAGTGATATTGCTCTCGACGTCGCCCGGCATCTGGTGGTGTTCCTCAAACGCCCCGGCGGGCAATCGCAGTTCAGTGTGACCCTGGCCCTGCAGAATCAGGGCAATCGCTTTGATGAGCTGCACGCCTGGATCGCCGAAAACCTCACCTGCGACCTCGGCGTGCCGACCCTGGCCGAACAGGCCGGCATGAGCGAACGCAGTTTCGTCCGCCACTACCGCGCCGACACCGGCCAGACCCCGGCCCGCGCCATCGAACTGATCCGCGTCGAAACCGCCCGCCGCCTGCTCAGTGACACGGGACTGCCGGTGAAGCGAATCGCGGCCAATTGCGGCTTTGGCAGTGAAGAAACCTTGCGCCGCAGTTTTCTGCGGGCGATTGGCGTGACGCCGCAGGCGTATCGGGAGCGGTTTTCGGTCAGCGCTGGAGCAGATCCAGTAATGCCTTGAGCGTTTGCTGCGGTGCTTCTTCGGGAATGTTGTGGCCGACACCGGGCAGCACGCGCCTTTCGTACAGGCCAGTGAAGTGCGCAATGTCTTCATCGACTTCCGGCGCCGGACCGACCCCGTCGTCGGCACCGCACAGGGAAATAGTCGGCACGCTGATCGGCGGTTGTTTGATCAACGCGTCTTCCATCCATTGCAGCGCCGGATCGCCTGCGGCGTACATGAAGCGATGACGGTAGGAATGAATCACCACGTCAACGAAGTCCGGGTTGTCGAAGGCCGTTGCGCTCAGCGGATAACGTTCGGCGTTGCGTGCCCAGGTTGGTGACCACAATTTCCAGAGCAGTTCACAGAACGCCTGCCGGTTTTGCGTCAGGCCCGCGACGCCGCGTGGCGTGTGGAAATAGTACTGGTACCAATAACGGTGCTCGGTTTCGGGATCCAGTGGTCGGGTCGAATTGGCGATGTCCTGCACGTTATAGCCATCCCCCGTCACCAGCCCGCGCACCCGCTCGGGAAACAACGCCGCAACGATGCACGCTGCCCGACCGCCCCAGTCGTAACCGCAAAGCGTGGCCTGTTCGATACCCAGCGCATCCATCAACTCCAGCAAATCCTGAGCGAGGGCCGCTTGCTGGCCGGAACGCAGTGTTTCGGGGTGGTTGAAGCGAGTCGGCCCGTAACCGCGCAGGTACGGGACGATCACCCGATAACCGTGGGCGCCGAGGGCGGGGGCGATTTCATCGTACGCCCGAGGCGAGTAGGGGAAACCATGCAGCAATATGACCGCGTCGCCGCTGGACGGGCCGTGCCGTTCAAAGGCAACGGTCAAGTTGGGTGTCGGTACCCGTTGAATGTCAGACACGGCAGACTCCACAGCAATGAGCGTCAGGCAACACTAGACCATTATTTTGTGGCGAGGGAGCTTGCTCCCGCTGGACTGCGCAGCAGGTCCATTCGAGTATGGGGTCGCTTCGCAACCCGGCGGGAGCAAGCTCCCTCGCCACAGGGGAAGCGCCACTTTTCGGCGTGAATACCACTAAGCCTCGGCTTCCGCCACCTGATTGAAATACTTCGTCCGGTCTGGGGTAAACGTCACCCGCATCTTCGTCCGCGAGCAGGTCAGCGAACGTTCCTCACCCAGATCAATATCCAGATCCTCGCCCCGCAAGCCCTGCCACTGGGCGAGGTATTTCAGTGAGCCGTATTTCTCGTTTTTCTTCAGGCTGCGGCTCACGCCGCCTTTCCAGCCGAGTACCGGCAGTTCGCCGGCGAGGCATTGTTGCGCAAGGTCGGGGAAGCGCGTGGCGCGCTGGCGACCGATTTCCCAGCATTTGATCAGGCCTTTGTCGGCGGCTTCCCAGAGTTGGGTGCGGGTCAGGCCGGTACGCAGGGGCGTGACGATGGGGCGATGGACATGCAGGGTCATTCTGGTTCCTTGAATTCGGGTTTTATTGGACAGCTCCGCTGTGCCCGTTGCGGTGGATGGTAGGGGGGATGTAACAGCTGGCAACAGGGTATTTCAGGGTGTAAGTGCAGGTTACTGGGGAGGGATTTGCCTGGGAGTTGTTTAGAGGAAGTAGGAACAAACCGCACAAACTGTGGCGAGGGGATTTATCCCCGATCGACTGCGCAGCAGGCGCAAAGCCATGCAGGGCGGTACTGCTGAAGAAATGAGCAGGCAAAGAGCGGGGCCGCTGCGCAGCCCGTCGGGGATAAATCCCCTCACCACAGGGGATCTGATTCTGTTTATTTCTGTGTAGGGGTTAGCCCGGCGAAGCGCGCTGATGCGGCATATTTCCTACAGACACTGACGAAATTACGGCTGCCAAACACTCTTCTCCCCACTCAAACGCCGATCAAGAAAACTCGCCGCGCTGATCAGCGCCAGATGCGTCAGCGCCTGCGGGGTGTTGCCCAGATGGCGGCCCTTGCTGTCGAACTCTTCGGCGTACAGCCCCAGCGGGTTCGCATAGCGCAGCAGTTGTTCGAACTCCAGGTGGGCCTTTTCCACCTGACCGGCCCGGGCCAGGCATTCGACGTACCAGAACGAGCAGGCAGCAAATGCGCCTTCGGTGCCGCTCAAACCGTCGATGTTGGCGTCATCGTTGCGGTAGCGATAGACCATGCCGTCGCGCACCAGATGCTTTTCGATCGCTTCCAGGGTCGACAGCCAGCGCGGGTCCTTGGCGCTGACGAAGCGCACCAGCGGCATCAGCAGCATCGAGCCGTCGAGCGCGGTGCCGCCCTTGTACTGGACGAAATGCCCGCGCTCCTCGTCCCAGAAGTTATCCCAGATGTCGGCGTAGATCGCCTGCCGGGTCTGGTCCCACTGGGCAAACGGTGCCGGCAGTGAGCGTTTCGAGGCCAGGCGAATCGCCCGGTCCAGTGCCACCCAGCACATCAGTCGCGAGTGCAGGAAGTGATGTTGCTCACCGCGCATTTCCCAAATGCCTACGTCGGTGGTCTGCCAGGTCTCACATACCTGATCGACCACTTCACGCACATGTTTCCAGCCCTGATGGGAAATCGCGTCGCCGTACTTGTTGACCAGATACACCGCGTCCATCAGTTCGCCAAAGATATCGAGCTGAATCTGGTCGTACGCGCCATTGCCGATGCGCACCGGTTGCGCGCCGCCATGACCGGAGAGGTGGGAGAGTTCGGTTTCCGGCAATTCCTGACGGCCATCGATGGCATACAGGATGTTGAGTTTGGTTGACTGCCCATGACAATCGCTGACCCGCCCGCGCAGCCAGCCCATGTAGGCGTTGGCCTCAGCGACAAAGCCCAAGCGCATGAACGCGTAAACGGTGAACGAGGCGTCGCGGATCCAGGTGTAGCGATAGTCCCAGTTGCGCTCGCCGCCGGGGGTTTCCGGCAGACCGAAGGTGGCGGCGGCGAGGATTGCACCGTGCTTGCGCGAGGTCAGCAGTTTCAGCGCCAGCGCCGAGCGGTTGACCATTTCCCGCCAGCGTCCGCGGTAGTTGGACTGGCCGATCCAGTCGCGCCAGAACTTCAGCGTGCGTTCCACGCACATTTTTGCGCCGTCATCCTTGAAGCGTGGATCGTCGGCCCCCCCGAGGAGGAATTCGGCGCTCTGATCCTGGTTCAAACTGAACGTTGCGACGGCCGATTCGCCATCGATCTGCAGCGCCTGATCCGCCACCAGCCGCAGCGACGGCTGACCCTCGGCGCTGAAAATCACCGATTGTTCATCCATCTGCGCCCGGGTGTTGGCGCGGGCGTAGTCATGGCGCACCGCGCAGCGCATATGAAAAGTGGCCTGGCCGCTGACCACCCGCACCCGGCGCATCAGCAGCGGCAGGTCATCGACACTGTCGCCGATCGGCAGCAAGTCGGTGATCTCCACCACCGCATGTTCGCTGAGCCAGCGGGTTTGCAAAACGTTGGTGTCCGGCAGGTAGATCTGCTCGCGCCGGGCATCGGGCAGATCCGGCGCGAGCTGGAAAATCCCCGCCTCGGGCGTGTCCAGCAGCGAACAGAAGATCGACGGACTGTCGAATTCCGGCCAGCAGAAAAAATCCACGCTGCCCTTGTCGTTGACCAGTGCGGCACTGCGCAGGTCGCCGATGATGCCGTGGGCGTCGATCGGGCTTTGTCGTTCAGGATGATGCTCAGCCATTGCCACGAAACTCCGGATAAAGACTCATGCCGCCGTCGATGAACAGGGTGGTGCCGACAATGTAGTCGGCGGCGTCGGAAGCGAGGAACACCACCGCGTTGGCGATGTCTTCGACATCGCCGATGCGTCCGTAGGGAATCAGATCCAGCAGTTTTTCGCCGGCAGCGCCTTCGGTGGCGTCTTGGTTGATGGCGGTGCGAATCGCCCCCGGCGCGATGCTGTTGATGCGGATGCGCTGATGGCTGACTTCCTGGGCGAGGGTCTGCATCAACTGGTCGACGCCACCCTTGGAGGCTGCGTAGTTGACGTGCCCGGCCCACGGAATGCGCTGGTGCACCGAACTCATGTGAATGATCTTGCCGGCGGCGCGGGACACGCCTTCACGCACGCCCTGGCGATTGAAAATCCGCAGCGCGGCGCGGGCGCAGAGGAACTGGCCGGTGAGGTTGACGCCGATCACCGTGTTCCAGTCTTCCAGCGTCATGTCCACCGCCGCGGCGTCCTTTTGCAGGCCGGAATTGGCCAGCAGAATGTCCAGCGAGCCAAAGGCGTCGAGGGTCTCGGCGAACAACCGTTCGACCTCGTCTTCCTTCGACACATCGGCACCGATGGCCAGCGCCTGACCGCCATCGGCAATGATCTGCCGGGCCAGCGCTTCGGCGGGTTCCGCCTGACGGTTGTAATTGATGACGACGGCTGCACCGGCAGCGGCGAGGGCTTTGGCGGCGGCGTGGCCGATGCCGGAGCTGGCGCCGGTGATCAGGGCTACTTGTCGGGCGAGGGAAATCTGCATGCGAAGTCGTGCCTTGCGTGAGGGCCTATTTAGCTGACTGGTCGCAAGTGGAGAGAGTTCAAGAGCAAAGATCAAAAGATCGCAGCCTTCGGCAGCTCCTACATGGAAATGCGATCACCTGTAGGAGCTGCGGCACGCTGCGATCTTTTGCTCTTCAGGCCTTCACATTCCACCAACAATTCCCCGCTTCCTTGCTCATCAGCCTTTATGGCAACTTGGCGGCCCTTGATGAGGCAGTGTTCCATGGCAAACCCCTACCGCGAATTATTCACCGCCCCCGGCGCCCGGGCTTTTGTACTGGCCGGGATGATCGCGCGCATGCCGATTTCCATGACGGGCATCGGCGTGATCACCATGCTCTCGCAGCTCAAGGGCGGGTACGCACTGGCCGGTGCGGTGGCGGCGACCTTTGCCCTGGCCACGGCGTTTTGTGCGCCGCAGGTCTCGCGTCTGGTGGATCGTTTCGGTCAGGGCAAGGTGCTGCCGCTGTCGGCATTGATCGGTGGCGGGGCGCTGCTGATGTTGCTGCTGTGCACCCGCTTGCAGGCGCCGACCTGGACATTGTTCATCTTCGCCGCGCTGGCCGGTTGCATGCCAAGCATGTCGGCGATGGTGCGCGCGCGCTGGACCGAGATCTATCGCGGCCAGCCGCAATTGCAGACCGCTTATGCACTGGAATCCGTACTCGATGAAGTTTGTTTCATCGTCGGCCCGCCATTGTCGGTGGGGCTGTGCGTGGTGGCGTTTCCCGAGGCCGGGCCATTGGCCGCGCTGTTGGCGCTGGCGGTCGGCGTAACGGCGTTTGTCGCCCAGCGCAGCACCGAACCGGCGGTGCACCCGCAGGAGTCGCAGCATCAGGGTTCGATCATTCGCTCGACCGACGTGCAATGGCTGTTGGCGTTGATGCTGGCCATGGGCGTCATCGTTGGCGTGGTCGATGTGGTCAGCGTTGCCTTCGCCCAGCAGCAGGGCCAACCGGCGGCGGCGAGCATCGTGTTGTCGGTGTACGCCATCGGCTCGTGTCTGGCCGGTATCGCGTTTGGCGCGATGCGTTCGAAACTGCCGTTGCCGCGGCTGTTTCTGTACGGCGGCGTGGCGACGGCGGTGACCACCTTGCCGCTGTTGCTGGCGAGCAATATTTTCGGTTTGTCGCTGGCGGTGTTCGTCGCCGGGCTGTTCTTCTCGCCGACGCTGATCGTCGCCATGGCGCTGGTTGAGCGCATCGTGCCGCCGGCCAAGCTCACCGAAGGCCTGACCTGGCTGGTCACCGGTCTGAGCATCGGTGTGGCGATTGGCGCGGCCGGATCCGGCGCGCTGGTGGACGCCTTCGGTGCGCGCAGCGGATTCTGGCTGGCGATCGCCGCCGGCGTAGTGGTGCTGGGTTCGGCTGTGCAGAGTTTCCGCCATTTGAAGTGATCGTCATTCGGACTAATTCGCGCCACGCCTCATCCGTTCTCTTTTACAGATAACCCATTGAGGTAAACGCGGTGACAAAGCTGACACTGCTGTGCCTGCCCTATTCGGGCGCCAGCGCGATGGTCTACAGCCGCTGGCGGCGCCAACTGCCGTCATGGCTGCAATTGCAACCGGTGGAGTTGCCCGGGCGCGGTGCCCGTTTCGACGAACCCCTGCAAACTGACATGCGAGCCCTGGCCCGCCAGTTGGCCCGTGAGCACAAACCCGGCCTGCAAACGCCTTACGCCCTGTTCGGCCACAGCCTCGGCGCGCTGCTGGCGTGCGAGATGGCGCACGCCTTTCGCGAGCTCGGCGCGCCGGAACCGGTGGCGCTGTTCGCCTCCGGCACGGCGGCGCCGACCATGCGCAGCGACTACGATCGCGGGTTTGCCGAAGCGCGCAGCGATGAGGAATTGATCGATCAACTGCGCACCTTTCAGGGCACCAGCGAAGAAGTGCTGGCCAACCAGGAACTCATGAGTCTGACGCTGCCGGTGCTGCGCGCCGACTTCATGATGTGCGGACGCTTCAGTCCGGCGCAGCGGCCCCTGCTCAATTGCCCGGTGCATGTGCTGGGCGGCAAGGAAGACCGCGCCACCACCGAGCAACTGATCGGCTGGAGCAAGGAAACCCTGGGCAGTTTTTCCGTGGACATGATGACCGGTGGGCATTTCTTCATCCATGAGCACGAAGCCCGGGTGATCCGCACGATCAAGACGCATCTGGAAGTCCATCACCGGCGTCATGCGCAAGCGGCGGCACCGGCGTTTTGACGCACCGCTCACTATCGAGTGATTACAGGAGGCCAGTCATGGCTGTTGCTGTGGAATTTTCCGTTCGGCCGCTGCTGCCGCAACGAGGGCGCTTGCCGCTGTTGGTGGAGGCGACCGAGGCGGATACCGACCTGTTGGCGGTGTTCGATGAAGTGAAAGCGCTGGTCGATGAGCATCTGCTGCGCGATGGCGGGGTGCTGTTCCGCGGATTTCGTCTCGACGGCGCTGAACAGTTTCGTCAGTTCGCGGCCAGTTTCGGCCATCCGCTGTTGAACTATGAGTTCGGCTCCACGCCGCGCACCAACGTCACCCAAGGCGTATACACCTCGACCGAATACCCGGCGCACCAGAGCATTCCGCTGCACAACGAACAGGCTTACTCCCGCGACTGGCCGATGAAGATCTGGTTCTACAGCATGATCGCGGCGAAGTCCGGTGGCGAAACGCCGATTGCCGACAGTCGCGAAGTCTATCGGCGTATTCCGGTGGCCATTCGAGAGCGCTTTGTCAGCAAAGGTCTGATGTATGTGCGCAACTTCGGCAACGGTCTGGATGTGGCTTGGGAAGATGTGTTCAACACCGACGACCGCGAGGTCGTCGAGGCGTACTGCAAGGCCCATGGCATCCTTTGCGAGTGGAAGGATGACGGCGAATTGCGTACCCGTCAGACCTGTCAGGCGGTGGCGGTGCATCCGGTGACCGGCGATCACGTCTGGTTCAATCAGGCGCACTTGTTCCACATCTCCAACTTGCAGCCGGAAGTGCGCGAAAGCCTGTTGGACATCGTCGATGAGGAGGACTTGCCGCGTAACGTTTATTACGGTGACGGCTCGGCCATCGAAGACGAAGTGCTGGCGCAGATCCGTGCGGTACTCGATGAATGCGCGATCAGTTTTCCGTGGCAGGAAGGCGATGTATTGATGCTCGACAATATGTTGTCGGCCCATGCGCGTTCGCCGTTCGAAGGGCCGCGCAAAGTCATCGTGGCCATGGCCGAGGGGCATTCCCAAGGCCCGCTCTGAGCCATTCGGGTGGTTGCCCGTGACGCTGCCGAAGCCGGTCTTGTACCGGCTTCGGCATTTTTGCGTCGGTGTGGGTAACTGCCGGGCCGCTGGTGCGCCAGTGCGCTAAATCATTGCGTTTGTCATTCGTTCTTGTTGATACGACCGGGCCTCCTGGTCACGCCGCCGATCAGCAAGGACCCAATGCATGAATGCCGCAGACGCACAGAAACTAGCCCGCCGCTTTATCGAACTGCCGCAGGACAAACGCCGTTTGTTTCTCGCCGGCATGGCCCGCGAAGGCATCGATTTTGCGCAGCTTCCCATGACCGCCTGTGACGGGATCGCCGAGCGTGACGGCCTGTCCTACGCCCAGCAACGGATGTGGTTTCTCTGGCAACTGGATCCGCAAAGTGCTGCCTACAACCTGCCGATGGCCGTGCGTCTGAACGGCGCGTTGCAGATGCAAGCGCTGGAGCAGGCGTTCAGCCTGCTGGTCGCGCGGCACGAATGTCTGCGCACCACCTTCGGTCAGGTCGGCGAGCGTGCCTTTCAGCGTGTGGCCGAGCCGCAGGCGCTGCAACTGCCCCTCACCGATTTGAGCGCCGTGCCCGAACAGCAGCGCTGGCCGCTCGCGCAACAGCACATGATGGCTGAAGCCACGCAAGCGTTCGATCTGCAAAACGGCCCGCTGCTGAGCCTGCGCCTGTTGCGTCTGGCGGAGCAGGAGCATGTGCTGCTGCTGACCTTGCACCACATCATTGCCGATGGCTGGTCGATGAATATTCTCATCGACGAGTTCATACGTACCTACGATGCGCTGGTGGCGGGGCGCGAACCATCGTTGCCGGCGCTGACCGTGCATTACCGCGATTACGCGCTGTGGCAGCGCAGTTGGCTGGAGGCGGGTGAGCGCGAACGGCAACTGGACTACTGGCGCGCACAATTGGGCGACGAGCATCCGGTCCTGGAGTTGCCGACCGACCGCGCTTATCCGGCGCAATCGAGTCACCAGGGCGCGCGTCTGGAAACGGTCATTGATGCGGCGCTGCGTCAGGAGCTGAAAAGCCTTGCCCAGCGTCAGGGCGTGACCCTGTTCGTGGTGCTGCTCGCGGCGTTCAAGACGTTGTTGCATCGCTACAGCGGGCAGACCGACATTCGCGTCGGCGGCCTGATTGCCAACCGCACCCGCAGCGAAACGGAAGGGCTGATCGGCTTCTTCGTCAACACCCAGATCCTGCGCAGCGAAGTCACCGCGCAAACCCGTTTCACCGAGCTGTTGCAGCGGCTGCGAGAGGCCGCACTCGGCGCGCAGGTTCATCAAGAGCTGCCGTTCGACGCCTTGATCGAGGCCCTGCAACCGGCGCGTAGCCAAAGCCACAATCCGCTGTTTCAGGTGATGTTCAACCATCAGCCGCTGGTGACCGACTTGCAGCATGTGCAGTTGGAATCGGGTCTGCAGGTGGGTTATCTGACGCAAGAGCAACTGGCCGGCAGCGCTCGGCAACATGCGGCCACCAGCGATTTGATGCTCGATACCCGCGAAGAAGGCGAGCAGCTGTTCGCCGCCTTCACGTACGCCACCGATATTTTTGATGCCGCGACCATCGCCGCGATGGCCGGGCATTGGCGCAACATTCTTGAATCCGTCTGCCGCGACCCGCAGCAGGTCATCGGCGAAGTCGCGCTGCTGGCAGATGCCGAGCGCGCGCAACTGATTCAGGCCACTGCTGCGGCGCCGCGTTTCACCAGCGTGCAAAACCTGTTCGAGGCACAAGTGGCACGCACGCCGCAGGCAACGGCCGTGATCCTCGCCACCGCACCGTCACCGTCACTGACCTATGCCGAACTCAATGCGCGCAGCAATCGCCTGGCGCATCAGCTGCGCACGCGCGGTGTCGGCCCGGACGTGCTGGTCGGTGTGGCGTTGGGGCGCTCGCTGGAGCTGGCGGTGGCGTTGCTGGCCGTGCTCAAGGCGGGCGGCGCCTATGTGCCGCTGGACCCGCAAACCCCGGCTGAACGGTTACGTCACGTGCTGGATGACAGTGGCTTGAAACTGCTGCTGACCGACAGCGCCAGCCTTGCCAGCCTTGCCAGCCTGCCGGCGCTGGAGGCTGTCGAGTGCCTGTGCCTGGAGCAATTGTCCGGCGAGACTCCGGCCGACAACCTGTCGTTAACGGTCGCGCCGCAGAATCTTGCCTACGTGATCTACACCTCCGGTTCCACCGGGCGGCCGAAAGGCGTGGCGGTCAGTCACGATGCACTGAGTGAATTCATCGACCGCGCCATCGATTACAGCGACCTGCGCGAAGGTGACCGGGTCCTGCAGTTCGCCACCAGCAGCTTCGACGGTTTTGTCGAGCAGTTCTTCCCGCCGCTGTGCCATGGCGCCGCTGTGGTGCTGCGCGATGCGCCATTGTGGGACAGCGCAACGTTGCGTCAGGTGATTGTCGATCACGGCATCACCCTGGCTGACCTGCCGGCCGCGTACTGGTATTGGCTGGTGCAGGAATATGCAGCGCAGCCGCCGGCCGGTTTTGGCGCGCTGCGACAGATCCACGTCGGTGGCGAGGCCATGGCGGTGGACGGTTTGCGTCTGTGGCAACAGGCCGGGCTGGGGCATGTGCGGTTGCTCAACACCTACGGTCCGACCGAAGCCACGGTGGTTTCGACCATTCATGATTGCAGTGCACTGACGGCAGACGCCGTGTCCTGGCGCGGCATCCCGATTGGCAAGGGGCTCGATGCCCGGCGTCTGTACGTGCTGGACGATGATTTGAACCTGCTGCCGCAAGGTGCGGTGGGCGAGTTGTACATCGGTGGCCCGGGCCTGGCCCGTGGTTATCACCGTCAGCCGATGCTCAGTGCCGAGCGCTTTATCGCCGACCCGTTCGCCGCAGGGCAGCGTCTGTACCGCACCGGAGACCGTGCCCGACTGCGCGCCGATGGCGCGCTGGAGTATGTCGGCCGAGTCGACCATCAAGTGAAGATCCGCGGTTTCCGCATCGAGCTGGGCGAAATCGAGTCGCGCCTGCAACAGTGCCCGGGCATTCGCGAGGCAGTGGTTCTGGCGGTGCCGCTCAGCGGCGGCCAGCAACTGGTGGCGTACGTGGTCGGCGAGCACGCCGTGCTGGACAGCGCCGCCACCCAGTCGGCGTTCCGCCAGCAAATCCGCACCGCGCTGCAAGCCCATCTGCCGGACTACATGGTGCCGGGGCATTTACTGTTGTTGCCGAATCTGCCGCTGACACCGAGCGGCAAGCTCGACCGCAAGGCCTTGCCGGCGCCGGATGCGAGCCAGTTGCAAGGCGACTATCGCGCGCCGCAAACCGAAACCGAGCAGTGTCTGGCGCAAATCTGGGCCGAGGTCCTGCAAGTGTCGCGGGTCGGTCTGGATGATCACTTTTTTGAACTGGGCGGCCATTCGCTGCTGGCCGCGCAGGTGATCGCACGCATCAAGACTCAATTGGGCGTGGTCTTGCCACTGCGCAGCCTGTTCGAAAAACCGTTGCTGGCCGATCTGGCGGCGGTGCTGGCGCAACGGGCGGACAGTGCGACGGATGACGACTGGTCCGACATGGATCAGTTCATGAATGCTTTGGAAGGAGAAGAAGTATGAGCGGCACCATGGCGGAGCGTATCGCTAAAAGATTCGTTGGTTTGCCGCTGGAGCAGCGTCGACAGTTTCTGGCCAGACTGCGCGAAGACGGCAAGGACTTCAGCCTGTTGCCGCTGCCGGTCAGTCGTCACGAGGTCACGCCGATACCGTTGTCGTTCGCTCAGCAACGCCTGCTGTTTCTCTGGCAACTCGAACCGCAGAGCGCCGCGTACAACATGGCGGCCGGGCTGCGCCTGAAAGGACGTCTGGACGAATCGGCGCTGCAACGCTCTTTCGATCATCTGGTCGCGCGCCACGAAGTGCTGCGCACCGTGTTCCACACCGACGGTGATCAGCCGCAGCAGGTGATTCTCGAGCAGCAACCGATCGCTCTGGAACGGATTGACCTGACCGGCCTCGCGGCTTCGCAGCGCGAGCCGGCCTTGGCGCAACAGGTGCAGACAGCCACCGCGCGACCGTTCGATTTGCGCCATGGACCGCTGCTGCGTGCGAGCCTGTTTGCTCTGGCCGAAGAGGAATTCGTGCTGGTGGTGAGCATGCACCACATCGTCTCCGACGGTTGGTCGATGGACGTGATGGTCAAGGAATTCGTCCAGTGTTATCAGGCCTTCAGTCTTCAGCGCGAGCCGCAGTTGCCGGCGCTGCCGTTGCAATACGCCGACTATGCGATCTGGCAGCGGCGCTGGCTGGAAGCCGGCGAGGGCGAGCGTCAACTCGATTACTGGCGTCAGCAGCTCGGTGAGGAACATCCGCTGCTGGAAGTGGCGCCGGACTTCGCCCGGCCCCTGACGCAAAGCTTCGCAGGCCAGACCCTGAGCTTTGGTTTCGGTGCGCAACTGTCCCTGCAACTCAATGCGTTTGCCCGCAGCAAGGGCATCAGTCTGTTCATGCTGGTGCTGGCGGGTTTCTCGCTGTTCCTCTCGCGTCAGGCCGGGCAGCGCGACATTCGCGTCGGCGTGCCGAATGCCAATCGTGGCCGTGCCGAAGTCGAAGGGTTGATCGGTTTCTTCGTCAACACCCAGGTGTTGCGTTGCGAGATCGATGAGTGCGGCAGTTTCGAAGACTTGCTGGCGCAGGTGCGCGAGGCAGCGTTCGGCGCGCAGGCCCATCAGGAACTGCCTTTCGAGCAACTGGTGGACGAATTGGTGGCGGAACGAACCCTGGGCCACAACCCGCTGTTCCAGGCCAAGTTCAACCAGAACGTCGGTATGCAGAAACAGCGCTCGATGAACCTGCCGGGACTGAGCGTCGCCGAGTATCCGCTGGACAAGGACGGCACCCACTTTGATCTGGCGCTGGACATCACCGACGACGGCACGCTGATCCACGGCCAGCTGACCTATGCCAGCGATCTATATCGCGCACAAACCGTCGAGGGCTTTGTGCCGGCGTTACTCGGTCTGTTCGACGAATTGCTCAAGGCACCGCAAGCGCCGTTGCACAGCGTCGCCACGCGGGCTCCGGTGGTGCTCGCAGCACCGGGCGAACCGGCGTTGTCAGTGTTGCAGCAGTGGGCTCATCAAGTGGCGCAACAGCCCGAAGCACTGGCTGCGCGCGACCTGCATCAGACCCTGAGTTTTCAGGCGCTGGACCAGGCCGCCAATCGTCTGGCCCATCATCTGCTGGCGCAGGGCATCAGCCCCGGCCAACCGGTAGCGGTGCTGATGGAGCGTTCGCTGGACTGGCTGACCTGTGTGCTGGCGATCTTCAAGGCCGCAGCGGTGTACATGCCGCTGGACGTGAAGGCGCCGAACGCGCGCTTGCAGAAGATGCTCGGCAATGCCGGCGCGCGCCTGCTGTTGTGCGCGCAAGGGGATGCGCGGGTGTCCGCGCTGGCGGTCGACGGTTGTCAGGGGCTCGCGTATGCCCCGCAACAGTGGCAGCAGGAGGCGGATGTCAGCCCGGTGGTGCCACTGTTTGCGCAGTCCCCGGCGTATGCGATTCACACCTCCGGTTCCACCGGGCAACCCAAGGGCGTGCTGGTCAGTCACGGGGCGCTGGGCAGTTACGTGCGTGGTGTACTGGAGCGCCTGGCGCCAACGCCGGACTCCAGCATGGCGCTGGTGTCGACCATTGCGGCGGATCTGGGCTTCACGGTGTTGTTCGGCGCGCTGTGTTCCGGTCGCCTGTTGCACGTACTGCCGGAAGAACTGGGTTTCGACCCGGATCGATTTGCCGAGTACATGGCTACGCATCAAGTGGGCATGCTGAAAATCGTCCCGGGGCACCTGGCGGCGTTGTTGCAGGCTGGCCGCGCCGCCGATGTACTGCCGGCGCAGGCGCTGATCGTCGGCGGCGAAGCCTGCTCGCCAGCACTGGTGGAACGCGTGCGTCAGCTCAAGCCGGAGTGCCGCATCATCAACCACTACGGGCCGAGCGAAACCACAGTCGGTGTGCTGACCCACGAGGTCAGCGAGCTGGCGGCCGACGCGCGCAGCGTTCCGGTCGGCACCGCGCTGAGCGGTGCGCAGGTCTACATCGTCGACGATGTGCTGAACAATGTCGCCGACCAGGTGGCCGGCGAGCTGTACATCGGTGGTGACAGCGTGGCGCTGGGGTATCTCGGGCAACCGGGTCTGACTGCCGAGCGCTTCCTGCCTGATCCGTTCGGCGCCCCGGGTGCGCGGGTTTATCGCAGTGGTGACCGGGTGCGGCGCAATCGTCAGCAAGCGGTGGAGTTCATCGGTCGCGCCGACGATCAGGTCAAGGTGCGTGGTTATCGCGTCGAACCGGCGGAAGTCGCACGGGTGCTGCTCGGCCTTGACGGCGTCAGTGAGGCGGCGGTGCTCGCCCTGGCCCTGGATGACGATCCGGCGCGCCTGCAACTGGTGGCGTGGTGTGTACCGGCGGCCGCTGCGACCGTGCAGGCACACGCTCTGCGCGAGCAGTTGCAGGCGTGCCTGCCGGAGTACATGGTGCCGGCGCAGATTGTGCTGCTGGAGCAACTGCCGCTGACGGCCAATGGCAAACTCGACAAGCGTGCCTTGCCGGTGCCGGGCGTGGTCACGCAGCATTTCGTTGCGCCGGTGGGAGAGGTCGAGGAGAAGCTGGCGGCAATCTGGGCCGAAGTGCTCAAGCTTGAGCGCGTGGGCACCAGCGACAACTTCTTCGAGCTGGGCGGTGACTCCATCCTCAGCCTGCAGATCATTGCCCGGGCCAAGCGCCAGGGGATCAAGCTGAGCCCCAAGCAACTGTTCGAAAAACAGACCATTGGCCAGTTGGCTGCGGTGGCCAGGCTGATCGAGGCCAAACCGGTGGCGGCCACGGCACAGCCGAATCGTGGGCCGCTGCCGCTGTTACCGATTCAGGCACGCTTCTTCGAGACCGACATTGCCCAGCGTCAACACTGGAATCAGTCGGTGATGTTGCAACCGACCAGCACCCTTGACGCCAATCACCTGCGCTCTGCGTTGGCGGCACTGGTCGAACAGCACGATGCACTCGCGCTGAATTTCCAGTGCTCGGGCGATACGTGGCAGGCACTGGCGCAGACCCAGCGTGATCCGGAGTTGTTGTGGCTGCGCGAGCTCGACAGTCTGGCGGCGTTGCCGGCACTCGCTGACGAAGCCCAGCGCAGCCTCGATCTGCAACAGGGACGCTTGCTGCGTGCGGTGCTGGTGAACCTGCCGCACGCTGAGCAACGCCTGTTGCTGGTCATTCATCACCTGGTGGTCGACGGAGTGTCCTGGCGCATTCTGCTGGAGGATCTGCAGCACGCTTACACCGCGCTCGCCGCCGGCACGCCGCTGGTTCTGGCGGGTAAGAGCACGTCGCTGCAGAGCTGGGCCGAACATCTGCAGCGGTATGCGCAAAGCGAGGCGCTGGCTGCCGAGGGCGACTACTGGCGTGCAACCCTGGAGGCGGGCGACGCACAACTGCCGCGAGATTTCCCGCAGGACAGTCAGACCCGTGCCCAGGCGGCCCGGGCCAGTTCGCGCCTGAGTCAGGCGCTGACCCACAAGCTGCTCAAAGTCGCTCCCGCGGCGTATCGCACGCAAATCAACGATCTGCTGCTGACCGCGCTGGCGCGGGTGTTGTGCGACTGGAGCGCGCAGCCTTCGGTATTGATTCAGCTCGAAGGGCACGGGCGCGAAGATCTGTTCGACGAGGTCGATCTGAGTCGCACGGTCGGCTGGTTCAGCAGCCTGTTCCCGGTACGCCTGACCCCGGATGTGAATCCGGGTGCCTCCCTGTGTGCGATCAAGGAACAACTGCGTGCGGTGCCGGGCAAAGGCATCGGTTATGGCGTGCTGCGATATCTGAGCCGACGCGCCGAGCTGCAGGAATTGCCGCAGCCGCGCGTGACGTTCAACTATCTGGGCCAGTTCGACGGTGCCTTCAGCGCTGACGAGGGCGCGCTGTTCGTGCCAAGTGGCGAAAGCACCGGCGCCAATCAGGACGCCGCTGCACCGTTGGGCAACTGGCTGAGCGTCGATGGTCAGGTGTATGGCGGTGAGCTGGAGCTGACCTGGACCTTCGGCACGGGCATGTACCGCGCAGAAACCATCGCGGCGCTGGCCGAAGCCTATCGGCGTGAGCTGGAGCGTCTGATCGAGCACTGCTGCGACAGCGGTGAAGCAGGCGTCACGCCGTCGGACTTCAGTCTGGCGACCTTGACCCAGGCACAGCTGTCGACACTGCCAATCCCGGCCCGTGACATCGTCGATCTGTACCCGTTGTCGCCGATGCAGCAAGGCATTCTGTTCCATAGCGTCAACGATCCGGAGAGCCCGGCGTACACCAACCAGTTGCGTGTCGACGTGCAACAACTGGACGCCGAGCGCTTCCGTCAGGCCTGGCAGCACACCGTTGAGGCCCACGAGATTCTGCGCAGCGCATTCATCTGGCCGCAGGATGCCGCCGCGGCGGTGCAAGTGGTGCGGCACCACGTGCAGATGCCATGGCAGGTCGAGGATTGGCGTGGCCGGGCTGACCTCGGCGCAGCGCTGGAACAACTGGCCAGTGACGATCTTGCCAGCGGGTTCGACCTGACCGCCGCGCCGCTGTTGCGGGTGACGCTGGTGCGCACCGACGAAGCGACGCATCACCTGATCTACACCTGTCATCACATCCTGATGGATGGCTGGAGCACCTCGCAGTTGTTCGGCGAAGTGTTGCAGCGCTACGCCGGTCTGGCCCCGGCCGCGCCCCAGGGGCGCTATCGCGACTATATCGAGTGGCTCGGCCAGCGTGATCAGCAGGCCAGCCGTGCGTTCTGGACGGCGGCGCTGGCCGACCTGGAAGAGCCGACGCGACTGGCCGGCGCCGTGTCGGGCGCGCCGCTGGCGGCAGTCGGTTACGCCGACCACGAGCATGTGTTCAGCGCGGCGTTGACCGCCGACCTGAACCGTTTTGCCCGTGAGCAGAAAGTCACCCTCAACACGCTGGTGCAGGCGGCGTGGCTGGTGCTGTTGCAGCGTTACACCGGTCAGGACAACGTGGCGTTCGGTGCCACCGTTGCCGGACGTCCCACCGACCTGCCGGGTGTCGAGCAGCAGATCGGCCTGTTCATCAACACCCTGCCGGTGGTGGCGGCGCCGTCCGCGGAAATCGTCGTCAGTCAGTGGTTGCAACAGGTGCAGGGACTCAATCTGGCGTTGCGCGAGCACGAACATACGCCGCTCTACGACATTCAGCGTTGGGCGGGAACCGGTGCCGGGGCGTTGTTCGACAGCATACTGGTGTTCGAAAACTACCCGATGGCCGAAGCCCTGCAACAAGGCCCGGCCACTGGCCTGACGTTCTCGGCGATTCGTCGTCAGGAACAGACCAACTACCCACTGACGCTGGTGGCGGTCACCGGTCGCGAGCTGAGTCTGGGGATCAGTTACGATCAGGCCAGTTTTGCCGCGAACACAGTCGTTGCCTTGAGTGCGCAGCTGGAAAGCCTGCTGACGCAGTTCCTCGCCGATCCCGCTCAGCCACTGGGCGGGTTGCAATTGCTCGCAGCGCCGCAGCGCGAAGAGGCGATCAATTGGGGCAAGGCTGCCGTCACCGCGCCGGACACTCGCACGGTGCTGGAACACATCGCCGCGCAACTGCAGCGGCAACCACAGGCGCAGGCCGTGGTGTTCGCCGAGCAATCGATCGATTACCAGAGCCTCGATACCCGGGCCAATCGTCTGGCGCACAAACTGCAAACCTTGGGTGTCGGGCCGGAAGTGCGCGTGGGCGTGTGCATGCGCCGCACCCCTGACATGCTCGTGGGCCTGCTGGCGATCCTCAAGGCCGGTGGCGCTTATGTGCCGCTGGATCCGGACTACCCGCAGGAACGTTTGCTGCACATGCTCGACGACAGTCACGCCGCCGTGCTGCTCACCGAACCCGCGGCGCAGGCGATGCTGCCTGAAGCGTTGAGTGCGCAGGCGATGCTGCCTGAAGCGTTGAGTGCGCAGGTAGTGCTGGTGGATGAGGACGCGCTCTGCGAGTTCCCGTCTACCGCCCCGGTGGCGAAAGTGACGGCGCAGAATCTGGCGTATGTCATCTACACCTCGGGTTCCACCGGCAAGCCGAAAGGCGTGGCGATTACCCACGGCAACCTGTCGGCGTTGATTCAGTGGTCGGCGGGTGTGTACCGCGCAGAACAACTGCGCGGCGTGCTGGCGTCGACGTCGATCTGCTTCGACCTGTCGGTCTGGGAAATCTTCGTCACGCTGGCCTGCGGCGGGTGTCTGGTACTGGCGGACAACGCACTGGCACTGGCCGATCTGCCGGGCCGCGAACAGGTCACCTTGATCAACACGGTGCCGTCGGCGATTGCCGCGCTGCAACGTGCCGGGCAGATTCCGCGCTCGGTCAAGACCATCAACCTGGCCGGTGAACCGCTCAAGCAAAGTCTGGTGGATACCTTGTATGCGAGCACCTCAGTGCAGCAGGTCTACGACCTGTACGGGCCGTCGGAAGACACCACGTATTCGACCTTCACCCTGCGTACGCCACAGGGGCAGGCGAACATCGGCCGGCCGCTGGAAAACACCGTCGCGTACCTGCTCGACAGTCAGTTGCAGGTGCTGCCTGAAGGCGTGCCGGCCGAGCTGTACCTGGGCGGTGCCGGCGTGACCCGTGGCTACCTGATGAAGGCCGCGTTGACCGCCGAACGCTTTGTGCCGAACCCTTACGCCAGCAACGGCGAACGGCTGTACCGCAGCGGCGATCTGGTGCGCCAGGGCAGTGACGGCAACATCGAATACATTGGTCGCGCCGACCATCAAGTGAAGATTCGCGGGTTCCGTATCGAACTCAGCGAGATCGAGGCGAGGCTGTTGGAGCAGGCGGACATTGCTGAAGCGGTGGTGCTCGCCCAGGACGGTGCGGCCGGTAAACACCTGCACGCCTACGTCGTACCGGCGCAGCCGGTGGGCGATCAGGTCGCGTTGGCGGAACGCTTGCGCAGTGCTCTGGCCGCGCGCCTGCCGGCGCACATGGTGCCGGGGCACTTGCACCTGATTGACGCCATCCCGCTGACGCCTAACGGCAAGCTGGATCGCAAGGCGCTGATGACCCTCGGCGACAGTCCGGCGCAGCAGCAGTATCAGGCGCCACAGACCGATCTGCAGTGGGAAGTGGCGACGGTCTGGCAGGAGGTGCTGGAGGTCGAGCGCGTCGGGCTGGCGGACAATTTCTTCCAGCTCGGCGGGCACTCGTTGCTGGCCACGCTGGTGGTGACCCGGATCAAGGAACGTCTGGGTGACAGGGTGCCGCTCAAGGCGTTGTTTGAAACCGATACCCTCAAGGCGTTCTGTGCGCGGATCGAGGCCCTGCGTGTCGAAATGTCGCCCGTTCAGGATGAATTGGCTAAATCCCTGGAGGCCCTCAAACGTCTATCCCTCGATGATCTGGAAAAACTGATTTCTTGAGAGGGAAAAACGCGTGCAAGAGTTAATCGAGTCGGTAGGACAACTTTCGGCTAAGCAAAGAAAGGCTCTGGCGGTTCTGCTCAAGCAGAAAGGCGTCAACCTCTTTGACATTGCCCCGGTTTTCAAGCGCACGGCTGAAGAGCCGTTGCTGCTGTCCTACGCCCAGCAACGCCAGTGGTTTCTCTGGCAGTGGGCGCCGCACAGCGCGGCCTACAACATTCCGACGGCCCTGCGTTTGCAGGGGCCGCTGGATGTATCCGCGCTGGAGCGCAGCGTCCAGGCGCTGATCGAACGACACGAAACCTTGCGCACGGTGTTCACCCAGGAAACCGGACAACCCTTGCAAGTGGTCCTCCCCGCAGGCCACTTTGCACTGGAAATTCAGCAACTGAGCGCTGAGTCGGCGAACGACCCTGAAGCGTCCATTCAGGCGTTCGTGCAGACCCAGAGCCAGAAAACTTTCGACCTGGAGCATGGCCCGCTGTTGCGCGCGGCGTTGCTGCAGGTCACCCCGAATGACCATGTCCTGGTGCTGACCCTGCACCACATTGTTTCCGATGGCTGGTCGCTGCAAGTGATGATCGAGGAACTGGTGCAGCTGTACGCCGGTTTCAATCTCGGGCACGCCGCCGGTCTGCCGGCGTTGCCGATTCAATACGCCGATTACGCCCTGTGGCAGCGGCAGTGGATGGAGGCCGGTGAGCAAGAGCGGCAACTGGCGTACTGGCAAGAGAAGCTGGGCGGTGAGCAGCCAGTGCTGGAACTGCCGATGGATCGCCCGCGTTCCATCGAGCAAAGCTTTGCCGGGGCCAGTCACAACCTGATTCTCGATCCGGCGCTGAGCCATGCGCTCAAGGCGTTCGCCCGTCAGGAAAACGTGACCCTGTTCGTGGTGTTGCTGGCCTCGTTCCAGGCGTTGCTGCACCGCTACAGCGGGCAGGCCGACATCCGCGTCGGCGTGCCGGTGGCCAACCGTGGGCGGGTGGAAATCGAGCGTCTGATCGGCTTCTTCGTCAACACTCAGGTGCTCAAGGCCGACATCGACGGGCAGATGCCGTTTGTCGATCTGCTGCGTCAGGTCAAACAGACTGCGCAGGAAGCCCAGGCCCATCAGGACTTGCCGTTCGAGCAATTGGTCGAAGCGCTGGAGCCGGGCCGCAGTCTGAGCCACAGCCCATTGTTCCAGGTGATGTTCAACCACCAGGCCGAACGCCGCGCGAGCGTCGAAACCCGCCTCAACGGCCTGAGCATCGAACCGCTGGAATGGCAAAGCCAGACTGCGCAGTTCGACCTGACCCTGAACACCACCGAGCAGGCTCACGGCATCGAAGCCGTGCTCAAGTACGCCACGGATCTGTTCGACGCCGCGACCATCGAGCGCCTGGCGCAACACTGGAATGCGCTGTTGCGGGCGATCGTCGCCGAGCCGGGCCAGCGTATCGGGCAACTGCCGATGCTCGATGACGGCCAGCAGCAACAATTGCTCGCGCAGTGGAATCCGGCACGGGTGGAACAAACGGTCGAGCAGTGCATTCATCAAGTCATCGAAGCCCAGGCTGAACGTCATCCTGAAGCGATCGCGGTGACCTTTGACGGGCAGCGTCTGACCTACGCCGAGCTCAATCGCCGTGCCAACCAGTGGGCGCACGTGCTGATCGACCGTGGCGTCGGCCCGGACGTGCGCGTCGGCGTTGCCGTCGAGCGTTCGCTGGACATGATCGTCGCCATCCTCGCGGTGCTGAAGGCGGGTGGCGCGTATGTGCCACTGGACCCGGGTTACCCGGATGATCGGCTGAGCTACATGATCGCGGACAGCGGCATCCAATGGCTGCTGACCCAGGGGCACCTGCTGGCGCAATTGCCGGTGCCAGCGGGACTGACCTGCCTGGATCTGAACCAGCCAGTCGCAGGCAGCCGCGACAGCAACCCGGAGTGCCTGACCACGCCGGACAATCTGGCCTACGTCATCTACACCTCGGGCTCCACCGGCAAACCGAAGGGCGCTTTGTTGCCGCACAGCAACGTCATTCGTCTGTTCAGTGCCACTGAGCACTGGTTCGATTTCGGCCCGCAGGACAGCTGGACGCTGTTCCATTCCTACGCCTTCGACTTCTCGGTCTGGGAGATTTTCGGTGCGCTGCTCTACGGCGGCAAACTGGTGGTGGTGCCCCACGACGTCAGCCGTTCCCCGGAAGATTTCTACAGCCTGCTGTGCGATGAAAACGTCACCGTGCTGAACCAGACGCCCTCGGCATTCAAGCCGTTGATGCAGGTGGCCAGCGAGTCGTCGCGCGATAACGCCCTGCGTTATGTGGTGTTCGGTGGCGAGGCCCTCGAAGTGCAGAGCCTGCGCCCGTGGTTCGAACGTTTCGGCGATCGCGCGCCAACGCTGATCAACATGTACGGCATCACCGAAACCACCGTGCACGTGACCTACCGGCCATTGTCGCTGGCCGACTTGCAGCAGAGCCACAGCAGCCCGATTGGCGAGCCGATCGTCGACCTGTCGTGGTACTTGCTCGACAACGCGCTGAACCTGGTGCCGCAAGGCTGCATCGGCGAGCTGTACATCGCCGGCGCCGGTCTGGCCCGTGGTTATCTGAATCAGGCCGGCATGAGCGCGACGCGGTTTGTTCCGGACCCGTTCAATCCGCAGGCCGGTCAACGCCTGTATCGCACCGGTGACCTGGCGCGGTTGCGCGGCGACGGTGTGATCGAATACATCGGCCGCATCGACCATCAGGTGAAGATCCGCGGTTTCCGAATCGAGCTGGGAGAAATCGAAGCGCAACTGCTCAAGCACCCCGCAGTGCGTGAAGCGGTGGTGCTGGCGGTCGATGGTCTCAGTGGTCAGCAACTGGCAACCTGGATCGTCGCCAACGAGGCGCTGGATGCCGAAGGGCAGGGCGCGCTGCGCGATTCGATCAAGGCACATTTGCGCGAATCGCTGCCCGATTACATGGTTCCGGTCAGTTGGGCGTTCCTCGAGCGTCTGCCGCTGACGGCCAACGGCAAGCTTGATCGCAAGCAACTGCCGCAGCCGGACGTCGCCCAGGTGCAGGAAGCCTACGCCGCACCGCGCAACGAACTGGAACAGCGTCTGGCCGATATCTGGCAGGACGTGTTGAAGGTCGAGCGCGTCGGTCTCAACGACAATTTCTTCGAGCTGGGCGGCGATTCGATCATTTCGATTCAGGTGGTCAGTCGCGCCCGTCAGGCGGGTATTCGCTTCACCCCCAAAGACATCTTCCAGCACCAGACCGTGCAGCGTCTGGCAACCGTCGCGCAACAGAGCGATGCGGTGCAGACGCAACAGGGCGAAGTGCTCGGCGATGCGGTTCTGACGCCGATTCAGCATTACTTCTTCAACAGCGACATCCCGGCGCGGCATCACTGGAACCAGTCGATCCTGCTGACCCCGGCCACGGCGCTGCAAGCGGCGCCGCTGGAACAGGCGCTGCTGCACCTGCAACGGCACCATGACGCGCTGCGCCTGCGTTATCGCCAGACCGGCGATGGCTGGCAGCAGAGCCATGCGCCGGCGGATCAGGCGCAAGCGTTGCTGCGCACTGTCACGCTGAATGACAGTGCGGCATTGCCGGCGCTGTGCCTGGAGTTGCAGCGCAGTCTCGATCTGCTCGACGGCCCGCTGATGCGTGCGGCGCTGGTCGATCTGCCGGACGCCAGCCAGCGCTTGCTGCTGGTGATCCATCACCTGGTGGTCGATGGCGTGTCGTGGCGGATCCTGCTGGAAGATCTGCAAACCGCCTATCAACAACTGAGCGGCGGGCAGGCTGTGGTGCTGCCGGCCAAGACCAGCGCGTTCAAGGATTGGGGGCAGCGTCTGCAAGCCCATGCCCGCAGTGCGGCGCTGGACAGTCAACTCGGCTACTGGCGCGGGCAGTTGCGCGACGTCTCGGTCGAGCTGCCGCTGGACAACCCGCAAGGCCGATTGAGCAATCGTTTCGAGCGCAACGTCGACACCCGACTGGATGCCGAACGTACCCGTCAGTTGTTGCAACAGGCCCCCGCGGTCTATCGCACCCAGGTCAATGATCTGCTGCTGACGGCACTGGCCCGTGTGTTGTGCCAGTGGACGAACACGGACAGCGCGCTGGTGCAGCTTGAGGGTCACGGTCGTGAAGACCTGTTCGACGATGTCGACCTGAGCCGCACGGTGGGCTGGTTCACCAGCATGTTCCCGGTGCGCCTGACCCCCGGCGCCAGTCTCGAAGCGTCGATCAAGGGCATCAAGGAGCAGCTGCGCGCGATCCCCGACAAGGGCATCGGTTATGGCTTGCTGCGTCATCTGGGCAGCGCCGAGGCCCAGGCGGCACTGAACGGGCTGGCGCAACCGAAAGTCACGTTCAATTACCTCGGCCAGTTCGACAACAACTTCGACGCCGACGCCCTGTGGGTGCCGGCCACCGAAGACAAGGGTGCCGGTCAGGATGAAAACGCGCCGATGGCCAACTGGCTGACCATCGATGGCCGGGTCTATCAGGGCCAGCTGAGCCTGACCTGGACCTACAGCGGCGACGTGTTCGCAGAGGCGACGATCAATGCACTGGCTCGCGCTTATGAAGTGGCGCTGGGCGAGTTGATCGACCATTGCCTGAGCCATTCGAGCGGTGGTTTGACGCCGTCCGACGTGCCGCTGGCCGGGTTGTCCCAGGCGCATCTGGACAGCCTGCCGATCGCCGCTCAGCGTATCGAAGACATCTATCCGCTGGCGCCGATGCAGCAGGGCATTCTGTTCCACAGCCTGTACGACGCCGATGCCAGCGCCTACGTCTATCAGATGCTGCTGGACATCGACGGCCTCGATGTGGCGCGTTTCCAGCAAGCCTGGCAGCGGGTGGTGGATCGCCATGAAGTGCTGCGCGCCGGGTTCATCTGGGGCCGCGACGGTCTCGATGCACCGCTGCAAGTGATCAATCGGCAGTTGACCCTGGAGATGCCGGAAGTCGATGTGCGCGGTGTGGCGGATCTGCCGGCGGTGCTTGAGGCTCGAGCGCAGGCCGACCGCGAGCGCGGTTTTGATCTGCAGAATCCGCCGCTGTTGCGCCTGTGCCTGTTGCGCACCGCGGACGAACGCCATCGATTGATTTTCACCTGCCACCACATTCTGATGGACGGCTGGAGCAACTCGCGGATGTTCGGCGAGGTGTTGCAGGATTACGCCGGTCACCCGGTGCCGAGTGCGCAGGGCCGCTACCGCGATTTCCTGGTGTGGCTGCAAGGTCAGGACAAAGCCGCCGCCCAGGATTTCTGGCGCGGGCAACTGGCTGCGCTGGAGGCGCCGACCCGCCTGGCTTCGGCCTGCCACGGTGCTACGGTGCCGGGTCCGGGCAAGCAGATGCATCGTCTGCATTTCGATGCGGCTTTCACCCGGCGTCTGAACGCGTTCTCGCGTCAGCAGCAAGTGACCCTCAACAGTCTGGTGCAAGCCGCGTGGCTGCTGGTGTTGCAGCGTTACACCGGGCAGGCCACGGTGGCCTTTGGCGCGACCGTGTCGGGGCGTCCGGTGGATCTGCCGGGCATCGAGCAGCAATTGGGGCTGTTCATCAACACCTTGCCGGTGATCGCCAGCCCGCAGGCGACAGTCAGCGTCGGCGACTGGGTGCGCAGCGTGCAGGACAAGAACCTGCTGCTGCGTGACTACGAGCAGACCCCGTTGCAGGACATCCAGCGTCTGGCCGAACTGAGCGGCGAAGCGCTGTTCGACACCTTGCTGGTATTTGAAAACTACCCGGTCTCCGAAGCGCTGGAGGCCAACCCCGGTGGGTTGCGTTTCGGCGGTCTGGAACACCGCGAGCAAACCAACTACGGCCTGACCCTGATTGCCGGGGCCAGCGACGTGTTGAATCTGGACTTCAACTACCTCACCGAACACTTCGCCGAGCGCAGCGTGCTGGGCCTGGCGGCGCATCTGCAAGAGGTGCTGCGTCAGTTCCTCGAGGCGCCGCAGCGTTGCCTGGGCGAGATCGGTCTGTTGCCGCTGGCCGAACGTCAGACCCTGGCGCAATGGAACGACAATCACGCTGCCTATGCAGAGCAACGCCTCATTTCGCAGAGCTTCGAGGCGCGGGTGGCGATGCATCCGCAAGCGCAGGCACTGAGTCATGCCGGTGTGGCGCTGAGCTATGCCGAACTCAACCGACGTGCCAATCAGTTGGCCCGTCATCTGCTGGCGCTCGGGGTCGGCCCGGAAATCCGCGTGGGCGTGGCGATGCCGCGTTCGGCGGAACTGGTGATCGGCCTGATGGCGGTGCTCAAGGCCGGCGGCACTTATGTGCCGCTGGACCCGGATTATCCGGCGGATCGCGTCGCGTACATGCTCGACGACAGCCAGGCGAAAGTCCTGCTGACGCAACAGTCGCTGCTGGCGCAATTGCCGCAGACCGATGCGCAAGTGGTGTTGGTCGAGGCCGGTGGGCAGGCGTTTGCCGGGCAGTCGCCGGACAATCTGCCGGTGCGGGGCGATAGCGCCAATCTGGCTTATGTGATCTACACCTCCGGTTCCACCGGCAAACCGAAGGGCGTGGCCATCGCCCATCGCAACGTGCAGGCGCTGATTCACTGGTCCGCCGAGGTCTACAGCGAAGACGACCTGCAAGGCGTGCTGGCCTCGACGTCGGTGTGCTTCGACCTGTCGGTGTGGGAGATTTTTGTCACCCTCGCGCGCGGCGGTTCGCTCGTCATGGCGCGCAATGCGCTGGAACTGCCGGACTTGCCGGAGCGTGATCAGGTGCGCCTGATCAACACCGTGCCGTCGGCGATTGCCGCGCTGCAACGCGCCGGGCACATTCCGCCCGGCGTGCGCATCATCAACCTCGCCGGCGAGCCGCTGAAGCAGGGCCTGGTCGACACGCTCTATGGCGAAACCTCGGTGGCCCACGTCTATGACCTGTACGGCCCGTCGGAGGACACCACCTATTCGACCTGGACCCGCCGCGAGGCCGGTGGTCAGGCGAACATCGGCCGGCCGCTGGTCAACACTTCGGCGTACATGCTCGACGGTCAATTGCAGGCGGCGCCGATTGGCGTGGCGGCCGAGCTGTATCTGGCCGGCGACGGCATCACCCGCGGCTATCTGTTCCGCCCGGGGCTGACCGCCGAACGTTTCGTGCCCAATCCGCTGTCGACCCGCGGCGAGCGCATGTACCGCACCGGCGACCTGACCCGCTTCACGGATGACGGCCGGATTGAATATGTCGGACGCATCGACCATCAGGTCAAGGTGCGTGGTTTCCGCATCGAACTGGGTGAAATCGAAGCGCGTCTGCTGGCCCAGGACAGCGTGCGCGAAGGTGTGGTGCTGGCGGTGGATGGCCATAGCGGTCAGCAACTGGTGGCGTATGTGGTGCCGAGCGACAGCGGCCTGAGCCTCAAGGAGCAGGACGATCTGAGTGAAGCGTTGCAGTTCGCACTCAAGGCGCATCTGCCGGATTACATGGTGCCTGCGCAGTGGCTGTTCCTCGAGCAGCTGCCGCTGACGCCGAACGGCAAACTCGATCGCAAGGCCCTGCCCACGCCGGACGCCAGCCAGGCGCAACGTGAATACGTCGCAGCGTCGACGCCACTGGAGCAACAACTGGTCGACGTCTGGCAGGACATTCTCAAGCTCGAACGCGTCGGCGTCACCGATAACTTCTTCGCCCTTGGCGGCGATTCGATCATCTCGATTCAACTGGTCAGCCGCGCGCGTCAGCAGGGCATTCGCTTCACCCCGAAAGACCTGTTCCAGCAGCAGACCGTGCAGAAACTTGCGGCTGTGGTCTCGGTGGATGACGACTCGACGGACGACACTGCAGTGGATTATCCATTGGCCCAACTGGATCAGGCGCAGCTCGACGCGTTGCCGGTACCTGCGCAGATGATCGAGGACGTTTACCCGCTGTCGCCCATGCAGGAGGGCATGCTTTTCCACACGCTGTCGGACAACGGCAGCAGCCTTTACGTCCAGCAGGTCAGCCTGCCGATCAAGGGCCTGGACGTGGAGCGCTTCCGTCAGGCGTGGGAATTCGTGATCGTCCGGCAGGCGATTCTGCGGACCAGTTTCCATTGGCAGGATGGCCTGGTGAAACCGTTACAGGTGGTGCATCGCCACGCCCCGTTGCAGATGCAGGTGCTCGACTGGCGTGAACGGGAAACCAGCGAAGAGCTGATTGCACAGTTCGCCAGCGATGACCGCGCGCTCGGTTTTGATCTGGCCGAGGCGCGTTTGCAGCGGATAACCTTGCTGCGCCTGAGCGACGATCAATACCAGATGATCTGGACCAGCCACCATATCCTGATGGACGGCTGGAGCAGTTCGCGCCTGTTCGGCGAGGTTTTGCAGTATTACGCCAAGGGCGAAATCATCGGCGAGAACGGTCGTTACCGCGACTTCATCGCCTGGTTGCAGGCGCAGGATCAGGACGCTCAGGAGCTGTTCTGGAAGGCGCGTCTGGCCGTGGTCAACGAGCCGACGGCGCTGAGCCAGGCGATGCATCCGCGCCACAGCGCCGATGTTTCCGGTCACGATGCGATCTACTCGAACTGGGACAAGGCGCAAACCGAACAATTGCTGCAGTTCTGTCGCGACTTGCGCATCACCCCCAACACCTTGATTCAGGGCGCGTGGCTGCTGCTGTTGCAACGCTACACCGGGCAGCAGACGGTCACCTTCGGCGCTACGGTGTCGGGGCGTCCGGAAAGTCTGGCGAATGTCGGCAACATGCTCGGCCTGTTCATCAACACCTTGCCGATCATTCAGACGCCGCAAGCGCATCAGCGCGTGGCCGACTGGCTCGGTGAAGTGCAGGCCTATAACCTCGACATCCGCGATTACTCCCAGGCGCCACTGGCCGATGTACAGCGCTGGTCCAACCTCGGTGGCCAGGCCCTGTTCGACAGCATTGTGGTGTTCGAGAACTTCCCGATCGACGATCGCCTGCAAGAAGAAAACGACACCGACCTGACCTTCGGCAAATCCATCGGCCACGGCGTGACCAACGTGCCGATGGACCTCGCGGTGATGCTCGGTGACGAGTTGTCGATCGAATACCTGTATCTGCGCAGCCACTTCAGTGCCGAAGCGGTTCCGGGTATTCGCCAGACCATGGAAAACACCCTAGCGGCGATGATGGCTGCGCCGTACGAGCGCCTTGGCAACCTGCAGCGCCTGAGCCGCGAGCAATGGCAAGCGGCGCAGGCCTGGAGCGCCGAACCGGCGCACAACCATCAGGCAGCGTTGTTGCCGGAGTTGATCAGCCGCCACGCGCAACAACAGCCGCAGGCCATTGCCTTGCAATGCGCGGGGATGAGCCTGAGCTACGCCGAACTCGAGCAGCGCGCCAATCGTCTGGCTCACTGCCTGATCGAGCACGGTGCGGGTCCGGAAGTGGTGATCGGCGTCGCCTTGCCGCGCTCGCTGGAGATGGTGGTCAGCTTCCTCGCGGTGCTCAAGAGCGGGGCGGCGTACGTGCCGCTGGACATCGAGTACCCGCCAGAGCGTCTGGCGTACATGATCGAAGATTCGGGCATGGCGCTGTTGCTGACCCAGAGCAGCCTGCGTGCGACGTTGCCGGCGCCACAGGGGTTGCTGCGTCTGGAAATCGATCATCTCGATGAACGCCGCTATGCCGCTCACGCCCCCGACAACCGCGTTCAGGAGCAGGGCCTGGCGTATCTGGTCTACACCTCCGGTTCCACCGGGCGTCCAAAAGGCGTTGCGGTGACCCAAGGCCCGCTGAGCATGCACTGCCAGGCGATTGCCGAGCTGTATGAAATGGATGCCAGCAGTTGCGAGCTGCACTTCATGTCGTTCGCTTTCGACGGTGCCCATGAGCGTTGGCTCAGCACCTTGTACAGCGGCGGTCGCCTGGTGATTCGCGACGGTTGCCTGTGGACACCGGAGCAGACCTACGAGGCGTTGCACGAATACGGCATCACCATTGCCTGCTTCCCGCCGGCTTACCTCAAGCAGTTGGCCGAATACGCCGCCGCCAGTGGTATCGCGCCGCCACCGGTGCGCATCTATTGCTTTGGCGGTGACGCGGTACCGGATCAGACGTTCGAGCAGGTCAAGGCGGCGCTACGCCCCGAGTACTTCACCAACGGCTATGGCCCGACCGAAACCGTGGTCACGCCGATGCTCTGGAAAGTCCCGGTGAGTCAGCATTGCGAAGCGGCGTATGCGCCGATCGGCCGCGCCGTAGGTGCGCGTTCGCTGTACGTGCTGGATGAAGACCTGAACCCGTTGCCGCCCGGTTTTGCCGGCGAGTTGTACATCGGTGGCTATGGCGTCGCCCGCGGCTATCACGGGCGTCCCGACCTGACCTGCGAGCGCTTCGTGCCGAACCCGTTCGCGGCGGGTGAGCGTCTGTATCGCAGCGGCGACCTGGTGCGCCTGCGTGCGGACGGCGTGGTCGATTACGTCGGGCGCATCGACCATCAGGTCAAGGTGCGCGGCTTCCGCATCGAACTGGGTGAAGTCGAGGCGAGTCTGCGACAGTTGCCGGCGGTCACCGATGCACTGGTGATCGCCCGGGACAATGCGTCGGGCAAACAGCTGATCGGTTACGTGGTGACCGAAGCCGGGCAGGACATGGGCGATGAACTCAAGGCCGGGCTGCGGGCGTCGTTGCCGGAATACATGGTGCCGGCGCAGATCGTTTGCCTGGACGCTTTCCCGGTCACACCCAACGGCAAACTCGATCGCAAGGCGTTGCCGGAGCCTGAGTTCAAAACCGAAGAATACGTCGCTCCGCGCAACGAGCAGGAAACCGTGCTCGCGCAAATCTGGGCTCAGGTGCTGCAGGTCGAGCAGGTGGGCATCTGCGACAACTTCTTCGAACTGGGCGGCGACTCGATTCTGAGCCTGCAGGTGATTTCCCGGGTGCGTAACCACCCGACGCTGAACATGGAGCTCAAACTGCGCGATCTGATGCGCTATCAGACCATCGCCGGCATCGTCGAGCAGGAAGTGGCGAAGGAGGGCGGCCAGCCACCGGCGACGGACCTCACGCAGGTGGCAGCGGAGGGCACGTTCAACCTGCTGCCGATTCAGGAGTGGTTCTTTGCCGAGGACATGGCCGAGGCGCATCACTACAACCAGTCGCTGCTGCTGAGCGCGCGCCAGCCGCTGGATCTGGATGCGCTGGAGCAGGCGCTGGGCTGGATCGAAAAACATCACGACTCGTTGCGTCTGCGTTTCTCCCGCGAAGGCGGGCGCTGGGTGCAACGCTACTGTGAGCTCGATGAACAGGGTGAAGCGTTGCTCTGGCGTCGTGAAGCCGCGAACAGCGAGCAGGTCGAAACGCTGGCCAACCTCGCCCAGCGCAGCCTGAAACTCGACGCCGGGCCGGTCTGGCGAGTGATGCATGTCGCCATGCCCGAGGGGCAGGCGCGACTGCTGGTGGTGATCCATCACCTGGTGGTCGACACGGTGTCGTGGCGGATTCTGCTGGACGACTTGAAGGTCGCCTACGAAGCCTGCGTGCAAGGGCTGCAACCACAGCTGCCGATTCGCACCAGCAGCTACCGTTCGTTTGCCGAGGCACTGCAGGCCCAGGCGCCAGTGATTGCCGAGCAGGAACTGGGCTGGTGGCTGGAGCAACTGGATCAGCCGGGTGTCGATCTGCCGTGCGACAACCCGCGCGGCAAAAACCTCGTGCGCCAGCAAGCGCAGGCGCGCCTCAAACTGTCACGCGAGCACACCGAGCAACTGCTCAAACAGGCGCCAGCGGTGTACGGCACGCAGATCAACGATCTGCTGCTGTCGGCGCTCAGCCGCACTTTGTGCCGCTGGAGTCAGCAGCCGTCGGCGCTGATCCTGCTCGAAGGGCATGGTCGCGAAGACCTGTTCGAGACCCTTGACCTGAGCCGCAGTCTGGGCTGGTTCACCAGTATGTTCCCGGTACGTCTGCGTCCGGACAGCGAGGACATCGGCCGCTCGATCGTCGATGTGCAGGCGCAATTGGCAGCGGTTCCGCAGAAGGGCATCGGCTACGGCGTGTTGCGCCATCTGGCGGGGGCCGAGGTGTCTCGGCAACTGGCGGATCTGCCGCAGGCGCGCGTCACGTTCAATTACCTGGGGCAGTTCGACCAGAGCTTCGACGAGCAGGCATTGCTGGTGCCGGCACTGGAGGAGACCGGCGACAACTACAGCCTGAAGGCGAACCTGGGTAACTGGCTGGAAATTGTCGGCCAGGTCTATGACGGTCAGTTGGCCTTGCGCTGCATCTACAGCAGCCAGCGCTATCGCGCCGGCACCATGGATGCGTTGATGAACGATTACCAGCGTGAGCTGGAGGCGTTGATCAAGCATTGCATGGCACGCGCCGGCTGATCGCCGGGCACTCGGTCATTTTGGGGCGTTGCCGAGGCGCGCCCCTTTTTTGCTTATACAAGGATCTTAGCGATGTCGTTACACCCTGACCTGGAAGCCTTTCTCGACCTGGCCCAAGACAGCCAGGACGCCGGCCTGCCGGCCATGCACCAGATGACCCCGAGCGAGGCCCGTGCCACCTTCGAGCAGACCACCGCGCAACTGCGCTGGGCTGCGCCTTCGGATCTGTCGGTGACGCAGATCGACATGGCAGCCCGGAACGGCACGCCTTTGGCGTTGCGCCTGTATCGGCCGAACGGCGCCGTCACGCCGCTGCCGGTGCTGGTGTATTTCCACGGTGGCGGATTCGTTGTCGGCAGCCTCGATTCCCACGACGGTGTGTGCCGCGAGTTTTGCCAGCGCACGCCTTGCGCGGTTTTGTCGGTCGGTTATCGACTGGCGCCCGAGCATCGTTTTCCTGCAGCCCTGGAAGATGGCGAAGACGCCTTGTCGTGGCTGGCGGAAAACGCCGCAAGCCTCGGCCTCGACATCACGCGCGTAGCGTTCGGCGGCGACAGCGCTGGCGCCACACTGGCCACCGTGTTGGCGATACAGGCAGTCGTACAACCGCAAACCGTAGCCATCGCGCCCAAGGCGCAGTTGCTGTGTTATCCGGTCACCGATGCTTCACGCCCCCACGATTCGCGTCTGCTGTTCGGCGAAGGTTACTTGCTGGAAAACGAAACGCTGGACTGGTTCTATCAGCACTACGCGCGCAGCCCGCACGACTGTCTGGACTGGCGTTTTTCACCGTTGCTGACGGAGGATCTGCGTGGGGTCGCACCGGCTATTGTGCTGTTGGCCGGGTTTGATCCGTTGCTCGATGAAGGGCAGGCTTATGTCGATAAATTGCGTGCTCACGGGGTGAGGGTTGAGCTCGAACATTGTCCGGGGTTGACCCATGATTTGCTGCGTATGGCTGCGGTCATGCCTGATGTGTTGCAGGTGCATGAAGATTTGAGCAGGGCGTTGGGGCGGTTGTTGGGGTGATGCTTTGGTTGGGGTGAATATCCGTTGCTGCGGTTACGGCCTCCTAGGGTTCCGCCCTTACGGCCATCCCTTTCAAGGTCTTAGGTAAAATCCCCTGAAATTTCAGTCAGGGATCCCCCGAAGATGTGGACCGATGTTCTAGCTCGATTCGAAAAAAAAGCACCTGCCAGCGTCATGGCCAAGTTGGCGCTGGAGCAGGCTATTGCTCCTGAGTGGGTCGATCAGGTCTTCGAAGAACATCGGCAACGGCAGTATTCTCGTGAACTACTGTTCTCGACCATCATCAAGCTGATGTCCCTTGTTTCATTGGGTTTGAAGCCATCCCTGCACGCCGCCGCTCGGCAACTGGAAGATCTTCCTGTCAGCTTGGCAGCCCTCTACGACAAGATCAGTCGTACCGAACCTGCTCTGTTGCGCGCGCTGGTCACAGGCTGTGCACAACGCCTGACCCCAACCATCAAAGAGCTGGGTTGCACCACGATGCTGCCGGGCTGGCAGGTTCGGGTGGTGGACGGCAACCACTTGGCATCCACTGAGAAACGTCTGGGCGCTCTACGCCACGAGCGGGGTGCCGCTCGTCCTGGCTTTTCGGTGGTTGTCTACGACCCCGATCTCGATCAGGTCATCGACCTTCAGGCATGTGAGGATGCCTACGCAAGCGAGCGTATTTGTGTGCTGCCTCTATTGGCTGATGCCGAGCCGGGCCAGGTGTGGCTGGCTGATCGACTCTACTGCACGCTCCCGGTTATGGAAGCTTGTGAGCAGGTCCAGACATCCTTTGTCATTCGTCAGCAAGCCAAGCACCCACGCCTGATTCAAGAGGGTGAGTGGCAAGAGCCCGTAGCTGTGGAAACAGGCACTGTGCGCGAGCAGATCATCCACGTCAGAGGCGGTTACCAATGGCGGCGCGTGGAACTGACGCTTCATTCGCCAACAGACTCGGGTGACAGCAGCTTGATGTTCTGGAGCAATCTACCTGAGAGCATCAGTGCACAGCAGATCGCAGAACTCTATCGCCGCCGCTGGAGTATTGAGGGCATGTTCCAGCGACTGGAAGCGATCCTGGAAAGTGAAATCGAAACCCTTGGCAGCCCAAAGGCTGCCTTGCTCGGGTTCGCTACTGCGGTATTGGCATACAACGTCCTGGCCGTACTCAAACGAAGTGTCGAACAAGCCCATCGCGACACCCAGCCTGAAGGCTGGGAAGCCTCGACCTACCACTTGGCGGTCCAGGTCAGGAGTGGTTATGAGGGAATGCAGATTGCGCTGCCCTCGGAGTACCTTCCCGTTATCCCTGCGGAAAAACTGGCTCAGCGCTTGTTGGAACTAGCCAGAAACATCCAGCCAAAACAAGTTGCGAAAAGCCCCCGAGGCCCCAAGGTGCCCAAGCCCAAAACGTGGGTCCAAGGCACAGCGGTGCATGCTCATGTTTCAACGGACAGGGTAATCAAGGCCGCCAAAACGAAAAGACCTTGAAAGGGATGGCCCTTACGGCGGGTCACTTTTGGCAAACGCCCCAAAAGTAACCAAAAGGTCTGTGCCCTGACGTTCGGCCCTCGCCTGGGCTCGGGTTCCTTCGCTGCGGGATTCATCCGGGGGGCAGCGCCTACGGTTTGCTTCGCTGCACCTCCTCTCGCTGTGTTTGGCTTCGCCAAACGGTCGCTGCGCTCCCACCCCCGGATAAACCCCTCCACTCAGCCTGCCGACGGGCCCTCAGATCAAAATCAAAAGCGGTACTCGAGCTAACGCTCATTGTGTTGAGTGGGGCGGCTTCGCCGCAGGGGGCAGCACGCAATCTGAACTGTACCTGCTGGCGATGGCGGCCTACGAGCCGACCAATCTCTAACTGATGCACCCGGCCCAACTGTGGGAGCGGGCTTGCTCGCGAAGGCGGCTTGCCAGTCAACCAATCTCTAACTGAAAACACCCAATCCCATGTAGGAACTGCCGAAGGCTGTGATCTTTTGATCCGCTTTGGCTTTTGATGTGGCTTTTGATCGTCAGCCCCTTCGGCAGGCCGAGCGTAGGTGTTCATCCGGGGGTTAGGCGCGTAGCGCCATGCGGCGAAGCCGCATCCATCGAGAGGAGGTGCAGCGAAGCAAACCGGAGGCGATGCCCCCGGATGGACACCGTAGCGAGGGAACACTGAGCCTAGGCGAAGTGCCGTACGCCGGGGCAAAGCCTTTTGGGTTACCTTTTCGGCGTTTGGAAAAGGTGACTCGCTGTAAGAGCGAAACCGCCAGCCGCAACCCCCGAAGAAACGGATATTCACCCAATCCCAACCCCAACCCACACCAACCAGACCAAAAAAAAGCCCCGCCAAAGCGGGGCTTTCTCACAACCGAAGCAATCAGAAGACAGCCTTCACCGACATCACGAAATTACGCGGATCACCATAAAAGTTACCGAAACCTTCGGTACCAATGGTCGAGTAATAACGCTTGTCGAACAGGTTGTTACCGTTGAGCGCGACCGACCAGGTGTCGTCGATCTTGTAGCCGATGCGACCGTTCCACACCGCATAACCGGCACCGTTGATGTTGCCACCGCCAATCGGCGAGACGCGATAGTTGCCGCTCTGCGCGTTGACGCCGGCGCCGACAGTGACGCGATCCAGCGGGCCGGTCAGGCTGTAGTCACCCCAGACGCGCAACAGGTGACGTGGCACATAAGAGTTGTAGGCGGTGCCGTCCAGCGTGGTGTCGGCATCTTCCAGCACTTTGGTCTGGGTGTAGGTGTAGCCGGCCAGCAGTTGCAGACGGTCAATCACTTCACCGCTGACTTCCGCTTCGAAGCCCTGAGCGCGGACCTTGCCGGAGTTGATCGAGCAAGAGCCGTCTTCGCAGCGCGGATCATCCTGTTGTGCATCTTTCTGAATGGTGCGGAACAGGCTGAAGGAGCTGTTCAGACGACCGTCGAACCACTCACCCTTGATCCCCAACTCGTAGCTCTGGCCGATCAATGGCTTGAGGGTGCTGCCATCGATGGTCTTGTAAGCGCCTTGTGGGGTGAAGATGTCGGTGTAGCTGGCGTAGGCGGTCAGGTTGTCGTTGAGGTCGAACAGCAGACCGGCGAACGGCGTGACTTGCCCGGTCTCGGTGGACTTGGTGTTGACCGGTGTGCCTTCGCCGCGGAAGTACTGCACCGAGTCGGTGTCGGACTTGTACCAGCTCACCCGGCTGCCCAGTACGAGGGTCAGCGGATCGGCCAGTTTAAAGCGGCCGATGGAGTAAGCGCCGTATTGCTTGATGTGCATGTCCACCGGGCCACCACGGGATGCATTGGCCAGGTAATAGCTTTCATCCGGTTGCGGGATGTGGTGGTTCGGATCCAGCACGTTCTGACGTTGTGGCAATGCGGCCACTGCGTAGAAATCGTCCTTGTTCGAACGGCTGGCGTTTACGCCGACGGTCAGTTCATGTTGCTGGCCGAACGCGTCGAATTTTCCGTCAACGTAGGTATCGAAGCCGTAGTCGACCTGGTCGTAATCGTAGGTGCTGCCCAGCATCAAGGTGCTGGACGAAGTGGCGCCGACCGGCACGGCACCGCTCGGGAATGCGTATTCCATGTCCTGGGTGTTGCGCGAGTAGACGCCCGCGACCTTGAGCGACCAGTCGTCATTGAACTGGTGCTTGAGGTCAGTGAAGTAGGTGGCGCGTTTGCTGCGCTGGTTGTTCCAGGATGTGTTCAGGCAGGTCGAGCGCTTGAGGTGCAGGTCGGAGCCGTCGGCGTAACGCGGCAGGCCGCCCCAGCAAGGCGTGGCGTCGACGTCTTCCCAGGCGACGCCCACACCCAGGGTGGTGTCGGGGCTGAGGTCGAAGTCCAGGGCGCCGTAGTAGATCTGATCCTTGCGGCTGGCGACGTCATAGAAATATTGACGGGTCTGCTCAGTGACCACGGCGCGACCACGGATGGTGCCCGAGTCGTTCAGCGGGCCACCGGTATCGACCTGACCGCGATAGTTGTCCCAGGTGCCTGCCGACAGCGAGAGTTCAGTGTGGGCGGTATCGCCGCCACGCTTGCGCACGAAGTTGACGCCACCGGCGGTGCCGCCGGCGCCTTTCATCATGCCGGCGGCGCCACGCAGTACTTCCACGCGGTCATAGATGGCCATGTCGCTGTTGAAGCTGTCGGCCTGCACGTAGCTGCTGCCGATGTCCAGCGGTACGCCGTCGTACTGATACTGGCCGCTCATGCGGAAACCGCGGGAGTAGAAATACTTGCCGCCCATTGGCGAGTCGTAAACGGTGATGCCCGGGGTCTTCTCCATCACTTGTTCGATGGTGTTGAGGTTCTGGTCATCGAGCATCTTGCGCGTCATGACGGTGATCGACTGCGGTGTTTCTTTCAGTGAATGCGTGCCCTTGCCAATGGTCACGCCACCGGTGGTGTAGGAGTTGCTGCCTTCGGTGGTGGCGCTCATGCGTTGCGCGTTGACGTTGGTCGGCGCCAGTTCCATGGTATCGCCGGTGGCCGGGCCGAGCACGGTCACGGTGTTG
The DNA here is from genome assembly GCF_037126175.1 of Pseudomonas sp. RSB 5.4. Classification (NCBI taxonomy): domain Bacteria; kingdom Pseudomonadati; phylum Pseudomonadota; class Gammaproteobacteria; order Pseudomonadales; family Pseudomonadaceae; genus Pseudomonas; species Pseudomonas sp. RSB 5.4. The sequence goes on from NZ_CP146986.1 coordinate 475,503, forward strand.
CCGTCACGCTGATAGCGAATGCCGGTGCCTTTGAGGATCGCGTTAAGCGAATCATCACCCTGATAGCGCCCGCTGAGCGCGCTGGAGCGCAGACCTTGCAGGCTTTCCGGGCTGTAGATGATTTGCAGGCTGGTCTGTTGGCTGAGGGTCTGCAGAGCCTGTGCCAGTGGCTGGGCCGGAATGTTCAGTGTCCATTCCTGCGCCTGGACATACGGGGTGGCAGCAACGGTCAGTGCCAGACCGAGACCGGTGCCGGCCAGTCGCGAACGTGTGACGCCCTGCATCAACAGGGCTCGAGTCAGGGGGCGAAGCATGAAACGGGATGCGGACATGAGGTTAAGACCTTGGCAGGTATAGTTGTTAATGGTTCTTATTCATCTCATTAAGACGAGGAAGCCGCGGCAAACCGGAAAACTATTTTTCCGGTCTGGCCGCGGCCCCGTGTTTCAAGCGGTCTGCAGTTCGCTTTTGACCTTTCCGGCCTCCATGCGCACCAGTTGGTCGGCAACGTCGAAGTAACGGTCATCATGGGAAATCACGATGATGGTCTTGCCCAGGCGTTTGAGGTCGGGCAGCAACTCGGTGTAGAAAATCCGTCGGAACGTCGGATCCTGATCCGCCGCCCATTCATCGAACACCAGCACCGGGCGCTCTTCGAGCCAGGCGTTGACCAGCGCCAGGCGTTTGCGCTGGCCGGTGGACAGATCGGTGGTGCTGAAGGCGCCGTCGCGCACGCTGACCTTGTGCGCAATTTCCAGACGCTCGAGGTAGCGGGTGGCGTCCTGCGGCACCTGACGATCGCCCTGGATCAGGTCGTCGAACAGGTAGTAATCGGCAAAGATCGTGGTGAAGTTCTGTCGGTAGTCATCGCGGTTGAGTGCGGTGATTGCTTGATCGTTGACGCGGATTTCGCCTTCGGTCGGTGCGTACAGGCCGAGCAGCAATTTGATCAACGTGGTTTTGCCACAACCGTTTTCACCGACGATGAACACGATGTCGCCTTGTTCGATGCGCAGGTTGACCGGTCCCAGACGGAACGGTTCGCTGCCTTCCACCGCCGGGAATGCGTAGCGCACGTTGCGCAGCTCCAGGCTGTTGACGGCTGCCGCTTTGCTGCCCGTGTCTTCCAGTAGCAGGTGCGGTTCCGGCGAGGAAAACTGTTCGCTCAGCTCGGCAATCCGGCGGAACGCAATCTGTGCGCGGCTGATGATCGGCAAGGTGCTGACCAGATGCTCCAGCGGGCCTTTCATGTACAGCAGCACCAGTACAAATCCACTCATGACCGCTTTGTCGCCGCTCGGCCAGAAGGATTGCAGCGCCAGAGCCATGCCGATCACCACGAAGAACAGCATCGAGCCGAACGACTTGGCGATCACGAAGGTGTTGATGGATTTGATCTGGGTGTCGCAGATCTTTTCCGCGGTTTTCTGAATGCCGGCGACAAACATGCGCTGGCGCCGCGGGCGGTGGATACGCAGTTCCTTGGCCCCTTCGGCAATCGCGTTGTAGTGCTTTTGCAGTTCGTCTTCGGAGTCGCGCGCGGCGTAGAACCCGCGCATGCCCTTGGCCCGGGCAATCGCCTGAATCGTGGTGCCGATGGCGATGGCCACCAGCATCATCAGGAACATCGGCCAGGACAGCATCGCCAGGTAACCGAGGCAGCCCAGGGTGACGGTCATGGAGATCGCCAGCGGCGCAAAGGCGAAGGCGAAGTCGCTGATGGTGTCGACGTCGTGGGTCAGCACCGGGATCAAGCGGTGACTGCGATAGCGTTCGATCTGGTCGATCGGCGCCGACAGCACTTTCTCCCCCAGTTCCTTGCGCAACCTGGCAATGATGTGCTGGCCGACATAGTTGGTGCCGATGTCCGACAGAATCGTCGTCAGCAACGCCACGGCGCAGAGGCCGGCGAAGATCATGACCACCGTGCGGGTCAGGCCGTCATCGGAGTGCAAGGCATTGTTGATGGTCGCCAGCAGCACGGTGACGCTCAGGCCACCGATCATGCCGAGCACGATGGACACAGAGACGATCAGGCGGAAGGGCTTGAGCAGGGCGAACAATTCGTTGATCGCCCCACGCGTAGGCTTGGTCATGGAGGATTCCTGCTTCGGTGCGGAGGGAGTGCCGGTACTTAAGGAAAACGAATGGTCACGGAGTTTCTTTAAACGACCGCAGACGGGCTGCGGTCGTGGCGGGCAGGATCAGAGGTCACGCACTACGCGGAAACCGAGCCAGTCACCCTTGCTGGTCGGCCAGCTGCTGTTGCGGTTGCCGGAACGAGAGAACACCGGCGCTTCGCCCCAGTCGTTGCCGCGCATGACCTGGCGTTCACAGTGTTCCTGCACCCACGGGCGACCGTCGTCGGGTACCCCGGAATAGTCCTTGTGATAGCAATCGGCGGTCCACTCATAGACGTTGCCGTGGGCGTCGTACACGCCGAAAGCGTTGGCCGGAAAGGTCCCGGCCGGCGAGGTGAAGTTGTAGCCGTCGGCGGCGCCATAGGTGTTGGCGTGTTTGGAAATCTGGTAGTTGTTGCCTTCATCGAACGGGAACGGGAAGGGCCCGGTGCTGCCGCCACGGGCGGCGTATTCGCGGATCGATTCGCTTTGCAGGCGATAGCTGTGGCCGGTCTTTTTCGACAGCCAATCGATATAGCCCTGAGCTTCGGCCACGTTCATGCACACGGCCGGGTCGCGCGCGGTCTGCTTGAACTCCGGTTTGCCGGCGGTGCAGCGGCGGCCCGGGCGATCATCGAAGTCGTAGGGCTTGTTGCCGGTATCGCGCACATACGCGTCCCATTCGCCGACCAGTACCTGGAAACGGCTGATGGCGAACGGTTTGCTGAAGGTCACCACGTGGCGCGGACCTTCATCCGGCTCGCGGCCGACTTCGTCTTCCGGGGTGCCCATGGTGAAGCTGCCAGTGGGCAGCACCACCATTTCCGGGCAGTCCTTGCAGTCCTTGAACACTTTGCCCGGAGCGGGCGGGGTCGCAGCCTGGGCGGCACCGGGCAACAGGCCGGCGCAGAGCGCGGTCAGGACCAGTGCGGGGAGGGCCTGGAAGGTGAATGAGGCGTGAGGCTTTTTCATGAGTCGTCTCTGTGAAAGGAAACCGGGGGCGAGCGTTCAGGCACGCAGTTTTTTGCCGAGGATGTCCATGAACCGGTCGACTTCGGCTTCGCTGTTGAGCAGCCCGGGGGCGGTGCGGATCACCGGGCCTACATCACGGCTGACGGCGTCGCAGATCACCCGCTGGTTCATCAGGTAGGCGGCGACCTCGTCGCTGTCCTGGCCCTTGACCCGGAAGAACGTGAAACCGGCGGAAAACTGCGGATCGAGCGGGGTCACCAGTTCGATGTTCGCGTGCTCCCGCAAGCGCTCTTTCAGATAGCTGTTGAGCTGATGAATGCGTGCCTGAACGTCGGCCTTGCCCAATTGCAGATGCAGCTTGAAGGCCTCGTCCAGTGCCCAGCGGTGTTCGAAAGCGTGGTAGCCGCCCGGGGTCATGGTGGTGGCGAACGTCGTGGCTTCGGAGAACGTCGGCACGCTCGGGCTGACGTATTTCACTTCTTCACTGCGGCTGCAGACGATGCCGGTGCCGCGCGGGCCGAACATCCATTTGTGGGTGCCGGCAATGAAAAAGTCGCAGTTCATCTGCGGGAAACTCAGATCATCGACGCCGAAGCCGTGCACACCGTCGACCACGTAAATCAATCGGTCCTGATCTTCGCGCTGACGGTTGTGCTCATCGACCAGTCGCGAAATGTCGCCGATCGGCAATTTCACGCCACTGCCCGAATGCACCCAGGTCATCCCCAACACGCGGGTTTCAGGGCGGATGTTGCGGTTGATGGTGTCGAGCACCTGATCCAGCGAAATGCTTTGCGGGGTTTCGAACAGCTTGAGTTTTCGCACCCGGGTGCCATCGCGGCGGGTGCGGAAATCGAGGATGTTGCGGGTCGAATAGTGCTCGTGCTCGGTGGTGAGGATTTCCTGATCCGGGCGCACATGCACGCCGCCGTAAATCATCGCCAGGCCTTCGGTGGTGCTGCCGGTGAGGGCGATCTGGCTCGGTTTGGCCTGCAGGTATTTGCCGGCCCAGACCCGCACATTGTCTTCGCGCTTTTCGGTGACGCCCAAATCCCAGTCCATGGCCAGGCCCGGGTTCAGATCCAGCGCTGCACGATGGCGTGCGATGGCCTCGCGCACGGGTTTGGGGTGGGAGGTGACCAGAAAGTTGGCGAAGTGAATCGCCTGCGGATCCTGATCGAACAACTGGCGCAACTGCGTCCATTTGCTCCCGGAAGGCACGGCGGCGGGTGCGGCCATTGCTGGCGCAGCGAGCGTTGTGCCAAACGGCAGGGCGGCGGCGACCACGCCTGCCTGTTTCAGAAACGTGCGGCGGTCGGTCATGGCTGGGCGCTGTCCTGGCGGGAGATCAACGCAGGTTTGGCCGCTTTCTGCACCTGATCCCAGACGCGCATGAAGTTGCCGCCCCATAGTTTGGCGATATCTGCTTCGGAGTAGCCGCGCTGGATCAGTTCGGCGGTGACGTTGCGGATCTCCCCGACGTTTTCCCAACCCTTGATACCGCCGCCGTCGTTGAAGTCCGAAGCGATACCGACATGGTCGATACCGATTTTGCGCACGGTGTAATCGATGGCGTCACCGAGGTCCTTGAGGGTCGCTTTCGGTTCTTCTTCAAGGATCGCGTAGAGGCCGCTGGCGTACTGGCCGAGTTTCTGTTCGGACCAGGCAGTGATGATCGGATCGCCCGGCATCAGCGCCATGGCCAGGTTCGGCAACGGCGGCAGGTCGAAGCGCGCGCGCAGTGCGTTGAGTTTGTCCTGGGTGCCTTGGGTCAGCGGTTTGAGGTATTGCGAGAACCCGACCACCTGCACCACGCCGCCGCTGTTCTTGATCAGCTGCAATTCCTTGTCGCTGAGGTTGCGCGGAATATCCACCGCCGCCCGTGGCGCCGAGTGCGAAGCCACCAGCGGTGTGCGGCTCAGTTGTGCGACCTGTTCCAGGCCCTTGGTCGACATCTGCGAGACGTCGATGATCACGCCCAGATCGTTCAAGCGGTGCACCGCTTGCTTGCCGATGTCCGAAAGACCGTCGAGGGCATCGGGGGAATCATTGAAAAACGGTAGCGGGCGCGACGAGTCGGCCCAGCTGTTGTTGCCGATGTAGCTGAAGCCGAACATGCGCATGCCGCGCCCGGCCCACAGGTCCAGTTTGCTCAGGTCGTTGCCCAGCGGGTAGGCGTTGAGCATGCTGATGAAAATCGCAAACTTGCCTTCGCCATGCAGGCGGCGGAAATCATCCGGGGTGTAGGCGATGCCAACCTGATTGGGAAAGTCGCGGACCATCCCGGAAATGATTTTGTAGCGCACTTCCTGCTGGTTGCGCGCTTCCTCGACAAAGCCCTCGGTCGGGCGATGCGGCGCATTCGGGCCGTTCCACATTTCCGGCCAGCCGAACACGGTCAGTGCCGCGCCGGACAAGCGACCGCGATTGGCCTTGATCAGGTCGAACTGGCCCGAGCCGTCCTTGTCGGCTTCGTTGCCGTGCGCGCCGAAACTCAGGGGCACGGTGATGTGGCTGTCGAACGAGAGGATGCGATCCTGCAGCTCGGTTGCCTGTTTCATCACTTTGACCGGATAGCCGGGGTTGTCCCGAAACCAGTAATCCCAGGCCAGAAACCCTGCGCCGGCGCTGATCGCCAAGGCCAGCGGCAGGCCGATAAATAGAGCCTTTTTCGAACGCGGTTTTGTCATTGCCATCTCATTCAGGTTCGCCGTCGAAGTGCAGGCGCAGGGGCCTTTGCTATCTGGGAGGAACGAGTGACCGGACGGGTAATTTAGGGGTGCGGGTGAAAAGCGTTGATGGCGTGTTGCGATCTTTTGCCAGGGCCATAAATTTCCCCGGCGAGCAAACGTTCTAGCTTGGATAAAGCCTGCTTCATGGCTGACACAGGTAGGGCAATGACGATCTCTCGACGCTGGTTCATGGCGGGCATGGCACTTACGGGCGCCGCGCTGCCTGCCGCTTTTTATGCACATCGTGAGCTGACCCGTGAGGAGTTTCCGATCACACCGGGAGAGGCCACAGTGGATCTGGCCGACACGGCCGGTCAGCAGTTGGCGGACAACCTGCGCGGCGTGTGGGATATCCGTTTCAGCGGAGCCGCCGCAGGGCTGGACGGCCTGCCGCACGAAGGTCTGGAATTGTTTCTCGACATTGCCCGTCGTGGCCGCGGCTTGCGCGGATTCCTCGATACCGGGGCCAATCTGCGTTCTGACGCGCCGGCGCGTTATCAGGTGATTGGCGATCTGGCGCCGGGCAATGGCGCCGAGATGTACTGGCGGCTGCTGCGCACCGATGCGCCGCAAGCGGCGCCAGTCTATGAATTCAAAGTCAAACTGGACGAAGTCTGGGCGGCGTTCGGCAATGCCGGCAGTGGCACGCTTACCGGGCAGGTGTTGCGCCTGGATCGACCGTTGGGCTTGCCGGAACTCGACAACCATTTCATCGCTATCAAACGACGCTTTCCCGAGGCTCGCGAACGCACTGGATTGAACCCGACACTGTTGGCGTGGCTGGTCGCTCCGGAACATCGCTTGTTCCACCAGCTCTGGCATGCGACCCGTGACAAGTGGCACAAACTCTCGGAGAAAAAACGCGAGGCCCTGCGCGGAATCGGCTGGCAACCCGGGCCGCGCGACAAGGAACGGGATGCCCGCGGGCCACGCAAGGATCGCAATGGTTCGGGCATCGACTTTTTCTTCATGCACCGGCACATGCTGGGCAAGGCCCGCTCGATGCAGGACTTGCCGTCGTGGCCGGCGTTCCCCATGCCGCAACCGGAACTGGAACGCGACCGTCAGGGCTTCGCCCGCTACTTCGACAACCACGACGGCAACGCCTTGCCGCCGACCTGGGTGACCGACGGCGATGATGAGTACACCCAGTGGGTCAGCGACATCAAGGCGGCCGAGACTTACCACAGCAATTTCCAGGTCTGGGAATCGCAGTACCGCGACCCGCGATACTTATCGAAACTCACCCTTGGCCAGTTCGGCTCAGAAGTAGAGCTGGGCCTGCACGATTGGTTGCATATGCGCTGGGCGTCGGTGGCACGCGACCCGTCCAATGATATTCCGGTGCCGATGGCGCGCGATCAGGCGGATTTTGCCGCGCGTTGGTACGCCCCGGAAAACGACTTTCTCGGCGACCCGTTTTCCTCCCATGTGAACCCGGTGTTCTGGCGTTTTCACGGCTGGATCGATGATCGCCTCGAAGACTGGTTTCGCGCCCATGAGCGTTTTCACCCGGGCGAAGTCAGTCGCCTGGAGGTCAATGGCGTGCCGTGGTTTGCCCCGGGGCGCTGGGTTGAAGTCGACGATCCGTGGTTGGGGCCGGACACCCATGGCTGCAGTACCGTGCCGGGCCTGCAGATCGGCCGCTCGGTGGAGATGGACCCGGAAACCATGAAGCTCGCGCTGCGCATCACCTTTGGCGATGAAGACCACATGGCCGACCTGTTCCGCAAGGTGCCGCAGCGACCGTGGTACGCCCGACATTTGAAGGTGAAGGGGCGGCAACTCTAAGCACAAAAAAATCGCAGCCCGGAGCTGCGATTTTTTTTGCCCTGAGGGACTGGTTTCGCCTGACCTGGCGCCTTCGCGAGCAGGCTCGCTCCCACAGATATCTGCGTTGAGCCTCGATCTGTGACGCGCCCCATCACCCCTGTGGGAGCGAGCCTGCTCGCGAAGGCGTCGGGACAGTCGATAAGGGACGGTCAGATGACTTGCCAACCACCGCCCAACGCCTTGTACAAGGCAATGCTGGCCTGCAAGCGCGACAGGCGCAGTTGCACGTTCATGTCCTGCGCCGCATACAGCGTGCGCTGGGTTTGCAGCACGGTGAGCAAGTCTTCGGCACCGGCCTGATAGCGACTTTGGGCGATGTCGAATGCGGTTTGCGCCTGGCTCAGCTCTTCGCTTTGCCATTGCCGTTGTTCGTCGAGGCCGCGAATGCTGCTGAGGGCTTTTTCGACGTCGGCGAAGCCATTGATGATTGCCCCGCGATACGTCTCCAGCAGTTCATCCTGACGGGCCTTGGCCTTGTCGCGTTCAGCGCTCAGACGACCATTGTTGAAGATCGGCGCGGTCAACCCGGATGACAGGTTATAGAACGTCGTGCGCAGCAGATCCGCCGCCAGATCGGCGCCGGTGCCGAGGCTGGCGGTGAGGGTGACTTTGGGTAGCATGGCCGCCCGGGCCACGGTGACATCGGCTTGCGCGGCCGCGAGTCTGGCTTCGGCGCTGGCGATGTCCGGGCGCCGGCTCAGCAGATCGCTGGGCACGCCACTGGCGATGTTCGGCCACTGCAATTGTTCGAATGACTGTTGAGGTGAGGACAGCGTCTGCACCGGTTGGCCGAGCAGGGCGGCAAGGCTGATCAGTGCTTCGCGTGTCTGTTGCTGCACCAGCGGCAACTTGCGCTGTTGTTCGGCCACCAGACTTTTCTGCTGCGCCAGTTCCAGTGCGGTGGCGCTGCCGGCGTCGAAGCGGGTTTGCACCAGGTGCAATACGTTTTGCGCGTTGGCCAGATTGAGTTCGGCGATGCGCGCCTGCTCACGCAACGCCAGGGCCTGGGTGTAGCTGGTGGCAACGCCGCTTTGCAGGGTCAGTTCGACGGTGGCGCGATCGAACTCGCTGGCTTGCACGCCGAACACCGCGCTGTCGCGGGCGGCGCGTTTGCCACCCCAGAAATCAATTTCGTAACTGGCGCTCAGCTCCGCGTCGTAGTAATCCAGCGAACGCTTGTCGGGGTTCACGTCCAGTTGGCTGTAGCCCTTGCCGTGCAACAGTTTCTGCCGATTGGCATTCAGTCCGGCCTTGATTTCCGGCAGTAGCGGGGCGCCGGCAATCGTCGCGCTGGCCTGCGCCTGCCTGACCCGGGCCACCGCGGCGCCGAGGTCATGGCTGCCGAGGCGTGCCTGTTCGACCAGTCGATCGAGTTCGGGGCTGCCGAACTGCGTCCACCATTGGCGGTTGCTCTGCACCGCACCGGGATGATCCGGCGACTGCCAGGCGGGCGGTGGCTGCACGCCGCTGTCGGGGCGTGGCGCAGGGCTGCTGCAGGCCGCCAGCATCAGGCTGGCGGCGAGGAGGGTCAGTGGCGCTTTCATAGATCGATCATTCACTGGTAAGGGCCGTGACCGGATCGAGCCGGGCGGCCTTGCGGGCAGGCATGAAGCCGAAGATGACACCGGTGACCAGTGCGCAGGCAAAGGCGCCCAGCACAGCCAGCCATTGAAACGCGATCGCCACGCCACTGAACATCAGGACGCCGCCGACCAGCATTGCCAAGCTGATGCCGGCGATGCCACCGACCACCGAAAGCATCACCGCTTCGGTGAGAAACTGGCGCAGGATGTCGCGCTGACGGGCGCCGGTGGCCATACGAATGCCGATTTCCCGGGTGCGTTCGCGCACGGTCATGAGCATGATGTTCATCACGCCGATACCGCCCACCAGCAGCGAAATGGCAGCAATGGCGCCGAGCATCAGCGACAGCGTGCCTTGGGTGCGCGCCTCGGCCTGGATCATCGCGGCGTTGTTGGTGAGTTCGAAGTCCTTCTTGCCGTTGTGCCGGCGCAGCATCGCTTGTTCGATGGCCTGTTCGGCGTCCTTGACCTTGCGCGCATCCCTGGCGGCGATCACCACGTATTCCGGATTGCGGCTGCCGAACAGACGCATGCTGGCCGCGGAGTAGGGCACCGCGATGCGATTGTCGCTGTCCGAGTCGCCCGAGCTTGAGCCTTTTTCGGCGAGAACGCCGAGGATCTGGAACGGCACGTTTTCGATCAGGATGTACTGGCCGATCGGATCGGCGACATCCTTGAGCAACTTGTCGCGCACTTTGGTACCGATTACCGCCACAGCGGCGGCACTGTCTTCGTCGGCCTGGGTGAAGTAACTGCCCTGGACCACCGGCCAGTTGAAGATGATCGGGAAGTTGGTGTCGTTGCCACCGACATAACTGCTGTGATCGGCGTTGCCGAAGCGCACGCCGGCGGTCGAGCCGTTGACCGGCATGATGCGTTCGACCTGGGGCAGGGCGGCCAGCTCGGCGACGTCATCGAGCGTGATGATCCCCGGTGGCGTGCGCGGGTTGGGCGCGGCGCCGCTCAGATAAATGATGTTGGAACCGAAGGCGCCCATCTGCGCCATCACCTGGCGTTTGCTGCCCTCGCCAACCGCCAGCATCACCACCACCGAAGCCACGCCGATGACGATGCCGAGCAGCGTCAGCGCGGTGCGAAACCGATTGATCCACATGACTCGCCAGGCGGCTTGCACCGCATCCACCAGTTCGCCTTTCCAGGCGCCGGTCTGGGTACTGCCGGCGCTCAGGCGCTGGCGCAGATCGACCGCTTGCAGGGCGCCGGGGTTGGCGGTACGGGGTGCGGCTGACGGATGCTCGGCGGTGTCGCTGATGATCAGGCCGTCGCGGATTTCGATGATGCGTTTGGCCCGTTGCGCCACTTCGCGGTCGTGGGTGATGAGAATCACCACATGGCCCTGACTGGCGAGTTCGTCGAGCAAGGTCATGACCTCGGCGCCGCTGTGGCTGTCGAGGGCGCCGGTGGGTTCGTCGGCGAGAATGATGTGGCCGCCGTTCATCAGCGCCCGGGCAATCGACACGCGCTGCTGCTGACCGCCGGAGAGTTGATGCGGGCGGTTGCCGGTGCGACTGGCCAGGCCGAGTCGCTCCAGCAATGCGCTGGCCCGCGCGTGGCGCTCCGCTGCCGGAGTGCCGGCGTAGATGGCCGGCATCTCGACGTTTTCCTGGGCGGAGCCGGACGGAATCAGGTGATAGCCCTGGAACACGAAACCGAACGCCTCGCGGCGCAGCCACGCCAGTTCGTCGGTGTCCAGTTGCGCGACATCTTCACCGGCAAAACGATATTCGCCGCTGGTAGGGCGATCGAGGCAGCCAAGGATGTTCATCAGCGTCGATTTGCCGGAACCGGACGCGCCGACGATGGCCACGAACTCGCCGGCATGAATCGACAGATCGATGCCGCGCAACACCTCCACCAGCGGACTGTCATTGCCGCCGTAGGATTTGCGGATCTGCCGCAGGTCAATCAGGGGCGTTTGCATTCAGCCTCCGCTGCCGGTGGCCGGAGCGCTGAGGACGTGATCGCCCTCGACCAGACCTTCGAGCACTTGCGTGCGCAGGCGATCGCTGATGCCGGTTCGCACGTCGCGGGACTGGATTTCGCCGTTGGCGGCAACGACCTGCGCCCGTTGCCACTGCGCCCGCGTGCCTGGCTGCAGGGCGGCGCTTGGTACGGTCAGGGTGTCCCTGGCCTGTTGCGCGACAAAGAACACCTGCGCAGTCATGTCGGTCATCAGGCTGTTGTCAGCGTTGTCGACATCGAGCAGCACGGTGTACAGCACCACCCGTTCGCTGCCGCTGCGACCACTGGTGGGGCTGCCGCCCTGATTCTGTTCGAGAGGGCGCGGCGGCACCGGCAGAATCTGCCGCACAGTGCTGTTCCAGCGCCGGCTGCCACCACTGAGGGTGGTGAAGTAGGCGGTCATGCCGGGTTTGACGTGACCAATGTCCGCTTCGGAAACCTCGGCCCAGACCGTCATTGGCGATAGCCGCGCGATGCGCAGGATCAACGGTGTCTGTTGCTGCGCATTGAGTGTCTGGCCTTCCCGCGCGCCGACGGCCACCACCGTGCCGCTCATCGGTGCATAAATGCGTGTGTAGCCGAGCTCGGCCTCGTCGCTGCGCAGGCTCGCCTGGGCCTGGCGGATCTGCGCCTGGAACATGTCGATGCGCGCCTGGGTCGCGCGAACTTCGGCGCGTGCGGTCTGCACATCTTCTTCACGGGTCGCGCCACCGGCGGCGAGCTTCTGCTGGCGCTGGTATTTCTGCTGTGCGAGATCGTGCTGGGCGCGCTGCTCCTGCAGTTGCGCCTTGAGGTTTTCGATCGAGAAACGCCCGGCATCGAGTTTGGCTTTTTGCGTGGAGGGGTCGATCTCCACCAGCAACTGGCCTTCCTTGACCGTATCGCCAGCCTCGACATGGATCTTCTGGATCTGCCCGGAAGCCTGCGCGCCGACATCCACATAACGACGCGGCTGCAAAGTGCCCAATGCGGTCACGCTGTTTTCGATATTGCTGCGGGTCACCTGAACGGTGGCGAGGGCGTCCCGCCCGGGCGGCAAAACCTGCCACGCGGCAACGGCGATCACGGGAATCAGACAAAGGGCGGCAAACAGGGCGCGTCGGGCGGAGCGGGGACGTTTCATGCAGGGTTCCGGCCAGTAGGTTCGGCCCGTCGTTCAACCGCGGCGGCGCAGTGCGCGGGGGTTGAACGCTGTCGCAAGGCGCGACAGATACGGGGAGCTGTCCTGTAAACGATGAGTGCGCAAGGGAATTTAAGTGCGCACACATCAAGTAACAGGTAGCCGCAGAGGACTATTTGGCCCGGATGTGGAAACAGCTCTTTAAATCTATATGAGAATTACTATAAATTACGCAACTCAAGTTGCCACCATCTTGCTACTGCGGATCGCGGGCGGCGGAATCCGTGTGCTCAAGGACAGGAACTGCATCGATGCGGTCGGGAGTCATGTTGGAAAACTACTATCGGGAGCTGGTGTGTTTCCTGAACGCCAGGCTGGGCAACCGTCAGGTTGCCGAAGATGTGGTGCATGACGCTTATTTGCGGGTGCTGGAACGTTCCAGCGACACGCCCATCGAGCAACCCCGGGCGTTTCTCTATCGCACCGCCCTGAACCTGGTCATCGATGATCATCGGCGCAATGCCCTGCGTCAGGTCGAGTCGCTTGATGTGCTCGACAGCGAAGAGCGCTATTTCACCCCGTCACCCCATGGCACCCTCGATCACGGCCAGCGTCTGGAAATGCTCCAGCGTGCGCTGGCGGAGTTGCCGCCGTTGTGCCGCGACAGCTTTTTGCTGCGCAAGATCGAAGGCCTGTCCCACCCCGAAATTGCCGCGACCCTCGGGATCTCCAAGGCGTTGGTGGAAAAACATATCGTCAATGCCATGAAGCATTGCCGGTTGCGAATCAAACAATGGGATGCCCATTGATCCTCGCTGGTTAAATTTCCTTTCATCGTCCTCGTTCCTACTCAACAGACGACCTGCTGACCTGTTTCAGGCCGGTCAGGCCACCCAGGCTTTATCCCCGTGTTGAGGGGTTCATCCAGAGGACACTGGAAATGACACAGGCAATTGCATCGCCCATCGTTCACGACCTGATCGGCGTCGGTTTCGGCCCTTCCAACCTGGCCCTGGCCATCGCTCTGCAAGAGCGCGGCCCGACCCACGGCGAGCTGGATGTGCTGTTCCTCGACAAGCAGGCCGACTACAGCTGGCACGGCAACACCCTGTCGACCCAGAGCGAGTTGCAGATTTCCTTCCTCAAGGATCTGGTGACCCTGCGCAACCCGACCAGTCCGTACTCGTTCGTCAACTACCTCAAGCACCACGGGCGTCTGGTGGACTTCATCAATCTCGGTACCTTCTACCCGTGCCGCATGGAGTACAACGACTACCTGCGCTGGGTCGCCGGGCAGTTCACCGAGCAGAGCCGCTACGGAGAAGAAGTGCTGACCATCGAACCGGTGCTGCACAACCATCAGGTTGAAGCGCTGCGCGTGATCTCCCGCGACAGCGAAGGCCAGCAGTTCGTGCGCACCGCGCGTTCGGTGGTGGTCAGCGCCGGCGGCACGCCGCGTATTCCGCAAGCGTTCAAGGCGCTCAAGGGCGACAGCCGCGTGTTCCACCACTCGCAGTACCTGTCGCAGATGGCCAGACAGCCGTGTGTGAACAATCAACCGATGAGCATCGCGATCATCGGTGGCGGGCAGAGCGCGGCGGAGGCCTTCATCGATCTGAACGATTCGTTCCCGTCGGTGCAGGTCGACATGATCCTGCGCGGTTCGGCCCTCAAGCCTGCGGACGACAGCCCGTTCGTCAACGAAGTGTTTTCGCCGGAGTTCACCGATCTGGTGTTCCAGCAAAACAGTGCCGAGCGCGAGCGCTTGGTCAACGAGTACCACAACACCAACTACTCAGTGGTGGACATCGACCTGATCGAACGCATCTACGGCATTTTCTATCGGCAGAAAGTCTCGGGCATCGCCCGTCATGCATTCCGCACCCTGACCACCGTTGAAAGCGCTACGGCCACCGAGCGCGGCATTGAACTGGCGGTGCGCAACAACGCCACCGGCGAAGTCACCGTGCGTGTCTATGACGCCGTGGTCCTGGCCACCGGTTACGAGCGGCAGATGCACCGCAAACTGCTGGCTCCGCTGGAGGAGTACCTCGGTGATTTCGAGGTCGATCGCAACTACAGACTGATCACCGACGAGCGCTGCAAGGCCGGCCTGTACATGCAGGGCTTCTGCCAGGCCAGCCATGGTCTGAGCGACACCTTATTGTCGGTGCTGCCGGTGCGCGCCGACGAGATTGCCGGCTCGCTGTACGAGCATGGCAAGCACCGTGGGCATCGTTCGATGGCGGATTTGTTGCTGGCGACGGCCAGCTGATTCTGTATTGCCTGATACACCGCTTTCGCGAGCAAGCCCGCTCCCACAGGGGATCTTCATTGAACACAGATTTTGTGGTCAGCAGAGATCCAATGTGGGAGCGGGCTTGCTCGCGAAGGGGCCTCCAAGACCACCGCAAAAACCCATTCCTGAACCCTTCCTGAATATCCCCCGATATTCCTCGACACACCTTCTTACACGGGTTTACTCATCCATCATCGAGGCGTAAGCTTCGCGCGTTTTCATCAATAGCGGAGACCCACAGTGGGTACTTGTTCGAGTGACAGTTGTCGGCCGGTCTCGGTAACCGGCAGATTCTCGGCAAGATAACGCGCAGCCTTTCTCTGCCGTTGTCTCGCCGTAAAAGCGAGCAGCGGCATCCCGATCATGGTCAGTTGAGACCATGTCCCGACGTCCTTCTCATCGACACTGAACGTGTGTGGTTCCGACCGTGTGGTCGTGATCGCAAACCTATCGACACGCCTGTCTTTTCTGACCGGCGCGCCAAGCCTTGCCGTGCCGGATTTTCCGGCGCACGAGGCATGGTCGTACCTGCTCGACGGTTTCCCGGCTGACCATAGGGGCAACAGCCATGAAACTTACGCTCAAGGAATTTTTCGCAGGCTTCCTGCGCACACGCCACATCGCCCGGCACTTCCGCCGTCTGGCGTTGCTGGAATCGATCAACGACACCACGGTCAGCCGTGAAGTGCCGCCCACCCTGGCCAACACCCTGGTCGATGCGGCCCATCGCGACAGCAGCGAACTGCTGTCTTCGCTGGGCACCCACACCGACGGTTTGACCGATTTTGAAGTCGACGCACTGCGCGCGCAGTACGGCCTCAACGAAGTCGAACACGAGCAGCCACTGCCATGGTGGACCCACCTGTGGCACTGCTATAAAAACCCGTTCAACCTGCTGCTGACCCTGTTGGCGGTGATCTCGTGGCTGACCGAAGACCTCAAAGCCGCCACGGTGATTTTCTCCATGGTGGTGCTGTCGACGCTGCTGCGCTTCTGGCAGGAAAGCAAATCCAACCGGGCCGCCGATGCGCTCAAGGCGATGGTCAGCAACACCGCCACAGTGATGCGCCGCGATGAGCCACGGATCGAACTGCCGATCAAGCAACTGGTGCCGGGCGACCTGATCGTACTGTCTGCCGGCGACATGATTCCTGCCGACTGCCGGGTGCTCAGCGCCAAGGACCTGTTCGTCAGCCAGGCGGCGATGACCGGTGAATCGATGCCGGTGGAAAAATTTGCCCGCCAGGCCGACCGCGACACGCGCAATCCGCTGGAGCTGGAGAACATCCTGTTCATGGGCACCAACGTGGTGTCCGGCACGGCGATGGCGGTGATTCTCACCACCGGCAACAGCACCTATTTTGGTGCGCTGGCGCAACGGGTCGGCGCGACTGACCGTGCGGTGACCTCGTTCCAGCTCGGTGTGAACAAAGTCAGCTGGCTGCTGATCCGCTTCATGTTCGTCATGGCGCCGCTGGTCCTGTTCATCAACGGTTTCACCAAGGGCGACTGGACTGAAGCACTGTTGTTCGCGCTGTCGATCGCTGTCGGCCTGACTCCGGAAATGCTGCCGATGATCGTCACCTCGACCCTGGCCAAAGGTGCGGTGTTCCTGTCGCGCAAGAAGGTCATCGTCAAGCGACTCGACGCGATCCAGAACTTTGGTGCCATGGACGTGCTGTGCACCGACAAGACCGGCACCCTGACCCAGGACAAGATCTTCCTCGCGCGCAATGTCGACGTCTGGGGTGAAGACTCGGATGACGTGCTGGAAATGGCTTATCTGAACAGCTACTACCAGACCGGGCTGAAAAACCTGCTCGACGTGGCGGTGCTCGAACACGTGGAAATCAACCGTGAGCTGAAGGTCGGCACGGCGTTTCGCAAGGTCGATGAGATCCCGTTCGACTTCAATCGCCGGCGCATGTCGGTGGTGGTCGAAGGCCGTGGTGAACCGCATCTGCTGATCTGCAAAGGCGCGGTAGAGGAAGTGCTGGCGGTGTGCACCCGTGTGCAGCACGGCGAAGTCGAAGAAGCCTTGAGCGATGAATTGCTGACCCGGATTCGTCAGGTCACCGCAGCATTCAACGCTGAAGGCTTGCGCGTGGTGGCCGTGGCTGCTCGCTCGATGCCGGAAGGTCGCGACACTTACAGCCTGGCGGATGAGCAGGAATTGACGCTGATCGGTTATGTGGCGTTCCTCGATCCACCGAAGGAAAGCACCGCGCCGGCGCTCAAGGCTTTGGCCGAACACGGTGTCGCCGTCAAAGTGCTGACCGGTGACAACGAACTGGTGACTGCGAAGATTTGCCGCGAAGTCGGTCTGGCCCAACAGGGCCTGCTGATGGGCAATGACATCGAGCGCATGAGTGATGCCCAACTGGCAATCGCCGTGGAGAAGACCAATGTCTTCGCCAAGCTGACCCCGTCGCACAAGGAGCGCATCGTGCGCATTCTCAAGGGCAACGGGCATGTGGTCGGCTTCATGGGCGACGGCATCAACGATGCGCCGGCGCTGCGCACGGCCGACATCGGTATTTCGGTGGACAGCGCGGTGGACATCGCCAAGGAAGCCGCCGACATCATCCTCCTGGAAAAGAGCCTGATGGTGCTGGAGGAGGGCGTGCTCGAAGGGCGCCGCACCTTCGCCAACATGCTCAAGTACATCAAGATGACCGCCAGCTCCAACTTCGGCAACGTGTTCTCGGTACTGGTCGCCAGTGCGTTCATTCCGTTCCTGCCGATGCTGCCGATGCACCTGCTGGTACAGAACCTGCTCTACGACATTTCGCAGATCGCCATTCCGTTCGACAACGTCGATGACGAGATGCTGAAAAAGCCGCAACGCTGGCAGCCGGCTGATGTTGGACGCTTCATGCTGTTCTTCGGTCCGATCAGTTCGATCTTTGACATCCTGACGTTCGCCTTGATGTGGTATGTGTTCGATGCCAACACCCCGGATCACCAGACCCTGTTCCAGTCCGGCTGGTTCGTGGTGGGCTTGCTGACCCAGACGCTGATCGTGCACATGATCCGCACGCCGAAGATTCCATTCCTGCAAAGCCGTGCAGCCATGCCGCTGCTGGTGATGACCGGGATCATCATGGCGGTCGGGATCTTCCTGCCGATGGGGCCGCTGGCCGACTACTTCAAACTGCAGGCGCTGCCGTCGATGTACTTCGTGTTCCTGCCGATGATCCTGTTGGCGTACATGGCGCTGACCCAGGCGGTGAAAGGCTTCTACATCCGCCGGTTCGGCTGGCAATAAACGTTCGGACAACACTGTTCCCCTGTGGGAGCGGGCTTGCTCGCGAAGGCGGTTGTTCAGTCACAGTTGTAGTGGCTGACACACCGCCTTCGCGAGCAAGCCCGCTCCCACAGGGGGCAGTGGTTTATTCAAGGAGCTTCATCATGCAAGCCATCAACAACCTCAACCTCACCTCGCTGCTCGACACTCTCGTCAGCCTCAGCGCAGCGTTCATCCTCGGTGGCCTGATCGGTTTCGAGCGCCAGTACCGGCAGCGCACCGCCGGTCTGCGCACCAACGTATTGGTGGCGGTCGGCGCGGCGATTTTCGTCGACATGGCCAACCGCCTCGGCGGTGCTGATGGCGCGGTGCGCGTGGTTGCCTACGTGGTCTCCGGCATCGGCTTTCTCGGCGCCGGGGTGATCATGCGCGAGGAGGGCAACGTCCGTGGCCTCAACACCGCCGCGACCCTGTGGACCTCCGCCGCCGTCGGTGCCTGCGCCGGTGCCGATCTGTTGGCCGAAGCGGTGCTCGGCACGCTGTTCATCCTCGCCGCCAACACCTTGCTGCGGCCGATCGTCAACAATATCAACCGCCAGCCACTGGATGTGGTCTCGGCCGAAGTCACCAACATCGTTTACGTGATCGCCCGGCGCTCGCAACAGAAAGCCGTGTTCGCCCTGCTAGAAGCCGAGCTGGAGCGCAGCAACTACCCGGCCAGCGATGTCGATGTACACGCCTTCGGCGCCGACGAAATCGAGATCGAAGCGACGCTGGCGACCACCTCGGTGGACGGTGACGAACTCGATGCCCTGGTGGCGCGGATTTCGACCTCGGCGCTGGTGGTGCAGGCGTTCTGGAGTCCGAGTACCACGGAATAAGGCAACAACCTCGAGCCGCCATTCGGCGTGGCTCTCGGCGATCGCTATCGCCGCCTCTGGCAAGAAAATCGCCGCTTTGGCCAGTGTCCAGGCGGCGTCCTGTCGGTTTTCGAGAGGTTTCCTCCTGCTTTTAGGACTTTTCCTACATAGGTTCTGACGACTTCTGGTTAGCGTGTTCAGCACATTTTCTTACGCCGTTAAACCTTATGTCCTACAAGTGCAGGCGAATCGTGATTGTCGAAGAGCAGCAGGCTCTGCAATCCAGAATCGCCAGAGTCTTCAACGAGCTGGGCTACCGCCACCTCACGCCAGTGCGTTCGTTTCGTGAACTGTTGGCGTTGACGCATTACTCCCATGAGCCGTTCGAGCAATTCGACCTGATGATCATCAATGGCGAACTGATTACCGCTGCGGGTGTTGATCCGGTGCGGTTCTTTCAGGGCAATCCACAGATTCGCCACGGTGTGATCCACGATGTCCGGCGTGGTCAGCCGCAGGCCGAGGCGATTTATGCCACCCGGCGTCGGCAGCTGTTCATGGTCCATACGCCGGACCGGCAGACCCTTGGCACCGTATTGGAGCATCTCGATGGTTAAGCGATCGCAGACGCCCCCTCGCGAGCTCGACACACATCCGCATTTCACCCACAGCGAGCCAACTCTCATGCCCGACCTGCCGCTCCGTATCCTGGTGCTTGAAGACCACGCTTTCCAGCGCTCCGTAGCGGTGAACATGCTGCAAGGGCTGGGTTGTCGGGAGGTGCTGGAGGCCAGCGATGGCACGCAGGCGCTGGCGTTGCTCGATGAAGTCGGCTCGGTGGACATCGCCCTGTGCGACTTGCAGATGGAGGGCATGGACGGCCTGGAGTTTCTGCAGCGGGTCGGCGCGTCGGGGCAGGTCAGGTCGGTGATCATCAGCAGTTCGCTGTCGGCGGATCTGCGGCGGGCAGTGCATCAGATGGTTGCGTTGCTTGGGCTGGACCTGCTCGGTGATGTCGGCAAACCGCTGCACGCCCAAGTGTTGGCCGAGTTGCTGGAGAAATTCGTCAATCGGCAGATCAGCCCGTCGCAGCCGATTCGCACCACAACGCTGGCCAGTGAAGCGGCGGTACGCCATGCGCTGGCCGAGGGCCAATTGCATGCCTGGTATCAACCCAAGTTCAACCTGCAGAGCGGCGAAGTCTGTGGCGTTGAGGTGCTGTGCCGCTGGCTGCATCCGACACGCGGGCTGATTTCGCCGGCGCTGTTTGTGCCGGTACTTGAACGTTGCGGACTGCTCGACGAGATGCTGTTCGCGCAGATCGATCAGGCCTTGCGGGTACAGCACAGTGCCCGGGCTCAGGGCTTTGTCTTGAACATGGCGTTCAACCTGCAAACCGTGCAATTGGCCAATGCGCAACTGACGTCCACTTTGAAAAGCCTTTTGGCTGAACATAAAACCTGCGGTTCGAGCCTGACGTTCGAGCTGACCGAAAGCGGTCTGCTCGAAGCGCCGGCCACCAGCCTCGAGAGTCTGGTGCGGTTGCGCATTATGGGTTGTCGCTTGTCGATCGATGACTTCGGCGCGGGGTTCTCCTCATTGCAGCGCCTGTGTCAGTTGCCATTCAACGAGATCAAGCTCGACGCCGATTTCATTCGCAACCTTGCGCACGAACCCCGCTGCCGCGCCGCCATCAGCAGCACCCTGGCACTGGGCGAAGCCTTGGGCATGAGCGTAGTCATCGAGGGCATCGAAACCGATGTGCAACGTCGCGAATTGCTGGCACTGGGCTGCACGCAAGGGCAGGGCTACTGGTACGCACGACCGATGGCCGGGGCCGATTTGCTCAACTGGCTGCAACGGCGCAACCACGGAAAAAACGCGGATGAATGAGCGGATTTTTAGGAAAGATCCTACAGAGTTGTTCCTGCGGCTTGCGTAGCCTTGGCGCATCCACCCGTGACCTCCAGGAGATCGAGCATGATCAATAAAACCCTGCGCATCCTGATTGCCGATCCGCAGCATTTTCACCGGATGAAAATCGAGCGCCTGTTCAATGGCCTTGAATACTTCCGCATCGCTCCGGTACAGAGTCTGCTTGAGCTGCTGACCCTGGTGGAGTACGGCTGTGAACCCTTCGATGCAGTGGTCATCAACGCCGAGCTGGCGGCCGGATCGCTGGACCTGCCGGGGTTTTTCCTCAATAACCCGCATGTGCGCCACGCGCTGATCTATAACGAGCCCTCGGCACCCGCGCTGACACCCGCCGGCTTTGCTCAGGAAAACCTGCAGATCAGCCATGTCGCCTTGCCCAATGCGGCCGCGGTCAAGCACCTGATGGCGCGCGTCGATGTTGCCCCGGTGTGTGCGGCTGACACCTGGAACCCGCTATCAGCCCTGCAGCGTCGGGCTTGAGCACGGATTCCCCTTTGGCGCAACTGTCAGATCTGACAGGTAGATACGGTTTGATTCCCGTGTAACAGTCTTTGCGCAGCCATTGCGGCAGGAACAGCCGATGCCAGTGGCGCCATCGTCATGTTTTTGCACTGGGAGCGGTCATGAAGTCAGCGCTGATCGTCGATGATCATCCGGTGGTACGGGCGGCCGTGAAACTCGTCCTCGAAGCCGAACGGTTCAAGGTTATTCACGAAGCATCGAGCGCCGCTGAAGTCATGGCGCTCCTGCGCAAGCACCAACCCAAACTGGTGATACTCGATCTCAAATTGCCGGGGCTCGGCGGGCTGGAGGTGTTGGAGCGGCTGAAGTCCGCCAACCCCGAGTGCAAGGTGTTGATCTTCACCTCCCAGGACCCGCTGCACTATCAAAACCGATGCCTGCGGGGCGGGGCCATGGGCTACGTGACCAAAACCAACCAGTTGCTGCAATTGCACAAGGCAATCCAGGCACTGATGTCGGGCTACTCATACTTTGCAGCGTTGCCCGATACCACCCATGCATCGTCCCCGCTGGACCGCAGTGAAAAACAGCTGATCGATCAGCTCTCCAACCGCGAACTGAGCATTCTCGAGCAATTGGCACTGGGCAAATCGAACAAGGCAATCGCCGAAGACATGCACCTGAGCCATAAGACCGTCAGTACCTACAAGACCCGCCTGATGAAAAAACTCGCGATCAATACCACGGTGCACTTGCGCGAACTCGCCAAGCGCAATCATTTGATCTGAGTGGCAAAGTGAGTCGGCAACGCTGGTGGTGGGTTCTGTGGTTGAGTATCACGGCCACCTGCTGCGCCAGCGAGCCGCCACAACCCCTGGAATTGTTGAGCCAGGCAGCACTGGAAAATATTCAGGTTCCGCTCGACGAGCAGGACCGCCAATGGCTGCGCCAGCACCCGGTGTTGCGCATGGGCATTTCCGGAGCCGATTACCCACCGTTCGAAATCACCCGCAATCGGCAGGAGCTGGAAGGCCTTACCGCCGATTACGCCGAGCTTCTGGCGCAACTGCTCAATGTGCGGATCGACGTTCGACGCTTTACCCATCGCGACGAGGTGATGGCCGCACTCAAACGCGGTGAACTGGACCTGCTGGGGACCTCGAACAATTTCGAGCTGGCCGACCCGGATTTCATGCTGTCGCGCCCCTACGCCGAAGATCAGCCGATGCTGGTGACCCGGCTTGACGAAACTCTGCCGGCGGATCTGGCGGGCCGACGCATCGCCATGGTCGAGGACTATCTGCCGCTGGCCAGCGTGCAGGCGTTCTATCCCGGGGCGGACTTGCAGCGTTACCCCTCGGCGATGGATGCGCTGGGTGCGGTGGCATTCGGTGTCGATGACGGCTATCTCGGCGATCTGATCAGCGCCAATTACCTGATCAACACCAATTACCGTAATGACTTGCAACTGGCCGGTCCGTCGGGCCTGGATGCCAGCCCCTTCGGTTTCGCCATGCTGCGCAGCGAAGTTCGCCTCAAACGCATCATCGACAAGGCGCTGGCGGTGATTCCTCTGGAGCGTCGTCAGCTTATCGAGCAGCGCTGGAGCGCGGGGCGTGCGCAAATGGCCGCGCAGTCGCGGGTGCGCCTCAGTGCCGGCGAGCAGGAGTGGCTGGAGCAACATCCGCTGGTGCGGGTCGGTGTGATCGAGGATTTCGCACCGCTGACTTTTTTTGATGCCAGCGGGCGATTTAACGGTCTGTCAGCGCAATTGCTTACCCTGATCAGTCAGCGCACCGGGCTGCATTTCGAGGTGGTCCGGGGGCGTTCGCTGGATCGCCAGATCGAACAGCTCAAGGCCGGTGAGCTCGACGTGTTGCCGGTGGTGACCCCGAGCAGCGAGCGGGAAGCCGAGCTGCAATTCACCCGTGCGTACCTGAACAATCCGTTTGTACTGGTCAGTGCAATAACGGCGGGCAGTCCGCGTAGCCTTGCCGATCTGCCGGGCAAGCGTCTGGCGATTTATCGCGGTCATCCGTTACGCGGTTACATCCTGCAGCGGGTGCCGGGGGTACGTCTGGTGGAGGTCAGCAGCCCGGCCGAGGGCATGGAGCTGATCGCCAAGGGGCAGGCCGACGCGACCGTCAGCTCGTTGCTGGTCGCGCGTTTTCTGATCGCCCGCCATTACCGTGAGCGCCTGCGCATCACCAATACCATCGGCGATCAACCGGCGCGCATCGCCTTGGCCACCGCACCGCAGGATACGGCGCTGCACACGATTCTGAACAAGGCGCTGCTGAGCATCGCGCCGCAACAGATGGACGAACTGGTCGAGCGCTGGAGCCATGATGTGTTGGTCGAGGAGAGCTATTGGCAGCGCTATCGCCGGGAGATTCTCCTGGCTTTTGCCGCTGCCGCGAGCCTGCTGTTGTTGGCCTTGGCCTGGATCGGTTTGCAGCGCTGGCAGTTGCGCCAGCGTCAGCAATGGCTGCGGCAGTTGCAGCAGGCCAAGGAAGCCGCCGACGACGCCAACCGGGCCAAGACCACGTTTCTGGCGACCATGAGCCATGAAATCCGCACCCCGATGAATGCCTTGATCGGCATGCTTGAACTGGCCCTCAAACGGGCCGAGGAGGGTGTCACCGACAAGCTGGCGATCGAAGTCGCATCCGGCGCTGGCCAGCAACTGCTCGCGCTGATCGGCGACATTCTCGACATCGCACGCATCGAGTCCGGGCATCTGTCCCTCGCACCGGAACGGGCCAATCTGCGCGAACTGGTGATCTCAGTGTGCCGGGTGTTCGAGGCACTGGCGCGGCAGAAGCGCCTGTTGTGGCATGTCGAACTGGATGCACAGAGTGGCGTTGACGTCATGGTCGACCCGACACGCTTCAAGCAAGTGCTGTCGAACCTGTTGAGCAACGCGATCAAATTCACCGAGCACGGCCAGGTGAGCGTGCAACTGGTGGTGAGCAGGACCGCTCCCGATCAATTGGCCGTGAAAGTCGTGATTGAAGACAGTGGCATCGGCATCAGCGCCGATGACCTGCAACGCCTGTTCAGCCCGTTTGTCCAGGCCGGCAACCATGGTCAGTCGGCGCGCAGCGGCTCGGGGCTGGGACTGGTGATCAGCCGCAACCTCTGCGAAATGATGGGTGGAACGCTGCACCTCGACAGCGAGCCGGGGCTTGGAACGCGGGTCGACATCAATCTGCAGTTGCCGTTGTTGGCCGCGCTCGCCCCCGAAGCGGCAAGCCCTGAAGTGGCGGACACGCCGGCGCGTTCATTGAGTGTTCTGGTGGTGGACGATCATCCGGTCAACCGCTTGCTGTTGTGCTGGCAACTGAGCGAACTCGGCCATCGTACGGTCGACATCGAAGACGGTGAACAGGGGCTGCAACGCTGGCGAGCACAAGCATTCGATGTGCTGATCACCGACTGCAACATGCCGCAGCGCAACGGTTACGAACTCGCGCGGACGATCCGTGACGAAGAAGCAGCGAGCGGCCGGGCGCGTTGCCTGATCCTCGGTTTTACCGCCAACGCGCAAGTCGAGGAGAGGGTTCGTTGCCTTGAGGCCGGCATGGACGATTGTCTGTTCAAGCCGATTCGCTTGCACGATCTGCAGCAGGCGTTGAAGGCGGCCAGTCACGGCGAAAGTGATCACTTGCCGACCCCGGCTCTGACGTTGACCGAGATCGACCTGAGCGCGCTGGAGCAGATGGCTGGAGACGATCACTCGGTGATGCAACGCCTGCGCGAACAAGTATTGCGCAGTCTGCAGGACGATCTGCAACGGCTGGATGCGGCGCGCCAGCCCCAGGATCTGGACGGGTTGCGGACGCTGGCGCATCACATCAAGGGCGGTGCGCAAATGGTCGGTGCCGCGCGGGTGGCGGCGGCGTGCGCGGATCTCGAACAGGCGTGTCGAGACGCCGAAACACTGGCTGTCCACCGGTCGGCGGATGCGCTGCGCACGGCCATGCTCGGCCTTGCGCAGCATCTTCAGGGCTGAGCGATCAATCCCACTGCGGGGCAATGCCTTTCGGGCTGGTCAGGCGATGGCCGCGCTCCAGACCGGCGATCAGCGTCATGTCTGCTTCGCTCAACGTCAGCGCGGTGGCGCCGAGGTTGCTTTGCAGGTTGGCGCGCTTGGTCGACGATGGAATCACCGCGTAACCCGACTGCATCGCCCAGGCCAGAGTGACTTGCGCCGGGGTCGCTTGCAGGCGTTCAGCAATCTGCTGGATCACCGGGTCCTTTAGCACTTCGCCATAGGCGAGGGTCATGTAGGAGGTGATCTGGATGCCTTGGCTGCGGGCGAACTCGACCACTTTGCGATTTTGCAGGTACGGGTGCAGCTCGATCTGGTTGGTGGCGATGTTTTCCGCGCCGACCGCTGCGATGGCTTGTTGCATCAAGTCGATGGTGAAGTTGGACACCCCGATCTGCCGGGTCAGGCCCAGACGCTTGGCTTCGAGCAGCGCGCCCATGAATTCGGCGACCGGCACCTGATCTTCCGGCGACGGCCAGTGGATCAGCGTCAGGTCGAGGTAGTCGGTCTGCAACTTCTGCAGGCTTTCCTTGAGGCTGTCGATCAGACGGTCCTTGGCGAAGTTGGCGATCCAGATCTTGCTGGTGATGAACAGCTCTTCGCGAGCAATGCCGCTGGCGGCGATGGCCTGGCCGACCTCGGCTTCGTTCTCGTAGATCTGCGCGGTGTCGATGGCACGGTAACCAAGTTCAAGGCCGGTGCGCACCGAATCGATGACCACCTGACCTTGCAGGCGAAACGTACCCAGACCAAAAGCGGGAACAGACATTTATGACTCCAGGGTTGCAGTGGGAATGGGCAGGAGTATCCGCGTCTGCGTCCTTGAGAAAAACCGCTGGTGGGGCAAAGCACTGTTGAGCAGAAGTCATGAATCTTTTCCGATAGTTGTGTTGTCTGGACTGGCCCCTTCGCGAGCAAGCCCGCTCCCACAAGGGACGAGATCCAAAGGTGGGACTGTTCTAAATATGGAACACTAAAGCCGGTTTTTGCCGGCTAGTCCTCCAGCCGTCATGGATTTAAGCTCAATCCATTGCGTCACCCACCTTTTGGAGGCAACCATGAAAAACATCATCGGTATCTACACCAGCCCTCGCGGCCATTGGGTCGGCGATGGCTTCCCGGTTCGCACCCTGTTTTCCTACGACAACCTGGGCAAACACATCAGCCCGTTCCTGCTGCTTGATCACGCCGGCCCTGCCGAATTCACTCCGACCACCGAGCGCCGTGGCGTCGGCCAGCACCCGCACCGTGGTTTTGAAACGGTGACCATCGTCTACGATGGCGAAGTGCAGCACCGCGACTCGACCGGCAGCGGCGGCACCATCGGCCCCGGCGATGTGCAGTGGATGACGGCGGCGTCCGGGATCCTGCACGAAGAGTTTCACTCGGATGATTTCGCCAGAACCGGCGGCAAACTGGAAATGGTGCAACTCTGGGTCAACCTGCCGGCCAAGGACAAAATGGCCGCGCCCGGCTACCAGACCATTCTTGATCGCGACATTCCGAATATCGCGCTGAAGGACGGCGCCGGCAGCCTACGGCTGATTGCCGGTGAGTTCGAAGGGCATAAAGGGCCGTCGCAGACCTTCACGCCGATCGACGTCTGGGACCTGCGGTTGCACGCCGACAAGTTGCTGACACTGGATCTGCACGAAGGGCGCAACACCGCGCTGGTGCTGTTGAAAGGTTCGGTGACGATCAACGGTGCGCAAACGGCGGGTGTCGGGCAGTTGGCGCTGTTCGAGCGCGACGGTCGTCAGTTGACCCTTGAGGCCAGTGAAGACGCGGTGGTGTTGCTGCTCAGCGGCGAGCCGATTGATGAACCGATTGTCGGCCACGGCCCGTTCGTGATGAACACCGAGCAGGAAATTCATCAGGCATTCGCCGACTTCCAGTCCGGGCAATTCGGCCGAATGCACGGGTAACTACCCCCTGTGGGAGCGGGCTTGCTCGCGAAAGCGCAGTGTCAGTCGATGCGTGTCTGACTGATCCACCGCCTTCGCGAGCAAGCCCGCTCCCACATTGGTTTTTGGGTGTTTTTACGCGGGCGTTCATCCTCTGAAATCAATTGCTCCTACACTTGCCCAATCTGTGCGATCTTCTCGCGATTGGCCCCTGTCGGAGTGGTTTGATGTTGTCTTTTTTGAGCGAACATCCGTTGTTCTGCGCGTTGATCCTGATCCTCCTCGATCTCGGGCTGTGGCGCCTGATTAGCTCCCGTGGCAGCGAATGGAAGCTGCTGGTGCGAGTGCTGATTTTCAGCCTGTTCAGCGTGCTGTTGTTCAACGAAGGCCTGAATCCGATGGAGCCGGCGCCGTGGGCCGACAACGTGCCGCTGCATCTGGCGGCGACCGGATTGCAGATCGGTTGGTGGCTGTTCGGCGCGCGCACCCTGACCGTGCTGATCGGCGCGGTGATGATGCAGCGGGTCGGCCACACCGGGCGACTGTTGCAGGATCTGCTCGGTGCGGTGATTTTCCTGATCGCGATTATCGCCGCGCTGGCCTATGTGCTGGATCTGCCGGTCAAAGGTGTGCTGGCGACGTCCGGGGCCTTGGCGATCATTGTCGGTCTGGCGTTGCAGAGCACCTTGAGCGACGTGTTCTCCGGGATCGTGCTCAACACCACCAAGCCCTATCAGATCGATGACTGGATCTCCATCGACGGCACCGAAGGCCGGGTCGTCGATATCGACTGGCGCGCCACGCGTCTGCAAACCAGTCAGGGCAGCATGGCAGTGATTCCCAACTCGCTGGCGGCCAAGGCCAAGATCATCAACTTCAGCCGACCGAGCAACATGTTCGGGGTGGCCGTCAGCGTCCAGGTCAGCCCGCACGCTCGCCCCAACACGGTGATCGACGCGCTGGAACGGGCAATGCAGGGTTGCCGTCCGCTGCTCGACAATCCTTCGCCGAGCGTCGCACTGAAAAGCTCCAGCAGCGCCGGTGCGGAATATGAGATCAGCGGTTTCGTCTCGTCGATGGATCAGAAGCGCTCGGTGCGCAATCAGCTGTTCGATCTGGCTTACCGACACTTGCAGGCGTCCGGGGTCAATCTGTTGTCGAGTGTCGAACCGATCGTCGCCGGCAACCTCTCACGGCCACGGGCGCTGCTCGACAGTTCGCCGATTTTCTCCACCCTGCGCCAGGAAGAGAAAGACACCTTCAGCCAGAACATGACCCTGCAGACTTTCCGCGCCGGGGAGACGATTCTCGATGCCGGGGAGGTCAGTGATCATTTGTTCATCATCGAATCCGGCGTGGTCAGCGTGACCTTGACCCGCCATGGCACGCCGTTCGAATCCGGGCGCATGGGGCCGGGGGAGGTGATCGGCGAGGCCGGCATCCTCTCCGATTCCTCGGTGCCGGCGACCTTCGCGGCGAAAACCTTCTGTGCGCTGTACCGCATCGAGAAGACCTACCTGAAGCCGTGCCTGGATGCGCGCCACGACATCAACGAAGCCATGAAGGCTTTGCTCGATTATCGCCTGCACAAGGCCCAGACCCTGACACAGGACGTGCCGACCGTGGTGGCGAAAACCGGGTTCCTGCACTGGTTGCGTAATCGCGTGTGACGCGGTGGTCTACTCGTCTTCCGGGAGATTGGCTATTTGTCCGGGGCAGTGGCGGGACTACCTTAGTCACACATTCACTGGCCCCGGAAACTCCATCATGAAAGCTCGTACCGATTTCTACACCGCCTCCCCAGACGCTCTGAAAGCGATGATCGCCCTGGAAACCGCCGTCTCGAAACTGCCGCTGGAAAAGACCCTGGTCGAACTGGTCAAGCTGCGCGCTTCGCAGATCAACGGCTGCGCATTCTGCATCGACATGCACACCGCCGACGCGATCAAGGGCGGCGAGACTCCGCGCCGTCTGTTCGCCGTGACCGCGTGGCGTGAAGCGCCATTCTTCACCGACCGCGAACGTGCGGCGCTGCTGTGGACCGAGTCGCTGACCCAACTGAGCCTGACCCACGCCCCGGACGAAGACTACGACATCGTCGCAGCGCATTTCACACCCAAGGAAATGGTCGATCTGAGCGTGGCGATCAGCACCATCAACAGCTGGAACCGTCTGGCGGTGGGGTTCCGTAAAACCCCACAGCTCTAAGCCGCAACACATGCCCCTGTAGGAGCTGTCGAGTGAAACGAGGCTGCGATCTTTTGATCTGGTTTTTAAAAAATCAAAGTCAAAAGATCGCAGCCTGCGGCAGCTCCTACAGGGGGAGGGGCGTTTCGGAAACCGTGATCAATGCGCATCCGCACTCGGCGCGGCCGGTGGTTGCACCTTGCGCATCAAGGGCACCATCGCCGTGGCGATGATGAAGCACAACATGATCATCAAAAAGGTGTCGCCGTAGGTCTGGGTCTGCGCCTCGCGGTAGGTCAGCAGCCACAGCTGATGCAGGCCGGCGGTGACGCCGACATCACCGCTCTGACCCAGCGTCGCCAGGTTGCCACCGACCTGCGACAACCACTGATTCAGCGCCTCGTTGCTGCTGTTCAGATGCTCGGCCAGGCGGGTGAAGTGCAGGTTGGTGCGGTCATTGAGAATGGTCGCGCACGCCGCAATGCCGATGGCGCCGCCCAGGTTGCGCATCAGGTTGAACAGCCCCGAAGCGTGCTTCAAGCGTGCCGGGGCCAACCCGCCCAAAGTCAGCGTCACCGCCGGTGGCACCGCCAATTGCTGGGCGATTCCGCGCAGCGCTTGCGGCAGCATCAATTCGCCCGCGCCCCAGTCGTGGGTGACCGGACTGAATTCCCACATCGACAACGCAAACAACCCCAGGCCGATCATCATGATCCAGCGCAGATCCATGCGATTGGCGAGAAAGGCGTACAGCGGAATCGCCATGATCTGGAACACCCCGGTGGAAAAAACCGCCAGACCAATGTCCAGCGCGCTGTAGCCGCGTACCCGTCCGAGAAACAGCGGGGTCAGGTAAATCGTCGCGAACAGGCCGATCCCGGTGACAAAGGAAAAGAAGCAGCCCAGGGCAAAATTGCGATCCTTGAGTGCACGCAGATCGACGATCGGATTGGCCACGTGCAAGGTGCGCCCGATAAAGGCCAGACCCGCCAGACCGCTGATCCACGCGGTGGTCAGGATGGTGCTGTCACTGAACCAGTTCCAGCGCGGGCCTTCTTCGAGGGTGTATTCCAGGCAGCCGAGAAACAGTGCGAGAAACACCATGCTCAGGTAGTCCGCGCCCTTGAGCAGCGCCAGTTCCGGCTGGTCGATCTTCACCAGCATCGGCACGGCCACGGCGACGAAAATTCCCGGCACCAGGTTGATATAGAACAGCCAGTGCCATGAGGAAATGTCGGTGATCCAGCCGCCGATCACCGGCCCCAAGGTCGGCGCCAGCGAAGCCACCGCACCGATGGTCGCGGCGGCGATCACCCGTTGTTTGCCGGTGAAGAAAAAGAACGCGGTGGTGAACACCAGCGGAATCATCGAACCGCCGAGAAAACCTTGCAGCGCACGAAAGGCGATCATGCTCTGGATGTTCCAGGCCACGCCGCAGAGCAGGCTGGCCAGGGTGAAGCCGACCGCCGAGGCGCAGAACAGCCAGCGCGTGGAGAACACCCGCGACAGCCAGCCGGACAGTGGAATCACGATGATTTCAGCGATCAGGTAACTGGTCTGCACCCACGCGGTTTCGTCGGTGCCGGCCGAGAGTCCGCCGCCGATATCACGCAGCGACGCCGAGACGATCTGGATGTCCAGCAGCGCAATGAACATGCCGATGCACATCGTGGCGAAGGCGAACACTTTGGTCGCGGTGGCCATGTCGGCGGCGTTGAACGGTTGCGCCGGGGCGGAGAGGGCGGTACTCATGGCGCGACGGCCACGGCGCTGGTTTCGGCTTGCGCACGGGTGTCGACTTCAGCGGTCACCGACAGCCCCGGCCGCAGATGACCGAGCACACCGTCGGCCGGATCGAGGAGGATCCGCACCGGCACCCGCTGGACGATTTTGGTGAAGTTGCCGGTGGCGTTCTCCGGCGGCAGCACGCTGAATTGCGAGCCGGTGGCGGGAGCGAGGCTGTCGAGGCGGCCATGGAATTCCTGGCCGGAGAGCACATCGGCGCGGATGCTCACCCGTTGCCCGGGTTTCATCCGCGCCAACTGGTCCTCCTTGAAATTGGCATCGACCCACAGACCGCTGGCCGGCACTACCGACAACTGTTGCGAACCGGCCTGGGCGTATGCGCCGACCCTCGCGCGACGGTTGCCGATCACGCCGTCGACCGGCGCGCGCAGCTCGGTGTAGCCGAGGTTCAGTTGCGCCAGATCACGCTCGGCCCGGGCTTGTTGCAGGGCGGCGCGGGCCTGTTGTTTCTGGGTGTCGATCACTGCCAGTTGGCGTTGTGCGGCGAGCAGTTCGGCCTGGGCGCGGGCACTTAGGGCCTGGGCGGTCTTGAAGGTGGCGTCGGCGCGTTGGGCGCTTTCCACCGAGACGGCATTGGTGCTTACCAAGCGTTTGTAGCGCGCATTGTCGTCCCGCGAGCGAGCCGTTTCGGCACCGGCAGCATCGATGCCGGCACGGGCCTGGCCGATCACGGCTTGCTGCAATTGTTCGGTAGCGTCGAGGTTGGCCAGCAGCGCCTCCTCGGCGGCAACCGCGCCCTCGGCTTTGGCGAGGTTGGCGCGGTAGTCACGTGCGTCGAGGCGGATCAGCACGTCACCGGCCTTCACTGGCTGGTTGTCACTGACCAGCACTTCTTCGATGTACCCGGCGACTTTCGGCCCGATCACCGTGACGTCGCCACCGATGTAGGCATCGTCGGTCTCCTCCAGAAAGCGCCCGGTGCCCCACCAGTGAGCGGCGTACACGCCGACCACCACCAGCGCGATCAGCCCGGCACCGGTCAGCAGCAGACGTTTGCGCAGTGGCGGCTTGGCAGGGGTGACCGGAATAGACAGCTCGGGCTCAAGGTTGGGCATGCTGGTCATGGCGTAATACCTGTGGAAGAGGATCGTTATTACGGTCGTAATATGACGCAAGTAATATTTTGTGGCAATTGAGTTTTTGTGCCGGTCGTCAGTTGCCTGTTTGCGACTCAGGTTTTGGAGCGGTTCCGCTAAACAGTTCCGACGGGGAAGTGGGTCGGGCGCTGGAGAACTCGATATCCGCTCTCGGGGAAACCCTTATGCCTTGCGCCTTTGCTGGCGGTGAGCGCAGCAAAATCAATTGTTTAAGAAATGTAAGCACTGTAGGAAGCGTCTTGCATTTGTGTAGGAAGGCTCTGACTATCACTCGCATTGATGGGGTGGCATTACGCCATTTTATGATTGCAAGGATGTTGCGTGCCGTATTCGCTTTGCGCTGTTTTCCGTCGTCGTTCCACGCTTTGCCCGTTGTTGTCGGCCTTTGTTTTGAGTGTGTGTGCTTCCTCGATTCAAGCGGCTGACCCTGTTGCGCCGGGCCAGGAAGTGCTGCGCCAGCAGCAACAGCAACAGCGCGATCTGCAACAACTGCAGATGGAACAACGCAAGCGCCAACTGGAGCGCGGTGCGTTCGGTCCGGCACCGGCCACGCCGGGCATCCCGCAAACCGTCACCCCCGATGAACGCTGCTGGCCGCTGAGCGGTACGCGCATTGGCGGCGTTACGCTGATCGACAGCGACAAACTCAACGCGCGGATCAAACCGCTGCTGGCGCCGTGCATGGGCGTCGGCCAGATCAACCATCTGCTGGCGACCATCACCGCGATCTACGTCGAGCAGGGCTACATCGCCAGCCGCCCGTACTTGCTGAGCGCGCCGGCGGCGGGGCAGTCGCTGGACATCATGATCGACGAGGGCTACATCGAGTCCATCGAGCTCGCCGATCAGAGCCTGCCCGTTTCGCTGGGCGGCGCGTTCCCGCATATGCTCGGCCAGCCGCTGAACCTGCGCGATCTGGAGCAGGGCCTGGATCAACTGAACCGCTTGCGTTCGATCGACCTGACCGCCGACATCGCCCCCGGTAGCCAACCGGGTGCCTCGCGCATCATCCTGCGCTCGCGCACCTCCGGGCAGTCGCGCTGGGCGTTGGGCCTGGGCATGGACAACCTTGGCAGCGCCAGCACCGGGCGTGACCGCGATACCGTCAGCCTGAGCTTCGACAGCCCGTTGCAACTCAACGATCTGTTAAGCCTCAGCGCCAGCGACACGTTGAATCAGGGCGACCGCTACAGTCGTAACGCCAGCCTGTATTACGCGATTCCCTACGGCTACTGGACCTACAGCGCGTTCGCCAGCCACGCCGAATACCGCGCGCCGTTCAAACTGCCCAGCGCGACCTTGTACAGCACCGGCATCACCGATCAACTGAGCCTGCGCGCCGACCGCGTGTTATGGCGCGACCAGAGCCGCCAGCTCAGCGCCAATCTGCAGTTGGCGCACAAGGACGTCGACAGCTATCTGGAAGATGTCCGCCTGGGCATTCAAAGCCCGACCCTGACCGTGGCCGAAGCCGGACTCAACCTGTTCTGGCTCGACCGTGCGGTGTGGAATCTCGACTTCAGCTACTCACAAGGCTTGCGCTGGCTGGGCGCCGATGACGACGCCAATCATGCAGTCAGCAACCTGCCCAAAGCGCAGTTTCGCAAGTACCGCGCCGGCCTCAGTCAATGGCGCAACGGTCAGTTCGGCGCGCAAGCGTGGCAGTGGCAAAGCCAGCTCAATCTGCAATACAGCCCCGACCCCTTACCGGCTATCGAACAGTTGCTCGGCACCGATGATTCGGCGGTGCGCGGCTATCGGGTCAGCAGCGCTTCCGGCGCCAGCGGCGCGATCTGGCGCAACACCCTGCGCCTGCCGCTGCGCAGTGATTGGCCAGTGCAGTTCACCCCGCGCGTGGGCCTGGACAACGGCTGGCTCAAGGCTGACCACGGCGCCCAGGGCCAACGCCTGAGCGGCGCCAGCGTCGGGCTGAATCTGGGCTGGAAGAATCTGCAAGTGGACGTCGATTACCAACGCGCCCTCAACACCCCCAACGGTTTGCAGCACGAGCCGGAGACCTGGCTGATGCGCGTGGGGTTGCAGATATGAGCACTACCGAGACTCATCAAGCAGTGAACAAACAGCCGTCGGATCTGAGCGCGACAGCCACGGCCAAGACCAAATCGCGCGCCGTGATGCCGTACTTACATGGAGACGTTTTTATGCCAGCACACACCTTTGCATTCCATCTTTCTCCTCGGGGCAAATTGCGCTGGGCGATCGCCAGCCTGTTCTTCGCCGTGCACCTGCCCAGCGCCATCGCCGGCGGTGTGGTGGTCGCTCCCGGCCCCGGCGGCACCGCGCAATTGCAGACGCAGGGCGGCGTGCCCATCGTCAATATCGTCGCGCCCAACGGCTCGGGCCTGTCGCACAACCAGTTCCTCGACTACAACGTCGACCGTCAGGGCCTGGTGCTGAACAACGCCTTGCAGGCCGGGCAATCGCAGCTCGCCGGGCAACTGGCGGCCAACCCGCAACTGCAGGGCCAGGCGGCGAGCGTGATCCTCAACGAGGTGATCAGCCGCAACCCTTCGGCCATCAACGGCGCTCAAGAAATCTTCGGCCGTGCAGCCGATTATGTGCTGGCCAACCCCAACGGCATTTCGGTGAACGGCGGCAGTTTCATCAATACGCCGAACGCCAGTCTGCTGGTCGGGCGTCCGGAATTGAACGATGGCAAGCTGCAAGCCCTGAGCACCCGCGATGCCAGCGGACAGTTGCAGATCCACAGTGGCGGCCTGCGTAACGCCGAAGGTTCGGTCAACCTGATCGCCCCGCGCATCGACAGCCAGGGCCGCATCGACGCCCGCGATCAACTGAACCTTACGGTCGGGCGCAATCAGGTGGATTACGCCAGCGGTCAGGTCAAAGCCGTGGACCCGGCGGGCAACACTCAGGATCAACGCATCGACGCCAGCCTGTTCGGCGCGATGCAGGCCGGGCGCATCAATATCGTCAGCACCGCCGAAGGCGCGGGCGTGCGTGTGGGGGCGGTGCAAGTGGCTGGGCGTGACGGCGTGCAGATTCGTTCCGCCGGCGACCTCAGCGTCAGCGGTGAAGCCATCCCCAACAGCCTCGAAGTGACCCGTGCCGGCATTCGCAGCAGTCAGGGTGATGTCGGCCTGCACAGCGGCAACGACCTGACGCTGGCCGCCACCGATGTCAGTGGTCGCGACGTCAGCGTCAATGCCAAGCGCAACCTGACCCTGAGCACCGTCGAAAGCCGCAAGCTTCAGGAAAAACGCGAGAACTGGAGCAACAGCACCATCGGCATCACTTGGGAAACCTACGACCGGACCCAGACCGACAGTGAAACTCGCCAGCACGGCAGCCAGATCGTCGCCAGCCGCGACGCCAGGCTGACCTCCGGCAAAGACACCGAACTCAAAGCCGCCAAAGTTGAAGCGGCGAAAAATCTCGATGTGCAAAGCGGCGGCGATCTGCGCCTGACCGCGGCCACCGAAAGCCACACCCAGACCGATCAGGGCAACCATCGCAAGCATCTGTGGAAGGCTGACTGGAACAACAGCAGCGAAGAACAGCGCAGCATCGGCAGTCAGTTGAAGGGCGGCAATATCGCTCTGCAAACCGCCGCGTTGCTGCGCGCCGAAGGTGCCGAACTGAACAGCGCCGGCGATGTGAAACTGACGGGAAAACAGGTGGAGGTCACCACGGCCACCCGCACCAACCGCAGCAATAACAACAGTTATTCTGGCGACCTGGTCGGCGGTGGTTTCTTCGGCAAGACCGGTG
Organism: Pseudomonas sp. RSB 5.4; assembly: GCF_037126175.1. NCBI lineage: Bacteria > Pseudomonadati > Pseudomonadota > Gammaproteobacteria > Pseudomonadales > Pseudomonadaceae > Pseudomonas > Pseudomonas sp. RSB 5.4. The sequence continues at coordinate 511,450 of NZ_CP146986.1, forward strand.
ACGCCGACAAGGGCCAGACTCAGCATCAGGGCAGCAAAATCAACGCCGCCGGTAAACTGATCGTCAAGGCCGACGATGTACGCATCAGCGGCAGCCAGGTCCGTGGCGGAACCGAGGCCAGCGTGATCAGCGATCAGGGTTCGCTGGTGATCGACGGCGTGCAGGACACCTCGCACAGCAACAACCACGACAAGGACAGCAAGTTCTTCGGCATCACCAAGGACGAGTCGCGGCAGAACGCCAAGGACAGCACCACGGTGCGCAGCGAGCTGGTCTCCGACAGCAACCTCAAGCTCAAGAGCGCCAAGGACATCGAAGTCGCCGGTTCCACGGTCAAGGCCGGCGGCGCGCTGACGGCGGATGCTGCGGGGGATGTGAACGTGCATTCCACGCAGAACAGCCACGACAGCAGTTCGACCACCGAGACCCGAGGCTTCGATGCCTACGCCAAAGAGCAAACGCCGGAGCAATATCGCGCCGGGGTGCACTACGAAGACAAGCAGCAGACCGTCACCCGTAACGACGTCAACCAGCAAGGCTCGAGCCTCAGCGGCGGAAGCGTGCAGGTGAAGGCCGGCGGCGATCTGACGATCAAGGGCGGTGAAGTCAAATCCACTGCTGGCGATACCACGCTGAGTGGCAAGAATGTGTCGTTGCTGGCCGAACAGGACAGCCACAAAACTTCGACCGACACCTCCAGCACCGGCGGCGGTTTCTACTACACCGGCGGCCTCGACCGCGCCGGCAGTGGCGTCGATTTTGCCCACAGCACCACGCAAGACAGCAGCAGCAAAACCACCGCGCAAACCACCCACGTGCAAAGCAGCGGCAGCCTGAACATCAACGCCGACAAACTGCTGACCGAAGGCGCGCAGGTCAAGGCTGGCAACGGCCTGAACGTCGCGGCCAACGAGATCGACAACCGCGCGGCGAGCAACACCGAAAGCAGCACGCACAACCAGAGCAACTGGTCGGCGGACATCGGCGCCAACGTTGAATACAAGGACATCGCCCGCCCGATTGCCGGTGCGGTCAAGGATGTGCTCAACGGCAAGGTGCCGGACAAGGAAGCCCTGAGTAATCTCGGCCAGCCGAACGTCGGTATCGACGTGGCGATCGGTCACGGCAGCACCGACAAGACCGAGCAGAACAGCAACGCGGTGGTCAGCCGTTTCGACGGCGGCAGTGTCGAGGTAAAAACCGCCGGCACCCTGCGCGACCAGGGCACCCAGTACAGTGCGAGCAACGGCAAGGTCAACATTAGCGCCGATAAACTGGTCGCCGATGCAGCGAGCAACACCCACAGCAGCACCGATAATTCAGTGGATGCCAAGGTCGACGTGCGGGTCTACACCAAGACCGGCGAGGACGTGAACGTCGCAGGCAGCGGTGAGGGTGGCAACAGCTACAGCAGCAAGGACAGCAGCACCGCAGTGGTCGGCGGTTTTGCCGGCAGCCAAGGCCTGAACATCAAGGTGGGCGGTGATGCGCAGTTCGCCGGCAGCCGTTTCGACGGCGGGCAGGGCGGTGTAAGCATCAAGACCGGCGGCGATCTGGCGCTGAATCAGGCCAATGACCGCCAGAGCAGCAGCGACTCCAGCCTGCGCGGCAACGGCTCGCTGACGGTCGGCACCTTGCCGGGCACCGACGGCACCAACGTAGACCTCGGCGCTGGCTTCCAGCTCGACCACACCGGCAAGCAGACCTCTGACACGCAGGCTCACGTGGCGAGCATCAGCGGCAACGGCCCGGTGCAACTGAGCAGCGGTGGCAATCAGGTTCAGCAAGGCACCAGGATCGACAGCGCCGGCGGCATTGAGCTGCACGCTGACGGCAAACTCGATCTGCAAGCGGCCGTTGATACCCACACCGCGACTGGCAGCAATCTCGGCGGCGGCTTGAAGGGCGGCGGCAGCAAATCCAGCAGCGAGAAGAGCCGCGATCAGGGCGGTAATCTGAGCGGCAACTTCAACATCGGCCGCATCAACGAAAGCTCGCAAACCCTGACCGGTGGCCAGCTCAACAGCCAGAGCCAAATCGCCTTGGGCGGTGACGCGGTGCACCTGCAAGGCACGCGAGTCAGCGCGCCGAACGTCAGCATCGATGCGCAGAAGGGCGGTTTGGTTCAGGAGTCGGCGCAGTCCACCGAGAGCCGCAACAACTGGAACGTTGCGCTGAATGCCGGTGGCAACCTCAGCAGCAAGACCCCGACCGCAGCCGATGAAAAGGCCAGCAGCGATCACGGCTTCAATGCCGGGGCCAAGATTGGCGTCGACTACCTACAAGGCACCACACAGCAGAACAGCCAGATCAAGGCTGACAGCGTGGTGCTCAACAGCGCAGGTGATGCACGGCTGTCGGGCGCGCGGATCGACGCGAAAAATGTCAGCGGCAAGATTGCCGGTGACCTGACCGTCGAAAGCCGTGAGGACTCGAAGACGCAAGCCAAGGTCGATGTCGATCTGGGCCTGACCGCGAAGAAAAATCCACCGGACGACAAGGAAAAACTCGCCGGCACTGACTACAAACCAACGCTGAAAGCGCAGGGCGAATACACCCACAAGGACAGCGTGGCGCAGGCCTCCGGCATCAGTGGCAGCCAAGGCGTAAACCTCGCGGTGGGCGGCGCGACACAGCTGACCGGCGCGCGGATATCGGCGAGCGAGGGGAAAGTGGATGTGGGCGGTTCGAAGGTCGTTGGCAGCGATCTGGTCAGTCGTGAGTACGGGGTGAAAGCCGGACTGGACCTGCCGCAGAAAACCGAGGAGAACGCACCGAAGGTGACGTTCGATAACGGCAATCTGAAAGTCGGTCCGGTGACCCTGAGCGGCAATCTGGACAGCCAGACCCTGCAGGCCGGGATCGACGAAAAAGGCTAAGCATCACCGCTGTAAAAACTGTGGGAGCGGGCTTGCTCGCGAAGGCGTCAATTCAGTCGACAAATTAGCTGACTGAATTGACGCCTTCGCGAGCAAGCCCGCTCCCACATTGGTTTCTGTCTCGACCAGATCCGGCGGTCAGTTCGAAGCCTTCGCCTTGCCAGCGCTCATCAGCACGACCACCGCCAACAGCGCGGACAAAATCGAACCCAGCAACACACCCACCTTCACCGAATCGACCAGGTGCGCTGCGCCCGGGAACGCCAGTGCGCCGATAAACAGGCTCATGGTGAAGCCGATCCCGCAGAGCAGGGCGACGCCGTACAGCTGCAGCCAGCTCGCGCCTTGCGGCAGCTGCGCCAGACCACTGCGAATCGCCAGGGCGCCGAGGCCGAGGATGCCGATCTGTTTGCCGAACAGCAGCCCGAGCGCCACGCCCAGTGGTACCGGCTCAAGCAGGTTGCTCGGAGAAATGCCGGCCAATGACACGCCCGCGTTGGCGAAGCCGAAAATCGGCACCACGGCGAACGCCACCCACGGGTGCATTTTTTCTTCGAGGTACAGCAGTGGCGAGTTGTGCTCGTCTTCCGGATTACCCAGCGGAATGCACAGGGCCAGAATCACCCCTGCAAGGGTCGCGTGGATCCCCGATTGCAGCATGAAGAACCACAGGAAGGCGCCGGCGATCAGGTACGGCCAAAGCTTTCTGACACCGCAGCGGTTGAGGATCACCAGCAGTGCAATCACCGCCAACGAGGCCAGCAGCATGCTCACCGACAGGCCGCTGGTGTAGAAAATCGCAATGATCACCACCGCGCCCAGGTCATCAAGAATGGCCAGCGCGGAGAGGAAGATTTTCAGCGACACAGGCACCCGTTTGCCCAGCAGCGACAGCACGCCCAAGGCGAAAGCAATGTCGGTGGCGGCGGGAATCGCCCAACCGCTGAGGGTCTGCGGATTGCCCCAGTTGATCGCGACGTAGATCAGCGCCGGGACCAGCATCCCGCCCAGCGCGGCGAAGCCCGGCAGCGCACGCTGACCCCAGCTCGACAACTGCCCGGCGAGCATTTCGCGCTTGATCTCCAGGCCCACCAGCATGAAGAAGATCGCCATCAGGCCATCGTTCACCCAATGCTCGATCGACAAGCCGGCGACTTTGATGTGCAGAGTCGAGAAATACGTGGCCGCCCACGGCGAGTTGGCGACCAACAGTGCGGCGAGGGCCGCGGCCATCAGGATCAGACCACCGGCAGACTCGGCGGCGAAAAATCGGGAGAGAAAGGCCAGGGCAGACGGCGAATCGTGGCGGGCAGGGGCAGCATGCAGGCGTGACGGATCGTGGCTCATAGGCACGGCAACTCCGCGCGGCGGCCCGACCTGCGCTGAATTAAACCTGCCCTGCCGCGTTGTTGCGGTGGCACCCGGGCGGCATTTTACACAATAGGTGGGGGAAGGCGCGGTTTTACTGACGATTGCCCTTGAATGGAGGGTTTCCAAGGAATGAATTGCCGGGCTTAATAGGAAGCATTACTATTCACGCCCCTTTCCACCGCACGCTGTCATGAACCCCATGCTGCCCCGCAGACCCGGCTTTTTCGAGCATTACGAAGAGTTGATCGGCACCTGGACCCGGCGTCTGCGCAATCGCGCGCAGGCCGAGGACTTGGCGCATGACACCTTTGTGCGGGTGCTCGAATCCGATTCGGCAGCGGTGCAGCAGCCACGGGCGTATTTGCACCAGACCGCACGCAACATCGCGGTCGACGGTTATCGGCGTGAGGATCGGCGGGAAGCCATGGAGTCGCAGGCGATCGATCACAGTGTGTCGTCCACCGGCGACCCGGAGCATTACATGCAGGCGATCCAGTTGGCCGACTCCATCGAACGGGCGCTGCAGGAACTGCCGCTCAACTGCCGGAAGATTTTCGTCTGGCAGAAGATCGAAGGGCTGACCCAGGCGGAAATCGCCGAACGCCTGGGGCTGTCCAGAAATATGGTCGAAAAGTATATGATCCGCACCCTGCGCCACTTGCGCGATCGCCTCGACGGCATGCAGTCATGAGCGGCCGCCGCTTTTCATCCCCAGCCCGACAGGACATTCCATGATGGATACCCGTGATTGCGCGTGCGGGCAAACAACGGTGCGTGACGAGGCAGCACGCTGGTTTGTGCGTTTGCAGGAACCGCTGATCAGTGCCGACGAACAGCAGCGCTTCGACGCCTGGCTGAACCAGCATCCGCAACACCGTGACGAATTCCAGTTGCTGCAAGGCTTGTGGACGGCGGCGGATCTGCTGCCGGCGCCGCGCCTCAAGGCCCTCGTTGAAACCCCGCCGAGCCGTCGCGAACGTCGTCCGCTGGTGCGCTATGCCGTGGCGGCCAGTGTACTGGCGGTGGCGCTCGGCCTCGGTTTGTTCAGCGGTCTGAATCACCCCGATGGTTATAGCGCCGAGTTCGCGACGGCGTTGGGTGAGCGCAAGCATGTGGCGCTGCCGGACGGATCGGTGATCGACCTGAACAGTCGCAGCCGTCTGCAAGTGCATTATGAGAAGGATCGGCGGCTGATCGAGTTGAGTGAGGGCGAGGCGATGTTCAGCGTTCAGCACGACACCGCGCGCCCGTTCGTGGTCGAGGCCGGCAGTGGCAAGGTCACGGTCACCGGCACGCGTTTCGATGTGCGCCGCGATGTGACGCAAACCCGGGTCGCGGTGGAGCAGGGCACGGTCAAGGTGCAGGGGCGCAATGCAGCGGACAATCAATTTATCAACCTGACCGCAGGCCTCGGCACCCATGTCGATGCCGAGGGCAAAGTCGCTGCCGCGTATGCGGTCAATCCCGCCGAATTGACGGCGTGGCGCGGCGGCAAACTGGTATTCAACAACGCCAGCCTCAGCGAAGTGGCGGCGGAAGTTTCGCGTTATCGCGACAAGCCACTGACGGTCAGCAACCCGGCCGTGGCCAGTCTGCGCCTGACCAGCGTGTTCAAATCCGACAACACCGACGCCTTGCTCAGGGCCCTGCCAAACATCCTGCCGGTGGCCGTTCGCACCCTGGCCGATGGCAGTCAGGAAATAATTTCAAAATAAAATTCAGGTTTTTTTTGAGTTCATCGTCTTCCTGTTCAACTGCAACTGGTTTGCATTAACAGACGCGCACTCTTGCGATCCACAGGACTACGTTCGACGTGAAAAACACCTCAGCCAACAACAAAAAATCCCCCTGGTTACCGCTGGCCCTGGCGTTGGCGGTCAACGCCGCCGTGCCGCTGGCCTTCGCCGCTGAAGCCATTCACATCCGCGCCCAGCCGTTGGGCCAGGCCCTGAGCGAGCTGGGCCAGCAAACCTCGCTGCAGGTGTTTTTCAGTCCGGATCTGGTCGCCGGCAAACAGGCTCCGGCGGTCGATGGCGACATTTCTCCCGAGCAGGCGTTGCGCCAATTGTTGCAGGGCAGCGGTCTGGATTATCAGATCAACGAAGGCTCGGTGACCCTGTCGCCGGCCGCAACTGCCGCCAGCAATGGCCCGCTGGAACTGGGCGTGACCGACATCAAAGTGGTCGGCGATTGGCTCGGCGACGCCGATGCCGCCGTGGTGCAGAACCACCCGGGCGCACGCACGGTGATCCGCCGCGAAGCCATGGTCGAGCAGGGCGCGATGAACGTCAGTGACGTGCTCAAGCGCGTGCCCGGTGTGCAGGTGCAGGACTCCAACGGCACCGGCGGCAGCGACATCGCGCTGAACGTCGGCGTGCGTGGCCTGACTTCGCGCCTGTCGCCACGCTCCACGGTGCTGATCGACGGTGTGCCGGCCGCATTCGCACCGTACGGACAGCCACAACTGTCGATGGCGCCGATCTCCTCGGGCAACCTCGACAGCATCGACGTGGTACGCGGCGCCGGTTCCGTGCGTTACGGCCCGCAAAACGTCGGCGGGGTGATCAACTTCGTCACCCGCGCCATTCCGGAAAAAGCCACCGGGGAAATCGGCACCACGCTGGAGACCACCCGTTACGGCGGCTGGAAGCACATCGACACGGCGTTCCTCGGCGGCACTGCCGACAACGGCATGGGCGTGGCGCTGTTGTATTCCGGGGTCAACGGCAACGGTTACCGCGAGCGCAACAACGACAACGACATCGACGACGTGCTGCTCAAGACCCATTGGGCGCCGACCGATCAGGACGATTTCAGCCTCAACTTCCATTACTACGACGCCAGTGCCGACATGCCCGGCGGTCTGACGCAAAAGCAGTACGACGACAAGCCGTACGACTCGGTGCGCGATTACGACAATTTCAGCGGGCGGCGCAAGGACGTGTCGTTCAAGTGGATTCGCCAGATCGACGAGCGCACCCAGGCAGAAATTCTCACCTACTACACTGACAGCTTTCGCGGCAGCACCATCGCCGCCCGCGACCAGAAAACCCTCAGCTCGTACCCGCGTTCCTACTACACCCTCGGTGTCGAGCCGCGGGTGTCGCGGGTGTTTGATGTCGGCCCGACCACTCAAGAAGTCAGCGTCGGTTATCGCTACCTGAAAGAGGCGATGCACGAACAGTCGAGCCGTCTGGCGCTGGTCAACAATCAGCCGGTGGTCACCCCGACGTCCGACGGCCATGTGTTCCAGGACCGCACCGGTGGCACCGAGGCCAACTCGGTGTATGTCGACAACAAGATCGACGTCGGCAACTGGACCATCACCCCGGGCATTCGCTTCGAGCACATCAGCACCGACTGGCACGACCGCGCCGTACTCGACACCTCGGGTAAGCGCGTTCCGGAGAAAAACCGCAGCATCGAAAGCAACGAACCGCTGCCGGCGCTGAGCGTGATGTATCACCTGTCGGACGCGTGGAAACTGTTCGCCAACTACGAAACCTCGTTCGGCAGCCTGCAGTATTTCCAGCTCGGCCAGGGCGGCTCGGGTGACCAGACCGCCAACGGTCTGGAGCCGGAAAAAGCCAAGTCCTACGAGATCGGTACGCGCTACAACGATGACGTGTGGGGCGGGGAAGTGACGCTGTTCTACATCGACTTCGATGACGAGCTGCAATACATCAGCAACGATGTCGGCTGGACCAACCTCGGTGCGACCAAGCACCAGGGTATCGAGGCGTCGGTGCATTACGACATGGCAGCGCTCGACCCGCGTCTCGACGGTCTGACCGCCAACGCCGGATTCACCTACACCCGCGCCACCTACGAAGGCGAGATTCCGGGCTTCAAGGGCCGTGATCTGCCGTTCTATTCGCGGCAGGTGGCGACCGTGGGCTTGCGTTACGACATCAATCGCTGGACCTACAACATCGACGGTTTCGCCCAATCGAAACAGCGCTCGCCGGGCACCGGGGTCAACGCCGATGGCAGCTTCAACGGCAACTACATCACCGAAGGCACGGCTGACGGGCAGTACGGCGACATCCCGGGGTACGTGACCTGGAACGTGCGCGGCGGGTATGACTTCGGGCCGCAGGTGTCGAACCTGAAGCTTGGCGCCGGGGTGAAAAATGTCTTCGACAAGCAGTATTTCACCCGCTCCAGCGACAACAATTCGGGGATGTATGTGGGGGCGCCACGGACGTTCTTTGTGCAGGCCAGCGTCGGTTTCTAATGACGCCTGACCCTGTGGCGAGGGAGCTTGCTCCCGCTGGACTGCGCAGCAGGCCCGATTTTTTGGGGTCGCTTCGCAACCCGGCGGGAGCAAGCTCCCTCGCCACAATGATGGGTGTTCAGACCTTGAGGACTTTGCCGCCAATGGCCACGGCCAGCAACAGCAGCGCCATCAACCCGAAAGCAAAACTCAAACTGCTGGCATGCGCGACAAAGCCGATCACCGCCGGCCCCGCCAGAATCCCCGCATAACCCAGTGTGGTGATCGCCGGCACCGCGATGCTTTCCGGCATCACCGTCTGCTTGCCCACCGCCGTGTACAGCACCGGCACAATGTTCGAACAGCCGGCGCCGACCAGCGCATAACCCAGCAGCGCGGCTTCCCAGCTCGGGGCGAAGGTTGCGAGAAACAGGCCTGCCGCTGCCAACAGCCCGCCAAACAGAATCACCCGTGTGGCGCCCAGACGCCGGACAATCCGGTCACCCATCAAACGTCCCGCCGTCATGGTCAGGGCAAACGCTGCGTAACCGAGCCCCGCATACGCTGTGTCGATCCCGCGTTCCTGGGCGAGGAACACCGCGCTCCAGTCCAGCGCCGCGCCTTCGGTGAGGAACACGATGAAGCACATTCCGCCGATGAACAGCACGATACCGTGGGGAATGGCGAATGCCGGGCCGGAACTTTCACTGCCGTAGGGCAACATGTGCGGCACCGCTTTGAACAGTGCGCCGATCAACACCGCCACCACCACCAGCATCGCTGCCAGCGGCGTCAGCCCGAGGCCGAGGAGGGCGCTGACACCGGCCGCGCCGACAATCCCGCCGAGGCTGAACAGGCCATGAAACCCCGACATCATGTGCTTGCCGCTGGCCCGTTCGACGATCACCGCTTGCAGGTTGACGGTGGAATCCACCGTGCCCAACCCGGCACCGAACATGAACAGCGTGGCGATCAGCGCCGGTATCGACGATACCGTTGCCAGCAACGGCAGTGCCGCGCAAATCAGCAGGGTGCCGCCCGTCGCGACTTTGCGGCAGCCGAAGCGCGTGGCGAGAATCCCCGCCAGCGGCATCGCCAGAATCGAGCCGACTCCCAGGCACAACAGCAACAGGCCCAGCGTGCCTTCATCGAGCCCGGCGCGGGCTTTGGCGTACGGCACCAGCGGCGCCCACGCGGCAATCCCGAGGCCGGCGATGAAAAAGGCGATGCGCGTCGACATCTGTTGCAGGCGTCCGGGGACGAAGGTGTCTTGGGGGTTGAGGCTGGTCATATCGATCCTTGGCAAAAAACGTCGCGTCCCCGAATGACAGTGATCGCGCGTCGAGGTTCGATCGCAGGTCTCGGGGAAGTGCAGTCGACATCCTAACCTGTAGGGATGAGTCTGCTCGCGATAGAGGTGTGTCAGCCAACGAATATAGTGACTGACACACCGCATTCGCGAGCAAGCCCGCTCCCACAGTGATCTGCGCATGACAGCAGTTTTGTGAGCGCCCGCCATTTAATGTGGGAGCGGGCTTGCTCGCGAAGGCGGTGGCTCAGGCAATGACCAGGGCGCCTGATACTGCGCTATCGCGAGCAGGCTCACTCCTACAGGGGATCGCGGTTTACAGTGATGGCTTCGACAAGGTGAGTGAGGCCGGTGATGACGCAGTTCTACGATGCGCGGGGCAATATCTACGGGGTAGTTTCGCCCCAGGCACTTCGTGAGGCGGGGATCGATTTGCCGGTCGGTGCCGCGCAGTGTGTTGTGTCGAGACAGGCCTGGAGTCAGGCAGCCATTGCGCTGTGCTGCGACTGGCCGGAGGGCCAGCGTCCGGCGGGGAGCAAATCGCACCGCAGCGATGGTCTGTTGATCGGCCCGTTCCAGTCAGCGCCGCCGTTCGACGTGCTGATTGTCAACACCGACGGCACCTTGGCCGAACGCAGTGGCAATGGTCTGACGATTTTTTCCCAGTCGTTGCTGGAGCAGGGACTGATGCCGGCGGAAGGGGCGTCGCTGCGGGTGCATCACGACAAAGGGGACGCTGTGGAAACCTCGGTAAAACCGGCTGAAATCGAAGGTGTCAGCGGCTTCTGGCTGGACCTTGGTCAACCGGTCTTTGGGCCGTCGGCGGTGGATGCGCAGAATATTGAAAGTCGTGAGTTCAACGGGCGTGAAATGAGCCATGTAGAACCATTGGCCCAGCTCGATCCCGCGTGGCAGCACAGTCAGTTCGTGCGCATTGGCAATCCGCATTGTGTGACGTTGTTGAGCGACGTCGCCGATCTGCCGAGCAACCCGCAAATGCGCGAACCGCCATGGGCCGAAGGTCTGACCCGAATCGCCTACGCGATGCCGACCGGCGCCGGCCAGCCATGCCCGGCGGGCGTCAATCTGCAATGGGCGGTGCTTGAGTCAGCGCAGCGTATCGTCGCCCGGGTGTTCGAGCGTGGCGAAGGGCCGACGGCGTCTTCCGGCACCAGCGCCAGCGCAGTGGCGTGTGCGGCGTGGGCGGTGGGCTGGGTGTCGAGTGGGGAAGTGCAGGTGGTGATGCCGGGAGGAACGGCGCCGCTGTTGCTTGAAGAAGAGCAGGGTGAATTGGTGCGGGTCAGGTTGTTTGGTACGGCGCGATTGATCGGCTGAAGCGGCAATCGCCTTCGCTGGCAAGCCAGCGCCCACAGGGTTGTGTGGTGAACACAAATCACGCGTTCACTGCTGAATACTGTGGGAGCTGGCTTGCCAGTGGATGAGGCCATCAGCCTGACAACAGTTTCAGATTTGTCCGCTGCTGAACGCCACCACCGACATCTGCCGCTGCATCAGCACCTTGCCGCCGCGAATCGAATACAGCGGCAAGCCCTGGCTGCGAATCATTTCGTAATCGCTGTCCGCCGACAGAATCAGCAGGTTCGCCGGACGCCCCTGTTCCAGGCCGTAACGCTCGCCCAGGTGCATGGCTTTGGCACTGTTGTCAGTCACTAGGTCCAGCGCGTTCTGCAGGTTGCGATAACCGAGCATGTGGCAGATGTGCAACCCGGCCTCAAGCACGCGCAGGATGTTGCCGTTGCCCAGCGGATACCACGGATCGACGATCGAGTCCTGGCCGAAACACACGTTCATCCCGGCTTCAAGCAACTCGTTGACCCGGGTCACGCCCCGGCGTTTCGGGAAGTTGTCGAAGCGCCCCTGCAGGTGAATGCTTTCGGTCGGGCATGAGACGAAGCTGATCCCGGAATGCCCGAGCAGGCGGAACAGTTTGGCGCAGTAAGCGTTGTCGTAAGAACCCATCGCCGTGGTGTGGCTGGCCGTGACCCGCGCGCCCATGTCGCGGCTGCGTGCCTCTTCGGCGAGCACTTCGAGAAAGCGTGAGTGCGGGTCGTCGGTCTCGTCGCAATGCACATCCACCAAGCAACCGGTGCGTTCGGCCAGGTCCATCAGAAACTTCACTGAACTGACGCCCTGATCGCGGGTGTACTCGAAATGCGGAATGCCGCCGACCACATCGGCGCCCATGCGAATCGCTTCTTCCATCAGCTCGCGACCGTTGCGGTACGACTCGATGCCTTCCTGCGGGAACGCGACGATTTGCAGGTCGATCAGATGCCGGGATTCTTCGCGTACTTCGAGCATCGCCTTGAGCGCGGTGAGCTGCGGGTCGGTGACGTCGACGTGGGTGCGCACGTGCTGGATGCCGTGGGCGGCCAGGGCCTGAATGGTTTTCTTGGCGCGGGTCTTGGTGTCTTCTTCGGTGATGGTGACCTTGCGCTCGCCCCAACACTCGATGCCCTCGAACAGCGTGCCGCTCATGTTCCAGCGTGGCTCGCCGGCCGTCAGCGTGGCGTCGAGGTGGATGTGCGGCTCGACGAAGGGCGGCACCACCAGATTGCCGCCGGCATCGAGGTCGCCGGGGTTGAGGGTCGGGGCTTCGGTCTGGCGACCGATGTTGCGGATCAGACCGTCTTCCAAGTGCAATTCGTGCAAACCTTCCTGGTTGCGCAGTCGGGCGTTGATGATGTGCATCAGGCGAATCCTTCTTATAGGTCTTGTAATGGCACGGTGGCGCGACGGGCGCCGAGCAGGCCGGTGACGATGACATACGTTAGCGCGGCGGCGGCAATCCCTACCAGCGGCGCGACCCACGGCGAGTGGAACGCAGCGAGTGTGCCAACCGCGTAAGCCCCCAGCCCCGGCCAGTTGAACGCCGGCAGCCGTGCGTCGGCCAGACGCGGATAGCGCCCGCGCCAGCGGAAGAAAAAGTCAGCCATGATCACCCCGCCAATCGGCGGAATCACCGTGCCCAACAGAATCAGGTACGGCACCAGCATGTCGTACATGCCCAGCAGGGCGAGCAGGGTGCCGATCACCGCGCCGGCCAGGGTCACGGTTTTGCGTCGGCCGGTGCGCAGCAGGTTGCAGCCGGCGACGGCGAAGTTGTAGATGGTGTTGTCCTGGGTGCTCCAGATATTCAGCAACAGCATGGCCATCGCGGCCATGGCGAAACCTTGCAGCAGCAACACTTCAACCACGTCCGGCTGCTGATAGACGATTGCGCCGTAGGCACCGATCAGCACCATCAGGCCATTGCCGATGAAAAAACCGATCAGGCTCGCCAGCACGGCAACCCGTGCCGACCGCGAGAAGCGTGTCCAGTTGGTCGCCTGGGTCGCGCCGCTGACGAAAGTGCCGAACACCAACGTGATCGCGGTCGACCAGTCCAGCGAACCCGTCGGCACCACGCTGAGCAAACCATCGAGGCCACCGACTTTTACCGTCGCGACCCACATCGACAGCATCAGCAGCAACATCATCGCCGGCACTGCGATGTACGACAGGATCTCCAGGCCGCGATAACCGACATACGCCGTGGCGCAGAACACCAGGCCGAACAGCACCATCAGGCCGAGCACCGTGCCTTGCTCCAGTTCGAAGTATTTGCCCAGCACCACCGCCGCCGTCGCGGTGCCCCAGGCGTACCAGCCGATCTGGGTGAAACCGAGGATCAGGTCGCTGAGCTTGCTGCCGACCTCGCCGAAACAGAAGCGCCCCATCAGTACCGAATTCAGGCCACTTTTGAACGCGATGTAACCCAGCCCTGCCGCGTAGAGCCCGAGCAGCAGATTGCCGATGATGATCACCGCGAGCATCTCGCCAAAACTGAACGCGACGCCGAGCTTGCCGCCGGCAAACATGGTGGCGGTGAAGAAGGTGAAACCGAGCAGCACCATGGCGGTTGAGGCCAGGCCTTTGCGTGCATGCATCGGGACTTCGCTGAGGGGGTAGTCGTTGCCGGGATCGTTCTGCGTCATGGGGCGTTCCTTGCTGGATTGGGGAGACGCGGGGTGGGTTGCAGTGGTCGTGCCAACGACCGTTATGCGGATTATGTATAGCCGAGTCAGGGATTTCGGGGCGAAAGCAGTGCACCAGAACACACACAGGCCCAATGTGGGAGCGGGCTTGCTCGCGAATGCGCCCGGTCAGCCAATGCAGATGGCGACTGATACACCGCTTTCGCGAGCAAGCCCGCTCCCACAGTTTTGAACTGTGTGGGGGGCAGAGATCGGGGATGTCGGGGGAAGCCAAAAAGCATAGGCATAAAAAAACAGCCTCGGGGGCTGTTCTCTATTTTCCTGACAAAACACCAATCCTTTGTAGGAGTGAGCCTGCTCGCGATGGCATCGGCACATCTGAAATCAATGTGTCTGACAAACCGCTATCGCGAGCAGGCTCACTCCTACAGGGGGGATTGTGTTGAATCACTCACCGCGATAAATGCAACCGCTGGTGCAGGTCTCGTGAATGCGGATCGCGCTGAGTTCCGGCAGCAGGGGCTTCATTTCATTCCAGATGAATTTGGCCAGGACTTCGCTGGTCGGGTTTTCCAGGCCGGGAATGTCGTTCAGGTAGTTGTGATCCAGACGCTCGTACAGCGGCTTGAAAATCGCCTTGATCTCGGAGAAATCGCGGATCCAGCCGGTGTGCGGATCGAGGTCGCCGCTCAGGTGAATCGCCACCTTGAACGAGTGACCGTGCAGGCGCCCACACTTGTGGCCGTCCGGTACGTGCGGCAGGCGGTGGGCGGATTCGAAAGTAAATTCCTTGAAGATTTCCACAGTATTTTCGGCTCTGTTCAGGTGGCGTTCGCCGCAGCGATTCGGGCAGGCGGCGAGTTTACCAGCTTGTGTTTGGCGATGCGGGAAAACACTGACTAAAGGGTCAGCAAGCGCTCGGCGAGGCGACCGTTGGCCGCCAGTTCAAGAAACTCGTCGCCGAGGCGGCGGCTTTCGTCCATCGCCGCGTGCCAGTACTTTTGGCGGCTCGGCGCATCGCCCATGAAGCGCTTGAAGTCGTTACGATCCGGCAGTTTGCCGTAGGGCAGGCGCGCCAGATATTCCTTCGACGGTGCCAGTAACAGCACGTCCTGCAAGCGCTCGACCGAGGCCTTGCGCCAGGGCAGAGTCTTGTCGAACCAGCCCGGAATGACCCGGTCGGTGAAGTGTGGATAGAGCACGATGCCGTCGCCGCTGTAGGGCAGGTCGAGGTGATAGTCGAGCAGCCCGCCATCGCGAAAGGTGCCGGCACCGGCACCCGGCAGGTCGCGCACGCCTTCCATGACCATCGGGATCGAACCGGACGCCAGCAGCGCCTGGCGCAGGTTGCCGGCATTGAGGGCAACGAAGCGCGACGGGAAGTCGTGCAGCGCATTGACCGGCGGGGCGAGGCGCGGGTCGTGAATGATCAGCCGTTCGAAGTGTCGCGACAGGCGCGCGCGACCGCGCAGGTTATCGGCGATTACCGAACCCAGCGCCAGGCCGAGGCGGCCACGATGGTCGTCGGCCAGGCGTCCGTGGCTTTTGACCACCATGATGTTCAGGCGGTAGTCGGCATTGTTGAGGATGCTGGCGTCGCGGCCGTCGAGCAGGTCATTGAGCATGCGCTGCGAGCTCGCGCTGATCTCGGCCATGGTCACGCCTTTGTTGAAGTTCTGCTCGGCATACAACTGGCCGAGGCGGCGAATGCCTTCGGCGGCATCCGGCAGGCAGGCGCTGGCGAAGCGCCAGGAGCCGACTGAAGCACCGATCAGCGAGCGCTCGCGTGGTGCGCTCGGCAGCCATTCGCCGAACAACGCCAGATCAAGCCCCTGAATCCCCAATGCCTTCGGCCCGCCGGCCGCACCGGGCAGGGTGCCGACGTCAGCGGCGTTCAGCCCCTGGGCACGAATGCGCGCCATGGCCCGAGGGCCGGCCTTGAGGGTGAGGGCGGGGAACTTGATGTGGATGGCGGTCATACCGGTCTCGATCGTTAGCAAGCTTTGGATTATAGGCGCACTACTTGACCCTGTGGGAGCGGGCTTGCTCGCGAATGCGCTGTGTCAGTCGCCATCATTATTGCTGACCCACCGCATTCGCGAGCAAGCCCGCTCCCACAGGGTTTTGCATGAATCTGCAAATGTGGTTGGGGCCATGCGCAATGATGGCAATTCAGTTTCAGTTAAGTTCATCCCGCTAAGGTGCCCACCGTAGCTGCACATAAAAATACGGAGACACCCATGAAAACCCTGACTGCCCTGTCCATCGCCGCGATCATCGGCCTGACCGCCAGCCTCGCCCACGCCCGCGATCTTGGCCCCGATGAAGCCCTGCGTCTGCGCGACGCTGGTACTATCGTGTCCTTCGAGAAGCTCAACGCCACGGCGCTGACCAGACACCCGGGGTCGACCATCACCGATACCGAGCTGGAAGAGCAGTACGGCAAGTACATCTACCAAATCGAAATGCGTGACCCGCAAGGGTTGGAGTGGGACCTGGAACTGGACGCGGTCAGTGGGCAAGTGCTCAAGGATCATCAGGATACTTAATGAAGCCGTATTTGTTACAGCCACGCACCGGCAGCCGACTGGCCCTGGTGCTATTGGCATTCTGCTCGGTGGCGGTGGCCCGTGATCTTGGCCCCGATGAAGCACTGCGTCTGCGTCAGCAGGGGGTGATCCTGCCGCTGGAACAGGTGCTGCAACAGGCACTGGATCGCTACCCCGGAGCGAAACTGCTGGAAGTCGAGCTGGAGGAAAAGCACGACGTCTATGTTTATGAAGTCGAGTTGCTGACGGTCGAGGGTGTGGCGCGCGAACTGCATCTGAAAGCCGATACCGGCCAATTACTCAAAGACAAGGAAGATTGACCGATGCGTTTGCTTCTGGTGGAAGACCACGTGCCGCTCGCCGACGAACTGATCGCCGGCCTGCAGCGCCAAGGCTACGCGGTGGACTGGCTGGCGGACGGGCGCGATGCGGTTTATCAGGGCAGCAGCGAGCCCTATGACCTGATCATTCTCGACCTCGGCCTGCCCGGCGTTCCCGGGCTTGATGTGCTGGCGCAATGGCGTGCCGGTGGCCTGTCGACCCCGGTGCTGATCCTCACCGCCCGCGATTCCTGGGCCGAGCGCATCGAAGGCCTGAAGGCCGGCGCCGACGATTACCTGACCAAACCGTTCCATCCCGAAGAGCTGCATTTGCGAGTGCAGTCGTTGCTGCGCCGCTCCAAGGGCCAGGCCAACCAGCCGACGCTCAAGGCCGCCGGCCTGCATCTGGACGAAGGTCGCCAGTGCGTGATTCGCGACGGCAGCGAGATTCAGCTGACCGCCGCGGAATTCCGCCTGCTGCGTTATTTCATGCTGCACCCGGAACAGATCCTGTCGAAAACCCACCTCGCCGAGCACCTCTACGACGGCGAGACCGAGCGTGATTCCAACGTCCTCGAAGTTCACGTCAACCATCTGCGGCGCAAGCTTGGTAAAGCCGTGATCGAAACCCGTCGCGGCCAGGGTTACCTGTTCGGCGGGCAAGCTTCGTGAGGTCGATCCAGCGCCGTTTGAGCCTGGGCTTGATCAGTGTGATGGTGATCGTCGGCGTGGTGCTGGCGCAAACCAGTCTGTGGTTGTTCGAAGTCGGTTTGCAGCGCTATCTCGAAGCCGGTCTGCGCAACGACAGCGAAAGCCTGCTGGTGGCGCTGGTGCGCGGCCCGCAGGGTTTGCAGCTGGATGAGCGGCACCTGTCGCCGGCCTATCAGCGACCGTTTTCCGGGCACTACTTCCGCATCGATTTTGCCGACAGCCACTGGCGCTCGCGTTCGCTGTGGGATCAGGATCTGCCGCTGCTGGAACACCCCGGTTTGCACAGCAACCTGCAACTGGGGCCGGACGGTCAGCAGTTGCTGGTATTGCGCTCGGACTATCGACGTCTGGGGCAGTCGATCTCGATCAGCGTCGCCCAGGATTACACCCCGGTGCGCGAGAGTTTCCAGCGCATGCGCCAGATCGGCCTCGGTCTGGGGTTGGCCGGGTTGCTGCTGATTCTGCTCCTGCAACGGCTGACGGTGCGCCGCGCGTTGAAGCCGCTGGAACGCGCGCGCGAACAGATCGCCCAGTTGCAGCAGGGTCAGCGCTCGCAGTTGGACGATCAGGTGCCGGTAGAGCTGGAGCCGCTGGTGGCGCAGATCAACCATTTGCTGGCGCACACCGAAGACAGCCTCAAGCGTTCACGCAATGCACTGGGCAATCTGGGGCATGCGCTGAAAACGCCGTTGGCGGTGCTTTTGAGTCTGGCATCGAGCGAAAAACTCGACGCCCATCCGGAGCTGCGCAAGATCCTCAAGGAACAACTGGAGCAGGTGCAACAGCGGCTCAATCGTGAACTCAATCGCGCACGGTTGTCCGGTGATGCGCTGCCGGGTGCGTTGTTCGACTGTGACGCGGAATTGCCGGGCCTGCTGACGACGCTGAACATGATCCACGGCGAGCATCTGGCGCTGAGCTACGTCGCGCCACCTGGGCTGCAACTGCCTTGGGATCGCGAGGACTTGCTGGAGCTGCTTGGCAACCTGCTCGACAACGCCTGCAAGTGGGCGGATGCCGAGGTGCGTCTGAGTGTGATCGAACGAACTGACGGCTACGCCCTGAGCGTTGAAGATGACGGGCCGGGGATTCCCGAAGAGCAACGCACTCAGGTGTTCAGCCGTGGCACGCGGCTCGACGAGCAGACTGACGGGCATGGTCTGGGGCTGGGGATTGTGCGCGATATCGTCGAGACGTGGGGCGGCGTGCTGGTGCTGGGCGAGAGCGAGTGGGGCGGGTTGAAGGTAGTGATCGAATTGCCTCGGCGGTGAGTCTTGGAAGCCCCTCACCCTAACCCTCTCCCGGGGGGAGAGGGGACTGACCGAGGTGTTTTTTCGAGCTACACCGAAATGAGATATCGCGCCGGACTCCAGCCTTGAAGCCTACGGAGATCGGCTCCCTTTCCCCCTCGCTCCCTTGGGGGAGAGGGCTGGGGTGAGGGGGAAAGCCCACTGACACCCCACCACCTTCGAATCAGACCCGGAACTGATCCATCAGACTCTGCTGCTGATTCGCCAGGCTGTTCAGCGACTGGCTCACCCGCGCCGACTCATTGGCCTGCCCGGACAGCGATTCGGTCACGTCACGAATGGTCGCCACGTTGTTGTTGATCTCCTCGGCCACCGCGCTCTGTTCTTCCGCCGCGCTGGCGATCTGCAGGTTCATGTCGCTGATCACCGTCACTGCATCGCCGATCTGGCGCAGTGCGGTCACCGCTTGCCCGACCTGCTCGACACTGCCCTGAGCCTGACGATGGCTGTTGCCCATCGACCCGACCACATCCTGAGTACCGGTCTGCAGTTGTTCGATCACCTGACGGGTTTCTTCCACCGACTCTTGGGTGCGGCGGGCGAGGTTGCGCACTTCGTCGGCGACCACGGCAAAACCGCGCCCGGCTTCACCGGCACGCGCTGCTTCGATCGCGGCGTTGAGGGCCAGCAGGTTGGTCTGTTCGGCAATGGCGCGGATGGTTTCCAGCACGGTGCCGATCTTTTCGCTGTTGGCGGCCAGGCCTTCGACTTGAACCATCGCCGCGCTCATGTCGGCGGCCAGGGTGTCGATGCTCGCAGTGGTGCGGTCGATCACGGTCAGGCCCTGACGGGTGGCGCGGTCGGCGTCCTTCGCCGCTTCGGCGGCTTGCGCGGCGCTGCGCGCAACGTCCTGCGCGGTGGCGCTCATTTCGTGGGACGCAGTGGCGACCTGATCGACCTGACGGTATTGCTGTTCCATGCCGGCGCTGGTCTGGGTGGCGATGGCCGAGGACTGGTCGGCGGTGTTGCGTGCGTCCTGCACCGAGCGTTTCACCTCGGCGATGATCGGTTGCAACTTGTCGAGGAACTTGTTGAACCAGCCGGCCAGTTGACCGAGTTCATCCTGCTTGTCATAGGCCAGACGGCGGGTCAGATCACCTTCACCACTGGCGATGTCTTCGAGCATATGCGCCACGCCGAGGATCGGTTTGGTCACGCTGCGCGCCATCAGCCACACCAGCAGCAGGCCGACCAATGCCGCCAGCACGCCGAGGCTCAGCTCGATCAGGGTGCCGGAGTTGTTGCTCGCATCGAGTTGCTGCTTGAGCG
This sequence comes from Pseudomonas sp. RSB 5.4, assembly GCF_037126175.1. Taxonomy (NCBI): domain Bacteria; kingdom Pseudomonadati; phylum Pseudomonadota; class Gammaproteobacteria; order Pseudomonadales; family Pseudomonadaceae; genus Pseudomonas; species Pseudomonas sp. RSB 5.4. The sequence continues at coordinate 531,382 of NZ_CP146986.1, forward strand.
CTTCGGCGCGGCTGACCAGCACCTTTTCCGGCACGTCGAGCAACACGCCCCACGACGGGCCGCCGGGGATCGGCTGGAACGGCGACAACACTTTCAACTGGCCGTTGCTGTGCAGGCTGCTGACGCTGCTGCTGGCGGCGAGTTGACGCAGCAGTTCGGCGCCGCTGACGGTATCCACGGCATCCAGGCGCTTGCTCAGTTTGCTGGCGTCCGGGCTGTAGCCGGCGAGCAGACCGGTGGGGCTGATGATGCTCACGGCAGTCTGGCCGTCGTAGAGCTTTTTGCTCGCGCCCTGGCTGATCGCTTGCAGGCTGTTGAGGTTGATGTCTACCGACAGCGAGGCGATGACTTTACCGTTGACCATCAGCGGGAAGACGATGCTGGTCATCAGCACGTTCTGACCGTCGATCACATAGAAGTACGGTTCGATCACGCACGGCTTGAGCGTGGTGCGCGGGCAGGTAAACCAGGCGTTGGCGGCCTGACCGCTGGGGCCGGTGCTGGTGTCGGCCATGTCGCTTTCCGGAAGTGCCATCGAGGTGACTTTGCCGGGCGTCGGCTGCGACCAGTACAGGGCGAAGCGGCCCTTGTCGTTGCTGCCCAGCTCGGCCTGACCGGCGAACAGTTCATCCTTGCCATCCAGCGCGTTGGCTTCGAACACCAGCGACAGACCGAGCAGATCCGGGTTGGCTTGCAGGGCGGACTTGACCTGGCGGGTCATGTCTTCGCGCAGGTCGAAGGCGTCGAGGAAGCGCTTCTCGGCCTGTTCGCGCAGGAACAGCACCTGCCGCGAGAAACCGTGACCGTATTGATAGGCGTCCATGAACTGCTGGCGAATCCCGGCAGCCTGCACTTCGCCTTGGGATTCAATGCGCGCCTGGGCTGACTCGGTCAGCATCTCCATGCTCGAAGCTTTCACCAGCTCGGAGCTGTGCTCCATGCGATACAGCGAAAGACCCACCAGCAGGGTCACGATGCCCGCCAGGCACAGGCCGGCGAGCAGGGTGATTTTCCATTGAATGGAAAGTTGTCTGAGCGACATGGAGACGTCCTTATTCGATAAATATCTGAGACTTTGCACTGTAACGGCCGCGTTTCGGCTTTCTTTATTGTTCAGACGCAATATGACCAATTGCCGCATGCTGGCGATCAGATACCTGTGGTGAGGGGATTTATCCCCGATGGGGGGCGAAGCCGCCCTCACAATCGTTCAAAGAAATTGCATAGTCAGGTTTGGCGACTGCTGCGCAGCCGATCGGGGATAAATCCCCTCGCCACAGGGTTCTCCATTGCCCGTTACATTGATCTCCTTACCGCAGGGTTCTGCATTGTCAGTTACATTTCAGTTCAGCCGCTCGCTTTGACACCGCCGCCACTCTGCGGCACAGTGCGCGCCCTTCTAATAAGACCCTCTTTGCAAATCCGCCGGTCAAGCGTTGGCGGACTCATCCTGTCTGGCGGTGATGATTTCATCGCAGTGTTTTTGAGGTAGTGAAATGAATGCAGTGATTGCTGCGGTCGGCGTCATGCTGATCCTCAGCCTGTCCCGCGTGCACGTGGTGATCGCCCTGATCGTCGGTGCGCTGGTCGGTGGCCTGACCGGTGGTCTGGGCATCGACGCCACGCTCAAGGCGTTCAACAGCGGCCTGGGTGGCGGGGCGACGGTAGCATTGTCCTACGCGTTGCTCGGCGCTTTTGCCGTGGCGATTGCCAAGTCCGGACTGGCCCATGCGCTGGCCGACAAGGCCCTGGCGATGGTCGACCGCCAACACTCGACCGGCGGCGGCAGCGTCAAGTGGCTGCTGATCGGCCTGCTGTGGGTGGTGGCGATTGCCTCGCAGAACATCCTGCCGATCCACATTGCGTTCATCCCGCTGCTGGTGCCGCCGCTGCTCTATGTACTGACCAAGTTGCAGCTGGATCGCCGGCTCATCGCCTGCGTCATGACCTTCGGCCTGATCACCCCGTACATGGTGTTCCCGGTGGGTTTCGGCAACATCTTCCTCAACCAGATCCTGCTGGCCAACGTCAGCAAGGCCGGGGTCGATATCAGCCAGATCAACGTCATGCACGCCATGGCGATTCCGGCCCTGGGCATGGTCTTCGGCCTGTTGATGGCGGTGTTTTTCAGCTATCGGAAAAAGCGCGTTTACGATCTGGAGAAGATCGAGCAGGTCGAGCAAGTCAGCGTCGCCTACAACCCGAAGACCATTGGCATTGCCGGTCTGGCAATCGCCGCCGCGTTCATCATTCAGTTGCTGCTGGATTCGATGATTATCGGCGCACTGGCCGGGTTCCTGATCTTCTCGGCCTCGGGCATCGTCAAGTGGCGCGAGACCGATGACCTGTTTACCGAAGGCATGAAAATGATGGCGATGATCGGCTTCATCATGATCTCTGCCTCGGGTTTCGCCGAAGTGCTCAAGGCTACCGGCGAAGTGCGCTCGCTGGTCGAAAGTGCGGCGGCGTGGATCGATCACAGTCAGGCGATCGGCGCGCTGTTGATGCTGCTGGTGGGCCTGATGGTAACCATCGGTATCGGCTCGTCGTTCTCCACGGTGCCGATTCTGGCGGCGATTTTCGTGCCGCTGTGCGTGCAGTTGGGCTTCAGCCCGATGGCCATCGTGTGCATCGTCGGCACCGCCGGGGCGCTGGGCGACACCGGCTCGCCGGCCTCGGACTCGACACTGGGCCCGACCTCCGGGCTGAACGTCGATGGCCAGCATCACCACATCTGGGACACCGTGGTCCCGACCTTCCTGCACTACAACCTGCCGCTGCTGGCGTTTGGCTGGGTGGCCGCGATGGTGTTGTAAACGCTGAAACCTGTGGGAGCGGGCTTGCTCGCGAATGCGGTGTATCAGAAACATAAATGTTGACTGACACGACGCCTTCGCGAGCAAGCCCGCTCCCACAGGGGAATGCGGTGAATCCCCCGCTCAACTTTTGCTTGCGCGTGCCGTTAACGCCTTTAACCACGCCAATAAAACCAAAAGAGTGAGCCCCCCCATGCGCTTGAGTCTCAAGGCCAAAGTCCTGTCCCTTGCCGTCCTGCCGGTGCTGCTCTTTGCGCTGGTCATCAGCCTGACCACGCTGTTCATTCTCCAGCAACAGGCGCACACCGAAGTCGAACAGACCCGCGAGCGCCTGCTGGCCGACGCCAAGGCCACGCTGCAAAGTTACGTCGCCGTGGCGATGACCACGATCAAGCCGCTGTACGACGCTGCCGCCCCCGGTGACAACGCGGCGCGGGCGCAGGCGATCAAGCTGCTGTCGGGCATCCGCTACGGCAAGGACGGCTACTTCTTCGGCTACGACTCCGAGACCGTGCGCCTGTTCAAGGCCAACGATCCCGAAGGCGTGGGCAAAAGTTTCAAGGACAACCGTGACCCGAACGGCGTCTACGTCAACCTCGGCCTGGTGAAAGTGGCGAAGGACGGCACCCACTATCTGCAATACAGCTCGCCACTGCCGGGCAATGCCAACGTGCTGGTGCCGAAACTCGGTTACACCGAGTACCTGGCGAAATGGGACATGGCGGTCGGTACCTCGGTCAACCTCGACGGCATCGAAGCGCAAGTCGCGGTGGTGCAGGCGCAAGTGCAGGAGCGCATGGAAGGGGTGATCCTCAGCATCGTTGGTGTGGCGCTGGTGGTGCTGTTGGTGATTGCCATCGCGGGGATGCTGCTGGCCAACACCATTCTGCGCCCGCTGAACCTGATGAAAGCCAACCTCGACGACATCGCGGCGGGCGAGGGCGATCTGACCCGTCGGCTGAACATCACCAGCCAGGACGAACTCGGCGAACTGGCTGGCTCGTTCAACCGTTTCGTCGACAAGATCCACGGTCTGGTGCGGCAGATCACCGAGATGACCACGCAACTGACCGGCCTGGTGACCCAGGTTTCCGATCAGGCTCAGCGTTCCGATCAGGCGATGGAGCGTCAGCGCCACGAGACCGATCAGGTCGCCACGGCGATCAACGAGATGTCCGCCGCTGCTCAGGAAGTTGCCAAGAGCGCGCAGAACGCCGCCGTCGCCGCGCAGCAGACCGATGAAGAAGGCCAGAGCGCCAAACGCGTGGTGGCTGGCAGCATCAAACAGATTCATGCGCTGGTGGATGACATTCGCAGCAGCGGCGTGTCGCTCGACAGCCTGCAGCAGGACGTGTCGTCGATTGTCGGCGTGCTCGGGGTGATCCGCTCGATTGCCGAGCAGACCAACCTGCTGGCCCTGAACGCGGCGATTGAAGCGGCGCGCGCCGGGGAGGCCGGGCGTGGCTTTGCGGTGGTGGCGGACGAAGTGCGAGCACTGGCCAGCCGCACGCAGATCAGCACCCAGGAAATTCAGGGCATGATCGATCGCCTGCAGGCCGGCACGCAGTCGGCAGTCGAGGCGATGCGCCGTTCCAGTGAAGCGGGCGATGGCACCTCGGCGCAGGCCAATCAGGCCGGGGCGTCGCTGGACGCCATGGCTGACCTGATCGCGACCATCAACTCGATGAACGCGCAGATCGCCAGCGCAGCCGAGGAACAAACCGCGGTGGCCGAAGAGATCAACCGCAGCGTGCATCAGATCGCGGTGGCGGTGGACAGCGTGGCGGATGAGACCCAGTTGGGCGCGCAGACTTCGCGCAGCCTGGCCGAACTTGGCCGGCGATTGGGCAAACTGGTGGGCCAGTTCCGTATTTAAGGTTGCTGCAAAAACTTTGTGGGAGCGGGCTTGCTCGCGAAGGCGTCGTGTCAGATACAGAATCGTTGACTGACACGACGCCTTCGCGAGCAAGCCCGCTCCCACATTGGGTTTTGTGCAAGGCTCATGGTCTGTCCCAGTAGGGCACTTCGCCGAAGCACTCGACGAAGAAATCAATCACCGTCCGCACCTTGACCGACAGCCGCCGACTCCCCGGCCACAGCACCGCGATCTGCTGCGGTTCGAGGCTGTTCGACACCTGATGGTCCCCCAGCACCGGTACCAGCCTGCCTTCGCGCACCGCTTCACCAATCAGCCATGACGGAAACATCACCAACCCGAGGCCTTGCTCGGCCGCTTGGGTGAGGGTGTCGGCGTGGTTGCCGGTGATCGGGCCTTTGACCGAGTAGGGCGTCCAGTCGCCCTGATCCCGCCGGAAAAACCAGCGTTGCTGACCGGTCGCGCCTTTGTAGGCCAGGCATTGGTGCTGCGCCAGATCCTCCGGGTGTTGCGGTGTGCCGTGGCGCTTCAGATAAGCCGGGCTGGCCGCGACCTGGAAACGGTGCGGCGCGAGAATCCGCGCCTGCATGCTCGAGTCGTGCATCGGGCCGATGCGGAACAGCAGGTCGGCGCCTTCCTGCAACGGGTCGACGTAATGGTCGGTCTGCTGGATGTCCAGTTGCAGCTTCGGATAGCGCGCGCACAACTGACCGAGCCACGGTGTCAGATGGCGTTGGCCGAACACCACCGGCGCGTTGATCCGCACCAGCCCGGTGGGTTCGCTTTGCTGTTCCTGCAACGCCTGCTCGGCTTCTTCCAGTTGCACCAGAACCAGCCGCGCATGGTGGCCGAGCATGCGCCCGGCCTCGGTCGGCGTCACGGCGCGGGTGTGGCGGTAGAGCAATTGCTGGTTCAGCGCCTGCTCCATCAACTGGATCTGCCGCGAGATCGAAGAGGGCGCCACGCCCTCGCGCCGGGCGACTTCGGAAAAACTGCCGTGGTCGAGCACCGCCACAAATAGCCTCAGCGCTTTGAAGCCCAGTTCATTCAGCCCGTGCATGGAATCGTCCTGCTGTGCGAGTTGCGCAAAAGTGTTGTCTGGATGCTCCCATTTATCGCACAGCGGCGCCAGCCGATAATCCGCGCCATCGTTTACTTGCGTGGGTTTTGGATGATGCAGACGTTGGAAGAAGTGAGTGTGGCGGCGCCGGCGACTCGGCCGGGGTTGCGCCTGTTGTTGCTGCCGCTGGTGATTCTGGCCGGCATGGGTCTGTCGGTGGAGGCCGGGTTGCTGGGGCCGTTGGGGGAGCAGGTCGGACATCTGTGGGCGACTTTGAGCATCTTCGGCGTGGGTTCGGCGATTCTGTTTTTGCTGCTGTTGTTCGCCGGCCCGCAGAAAGGCCCGGCGCTGACTGACCTGCCGCGCTGGCAGTTGATCGGCGGACTCCTCGGGCCGATCTATGTGGTGGTGCTGACCCTGGCGACACCGCATATCGGGATTGCGATGACGATGATCGCGATTTTGTCCGGGCAGGTCGGCAAGAGTGTGCTGATCGACCATTTCGGCTGGTTCGGCGCGACGCGCAAGAAGGTCAATGCCGAGCGGTGGCTGGCATTGGGGTTGATTGTGGTGGCATTGGTTCTGATTGCGCGGGGTTGAAGATGAGTCTGGTTATTTTGTTGGCAGTGGTGGTGTTGGCGGGCGCGGTGTTGAGTGTCCAGGCGGCGATCAATGGACGGCTCGGTGAAAGCGTCGGGGTGTTGCGCAGCAGTTTGCTGACGTTTTTCGTCGGGGCGGTGATCACCGGGTTGTTGATTGTGTTTTTTGAGCCGGCCCATGCGGTGAGTTTGCTCGATGTGCCGAAGTGGCAGGTCTGCGGGGCGCTTTTTGGGGTGGTTTACATGATGGTGATGGTCGGCGCAGTGCCTGTTGTCGGGACGGCGGTGGCGACTGTTGCGGTGATTGTTGGTCAACTTGGGATGGGGATGTTGATTGATAATTTTGGCTGGTTGGGGAATCCGGCGATCGAGCTTTCGTCTTCGCGGGTGTTGGCGATGGTTTGTCTGGGGTTGGCTTTGGTCTTTATGTATCGGAGTAGTGTTCGTCGTTCTGATTGAGTTTTGGGTGTATATCCGTTTTTTTGGTGAAGGCTGATTAGGGTTCCGCCCTTACGGCGGGTCACTTTTGGCAAACGCCCCAAAAGTAACCAAAAGGTCTGTGCCCTGACGTTCGGCCCTCGCTTAGGCTCGGGTTCCTTCGCTCCGGGATTCATCCGGGGGGCAGCGCCTACGGTTTGCTTCGCTGCACCTCCTCTCGCTGTGTTTGGCTGCGCCAAACGGTCGCTGCGCTCCCACCCCCGGATAAATCCCTCCACTCAGCCTGCCGACGGGCCCTGAGATCAAAAGCGGTACTCGAGCTAACGCTCATTGTGTTGAGTGGGGCGGCTTCGCCGCGTGGGGTGCACGCTCTCTAAATTGTAGGAGCCAGCCTGCTGGCGATGGCGGCCTACGAGCCGACCAATCTCTTGCGGATGCACCCGGCCCAACTGTGGGAGCGGGCTTGCTCGCGAAGGCGGCCTGCCAGCCGACCAATCTCTTGCTGATGCACCTGGCCCAACTGTGGGAGCGGGCTTGCTCGCGAAGGCGGCCTGTCAGCCGACCAATCTCCAACTGAATACACCCAATCCCATGTAGGAGCTGCCGAAGGCTGCGATCTTTTGATCCGATTTGGCTTTGGCTTTGGCTTTTGATGTGGCTTTTGATCTTCAGCCCCTTCGGCAGGCCGAGCGGAGGTGTTCATCCGGGGGTTAGGCGCGCAGCGCCATGCGGCGAAGCCGCATCCATCGAGAGGAGGTGCAGCGAAGCAAACCGGAGGCGATGCCCCCGGATGGACACCGTAGCGAGGGAACACTGAGCCTCAGCGAAGTGCCGTACGCCGGGGCAAAGCCTTTTGGGTTACCTTTTCGGCGTTTGGAAAAGGTGACTCGCTGTAAGAGCGAAACCGCCAGCGGCAGCACCCGAAAAAACGGATATACACCCAATCCCCAAGATCCAAATCGCACCCAAGCAAAATCAAAAGATCGTCCGAACGCGGCCCGAGCCTTCGTCAGCTCCTACACTGGTATTTACGGCTTATCCCAAAAGCCCAGACAACCACCAAAAAAGGAGTCTGCCCCCATGCCCGATAGAAAATGCGACTGCCCCAACTGCAAATGCACCATCAAAGAAGGCGACCACTCTTACGCCGTACACGGCAAACACTACTGCTGCGAGGCCTGCGCGCACCACCACAAGGGCGGTGAAGAGTGTTCAAGCAAGGGCTGCCATTGCGCCCACCCCAAATAATCCCGCGCAAAAAAAGTGGAGCCTAATCAGGCTCCACTTGCAGTTTCAGGCTTTCATCATCCAGCCGTTCGGTACGGCGTACCGTGCCTTGCAGTCGTCGACCGTCGACCCTGACCACCACGGTTTTCGCCTGGTCGAGATCTTCCGGTAACGGCGCCGGCACGCGCAGGGCGAAGCTATACGGATCGTCTTCGACAGCCTCAAGACCCACCTGACAGTCCACGCTTTTGGTAATACGACCGAACAGAGTGTCCAGTCCGTAATCCAGATGTGCCGGGCTGAAGATGCTGGTCATTGTGTACGCCCCCAAAGAGTCCCCATTGCCTGGCGAGAGTCTAGCTCGCCGGTCGCCATGTGACGTTTTCCACGCCGAATTTCTCCGCCATCGGTTTGCTGGTCTTTTGTACCTTTTCCCGGCCGAAACGCGGGATGCGACCCACGCCGGCGTCGCAGCTTGCCCAGTGCCACGCCTCGGCGTTGTCCATTTTGTCCGAACGGATAATGAACGACTTGGGCGTGCCGTGAAGGGTGTAGTCGATGACAAACAGTTTTGCGTTGTTCATAAAGCCCGTAATCCTCCCTGTGGTATTAGAAGGATCACCGCGCACCGGGAAAATTCACTCGGATTGTCCGACGGTATCTATCGTTGGCGACGCATGGGCGCAGTGGTTAACATGGCCGCTCCGCCAACCCCCAATGATTGCTCGCCATGGCCCTCGCCGCCCCCCCTGATTTGAGTGATACCGATGTCCCGGTGCAGCCGCTGGCGCGCACGTATCCGCGTGGCTTGTTCATCGAGCCGCACGAGCATGTCTGGGGGCAGTTGCTGTATGCGATGAGCGGGGTGATGTGGGTCGAGACGCCGCATGAGGCGCTGGTGGTGCCGCCGCAGCGGGCGGTGTGGTTGCCGCCCGGGGTGCCGCATGGGATTCGGGTGGTGTCGGACTTGCAGATGCGCAACATTTACCTGCGACCGGTGCTGGCGGCGACACTGGATTCTACCGTGCAGGTGATCGAGGTCGGTGGGCTGTTGCGTGAGTTGATCGTCGGGCTGGTGGAGCAGGGCGACAGCGGCGAGCCGGCCTATTACGAGGCCCTGGTCGGGCTGGCGCTACTGGAACTCAAGCGCGCCCGGCGCTCGCAACTGAAGATCCCGCTGCCGGACGATTCCGACCGGCGCCTGATGAATTTGTGCCAGGCGGTGATGGTGGCACCGTCGCTGGAGATCCCGTTCGAGCAGCACGCGGAAAACGCCGGGGCCAGCGTGCGCACGCTGGCGCGGTTGTTCAAGGACAGCCTGGGCATGGGCTTCGCCGAATGGCGGCGGCAGGTGCAACTGGCGACGGCGGTGGCCGAGTTGATTCAGGGCGTGCCAGTGAGTGCGATTGCTCGCGAGCTGGGGTATTCGCCGAGCAGTTTCAGTGACATGTTCCGGCGCGAGCTGGGTGTGGCGCCTTCGCAATTTATGACCACCTGAGCGCAACTCTTGTGGGAGCGGGCTTGCTCGCGAAAGCGTTATGTCTGTGAAGAATAAGAGACTGACCCGCCGCCTTCGCGAGCAAGCCCGCTCCCACAGGGGACAGCAGTGAACTCACGGATTTGGCCGAAATTCAGAAGTCCTTGGCCGACGCCTCCGCTCATCCTTCCCTAGACTCTGCCCATTGTCTTTTCGCGGCGGAGTTTCCTCCATGAACTATCTGATTTCGCTGGCCATCGGTCTGGGTGTCGGCCTGCTCTATGGCGCGCTGAATTTCCGTTCCCCGGCGCCACCGGCCATTGCGCTGGTGGGGCTGCTGGGCATGCTCGCGGGTGAGCAGTTGTGGCCGATGGGCCGGCAACTGGTCGCCGGTTGGTGGTCCTGAACTGTCCTTTTTTCCTTTGGTGGATGTCCTCATGAAAGCACTGCAATTCGATAAAACCGGCGACCTGTCTTCCTTGCGTTTCGTTGACGTGCCGACCCCGGTGCCTGGCGCTGATGAAGTGCTGGTCGAGATCAAGGCCGCCGGCCTGAACCCCAGCGATGTGAAGAACGTGCTCGGGCGTTTTCCGTACACCACATTGCCGCGGATTCCCGGTCGTGATTTCGCAGGCGTAGTGGTGCAAGGGCCGCAAGCGTTGATCGGTAAAGAGGTCTGGGGCACCGGGCGCGACCTGGGCTTTTTTGCCGATGGCTCCCATGCGCAGTTCGTCAAACTGCCGGCCACCGGAGTGGCAGCCAAACCGGCGCATCTGAGTTTCGCCCAGGCTGCGAGCCTCGGCGTGCCGTACACCACGGCGTGGGATGCGCTGGAGCGCAGCCTGGTGACTGGCGAAACACGTTTGCTGGTGATCGGCGGCGGTGCGGTGGCCACGGCGGCGTTGGCGCTGGCCAAGGTGCGGGGTGCGCAGATTCTGGCGGCCGCGCGGCGGCCGGAGCAAGTCAAGGAGTTGCAGGCGCAGGGTTATTCGACGATTCAGCTGGATAAACCCGAAGACCTCGGCGCGCAGGTCAACGCGGTATACAGCGGCGGCGCCGACGTGATCTTCGATACCACCGGTTTCTGGCTGCCGGCCTCGGTAGCGGCATTGGCACCGTTCGGGCGCATTGCGATCATTGCCGCACCGGTCGATGGCCATGTGCAGTTGCCAGCGCTGGCGCTGTACCGCAAGGGTGGTTCGGTGGTCGGGATCAACTCGCTGCTGTACAGCGTGCAAGCCTGTGCGGCGATGCTTGAGCAGTTCGGACGCTTCTTCGATGAGGATCGGCTGCCGTTGCCACAAGGCCTGGTGGAGGTGCCGCTGGCGGAGGGGGTGCAGCGCTATGCGCAGGTGAATCAGGGCGGTGGCGACAAGATTATTCTTATCCCCTAACACCGCAAAACAACTGTGGGAGCGGGCTTGCTCGCGAAAGCGGTCTGTCAGTCACCGGATTTATTGACTGGTAAGACGCCTTCGCGAGCAAGCCCGCTCCCACATTTTTTGCTGCGCAGGTTTCAGGATTGCGGGACGCCGTTTTCCCACGCCGACCAGTTTTTCAGGATGTCCTGCACCAGCGGATTGCCGGCGCGATAGAGGTTTTCCAGCGCCGGCACGAAGCCGCCCTGATCGGCGTATTTCAGCAGGTTGTCCACTTCACTGCCGCCCGGAGCCGGGCGATCAAAGTCGGAGCCGGCGCGTACCACGGCCAGACGCTGCACATCCACCAGACCTTCACGACTGGCGCGCAGCAGGGCTTCATAGGTGGAGTTGTCCTCCTGTTGCGTGGTGCAGTATTCACCCTGATTGTCGGTCAGCAACTTGGTCCAGACCTCGGCGCGTTCGCTCAGGCGTGTACCGGAGAACCAGGTGTTGCCCGCCAGCGTGTCGCAGCGCGTAACCACTGGCGGCTGGTTGGCCGGGGCGGACGGGTATTTCAGGCGCCAGGCCGCCGACTCCTTGCTTTCACTCAGTTCGACCTTGTGGCTCAGGGCGAAGGCTTTGGCCTGCAGTTTCGGGTTGAGTTCGAAAACTTCGGTCTTGTAGTCCAACGGCGGTTTTTCGTTCGGGCCTTTGGTGTTGATGCCGAGGTAACCGGTCGGCCAGCTCGACGGCGCATCGCGCGAATCCAGCTCCCATTGCGTACCGAACTCCACCAGATAATGCGCCCACGCCGCGGTGCCGATGGTCCCGTGTTTCGGGCTGATGCCGGCGATCCCGGCGATCAGGAACCAGCTTTTGCGCAGATCGAATTTCGGCGACAGCGCCAGGGCCAGGGTCGAAGCCGCGGCGTTGGTCTGGCCCATGCCGGTGGTCAGCAGGCACACCTGCTGGCTGTTGCAGCGAATGCTCGGGTACTCGGCGGACAGCCCCGGCACGCGGATTTCCTGTTTCAGGTCGAGGCGCTCGATCCAGTTCTGCGCCTCGGGGGCGAACATGGTGATCAGCACCACTTTCGGCTGGATCGGCGCTTCAGCCGCCCAAGTAGTGGAAGAGAGCAGGGCCGCAGCGGCCAGGGTCAGACGCGTCATTGCTTGCATGAAAATCTCCTTGATTCAGAACTGGTAGCCAATGCCGGCGTAGTAGCCCCAACCGTTGGAGCGCGCGCGGAAATTGCCGTCGCCGAAGTTCAGCTCGCTGCCGTCTTCCCAGTTGCCGCCGTTGTGGAAATAGCGACCGACCAGGGTGAAACGCAAGTGGGTGAACGAATACAGCAACACGTTGGTCGCCACCGTGGCATTGGCGGTGCGCGCCGGATTGTCCTTGTGGATGTCGGAGCCGAAATCGAAATTGGTGAAGCCGATGTAGGTCAGCGACGCGCCGTTGCTGAATTTGTCGATGGGCACGATGTACTTGAGCTGGGCGCGGTAGCCGTCCCACGAATACTCATTGCTCGCACCGTAGTTTTCCCACTGGTAGCGCCCGTACAGGTTGGCCGACAGGTTGACCCGCGAATGGGTGTCGATGTCGGTGCCGAAGCCGCTGTACAGCGTGTTGGCGCGGTTCTCCTTGCGGCTGCCGTGATCGTAGATCCAGTCGAACGCCACGTACCATTCCTTGAACGGGCCGATGGCCAGGCTGCGGCCGGCGAGGTAGTCGATGGAGATGCGCGGCTCGTGTTCCATGAACACTGGCGAGCCGTGATCCCACACACCTTTGTCGTGGCTGTTGCCGATGTTGAAGATCTTCGGAATGTCTATGTAGCCGTACAGCTCGAACGGCCCCTTGCGCCCGAAGTATTCGTATTCCAGATAGATATCGTCGGCCGGCTGCGGCCCGAAACTGATGTCCTTGCTGCCGATCAGCGTCAGGTCCTGGTTGTACCAGTCCGACAGGTAAGCGCCTTTTTTCGGCGGGGCAGCTTCCGGGCTGAGAGCCTCGCCCTGAGCGGACTCTTCGGGCAGGACCGGTTGCGCCAGTGCGGTATGGCTGAGAACTCCGGTAACGCCGGTCAGTAGCAGGGAAACAGCGAACGTGCGCGCAAATGGGGCGCGGAGAAGGGAAGCGGCGTGCATTCAAAGTCCTTTTTTGCGGATCGAGGCCCGGTTTCTGCGGGTCTGTACGTTTTTGTTACGAAAAAGCCGTTACAGGCAGGTCGCAAACGTTTGCACAAGGCGTACCAGTTTTCCCGATATACCCATTTCCCCTTGTGGGAGCGGGCTTGCTCGCGAAAGCGGTGTGTCAGTTGAAACAGCGCTGTCTGACACGACGCCTTCGCGAGCAAGCCCGCTCCCACAGGGGTGGTCAGTTGTCGTCGAATCCAGTGTTTACGGGCCGAAACCCTCGTTCTAGACGGGTCTAGTATTAAAGTATTAACACCATTTAATCAGTGCCCCATCGCGGGGTGTCTACTAGCTTGTCAGCCAAGACGCGGTTTTGTGATGACCGTCGCAGTCTTGATTCGCGTGTGGAATAAGCACGTTTCCCACGCCTTCAAGGAAGAATTTGGCCACGACAAGGAGTAGCCCGTGGAAGCAAGGTTTGGTGTCGCCCTCGTTTCGCGTTTTTCCCCACTTTCCCTTGCTGTGCACCTGAGCGTCGCCGGACTGTTGTTCGGTGGGGTCAGCGAGCAGGCGCTCGCGACCTGCTCGGCGGCAGGTTCGACGATTACCTGTTCGGGCGTCCCGACGCTGCCGCTGTTTCTCAATGACTACAGCAGTGCCACCAGCGGCCTGACGGTCAACGTCACCAACGGGGCGCAGATGAACGCCACCCTGGGCGGCAAGGTGCTCAACCTGACCGGGGCCAACATCAACCTGAACAACTCCGGCACCCTCGACCCGGCCTTGCTGGGCCTGGTGTCGATCCTCAGTGGCGGTGCGTTCATCGGTACCGGCGCGACCAGCACGGTGAGCATCGTCAACAACGCCACCGGGCTCATTCGCGGCACCGGCATGTTGCTCGGGCTCAACCTGACCAGCATCGACGGGCTGGGGATTGCCGTGAACAACTCGGTGTCGGGCACCACGACCATCACCAACGACGGCACCATCACCTCCACCGGGCTGTCGGTCGGCGGCATCACCCTGGCCGATACCCCTGTGGTCGGGGTGTATGGCGGTTCGCAAGTCAACATGACCAACAGTGCCAGCGGCACCATCAATGGCCGGATTGCGTTTGAAACGTCAGTGGCGGGCAACACCTTCACCAACGCCGGTAACATTACCGGTGGCGTGTCGATGGGGGCGGGCAGCACCAACACCTTCTACGCGATCACCGGTTCCAGCGTTAACGTCGGCGACGGTGTGCAAGTCTCCGTCGGCCTCGGTGGCCTGATCGGCATCAACCTGACCTTCGCCCCGACCGGAACGATCGATGGCGGCGCGGCGGGTACCAACACGCTGATCCTGCAAAACCCGATCGGCCTTGGCGGCGGCACCACCGGGACCGGAACGGCGTCCAGCGCCACCTACGTCAACTTCAACAACCTGACCCTCAACAGCGGCACCTGGACCTTGCAGGGGCCGTTGGTCAGCGGTGCGACCACCCTCAATGGCGGTGTCGCGCAGTTCAATGACAACGCGGCGTTCGGCAGCGGTGTGCTGACGTCCAACGGCGGGATCCTGCAGGCCAGCAATGCCGGATTGACGCTGGGCAACCAGATCAACCTGGGCGCGAGCGGCCTGACCCTGCAGGGCATCAACGGCATGACCCTCAACGGGGTGATTTCCGGCACGGGCGGCCTGACCAAGATTGGCAGCGGCCAGCTCAACCTCAACGGTATCAACACCTACTCCGGCAATACCGTGCTCAACGGCGGTGTGGTGCTGGTAGGCAACAATCAGGCGTTCAGTAACGGCGGCATCACCGTCGGCGGCTCTTCGAGCATTTCGGCGACGACGCCGATTTCGCTGGCTAACGCGATCACGCTCAACAGCACCCTGACCGCGACCGGCACTGGTGCGCTGACCTTGGGCGGAGTGATCAGCGGCGCCGCCAACCTGACCAAGACCGGCAGCGGCAGCCTGACCCTCAACGGCATCAACACCTACACCGGGATCACCAGTCTCAGTGCCGGGACCTTGCGCGTCGGCAACAACAACGCACTGGGTACCGGTGTCCTCAACACCAGCAACGGCACCAGCCTCGACAGCACCGGCAACGTGACACTGGGCAACAACCTCGGCATCACCGGTGCGTTGAACGTGCTCGGCAGCAATGCGCTGACCCTGGGCGGCATCGTCTCCGGCACTGGCGCGATCACCAAAAGCGGCAGCGCCAGCCTGACCCTGACCGGCAACAACACCAACAGCGGCACCACCGCGCTCAACGGCGGAAGCTTGTTCGTCGGCAGCAACACTGCCCTCGGCACAGGCGCATTGAACGCTGCGGCCGGCACTACACTGGATGCGACCACGGCGGTGACGCTGGCCAACGCTGTGGCGCTGGCGGGCGGGCTGACCATCGGTGGCACTCAGGCGCTTGGCTTGAGTGGTGTCATCAGCGGCGCCGGCAACCTGATCAAGGGCGGCACCGCGAACCTGACCCTCAGCGGCAACAACACGTTCTCCGGTGGCACCGCGCTGAATAACGGCACGCTGATCGTCGGCTCCAACACCGCACTGGGCACCGGCGCACTGACCACGGCGGCGGGCACCACCCTCGACGCCAGCACCACCGTGGCGCTGAGCAACGCCGTCGCCCTCGGCGGCAACCTGAACATCGCCGGCAACGCCAACCTGACCCTTGGCGGCGTGGTCAGCGGCAGCGGCGGGCTGACCAAGAATGGCGCGGCCAACCTGATTCTCAACGGCGCCAATACTTTCCTCGGTGCTGTTGCGTTGAACGCAGGCACCATCACGGCGGGTGCCAACGCTGCGCTCGGCAGCGGCGATATCACCGTCGGCGGCGCTGCGACCCTCGACAGCAATACAGCGGTGACGCTGAACAATAACGTCATTCTCAACAACAATCTGGGGATCGGCGGCAGCAACGGGCTGACCCTCGGTGGCGTGATCAGTGGCGCCAGCCAGTTGACCAAGAACGGCACCGCCAACCTGACCCTCAACGGCGCCAACACCTTCACCGGTGGCACCGCGCTCAACGCCGGCAGCCTGACCGTCGGCAACGGCGCGGCACTCGGCACCGGCACGTTGACCGTGGGCGGTGCGGGCGCAACGCTTAACAGCAGCGCCAACGTGACGCTGAACAACGCGATTGCCCTGAGCGCCAATCTGACTGCCGGCGGTGCCAACCCGCTGACCCTCGGCGGCGTGATCAGCGGCAGCAGCAACCTGATCAAGACTGGCGCTTCGACCCTGACCCTCATCGGCGCCAATACCTACACCGGCTCTACGTCGCTGAACGCCGGGACACTGATCGTCGGCTCCAACACCGCGCTCGGCACCGGCGTGCTCAACGCTGGCAACAACACCACGCTGGACGCCAGCACCGCGACCAGCCTGGCGAACAACGTCAACCTCGGCGGCAACGTGACAATCGGCGGCAGCAACGCGCTGACCCTCGCAGGCGTGGTCTCCGGGGTCGGTGGTGTGACCAAAAGCGGCCCGGCCGACCTGATCCTCAACGGCGCCAACACCTACTTCGGCAACACCGCGCTGAACGTCGGCAAGCTGATTGTCGGCAGCAATACCGCGCTGGGCAGCGGTGCGCTGAACGCGGCAGCCGGCACCACGCTGGACACCAACACTGCCGTCACGCTGGGCAATCAGGTCAACCTGGCCGGTGCGATGAACATCGGTGGCAGCGCCGATCTTACCCTCACCGGAACCGTCGCCGGTGCCGTCAGCCTGGTGAAAAACGGCGCGGCCAATCTGAACCTCAACGGCACCAACACCTACGCCGGCGGCACCACGCTGAACGCCGGTACGGTGACCGCCGGCAACAGTTCGGCGCTCGGCACCGGTGCGTTGACGGTCGGTGGTGCGGCAACGCTCGACAGCAGTTCGCCGCTGGTCAGCCTGGCCAACGCGGTCGTGCTGAACGCGGCGCTGAGCGTCGGCGGCACCCAGGACCTGACCCTCGGCGGCGTGATCAGCGGTGCCGGCCAGTTGATCAAGAACGGCGCGGCCAACCTGACCGTCAACGGCACCAACACCTTCAGCGGCGGCAGCACGCTCAACGCGGGTACGCTGACACTGGGTTCGGCCGCTGCATTGGGCAGTGGTGGCCTGACCGTCGGCGGCGCGTCGACGCTGGATACCAGCACCGGCATGAGCGTCGGCAACAACATCACCCTCAACGCCGGCCTGACCCTGGCCGGCAGCAACACCCTGAACCTCAGCGGCGTGATCGATGGCGCCGGCAGCCTGACCAAGGAAGGCTTCGGCGACCTGACGCTCAGCGGCAACAACACCTTCACCGGTGCGCTGAACATCACCTCCGGCAGCGTCACCACCGTGAGCAGCGGGGCGCTGGGCAACACCTCCGGCGCCAACATCAGCGCCGGTGCCAATCTCTATCTCAACAGCACCGCCAGCCTCAACGGCTTGAGCGGCAGCGGCAGCGTGCAGGTCGCCGGCGGCAACACCCTGAACGTGGGCGGCGTGAGCAGCACCAGCACCTTCGACGGCGACCTCGGTGGCAGCGGTGCGCTGACCAAAGTCGGCACCGGGACGCTGAACCTCACCGGCATAAACGGCATCACCGGCAACACCAATGTCAACGGCGGTACGCTGAACCTTACCGGTTCGCTGGCCAGTTCCCAGCTCAACGTCAATACCGGGGCGACCCTCACGGGGACCGGTTCGGCGCTTGGCGTGATCACCATCAACAACGGCGGTCATCTGGCGTTGTCCTCGGGCAATACCTTGTCCACCTCGTCGCTGATTCTCACTGCCAACAGCAATGTCGACGCGAGCCTCGCCACGCCATCGACCTCCTCGCTGATGAACATCGGCGGCAACCTGACCCTCGACGGCAACCTCAACGTCACCGATGCCGGCGGCTTCGGCGTGGGTGTCTATCGCTTGTTCAACTACATAGGCGCACTGACCGACAACGGCCTGACCGTGGCCGGTGTGCCGGTGGGTTATGGCCTCGGTGACATCCTTGTGCAGACCCTTGGCAATCAGGTGAACCTGGTGGTGTCGGCACCGAACACAAACCTGCGTTTCTGGGACGGCAGCCAGACCATCCCGAATGGTAATGTGGACGGCGGCACCGGTACATGGACTGCCGGCGGCACCAACTGGACCAATTCCAACGGCACGCTGAACCAGACCTGGGCCGGCGATTTTGCGGTGTTCCAGGGCACGGCCGGTACAGTGTCGGTCAACGGCACCCAACTTTTCACCGGGATGCAATTTCTCACCGATGGCTACAACGTGGTCAACGGCACGTCGGGGCTACTGACCGCCGTCAATGGCAGCGGTGGCACCACGGCGATGCGGGTCGATCCGGGCGTGACCGCCACGGTCGGCGTGGACATCAACGGCAGCGGCATCCTCAACAAACTCGATGCCGGCACCCTGGTACTCAACGGTGCCAACAGCTACACCGGCGGCACGCAACTGGACGGCGGCACCCTGGTGGTCGGCAGCAACATCGCACTGGGCACCAGCGCATTGATTGCCAACGCTGGCACGCAACTGGACAGCAACACGGCCGTGACCCTGGGCAATGCCGCCACGCTCAATGGCAATCTGACCCTGCTGGGCAGTAATGCGCTGACTCTCAACGGTGTCATTTCCGGCACCGGCGGCTTGATCAAGAACGGTTCGGCCAGCCTGACTCTCGGTGGCAACAACGCTTTCCTCGGGCCGGTGGCGTTGAATGCGGGCGGCTTGATTCTGGCGTCGAACAGCGCGCTGGGCTCGGCCACTCTGAACGCGGCGAGCGGCACCACACTGGATGCCAGCGGCGCCTTTACGGCGGGTAACGCGATCAATCTGGCGGGCAACCTTGGTGTCGTCGGCAGCAACGATCTGACACTGAGCGGCGCGATCAATGGCGCCGGCAGCCTGACCAAGAATGGCGCGGCCAACCTGATCCTGAGCGGGGCTAACAATTTCCTCGGCGGCGTCACTCTCAACGCCGGCACACTGACCGCTGGCAGCAACGGCGCACTCGGTCTGGGCAACCTGACCGTGGCCGGTGCCTCGGCGCTGGACAGCAACACCGCGGTGTCGCTGGGCAACAACGTGGTGCTCAACGCCAATCTGACCAATACCGGCAGCAGCGACGTAGCGCTCAGCGGCGTGGTCAGCGGCACCGGCGGGCTGATCAAGAACGGCGCGTCGAACCTGACGCTCAACGGCATCAACACTTACACCGGTGGCACCACGCTGAATGCCGGTACGCTGACCCTCGGCACCGGCGCAGCACTGGGCAGCGGTGCGCTGACAGTGGCGGGCGCTTCGAGTCTCGACAGCAGTTCCCCGCTGGTGCTGGCGAACAACATCAACCTCAATGCCAACCTCGGTCTGACCGGCAACAACAACCTGACCCTCGGTGGCGTGATCGCCGGGGCCGGCACCCTGACCAAAAACGGTCTGGCCGATGTAACGCTGTCGGGCAACAACACCTTCAGCGGCACCTTCGATGTGCTGTCCGGCAGCCTGACCACCCTGAGCAATTCGGCGCTGGGCAACAACGCCACGGTCAATCTCGCGGGCGGCGCGGCGCTGAATCTCGGCGCTTCGGGCAGCCTCGCCAGCCTGACCGGCAGCGGTACCGCGTTGATCGGCACCGGTAACACCCTGAGCCTCGGTGGCAACAACGTCAGCAGCACCTTCGCCGGTGTCCTCAGCGGCGACGGCGGCCTGACCAAACTCGGTAGCGGTACCCTGACCCTCAGCGGCATCAGCGACCTGACCGGCGATACCAACGTCAACGCCGGCACCCTGCAGGTCAACGGTTCGCTGGCCAGCGGCAACGTGCTGGTCAACAGCGGCGGCACTCTCGGCGGCAGCGGCACCTTGACCGGTGCCGTGACCGTGGCCGATGGCGGGCATCTGGCAGCTGTCACCGGCAGCACGCTGTCGGTGGATTCGCTGGTGTTCAACGGCAACGCCAACTTCGATGTCGGCCTGGGTGCACCGGTCTCCGGTGGCGGTAATGCGCTGGTGAACGTCGGCGGCAACCTGACCCTCGACGGCACCTTGAATGTCAGCGATATCGGCGGCTTCGGTAGCGGCGTGTATCGCCTGATCAACTACACCGGCGGCCTCACTGACAACGGCATGCTGATCGGCACTGTGCCGGGCAGCGTGACCCCGGGCGATCTGACCCTGCAAACGGCGCTGGCCAACCAGATCAATTTGCTGGTCACCGCACCGGGAGTCACCGTGCAGTTCTGGGACGGCAACCAACTCGTCGCCAACGGTTCGGTGGATGGCGGCAGCGGCACCTGGGGTACCGGCACCACCAACTGGACTGATGTGAACGGCACCACCAACCAGGCCTGGACCAACAGCTTCGCAGTGTTCCAGGGCACGGCGGGCACCGTGACCGTCAACGGCGCGCAAACCATCACCGGCATGCAGTTCGTCACCGATGGCTACAGCCTGCAGAACGGTACGGCGGGTTCGCTGAATCTGGTCAACGGTTCGCTGGGCAACGCCACCGTGCGGGTCGATCCGAACGCTACGGCGACCATTGGCGTGGCGCTCAACGGCGCCGGCACACTGGGTAAATACGACACCGGCACCCTGGTGCTCAACGCCGCCAACGGCTACACCGGCGGCACCGCACTCAATGGCGGCAAGATCGTGGTCGGCAACAATGCCGCGCTCGGCACTGGCGTGTTGACTGCTGCGGACGGTACCGCACTGGACAGCAACGCGGCCGTCACGCTGGGCAACGATGTGGTGGTGAACGGTGGCCTGACTGTCGCTGGCAGCAACGCCTTGACCCTCGACGGTGTAGTCAGCGGGGCGGGCAGCCTGATCAAGTCCGGTGCTTCGAGCCTGACCCTCAATGGCAGTAATACCTACAGCGGCGGCACTCAACTCGCAGGCGGCACGCTGGTGCTGGGCAACAACAGCGCAATCAGTAGCGGTGCGCTCAACGTGACCGGCAACGGCACCCTCGACAGCACTTCGGCGCTGCAACTGGCCAACGCGATCAATCTGGGGTCGCAATTGACCCTGGCCGGTAACCAGAACACCACGCTGCTCGGTGCCGTTACTGGCACAGGCAGTCTGGTGAAAAACGGCAGCGGTGATCTCGTGCTGAGTGGCGCCAATACCTACAGCGGCGGGACCACGCTGAACGGCGGCACGACTACCGGCGACACCAGCAGCCTGCAAGGCGCGATCGTCAACAACGCGGCGCTGACCTTCGCGCAGAATGCCGACGGCAGCTACACCGGCAACCTCACCGGCGCCGGCACGCTGAACAAAACCGGCACTGGCCAGTTGCTGCTGACCGGCAACAACACCTTCACCGGTGACACTTCGGTGCAGGCGGGCAATCTGATCGTCAACGGCGTGCTCAACAGCGCCAACGTCAACGTCGCCAGCGGTGCGCAAATCGGCGGCAGCGGACAACTGGGCGGCAACGTGCAACTGGCCAGCGGTGCAACACTGAGCGGTGGCGGTTCGGCTACACCGTTGTCGGTCGGTTCGCTGGCGTTGTCCTCGGGCACCAATCTGGACTTCAGCCTCGGCTCGGCCGCCAGTTCCACCACGGTGGTCAACGTCGCCGGCAACCTGACCCTCGACGGCACACTGAATATCAGCAACGCCGGCGGCTTTGGTACCGGGGTCTATCAACTGTTCCGCTACGGCGGCAGCCTGACCGACAACGGTCTGGTTTACGGCAGCCTGCCGGTATCGGCGGCCAACCTGACGCTGCAAACCGCCATCGCCAATCAGGTCAACCTGCTGGTGCAGGGCACACCGGGTGAAGTGCAGTTCTGGAACGGCGGCACCACCAATCCTGACGGCAGCATTGGTGGCGGTAGCGGCGTGTGGGGACCGGGCACCAACTGGACCGATCCGAGCGGTACGCAGGCGCTGGCGTCCAATGGTCAATTCGCAGTGTTCGGCGGCCAGGCCGGTACGGTCACCGTGCAGGGCAATCAGAACTTTACCGGTCTGCAATTCCTTACCGGCGGCTACAACCTGGTGCCGGGAGCTGGCGGTACGCTGACGCCGGTCAACGGTGCCGACGGCAGCCTGGCGCCGGTACGGGTCAATGCCGGGGCCAGTGCTGAAATCGACGTGCCGCTGATCGGCACCGGCGGTATCGAGAAACTCGATTCTGGCACCCTCGTGCTGACGGGCGCCAACACCTACAGCGGTGGCACCACGGTCAGTGGCGGTACGCTGATCGGTAACACCACCAGCCTGCAAGGCAACATCACCGACAACGCTACGCTGGTGTTCCAGCAGAACACCGACGGTCAGTTCAACGGTGTGCTCAGCGGCACCGGAGCTTTGCTCAAACGTGGTGTCAGTCGCCTGCTTATGGTTGGCAATCAACCGTTCAGCGGCACCGTTTCGGTCGATCAGGGCGTGCTGCAGGTCGGCAGCCGTGCGGCGCCAGCATCGCTGGGCGGGCAAGTCACGGTCGCCAACGGGGCAGGCCTGAGCGGTAACGGCAGCGTCGGTTCGGTGCTCAACCATGGCGTGGTGGCTTCCGGTGGCGCTGACGGCACCTTGAGCGTGGCCGGCAACCTGACCAACAGCAGTGATGGTGTGCTGGCGCTGACCGTCAGCTCGCCAACCGCCACGCCACTGGCGGTGGGTGGTACGGCGGCATTGGGCGGCGGTCTGGTGGTCAACAGCCTGGCGCCGTTCACCGGCAACACCACTTACTCGCTGATCACTGCGGGCGGTGGGGTGACCGGCACCTTCAGTGCCACCGATCTGCCGCAGTACGCGTTCCTCGACAGCTCGCTGGTCTACGGTGCCGACTCGGTCACCCTGGCCGTGAGCCGCAACGGCAACTCGTTCGCCGATGTCGCTGCCACGGGCAACCAGCGCGGCACCGCCACGGCACTGTCCAATAACGGAGCGGCCGGCGCGGCGTTGCAGAACCAGATCGTCAACCTCAGCGTGGCCGGTGCGCGCAATGCGTTCGACAGCCTCTCCGGAGAAATCCACGCCAGCACCGCCAGCGCGATGCTGGAGGATTCGCGCTTCATCCGCGAGGCGGTCAATGACCGCATGCGCCAGCCATCGTGCAGCGCCGCCGATGATCCACGCAAAACCCTGGCACCGAGCGACACGCAACTGAGCAGCAACGGCTGCCACGGTGAAATGGTCGGCTGGATCCGGGCTATCGGTGCCTGGGGCGACATGGGCGGCGACAGCAACACGGCGAAGGTTGATCGCAACCTGGGCGGTTTCATGCTCGGCACCGACAAGGCGCTGGATGACACCTGGCGTGCCGGGATGGCGGCCGGCTACACCCGCAGCAACCTCAACGCGCATGATCGCAACTCCGATGCCAAGGTCGACAGCTACCACCTGGCCGGTTACCTGAACTCGCAATTCGATGCACTGGCGGTGCGCCTCGGCGCGGCTTACAGCTGGCACAGCATCGAGACCAAACGCGATGTCAGCGTTGGCAGCTACAATGATCGTCTGAAGGCCGATTACGACGCACGCAGTGCGCAGGTGTTCGGTGAAGTGGGTTACGCGATCAACGCGGCAGGCGTTGCCATCGAACCGTTCGCCGGTCTTGCCTACGTCAACTACGACAGCGACACCGGCAAGGAAAAAGGTGGAGTGGGGCGCCTGAAGGCTGATGCCGATCAGGACATCACCTACTCGACTCTCGGTGTGCGCATCGGCAAGTTGGTGACCCTGGCCAACGGCAGCCAACTGACGCCACGTGCGGCCATCGGCTGGCGACATGCCTACGGCGACACCAAACCTGACGCCGACCTGACCTTCATCGACGGCGGCGCCTCGTTCAGCACCCAGGGCGTACCCATCGCCAAGGACAGCGCATTGCTCGAAGCCGGCGTGGACTTCCAGGTCACCCCGACCGGCAAGCTGGGCATCGGCTACTCGGGCCAGGTGTCGAGCGACAACAACGACAGCGCGTTCAACATCAGCTTCAGTCAAAGCTTCTGAATCATGGTCGAAGTACTTTAGCCGCCCGAAAGGGCGGTTTTTTTTGCACTGCAAAAGATCCCGGATGCGTCCTACACAAATAAGCGACTTTCCCGACTGCGGCTATCTGTAGATCCACGCAAAGTCCCGTGCCTAAAAAGACACAGGGAAATGTGGATGCTGACCGTCGGCAAACCTATTGTTTTCAGACTTGATATCGAAGGTGTCTCCAGCGATCTTCAAGTGCTCGAATTCCGAGCCAGGGAGGCGCTCAACCAAACCTATGAGGTCGAACTCGAACTGGTCAGTGAACGCCGTGACCTGGATCTCGAGTCTCTTCTGCATCGCCCAGCCTTTGTGTCTTTCTGCGCAGACGGTTCGGGCCTTCATGGACAGGTTTATCGAGTTGCCCAAGGCGACTCCGGCGCACGTCTGACGCGCTACCAGATCCTTTTGGTGCCGCATCTGGCCTATCTCGCTCATCGTCACAACCAGCGCATCTTTCAGCATCAGAGCGTGCCGCAAATCATCGCGCGAGTGTTGAGTGATCACGGCATGCAGGCCGATGCCTGGCGCTTTGTGCTCAATGCCGAGTACCCGGCGCGCTTGTATTGCGTGCAATACAACGAGAGCGATCTGCATTTCATCCAGCGGTTGTGCGAGGAGGAGGGGCTGCATTTTCATTTCCAGCACAGCCCCAATCGGCACCTGTTGGTGTTCGGCGATGACCAGACCGTGTTCCCCAGGCCCGACGCGCCGACTGCCTATGCGCAGGGCAGCGGCATGGTCGCCGAGGCGTCGGTGATCGAGCGTTTCACCGTGCGCCTGGAGACCCGTCCCACCCAGGTCAGCCGCCGTGATTACCATTTTGAAAACCCCACGGTGCAACTCGATGCCGCGGCCAGGGAAGCGCGGCTTCCTGTACTCGAGGATTACAGCTTTCCCGGGCAGTTCACCCACCGTGATCGTGGCAGACATCTAAGCCAGAGAAGCCTCGAACGGCATCGCGCCGATTACCGTCAGGGGAAAGGTCGCAGCGACCAAAGCCTGATGCGCAGTGGCAGCTTCGTAGACATGGGCGGACATCCGCGCGCCGACCTTAATGGTTTGTGGCTGCTGACCAGCGTCGAGCACATTGGCAAGCAGCCGCAAGTGCTGGAGGAGTCGGCCACCGGCACTGATTCCGGTGACGGCTTCAGCCAGGGTTATCGTAATGACTTCGTCGCGACACCTTGGGACGTCATCTTCCGCCCCGCGCTTGAACACCCCAAACCCCGAATGACCGGCAACCAGCATGCCGTGGTCACCGGGCCTCCCGGCGAGGAGATTTACTGCGACGCCTATGGCCGGGTAAAGGTCCAGTTGCTGTGGGACAGGGAAGGGCAGCGCAATGAACAATCCAGCTGCTGGCTGCGGGTCACCAGTGGCTGGGCCCATGATCAATATGGCAGCGTGCAGATCCCGCGTGTCGGCATGGAAGTGTTGGTCGGTTTCACTGACGGCGATCCCGACAAGCCGTTTGTCCTCGGTTGTCTGGCCAACGCCGCGACGCCCGTGCCGCTGAATTTGCCCGCTGAACAATCGCGCACGGTGCTTCGCAGCCACAGCACCCCCGGTGGAGGCGGCTACAACGAGCTGCGTATCGAGGACAGGAAAGGCGCCGAAGAAATCGCCATCCGCGCCCAGCGTGACTTTGTCCAGTTGGTACTCAATGACCAGCGGCTGCAGGTCGACAATCAGCGCACGGTGGTGATCGGTGGTCTGGCCAGCCACGACCTGCGCAGTGATGAACATCATCTGACCCATGGCAACCGTCTGACCGAACTCAAGCAGGATGATCACCTGTGGGTTCAGGGCGACCGGCACGTTCGGGTAGCCAGCCAACGGCTTAGCGCAGCGCAGCAGATCCACCTGGGCGCGGGCCAGCAAGTGGTGATCGATGGTGGTACGCATGTGACGATCACGGCCGGCGGGCATTGGTTGACGCTGGGGCCGGAAGGCATTTGCAGCAGCGTGCCGATTGTCCAGGGCGGTGCGCCTGCGCTGGGGATGGCGGCAGAGCCTTTGGTGCCAGGGGCGTTGCCATTGTTGAAGGTGGCGTTCGATCCGGTTCAGCAGCGCCATGCATTCGTTTCCGCACGCGGCTCGCGTTGCCTGGCCTGCGAGGCGGCCCACGCATGAGCTTGTCGAGCGCTTTTCCCGAAGGTCTGCCGTGGACCGAGCAACAGGCCTTTCTGTTGCTGGACGGTGCGACGATCCCCGACTTGCCGGCGCGGCTGAAACAGCACAGTTCGGCGCCCGGTACCGTTGCCCTCTACGACCAGCCACCCTTTTCAGCGTTGCGCGACATATCGCCCCTGTTGGTCGCGATTGCGCACGCGGACGATCCGCTGGCCCGGTTCCATCTGCAACATGCGCAGGCGGAGTGGGGCGTGCTGCTGTTCAGCGCCGCGCCTATGCACAGCGTTGCCGAGCACCTGCGCAAACTGCTGGTCGTCGAGTTGCCCGCCGGGCAATCGGCATTTTTGCGCATCGCCGATGCGGCGGTGGCGCACGCGTTGTTTGCCCATGCCGATCAGCGATTGTTCGGACCTTTGACCTGTGTGGTGACGGCGGACTGCGTCAATGATGTTTGGCACGGTCATCGACCTCGGCTGGCTGAGTGTCCGGTGCTTGCCGTGCCGTATCGCCTTGATCCGGAGCTGAACGCGGCGTTGGATCAGGTTGACCGGCGTCGCAGGTTGCTGGAGCTGGATGCGCATCTGTTGAAGCACTTCCGTGAATTCCATGTCGGGGAAACGCTGGGCCAGCGCTGGCCATTGCTGGATCGTATGGAAACCCAAGCCAGTGCCCTCGGCCTGAGCAGTCAATCCGAGTTGTTCAACTACGCCAACCTGCTTGCGCTGCTCGACAGCCACGACATCGCCGAACACCCGCCAATCCACCACGTGCTCCACACGCCCTCCCTGCAATCACCGGGCGAGCGTGTCACGCTGGCCGTTGATATGGCGCAGCGGTGGGTCAGTCAAAGGGAACGCCCATGACCCATCCCGCCATCCTCGACGCCGCCGCAGCCTCCAAGAAACCCTTCGGCTCCCTCGACAGCTGCCCGCTACGGCAAACCCACGTGCAGTTGCTGCCGTTGAGCTACGGTCTGGTGGAAAGGGCGTTCGATCCGAGCACGGAATTGAAGATGCCGTACACCCTGACCGCCCGCCCGCTGGGCATTCGCCGCTTGCGCGACGGCTGGCTGTACATCATCGACAGCCTTAGCGGCGAGTTGTACGAGTACCGAATGCTCGACGGCATCGTCACCGCGCTTTTGCATCAGGGTAAAACGGTGGCTGAGGATCAGCGCGCGGCCATTGAGGAGCGTCCGGCACTGATCTTCTCGCGCCAAAGCACGCTGTACGTGACCTTCGCCGAAGTGCAGTGGACGGCAGGCAAATGCCGGCAGGTGCTGGACAGTGCCCAAGAGCGTAAGCACTTCATGCAGGCGGTTGATCTGGGGCCGGTGCATTGCCAGACCGGCGGCGAGCACTTGCTGACCGTGGCGCAAGCCCGACAGTGGCTGGCAGAGGTGGCGGTCAGTGCAGAGCCTGTCGCCGAAACCGATGCTACGCGCATGCCGACCGTGCAGGTCAGCGACGCCCCCGAGCACGAACGCGAACCTTATCTGTGGGAGCAGCCGCAGCGTTTTCGCGCGGCACACATCGGCGAATTCCTCGGCCGGGTACGCGGGCCCTATCAGGACGACACATTGTTTCTGCTGGTCGACTACGATCTGGGGGTGATGCGCGATCTGGCCGAGTATCAGGACACTGTGGTCGGTTGGGTCGATGAATGGAGCAACAGTGGCAACAACGCGCGCGATTACCTGCTGGCCAGTTACATCGAGTCCTTGAGCCAGCTCAGTGATCAGGACTTCGACGGTCTGGCCAAGGCCAGTGAACACCCGCAGGCCAAGGCGCTGTTTGCCGATCTGGAACAACTGCCCGAGCCGGATCGGGAGAACACACGCCGTGCGCTGCTCGACTACCTGAACAAGGGCGGGGAGGTCCAACCCGATGCACCGCCGCCGCCAGAGCTGCAAAAACTGCGTGCCAAGGGGACCGACGACGAAATGCAGCCCAACCGCGCCGCGCCCACGGCTGAGGTGGATCGGCGTTTTTACACGCGGCGGTACTTTCTTGCAGTCGCCCCTGAGGACTTTGTCGAACGGCACTTGGAAATCCTGCTCAGCCTCGGCAAGGATCAGGAGCGCCGCATCAAGGACGTGCTCGACGGCCCGCTGCTCAGCGGCAAGCGCGGCATCAACGACCTGATCGACCGCCCGGCCATGGACGAGCGACTGAACCTGCTGCGCGACGACCTCGGCCGCTGGAACCGCCTGCTCGAACGCATCACCGCTGACCGCACGCAACTGCTGGTCGCCGGCCGCTTTCACCGTGCAGCCTGGTACTACGATGCGCAAGTGGCGGCGCAACTCCATCATGCGCTCAGCGCCGAGTACGCCTGCCTCAAGGATCTATGCCGCAGCGACGAAGCCAGCGAGAAAATGCTCGGGTTTGTGGAGCAACACCCGGAACTGACCCGAACCGCCTTCTACACCTTGCCGCTGCGCCTGCAATCGGAGCAGAGCGGGCAATACTCGACGCTGTTCAACGCCGGTATGGCGACGTTCAACAACCTGCCGGACTGGCTGGCCAAACTGAAAAAGATCGAACAACCGCAACTGCCGGCCCTCGACGACATGCCTGAACACACCCGTGTCGTCGCGGCAGCCGTGCAGGACACCTACAGCCCGGCACTGAACCTGGGCCTTGGTCGGGCGCTGGAAGGTTTCGACCTGGCGGGCGAGAAAATCCCCGACCTCGATGAACTGTTCCAGCGCCTGCCCAAAGCACTGCGCCTGCGCCTCTTCGACGCGGCAAAAACCAGCGGTGTGACCTTCACCGTCGCCAGCCCCGCAGAACAGGCCGCGCTGCAAACCGTGATCAAAGAGCTGCTGCGCGAACGTGAATACCTGAAAACCCTCAACCGCGAACGCAACCAGATCACCCACAACAAAAATCGTCCGGGCCACAAGACGCCAAGGGCGGTGGAGTTGCAGGAAGAGATTGTGCGGGTGCGGGCGCAATTGACCCAGGTGGAAGGACGGCTGGCGGCGGCGTTGAGCCCGATTGAAGAACTACCGGATCGCTCGGCCCGGTTGTACGGCGCCACGCCTGCAAGAGCGGGGGTGACAGTGGTGTTTCCGCCGGCACAGCAGGGGGAGTTGCGGAGTTTGTTGGGGAATATTCGGTTGGGGATCGGAGGGCTGTCCAGGACCAGTCTGGTGAAGACGGAAGGGATGGGGTTGGTGGTGGTTTTGGTGCAGGTGGTGAATTTGGTGGGGGCTATTAAAGAACTAAAAAATCAGTCCAGGAACGAACGGGTTTGGGGACCTGTTCTGAATGCTTTGATGACTACCGGTGCCGCTGGTTTTACCGCGGCACAGAGCTTGGCAGATACGGCATTGAAAGCTCGGAGCACGGCGCTTGTTGCTGGGCTTCAACTCCATGCCTTGCAGCATGTGCATGTGCAGATGGGGAAGTTGCATCTAGGGTTAGGAATTCCGACCTATCTTTTGGGATTTATCTCTTCATTCACTAGCTTGATTACTCAACATAAAAACTGGCAACAAGCAATTCGAAGCGGTAATCACCCTGCGCAGGGTGCGGCCGCACTGGCAACATTTGGAGCCGGCGGAATGACTACCGTCAATACGTATGGTCTGGGGCAGACCCTATACGCCGGTTATACCGTGGTTACTGCCACTAACAGTGAAGCAAGAACTGCCGCTTGGGCCGCAGCCGGCACACGCCTTTCTACCGTGTTTTTTCGGTTCAACCTGGCAGGCGCGTTATTTACCGTTTTGGAACTCAGTGGCACCTGGCTCTTCAATCGCTATAACCTTAGCGCTCACAATAAGTGGCTGAAAATCACGCCTTGGAGCCTGGATGCGGAGATGCGCGGTGATCACTCCTTGGAGGACTACCAAAGTTATTTGGCCTTTCTGATACAGGCGCCTTACGCACAACTTGGTCCGAACCCCTACGACTCTTGGCTGAAAAACCTGTTATTCAAAGCCAAACCCAGCGATATCCATCTGGTCCTACCCAGACTGACATTGGAAAACCTTCTTCCTCCTTTGGATGGGAAGCCGAAACACCGGCTGGGCATTGGCGCACACCGTATCTCCATGCCCCTCCACGGTCGAGGCGCGCCGCGAGAACGTAAAGACGTGCTTAGCGACGAAGTGTTAAGCAGCCTGCGAATCGTCAAGTCATCGCCAGAAGGATTGGTGCTCTGCCTTCAATACCCG
The DNA here is from genome assembly GCF_037126175.1 of Pseudomonas sp. RSB 5.4. Taxonomy (NCBI): domain Bacteria; kingdom Pseudomonadati; phylum Pseudomonadota; class Gammaproteobacteria; order Pseudomonadales; family Pseudomonadaceae; genus Pseudomonas; species Pseudomonas sp. RSB 5.4. The sequence goes on from NZ_CP146986.1 coordinate 561,709, forward strand.
ATTGATCACAGCGCCGAGTACACGCCAGCAAAAGAAACACTGGAATTGGCCGTATGCGTTCAAAACCTGAACGACAAAGGTGAGTGGGCGTCGCGAACCCGTGTCATCCATATTGACCCGCAGGGTGACGGGCATTTTGCGGTGGTTGCTCCTCAACTGGTCAAAGGAAATCCGCCCATGTTGCTAGTAGAAGCCCAGTTTCTGGAGCAAGCCGATCATGGCGAATAACCACAATCCATCTGTCAGCGCACTGCAGGTTGCACGTCCGCGAAAAGCCGGCGATATCGAACCTTTTCCGAGCGGCAGAATTACCTATCTCGCGCCGCTTCCCCTACCAACACAGATACCACCTTATGGCCCGCATATTGGTGAGCTGAATGACGGTTACATGGGCTTTGGGTTGGGGGCTCCACAAGTTTTTATGTGGCAAATGACTTTGGGTGGGCCATTCAGCGTTGCATGCATGATTGCCTTTCTGTTTCCCTTGATCGGTGGTTTTCTGTTCTTTTTGTTCGGGATGGATTGGGAGGACATTTTCCATGCCATACGAGGAATTTTTCATGAGGCTTATGGGAAGGCCTTTCTTGCTCTTTTTTGGGGGCTTTTCATCGGTCTCGCGGTCTGGCACCACAACCACAAAAAACGCGCCTCAATCATCCCGACCCGTTTCAACCGCCAACGCCGCGAAGTCTGCTTCATGCCCAAAGACGCCACCGAACCCGTCTTCGTCCCCTGGGAATCCCTCTCCGCCTGGATCATCGAAGCCCAGGGCGCAACCCAATACGGCATCCACCGTCAATACGGCATGGGTATCGGTTTCTACCACGGCGAAACCCTCACCAGCCTCGAATTCCCCTGCGCCGCGCTGCCACTCGCCATCAGCCATTGGGAAGCCATTCGCGGCTACATGGAATACGAAGTCAACGACCTCAAATCGATTCAGGATCTGCAAGACCTGCAAGGCCCCGACGACCCGTCCCACGAAGGCCTGCACACCTTCCACAACGCCCGCGCACGCATGCATCAGCAGATTCGCGACGGTTCACGCACGCGGCTGTCCGGCTTCTTTTGGTACCTGTATCACGTCATGACCCTATGGACGATTCCCAACCGCCTCGTCGAATGGGAAGTGCGCCGCCTCGAAAGAATCGGCAAGCAAGCCTTGCCCGAGGCCATGCGCCAATGGTCAGAGTCGCTGCCAGAAGATCAATGGGCCAAACCGAGTGAGGAGTTGCTGCGGTTAAGCGAGCAGGTAAGGCAGATGCAAAAGCGCCAACCACGCAGACCGATTACCGAGATTTTTGCCGAAGTACAAAGCGCAACACCCAGCGTTAAGCGTGGAGTATGAATAGTTATTCTCTGAACCTGTTCGCCCTCAGCAGCCTTCAAATCGTCAAGTCCGGACGATTCTGGCGTTGTCGTAGGCAATGACGCAAGGCGATGTAGCCTCGGGATGTAAGACGCTATTTCTTGTAGGACCTGCCGAAGACGGCGACTGTTTGACCTCGTGCTTCAACGGAAGGGTTTATGCCATGGATCTGTTACACCATCTGCTGCATCTTGAGCAGCGCCTGCTATCCCGTGCTGTGCGCGAGGACGCCGCTGAACTGGCACTGCTGATCGCGGACGACTTTGTCGAATTCGGCGCCAGCGGCGGCATCTGGAACAAATCTGATGTGCTGGAAGCGCTGCCGCAGCAAGTGTTCGCACAACGTACCGTCAGTCAGTTCACGCTCAAGCTGTTGTCGGAGGATTCGGCGCTGGTGACGTATCACTGCCATACCGTCGCTGTCGAGCAGCGGGTGCCGGCGGACAGTTTGCGCAGTTCGGTATGGTGGCGGCAGGGCGAGCAGTGGCAGATGGTTTTTCATCAGGGCACCTTTTGTGCCCGGCCGTGAAGCGGGGGTGAGCGGGCGATAGCTTTCGCGAGCAAGCTCGCTCCCACAGGGAATCTTCGGTGAACACAGGATTTGCGGATGGCAGCGATCAAATGTGGGAGCGGGCTTGCTCGCGAAGGGGGCCTGGACAGTCAGCGCAAATTCAGCCGGCCCGCGCTCTGCTAGAATCCGCCCCATCAACTGCCAGAGACTCTCCCATGAGCGAGCCGATTCGTCTGACCCAATACAGCCACGGTGCCGGTTGTGGCTGCAAGATTTCCCCGCAGGTGCTGGAAGTGATTCTGGCCGGCAGCGGTGCGCAGAACCTTGACCCGAAACTGTGGGTCGGCAATGCCTCGCGTGATGATGCGGCGGTGTACGAGATCGATGCCGAGCGCGGTGTGGTATCGACCACTGACTTCTTCATGCCGATTGTCGACGACCCGTTCGACTTCGGCCGGATCGCCGCGACCAACGCGATCAGCGACATCTATGCGATGGGCGGCGATCCGCTGATGGCGATCGCAATCCTCGGCTGGCCGGTGAATGTGCTGGCGCCGGAAGTGGCGCGGGAAGTGATTCGCGGTGGACGGGCGGTGTGTGACGCGGCGGGTATTCCGCTGGCCGGCGGGCATTCGATCGATGCGCCGGAGCCGATCTTCGGCCTGGCCGTGACCGGTCTGGTGGAAAAGCGCCACATGAAGCGCAACGATACCGCCACCGCCGGTTGCCTGCTGTACCTGACCAAGCCGCTGGGCATCGGCATCCTGACCACCGCCGAGAAAAAGGGCAAATTGCGCCCCGGTGACATTGGTGTGGCCCGCGACTGGATGTGCACCCTGAACAAGCCCGGCAGCCGTTTCGGCAAACTGGCCGGGGTCGCCGCGATGACTGACGTCACCGGTTTCGGTCTGCTCGGGCATCTGGTGGAAATGGCCGATGGCAGCCACCTGACTGCACGCATCGGCTACAACCACGTGCCGCGTCTGGACAGCGTCGAATACTATCTTGAACAGGGCTGCGTGCCCGGCGGCACTCTGCGCAACTTCGACAGTTATTCGAGCAAGCTCGGCCGTCTGCAGGAGTTGCACAAGCGCGTGCTGTGCGACCCGCAGACCAGCGGCGGTCTGCTGATTGCAGTGACTCCCGAAGGCAACGCCGAATTCCTCGCGGTGGCTGCCGAACTGGGCCTGGACCTGGCGCCGATCGGCGAGCTGGTCGAGCGACAGACCCACGCAGTCGAGGTGATCTGATGTCACGCGACTGCACCGATTACCGCGACATTTTCCTCAATGACCGGCCGATGATGGATGCCCGTGCGCCGGTCGAGTTTGCCCACGGCGCGTTTCCCGGCGTGGTCAACCTGCCGCTGATGAACGACCGCGAGCGCGAGCAGGTGGGGACTTGCTACAAGCAGCATGGACAACAAGCCGCCATCGCCCTGGGTGAGCGGCTGGTGTCTGCCGAAGTGCGGGAGCAGCGCATTCAAGGCTGGGTCGAGTTTGCCCGGGCACACCCCGACGGCTATCTGTATTGCTTTCGCGGCGGCCTGCGTTCGCAGATCGTCCAGCAATGGATCAAGGAGCAGGGCGGTATCGATTACCCGCGGGTCGGCGGTGGCTACAAGGCCATGCGCACGTTCCTGCTGGAGACGGTCGATCAGGCCGTGGCCGAGTGCGATCTGGTGCTGCTGGGCGGGATGACCGGCACCGGCAAGACCGAACTGTTGGTGCAGTTGAGTAATGGTCTGGATCTGGAAGGCCACGCCAATCATCGGGGCTCGAGTTTCGGCAAGCGTGCCACCGGCCAACCGACCAACATCGATTTTGAGAACCGTCTGGCCGTTGATCTGCTGAAAAAGCGCGCGGGCGGAATCCAGCAGTTTGTGCTGGAAGACGAGAGCCGGGTAGTCGGCAGTTGTGCTTTGCCACTGCCGTTGTACCGAGGCATGCAAGTGGCGCCGATGGTCTGGCTCGAAGACAGCCTGGAGCAGCGGGTCGAGCGGATCCTCCAGGATTATGTGATCAACCTGCACGCCGAGTTTGTCGCGGTGCATGGCGAGCAGGGCTTTGCGCTGTATGCCGAGCGGCTGATTGCGAGTTTGAACAATATCCAGCGCCGGCTGGGCGGCGAACGCCATCAGCGGATGTTCCTGCAGATGGAAGAGGCCTTGGCGGAGCAGGCGCGCAGCGGATCGGTCGAGGCGTTCCGTGACTGGATCAGCGTGTTGCTGCGCGAGTATTACGACCCGATGTATGCGTTCCAGCGTGAGAAGAAGGGCGGCCGGATCGAGTTCGCCGGGGAGCGCGGGGCGGTGTTGGAGTATTTGCGCGAGCGGGTGAATCAGCAGGTTTGAGGGTGTTCTTGCGGGCCTCTTCGCGAGCAAGCCTGCTCCCACAGGGGATCTGCGTCAGGCACAAAATTTCTGCCCAGTGAAGATCCATTGTGGGAGCGGGCTTGCTCGCGAAAGGGCCGGCACAGGCACCGCAAGAATCAAGTCGGACAAGTCACCTTGCCGTTATCCAGCCCCTGCTTGTAGCTGTGGCTCTGCAGACTGGCCTTGCCGTTGTGCCAGGTCAGGGTCAGCACATACAGCGAATCGAAATCGCCAGCCGCCCAGTCATCGGTGATGGTCTGCTTTTCGCCGACGGCCTTGCCGGCAACCTTGTTGATCAGCTCCGGCAGATAGCCGTGCGACCACGCGGTGTAGATCGTTGCGTTGTGATATTTGTCTTCGGTCAACTCGCGCGCCAGGTCACTGGTGTCGTTGGCGGAGAACTCGATGTTCACCGGCAGGCCGAGCTTGATCGCCGCGGGACTGATGGTCATCAACGGGCGGATGTAGCTGTAGGAGTTGTCTTGTTCGCCTTCCTCGACATTGCGTGTCGGGTTGGCGGCGAACACGTAATCGGCCTTGCCGAATTTTTCCGGCAGCAGGGTCGACAGTTCGATCGCCCGGTTCAGACCCTGGCAGTTGAGCTGGCCGAGACCGCCGGCGGGCTTTTCCGCGTGACGCAGGAAAATCAGGGTCTGGGTGCCGTCCACCGGTTGCGCGCGAATCTGGCTCGATTCGAGCGACAAGGTCAGCGCACTGACCGCCAGCAGGGAGGGCAGGGCCACGTAGGCGCGATGTTTGAAGCGTTTGGCGAAACTCATGAGGTTCGTCATCGAATAAAGGATTCTTCAGCAGATTCGGTTGGGGTTGACCAACCCTTACACCGCGGGCTCCCAGCACCGGATGTTGTCCATGTCGTGTGTTGCGCTTCCTGTGCGAAAGGCATAGCTCAGAGTCCTCTGAGGCCGGTTTGGTTCAGGCACCTTACCCGCAGGATGTTACGGTTCGTGTAGGAGCTGCCGCAGGCTGCGATCTTTTGATCTTGGTTTTTAAAGCCAGATCAAAAGATCGCAGCCTGCGGCAGCTCCTACATTATGATCATTGCTTCCCATGTGACTGGATGCTTCCCATGACCGATCTGTCCGCGTTCCCCATCACCCACAAATGGCCCGCGCAGTACCCTGACTGGATTCAGCTCTATTCCCTGCCGACCCCCAACGGCGTCAAGGTCTCGATCATGCTCGAAGAGATCGGCCTGCCCTACGAGCCGCACCGCGTGGGCTTCGACACGCAGGATCAGCTGTCTCCCGAGTTCCTGTCGCTGAACCCCAACAACAAGATTCCGGCGATCCTCGATCCCCACGGCCCGCAAGACCAGCCGCTGCCGCTGTTCGAGTCCGGCGCGATCCTGATCTACCTCGCCGACAAGAGCGGCCAGTTGCTGGCGCAGGAAGGCGCGCTGCGCTACGAGACGATTCAGTGGCTGATGTTCCAGATGGGCGGTATCGGCCCGATGTTCGGCCAGCTCGGTTTCTTCAACAAATTCGCCGGCAAGGACTACGAGGACAAGCGTCCGCGTGACCGCTATGTCGAGGAGAGCAGACGCCTGCTCAACGTGCTCGACAAACGTCTGGAAGGTCGCGAGTGGATCATGGGCGAGCGCTACACCATCGCCGACATTGCCACGTTCCCGTGGGTGCGTAACCTGATCGGGTTCTATGAGGCGGGGGATCTAGTGGGCATCAGCAACTTTCCGAACGTGACCCGGGTGCTGGAGCGCTTTCTGGCGCGGCCGGCTGTGGTGCGCGGGTTGACCATTCCTTCCTGAGGCCACACATAACCCTGTGGGAGCGGGCTTGCTCGCGAAGGCGTCGTGTCAGTCAACACGTCTTTTTCTGATACACCTCCTTCGCGAGCAAGCCCGCTCCCACAGGAATAGTGATGACGCCCGCAGATTATTGCGTCCTCGGTAATGCACTCTTGATTGATCCAGGTTTGTACCTGCGCCCACCGAAGGCATAAGCTTCGCCCCCTACGACTTTCGTCTCATCTGCCGTTTTCAGGAAGATCCATGTCCAGCCAGTTCCCCGAAGCACGTCCCCGCCGTCTGCGCCGCAATGCGAGCCTGCGCAGTCTGTTCCAGGAAACCGAGTTCAGCCTGAATGATCTGGTGCTGCCGATTTTCGTCGAAGAAGAGATCGATGACTTCGTGCCGATCAAGAGCATGCCGGGGGTGATGCGCATTCCCGAGCGCAAGCTGGCCAGCGAAATCGAGCGCTATGCCCGTGCCGGCATCAAGTCGGTGATGACCTTTGGCGTATCCCATCATCTGGACGCCAACGGCAGCGACACCTGGCGCGAAAACGGCCTGGTTTCGCGCATGTCGCGGATTGCCAAGGACGCGGTGCCGGAAATGATCGTGATGTCCGACACCTGCTTCTGCGAATACACCGATCACGGCCACTGCGGTGTGATGCACAACCACGAAGTCGACAACGACCAGACCCTGATCAACCTTGGTAAACAGGCGGTGGCCGCGGCGCGTGCCGGCGCTGACGTGATTGCCCCGTCGGCGGCGATGGACGGTCAGGTGCGGGCGATTCGCCGCGCGCTGGATGACGCAGGTTTCACCCAGATTCCGATCATGGCTTATTCGACCAAATTCGCCTCGGCGCTGTACGGCCCGTTCCGCGAGGCCGGTGGCAGTGCGCTGAAGGGCGACCGCAAAAGCTATCAGATGAACCCGATGAACCGCCGCGAAGCCCTGCGTGAATCGCTGCTCGACGAGCAGGAAGGCGCCGATGCGCTGATGGTCAAACCGGCCGGCGCGTACCTCGACATCATCCGCGACATTCGTGAAGCCTCGAACCTGCCGCTGTCGGCGTATCAGGTCAGCGGCGAGTACGCGATGATCAAGTTCGGCGCGCAGGCCGGTGCGATCGACGAGGACCGTGTGGTGCGTGAAAGCCTGGGCGCGATCAAGCGCGCGGGTGCGGATCTGATCTTCACCTACTTTGCGATGGATCTGGCATTGGCCGGGATCTGACAGACACCACAGAACCCCTTGTGGGAGCGGGCTTGCTCGCGAAGGCGGTGTATCAGCAACGAATGGGTTGACTGACCCGCCGCCTTCGCGAGCAAGCCCGCTCCCACAGTGGGGTTGTGCTGTGTCAGGGGCAGGCGAAGAACGCCCTTATTCCGTGATCCCTGAAATACCGCTCGATCACTTTCGGATCCGCACTGTTATCGGCAATCGCCACATAGGTATCCGGGCGCAGCAGATAAAACCCGTTACGCGCCAACCCCGCCGTATCAAACGCCGGCCGCCAGTCGAACACGTGCAGCGGCAGGTTGTGTTCATTGCACCAGGCGATCATCTCGTCGCTGGTGTCGCCGTACACATGCACCTGCCAGCACGGCTGCCGCAGCGGTTCGTAATTATCCCCCTCACCATCATGCGCCCACGGCAAGCGGTCGCCACCGTGGACGTGGCCGGCCGTGCCCTGGCTCAGCGGCATGCCGCGGTAGTTGAGGGTGACTTGCGAGACGGTGCGGAAGAGGAACTCGCGGCTGGCCTCGAATGAGGCCATTTTCGGGATCAGAAACGGTGCCAGGCGCGTGCGCAGCAGATCGGCGATGCGCCCCTCGGCGGTGACGAAACTGAACACTTTGTCGGTGGTCGATACGAGTCGCCGGGCGAAGGCGATGCGTTCGGTTTCGTACGTGTCGAGCAGCTTCGCCGTGGCGCTGCCGTTGAGCACGGCGGCGAGTTTCCACGCCAGATTGATCGCATCGCCAATGCCGGTGTTCATGCCCTGACCGCCCGCCGGGCTGTGCACGTGCGCGGCGTCGCCGAGGAGAAACGCCCGACCGCTGCGAAAGTGCTCGGCCACGCGGTGATGCACGCGGTAGGTCGAGAACCAGTTTACGTCTTCGATGTGCACTTTCAGGTGTTCGATGGCGCGGCTGCTGACATCGGAGAATTCCAGGCTTTCGGCGCGATCCGCGCGCACGTCACGCACCGTGCCGATCAGGCGGGCACGGCCTTCGCCGGCCAGTGGAAACACGGCGAGGAAGTCCGCTTCATCCAGATCCAGGTGCAGCTCACCGTTCATCGCCGGGCCGCTGGCCTTGACGTCGGCGACGTAGAAAATCTGCTGATAGGTACCGCCGGGGAAACCGGTGTCGAGGGTTTTGCGCACCACTGAGCGGGCGCCATCACATCCCGCCAGATAGCAGGTCTGGCAGATTTCCTGTTCGCCATCGGGCAGGCGCAAATGCGCGGTGAGGCCGTCGCCGGTCTCTTCGAAACTTTCCAGGGTGGTGTCGCGTTCGACGGTGACGCCGTAATCTTCGAGACGCTCGATCAGCAGCCGTTCGTGTTGATCCTGCGGGAAGATTTCGACGAATGCGTAGGGCGTCAGGCCTTCGCCGATGCGGTTCAGCGGCAATTGCGCGACCGGTTTGCCGTTGACCCAGAAATTTGCTGCCGCCACCCGATGGCCGTTGCGCACCACGGTGTCGGCCAGATCCAGTTGCCGGTACAACTCCAGCGTGCGCGCCTGCACCGCCAGCGCTCGTGACGTACTGCCGGGGGCGGAGGCCTTGTCGATGATGCGCACGCGCACACCGAGTTTGCTCAGCCACAGGGCCAGCACCAGACCGGTGGGGCCGGCGCCGATGATCAGAACGTCACTGCGGTTCATGGGCCTGTCCTCCGTTGGCTGTGCAGCAAGTATGGATCAGATGGAAAGGGTAGCCAGTGCCGGCCTCTTCGCGAGCAAGCCCGCTCCCACAGTCGAACGCATTCCAAGGTGGGAGCGGGCTTGCTCGCGAAGGGGGCTTATGACCCGGCGCAAAAAAAGGCCCCGCAACGGCAAAGCTGCGGGGGCCCTTGTTACGAAGGGATGACGTTTAGAAGTCGATGGTGCCCGACAACTTCGCCACGCGCGGCTCACCCTGGGTCAGATAGCCGCCCTGCGCCGATTCCCAGTATTTCTTGTTGGCCAGGTTTTCGACGCCCAGACGCAGGGTCACGTCTTTCTGCGAGACCTTGAACGCGTAACGCGCACCCGCGTCGAAGCGGTTCCAGGTCGGCAGACTAAGGTTGTTGGCTGCGTCGGCATATTGGCCGCCGGTGCGCAGCATCCGCGCATTCAGCGCCACGCCTTGCAGGCCCGGTACATCCCAATCGGCGCCGGCGTTGAACTGGAAGCTCGGCACGCCAATGGCACGGTTACCGTCGTTGGCGCCGTTCTGGGTGTTCTTCAGTTCGGTGTGCATCACGGTCACGCCGCTGAGCAGGCGCAGGCCGCTGATCGGCTCGCCGAAGACGTTCATTTCCACGCCTTTGTTGATCTGCTCGCCTTCACGCACGTAGGTGCAAGTGGTGGCACTGTTGATTTCACAGTAACCATCGCTTGGCTGCTCGATGCGATACACGCCCAGGCTCGCACCGTAAGTGCCCATGTCGACTTTGACTCCGGCCTCGGTCTGCTTGGAGCGTGCCGGCGCGTAGACTTCGTTGCCGTTGGTTACCTGGAAGCCACCGGTGCTGGCCGGCGAGGTCGGGCCCTGGGCCAGACCTTCGATGTGGTTGGCGTAGAACGACACGTGCTCCCACGGCTTGAACACGATGCCGTAGACCGGCGTGGTGATCGATTCGTCGTAGCTCGACTTGCGGCTGCCGCTGCCGTAACTGGCGTAGTTGTAGCCCTGCACCACCAGTTGCTGGCGACGCAGGCCGGCGGTGATCAACAGGCGATCATCGAAGAAACCGAGGGTGTCGGAGAGCGCGAGGCTGCGGTTGAAGGTCTTGCCGACAATGCCCGGATCGCTGACGTCGCCGCCGGAAAAGTTGCCGACCGGCGACGGGGTTTCCACCGGGTGGTAGATGTTGTTGGCGTACTTGGTCAGGTCGAAATCATAGGCGCTGCGCTGCTCGGCCCACAGACCGCTGAGGCCGAAGTTGAGCTTGTGGCTGACAGCACCGGTGTTGAACTTGCCGTTCAGGCCGGCCATCAGGCTGGTGTTGTCTTCATCGTGAGGGATGAACGAGCCGGTGGTGAACGAGGCGCCGTTGTTGCCCACCAGCGTGGTCGAATTGTAGCGCCCGACTTCGCGGGTGTGCTTGGCGCCGCCGGCGACGTATGCGGTCCAGTTGTCGTTCAGGTCGTATTCGGCGCGGAGCATGCCGAAGGTGTCTTCGATGTCGGTGTAACCCCACTTCGGCGCGTAATTGGTGTCGGCCGACGGCGCGTCCGGAATGTGCGTGGCGGTGCCGAGGTTGACCGAGTTGCGCCCACCGTTGACGCGTTCCTTCTGATAGGCGAAGTCGCCGGAAATACGCAGCGCGTCACCGCGATAATCAAGGCCGATGCTGAACAGTTTCGAGCGCTGGTTTTCGTGGTCGATGCCGGTATCACCTTCGCGCTGGGACAGGTTGATCCGGGCGCCGAAGCGATTGTCTTCGCCGAAACGCTGGCCGATGTCGAAGTGCTGACCGATGCGGCCTTCGCTGTTGATGTCGGTGGTGTAGCGGCGCAGCGGCTCGTCGCCGGCGCGCTTGGGTTGCAGATTGACGCCACCGCCGATACCGGAACCGGTCGGAGTCACGCCGTTGATGAAGGCGTTCGGGCCTTTGAACACTTCCACGCGCTCCAGGGCGTCGGTGGAAATGATCTGCCGCGGCAGCACGCCGTACAGGCCGTTATAGGAAATGTCATCACCGTTCAGCGGCAGGCCGCGGATCATGAACAGCTGCGCCTGGTTGGAGAAACCCGAGGCCTGACGTACCGAAGAATCGTTGAGCAGCACGTCGGCGACGTCTTCGGCCTGCTGGTCCTGAATCAGCTGTTCGGTGTAGGACGCAGCGCTGAACGGCACGTCCATCATGTCCTGATTGCCCAGCACGCCGAGCTGACCGCCACGGGCGACCTGACCGCCGGAATAAACCGGGGGCAGGGCGCTGGGCGTCGGCGCCTGGGCATTGATGTTGACGTTGTCGAGCACCAACGCCTTGCTGTTGTCATCGGCCGCGTAGGCAGTGACCGTCAGGGAGCACAGTAAAGCGAGAAGCGTTGGGCGAAAAGGAACACCGGGTCGAGCAGGAGTGGACATGTTTCGTACCTGGCGGCGCGCCGCCGATGAGAAAATTTGAACGGCGCGGGGAACTCCTTGCGCAAATGCGACTCCAGGCGCAAATGATAGGAGTTCGCAGTAACGTTTTGCAAACGGTTTATCTTGCTGAAATTCCAGACCTGAATGGAAACCTGTGGTGAGGGGATAAATCCCCTCACCACAAAGGTCACTGATCCTAGCCTGCGTCACACTTTTGATCGTATGGTGAACCCGCCTCAATGCACGCCAAGGAGCGCCATGCACACCCCTCGATTACTGATCACCCTTGCCGCGCTGTTGGTGCTCGCCGGTTGCGCCGGCCAGCGCAGCCAGGCGCCGGCGCCGCGTGCGCCCGCCGAAGTGAAGGCCGAAATCGTGCGGCTGATGCCGGCGAAAGTGCCCGACCGCCAGGGCTGGGCCACCGACATCTACGCCGCGTTCGCCGCCCAGCACATCAGCCCGACCACGCAAAATCTGTGCTCGGTGCTGGCCGTGGCCGAGCAGGAGTCGACTTTTCAGGTCGACCCGACTGTGCCGGGCCTGGGCAAGATCGCCCGCGACGAAATCGATCGCCGTGCCGGCAAGGCTCACATCCCCGGAATGCTGGTCAGCGCCGCACTGGCCGTGCGTTCGCCCACCGGCAAAACCTATAGCGAACGCCTCAACGCGGCACGCAGCGAGAAGGAGCTGAGCGCAATCTTCGACGACTTCATCGGCATGGTGCCGATGGGCCGCACCTTGTTCGGCGGCTTCAACCCGGTACACACCGCCGGGCCAATGCAGGTCAGCGTCGAATTCGCCGAGCAACATGCCAAGGATTATCCGTACCCGGTAAGCGGCACGATTCGCCACGAAGTGTTCACCCGCCGTGGCGGCATGTACTTCGGCATCGCCCATTTGCTCGGCTATCCGGTGAGTTATCGCGAGCCGCTGTACCGCTTTGCCGACTTCAACGCTGGTTGGTACGCCAGCCGCAATGCCGCGTTCCAGAACGCCGTCAGCCGAGCCTCGGGCATCCCGCTGGCGCTGGATGGCGATGTGATCCGCTACGACTCGATCATGCCCGGTAGCACCGAGCTGGCGGTGCGCACCCTCGGCAAGTCGCTGGGCATGCGCAACCCGACCATTCGCGATCAACTGGAGAAGGGCAAGACTCTGGAGTTTGAAGACACCAAGCTTTATCAACGAGTGTTCGAACTGGCCGAGAAGGCCGAAGGCAAGACTTTGCCGCGCGCGGTGTTGCCGGGGATCGTGCTGCAGAGCCCGAAAATCACCCGCAAATTGACCACGGCATGGTTCGCCAAACGGGTGGACGAGCGCTACAAACGCTGCATGGCCAAGGGGTGATCCTGCCGTTGGCGGCGAAGCAGCTACAGTTGACCCTGGAGATCGTGCAAACAAGTGAAAGGGGGGCGTCATGTATCAACTCTACGGGCACAGAAATTCAGGCGCCGCCGCCATCGAGGCGGCGCTGGAGTTGTGCCAGATCGCTTATCGCTTCATCGATATCGAAGCCTCGAGCGAAGCCGCCGAGGCGCTGGCGCAGCTCAATCCATTGAAGCAGGTACCGACCCTGCAATTGCCCGATGGCAGTGCGATCACCGAGAGTGTGGCGATTCTGATTCATCTGGGCCTGAGTTTTCCCGAGTCCGGTCTGTTGCCGGCCAAGGCGGCGGATCGCGACCAGGCGATTCGCGGCATGGTCTACATCGCCAGCAATTGCTACGCGGCCATCGGCGTCATCGATTACCCCGAGCGCTGGCTGGTGATGCCGGACGAAGCTTCGCGGCAGAACCTGATGGCCGGCGCCCGCGAGCGTTTGCACTGGAGTTGGGAGGTGTTCGCCGACCAGTTTTCCGCCGAGCTGTATCTGGACGACGAAAAACCGGGAGCACTGGACGTGCTCGCGGCGGTGGTGACGCGTTGGGCGGGGAGTCGCGAGCATCTGCGCCAGACGCGGCCGGGGTTTCATGCGTGGTTGCAGCGCATTGACCGGCATCCGGTGCTGGCACCGGTCTTCGCCCGGCATTGGCCGTCCTGAACACCCCATAAACCAAAATGTAGGAGTGAACTCTGTGGTGAGGGGATTTATCCCCGATGGACTGCGAAGCGGTCCCGGCTTTTCTGGGGGGGCTTCGCGCCCCATCGGGGATAAATCCCCTCGCCACAGGGCTCACTCCTGTAAGTGGGAAGGGTTTATTCCCCGCGAATGTACTGCTCCAGCTGTTTGATCAGCTCCGCCTGTTCGGCAATCGCTTCCTTGACCAGGTCGCCGATCGACAACAGGCCGATCAGCTTGCCGTTCTCCACCACCGGCAAGTGGCGCAGGCGTTTGTCGGACATGATGCTCAGGCAGGTGTCGACGGTCTGGTGGGTGTCCACGGTGATCACCGGCGAAACCATGATGTCGCGCACCGGTGTGCCCACCGACGAACGCCCGTGCAGCACCAGTTTGCGCGCGTAGTCACGCTCACTGATGATGCCGACCACCTTGTCGTCTTCTACCACCAGCAAGGCCCCGACGTTCTTTTCGGCCATCTTCATCAGCGCTTCGAGCACCATGTGATCGGGTTTGATCTGGTGCACTTCCTGATTTTTCTGATCTTTGAGCTTGAGCAGTTGGGCGACGGTCTTCATGGCGGTTACTCAGGTGTTGTCGTTGTTCTCCAAGCATCGTAGACGCTGGCGCGCAGAGCAAGGTGGCAAAGCGGCAGATAGCACGCAAAAAACGTCATTTGCCGGTTTTTCCGGCTTCGCTCTAACCCTGTGGCGAGGGAGCTTGCTCCCGCTGGACTGCGTAGCAGGCCCAAACCCTGAGAATCCGGTTTGCCTGATGCACCGCATTGCCTGGTTTTACGACTGCTGCGCAGCCGAGCGGGAGCAAGCTCCCTCACCACAGGGAATGGGGTTATCGCTTGAAGGGCAGCGTAGAATGCCCCTCTGATTCAATTCCTGAGGTTGCAGTGGTGGATTTACAGCAGGGCTTCGTCCTGACCCGGCACTGGCGCGATACCCCGGTCGGTACCGAAGTCGAGTTCTGGCTGGCGACCGACGCCGGGCCGCGCCGTGTGCGCCTGGCGCCGCAGACTTCGGTGGCGTTTATCCCCGCCGTACAACGCGAAGCAGCCGAACGCCTGCTGCACGACGAAAAGAACGTCGAACTGCGCCCGCTGGCCCTGCAGGATTTCGAGCATCGCCCGGTGCTGGGCCTGTATTGTCAGCAACACGGCCAGTTGCTGCGCCTGGAAACCGCGCTCAACCGCGCCGGTGTCGACGTTTATGAAGCCGACGTGCGCCCGCCGGAACGCTACCTGATGGAGCGCTTCATCACCGCGCCGGTGCTGTTCAGCGGCACTGCCGATGCCGACGGCGTCTTGCTCAACGCCCAACTGAAGCCCGATCCCAAATACCGGCCCAAACTGCGCCTGGTCTCGCTGGACATCGAAACCACCGAAACCGGCGAACTGTATTCCATTGCTTTGGAAGGTTGCGGCCAGCGTCAGGTGTACATGCTCGGCGCGCCAAATGGCGATGCCAGCATCGTCGACTTCGATCTCGAATACTGCGACTCGCGCACCGTGATCCTGAAGAAACTCAACGACTGGTTCGCCCGCCACGATCCCGACGCAATCATCGGCTGGAACGTCGTGCAGTTCGACCTGCGCATCCTCCACGAACATGCGCGGCGCCTCGGCGTGCCGCTGAAAATCGGGCGCGGCGGCGAAGAGATGCAGTGGCGCGAACACGGTAGCCGCACGCACTACTTTGCCTCGGCGGCGGGGCGGCTGATCATCGACGGCATTGAATCGCTGCGTTCGGCGACCTGGAGTTTTCCCTCGTTCAGCCTGGAAAACGTCGCGCAGACCCTGCTCGGCGAGGGCAAGGCGATCGACAACCCGTACCAGCGCATGGACGAGATCAACCGCATGTTCGCCGAGGACAAACCGGCGCTGGCCAAGTACAACCTCAAGGACTGTGAGCTGGTCACGCGGATCTTCGCCAAGACCGAGTTGCTGACGTTTCTCCTCGAACGCGCCAGCGTTACCGGGCTGCCGGCGGATCGCAGCGGTGGCTCGGTGGCGGCGTTCACTCACCTTTACATGCCGCTGATGCACCGCCAGGGTTTCGTTGCGCCGAACCTGGGTACCAATCCGCCGCAGGCCAGCCCGGGCGGCTTCGTCATGGATTCGCAACCGGGCCTCTACGAGTCGGTGCTGGTGCTCGATTACAAGAGCCTGTATCCGTCGATCATCCGCACCTTTCTGATCGACCCGGTGGGCCTGATCGAAGGCCTGCAACACCCGGACGATGCCGATTCAGTGCCGGGGTTTCGGGGCGCCCGATTTTCGCGCACCCGGCATTGCCTGCCGTCAATTGTCGCGCGGGTCGCCGAGGGCCGCGAGACCGCCAAGCGCGAGCACAACGCGCCGCTGTCGCAGGCGTTGAAAATCATCATGAACGCCTTCTACGGCGTGCTCGGTTCCAGCGGTTGCCGGTTTTTCGATACGCGTCTGGCGTCGTCGATCACCCTGCGCGGCCACGAGATCATGCTGCGCACCCGTCAGCTCATCGAAGCGCAGGGCCACGCAGTGATCTATGGCGACACCGACTCGACCTTCGTCTGGCTGCGCCGTCCGCACGGGCAGGAGGAAGCGGCGCAGATCGGTCAGGCGCTGGTCAAGCACGTCAACGACTGGTGGCGCGAGCATGTGCGCGAGGAGTACGGCCTGCAAAGTGCCCTCGAATTGCAGTACGAAACGCACTACAAACGTTTTCTGATGCCGACCATTCGCGGCGCCGAGGAGGGCAGCAAAAAGCGCTACGCCGGACTGGTGAGCCGCGCCGACGGCAGTGAAGAAATGGTCTACAAGGGCCTGGAAACAGTGCGCACCGACTGGTCGCTGCTGGCCCGACAATTCCAGCAGGAACTGTACGAGCGGATCTTCCAGCGCAAGCCGTATCAGGATTATGTGCGCGATTACGTGCGCAAGACCCTGGCCGGCGAATTCGATGAGCGACTGGTCTACCGCAAGCGCCTGCGCCGCACGCTCGATGACTACGAACGCAACGTACCGCCGCATGTGCGCGCGGCGCGGCTGGCCGACGATTACAACGCACAGCACGGGCGCCCGCGGCAGTATCAGAACGGTGGCTGGATCAGTTACGTGATCACCCTGGCCGGGCCGGAACCGCTGGAAGTGCGCCGCGCCGCCATTGACTACGACCACTACATCACCCGCCAGCTGCAACCGGTGGCCGATGCGATTCTGCCGTTTGTCGACGACGATTTTTCAACCCTGATCGGGGGGCAACTGGGCCTGTTTTGAGTCCAGCAGTTGCAGGGTCCATTCGTCGAGGATGCCGTGGAAGTAACGTTCGAGTGCCTGATTGAACAGACTGTCCTCGGCGCCAAACTGGGCAAACAGCGTCATCGAGGAGTGAAACTTCAGGTCATCGGGGTGGCCGAAAATCTCGGCAATCGAGCGCTGACGGATGTTCAGCACCAGCTGCGTGCAGGTGCGCAGTCGAGCGCCGAGCAGGTCATGGTCCAGGTAAGCCTCGGCTTCCTCGGCAGACTGAATGGCGAAGCGCCGGGACATTTCGCTGCCGCCCAGCCCGGCAAACTGCGGAAACACAAACCACATCCAGTGGCTGCGCTTGCGCCCCTCACCGAGTTCACGCTGGATCCGTTCGAATACCGGATCCTGGGCCTGGACGAAACGCTGAAGATTGAACGGGTCGCACTGATCAGTGCTTCTCATGACGAAGCCCTCGCCAGCCGGCAGCGACTCAGACCATCGCCAGCCGCTGCTTGCGTTGTGGCGCTTTAAATACCTGGTCCAGCGCCGCCAGATCCCCGGCATCCAGTTGCAACTGCGCCGCTTGTGCATTGAGTTGCACGTGTTCCGGTCGCACAGCCTTGGGAATCGCAATCACACCATCCTGACGCAGAATCCACGCCAGTGAAACCTGTGCCGGGGTCACGTTGTGACGAGCGGCAATCTGCTTGAGCACCGGTTCGGCGAGCATCGCGCCGCCCTGACCGATCGGGCAGTACGCCATCAACGGCATACGCTGTTGTTGGCACCATGGCAGCAAGTCGAATTCGACGCCGCGCTCTTCCAGGTTGTACAGCACCTGATTGGTGGCGCAGGCAGGATTGGCCAGCTCTTCGAGGTCATCGACGTCGAAATTCGACACGCCCCAGCGGCCGATCTTGCCGTCCTCGCGCAGGCGTTCGAACGCTTCGACGGTTTCATCCAGCGGATACTGGCCGCGCCAATGCAGTAGATAGAGGTCGATGTAATCGGTGTCGAGCCGGCGCAGGCTGCGCTCACAGGCTTGGGGGATGCCTTTGCGGCTGGCGTTGTGCGGGTAGACCTTGCTCACCAGAAACACCTGATCGCGCAGACCGGCAATCGCTTCGCCGACCACGCTTTCGGCACCGCCCTCGGCGTACATTTCCGCCGTGTCGATGAGGGTCATGCCCAGTTCGATGCCTTGGCGCAGCGCGGACACTTCACGCGGGTGCGCCGAGCGATCTTCGCCCATGCGCCAAGTGCCCTGGCCAATCACTGGAACCTGCACGCCTGCCAGTTCGAGGGTACGCATTCAAACCTCCTGTGCTGATGGTCGATACCTTAGTGGGCAGCAGGATAGCGCAGGGGTTCCAATGGAGGGCGATGAACCTGTGGCGAGGGGATTTATCCCCGATGGGCGCGCAGCGCCCCCAAGAAGCAGGGTTGCTGCGCAACCCATCGGGGATAAATCCCCTCACCACAAGGCAAGTGTCATTTAGCGGAGAACTTCAACACCACGCTGTGGTTGTAAGTCTGCCCCGGATCGAGACGCGTACTTGGGAAATCCGGCTGATTCGGCGAGTCCGGATAATGCTGAGTCTCCAAGGTAAACGCGCCCCAGTGCGGATAGACCTTGCCACCCTTGCCCTTGACCGTGCCGTCGAGGAAGTTGCTGGTGTAAAACTGCACCCCCGGCTCGCTGGTGAACAGCTGCAAATGCCGCCCGGACTGCGGATCGCTGACTTCAGCGGCGACCTTGCTCACATCGCCTTTGGTATCCAGCACCCAGTTGAAATCGAAGCCGCCCTGTTTCGGTTCGGCGAATTTCAACTGCGGGTGATCGGCCTTGATGTGCGTGCCGATCGCGGTGGGCTTGGTGAAGTCCATCGGCGTACCGGCCACGGGTGCCAGTTCGCCGGTCGGGATCAGCTTGGCCGTGACCGGGGTATAGCGGCTGGCGTGCAGGGTCGCGACTTGTTTCAACACGTCGCCATTGCCGGCGCCGACGAGGTTGAAGTAGCTGTGGTTGGTCAGGTTGAGCACTGTCGGTTTATCGGTGCTGGCCTTGTACTCGATGCGCAGTTCGTTGCTGTCGGTCAGGCGATAGGTCACTTGCGTGGTGAGGTTGCCGGGGAAGCCCATTTCGCCGTCCGCCGACAGGTAGGTCAGGGTCACGCCGACCGAATCCTTGTCTGTGACGGGCTCGGCTTTCCAGACCCTTTTGTCAAAGCCCACAGTGCCGCCATGCAAGGCGTTGGACTTGTCGTTCTGCGGCACCTGATAGCGCTTGCCGTCGAGTTCGAATGCACCGTCGGCCAGGCGATTGCCGAAACGGCCGATAGTCGCGCCGAAATACGCCGTGCCTTTCTGGTAACCCTGGACATCGTCGAAACCGAGCACCACGTCAGCGGCTTTGCCGTGTTTGTCCGGTACCAGCAGCGATTGCAGGGTGGCGCCGTAGGTGATGACGGTCGCCTGCATGCCGTGGCTGTTGCGCAGAATGTATTGCTCGACGGGCGTGCCGTCATTGGTTTTGCCGAAGGCTTTGTGTTCGGCGCTGAGGCCGGCCGCGTTGGCGGAGAGGGTGGCGATCATCAGGGACAGTCCGAGGCCGGAGAGCAGGTGACGTGATTGAAGCATGGTTGACCTTCCTTTTTGTTGTTGTTTTCAAAACAGGGTAATAGTCATGCTAATTGTGGGTTGAGTCAGAATTTATAGCCGGTTAAAGGTTTAGTTCAAATATAAAGTCATACTAAATAGTTGCCGAAGGTCGGGAAATCGTGCCAGCGCTGCACTTTTCCGGATTCGACGGCTCTATCCATGGCCAGGATGCGGCGACGCCCGCCGCGCAGGAATGTGCCTGTTCGAGAATTCATGCCGAGAGTTTTTCCCCCGATCGCCCGATTCGTTCGCCGCCCGTGCCTG
Source organism: Pseudomonas sp. RSB 5.4 (assembly GCF_037126175.1). Taxonomy (NCBI): domain Bacteria; kingdom Pseudomonadati; phylum Pseudomonadota; class Gammaproteobacteria; order Pseudomonadales; family Pseudomonadaceae; genus Pseudomonas; species Pseudomonas sp. RSB 5.4. The sequence continues at coordinate 581,265 of NZ_CP146986.1, forward strand.
TTGCTGGCCTGTCTGTCGTCGCTGTTTGTCAGCGGTTGCACGCACCAGACCGGCAACGGTTTCATCGCTCAGATGCGTGACGGTCAACCGCAGGAATTCCTGCAGACCAGCGTCGATCGCATGGCCACGTTGGCGATGCGCGACAACCTCAACAGCCTTTATCGCCTGATGGGCAAGCTGTATTTGCGTAACCCGGAAGAACTGCGCAAGTCGGGCTTCCTCGACATCAACACGGCGGTGAAACAGGTGCGCTTGGCCGTCGAGCAGCAGCAACCGTTACCGGTGTTGGGCGGGCGCAAAGATCTGGCGGCGCTCAGCTATGCGATGAGTCCGGAGTTTCTCGGGGATCGGGTCGGCGCCTTCATCTATGCCATCGGCAGCATGCTGGTCACCGCCCATGGCAATCGCGTCGAGTTCTACATGACCGATGCGATCAACCCGACCTTCGTCCACAACGCCGCGCGCAACATCGAGAAAGCCACGTGGATTCTGTCCCAGCGCCAGAACAAGGAAGGCCAGCCCTTGCTGTTCTCCAACGAAATCTCGGAGGAGGGTAGCAACCTCAGTTTCGCCACCGAATTCGGCAAGATCGTCGCGCGCCTCGACTTGCTGACGCAGATGCTCGACGAGCGCTACCGGCGCATCGGCCTGAATTACGCGCAGAGCCTGCTGTTCCTGAATTTCCTGCCGGTGCAGTAAGTGCGGAGATCCAATGTGGGAGCGAGCCTGCTCGCGAAAGCGATCTGCCAGGCGCTGAATCTCTGATAGATCCAGCGCATTCGCGAGCAGGCTCACTCCCACATTGATCAAATTGTGAGTGGGGTTTTTGTATACAATCCATCGCTACTATTGATCCAAAGGGAGCTGCACCTGTCATGACCGACTCCGCAAGCACCGAATTCACCCGCCTCGACCACGCCACCCGTGCAGAAAAACTGCCCTATGCCGCGTTGCTGGCGTTCGCCATGACCGGCTTTATCGCCATCCTCACCGAAACCCTGCCCGCCGGGCTGCTGCCGCAAATCGGCGCCGGGCTTGGGGTCAGCGAAGTGCTCGCCGGGCAACTGGTGACGCTGTATGCGCTGGGCTCGATCGTCGCGGCGATTCCGCTGACCGTCGCCACCCGGGGCTGGCCACGGCGGCGGGTGCTGCTGATGACGGTCGGCGGTTTCCTGGTGTTCAACACCATCACCACGTTCTCCAGCCATTACGGTCTGACCCTCGCTTCGCGGTTTCTAGCCGGGATGGCAGCTGGCCTGTCATGGGGGATCATGGCCGGTTACGCCCGCGGGATCGTGCCGGCGCATCAACAGGGGCGGGCGTTGGCGATCGCCATGCTCGGCACCCCAGTGGCACTGTCGCTGGGCACACCGGCGGGGACTTGGCTGGGCAACCTGATCGGTTGGCGCGCTTCGTTCGGGATCATGTCGGCGCTGGCATTGGTGTTGGCGGCGTGGATCGTGCTGGCGGTGCCCGATCGTCCGGGCCAGACCAGCGCCGAACGCCTGCCGCTGCTGCAATCGCTGCGTCTGCCGGGCGTACGGCCGGTGCTGTTCGTGGTGCTGACCTGGATGCTCGGGCACAACATTCTCTACACCTACATTGCGCCGTTCCTGATGCAGGCCGGGCTGGCCGAGCGGGTCGATCTGGTGCTGCTGGTGTTTGGTCTGTGTTCGCTGGTCGGGATCTGGATCATCGGCCTGCTGGTGGATCGCTGGTTGCGCTGGCTGACCCTGATCAGCCTCGCGGTGTTTGCCGTGACCGCCCTGGTGCTGGCGCTGATGTCACCGTCGCCGTGGCTGATCTACACCTGCATGGCCGTGTGGGGCTTGTCGTTTGGTGGCTCGGCGACGTTGCTGCTGACGGCAGCAGCGGATTCGGCTGGCGAGCATGTGGACGTGGTGCAGGCGATGCTCACCACCTCCTGGAACGTGGCGATTGCCGGCGGCGGTCTGTTTGGCGGGCTGCTGCTGGATCGGGCGGGGGCGATGTCGTTCCCGTGGGCGCTGTTGATCCTGTCGCTGATTGCGCTGGCGACGGTGTGGATCAACCGTCATCACAGTTTCAAACCGGGCCGGCGCGTGCATTGATCTACCTGGCACCCTATAACCCCTGTGGGAGCGGGCTTGCTCGCGAAAAGGGCGTGTCAGTCGACATCTACGTGAATGACTCACCGTCTTCGCGAGCAAGCCCGCTCCCACTCAGATAAAGGCGGTGTGGCTGGAAGGCATAACGATAGACCGCATTGATATATGTGGTTATATGAAAAATCGCTATGCTGCGGGCCAGATTTTTCCTGTCGTTTTTTCTGGACGTCTTAATGGAATTGGCAAATTTCGGCCTGGTGATTGCCGGGCTGGTGGTAGGTTTTATTGTCGGCATGACCGGTGTCGGCGGTGGTTCCTTGATGACGCCGATCCTGCTGTGGTTCGGCATCAACCCGGCAACAGCGGTGGGCACTGACCTGCTGTATGCAGCCATTACCAAATCCAGTGGCGTGCTGGTGCACAAGAAAAACGACAACATCGACTGGGCCATCACCGGTTGGCTGACCCTCGGCAGCGTGCCAGCGGTGGCAATGACCTTGTGGTTTCTCAGCAGTCTGCACACCGCGCCCGACGCAATGAACGCAATCATCAAACAAGCCTTGGGTTGGGTGCTTTTCGCCACCGCGCTGGCGATTCTGTTCAAGAAGCGCCTCCTCGAATTCGCCCACAAACGCGCTGGCGGCAACTACAACCCGAGCGGCGCGCGCCTGAATGTGATGACGGTGATCACCGGCCTGATCCTCGGCACCATGGTCGCCCTGACTTCAATCGGCGCCGGCGCCTTGGGCACGGTCGCGCTGTTCATCCTCTACCCGCTGTTGCCGACCCGGCGTCTGGTCGGCACCGAAATCGCCCACGCCGTACCGCTGACCCTCGTTGCGGGGCTGGGGCATGCGAGCATGGGCAACATGGATTGGGGCGTGCTGGGCTTCCTGCTGATGGGTTCGCTGCCGGGCATCTGGCTCGGCAGCCACCTGACCGGGCGCATTTCCGATGAATTGCTGCGCCCGTGCCTGGCGACCATGCTGCTGTTGATCGGTTACAAACTGGCGTTCTGATGTAGGAGCTGCCGCAGGCTGCGATCTTTTGACCTTCAAAATCAAAAGATCGCAGCCTGCGGCAGCTCCTACACTGGGGTATGAATGATGTTGAATTTCATGACGGTCACCGGCAGTTCTTCGTAAACCAGATCCTCGACCACCTCCCATCCCAGCCGCGCATACAGCGACTGCGCCGCGTCGGTGTACAGATACAACTCGGCCACCCCCAACGCCGCCGCTTCATCGACGATCCTGTTGACCAGCTGCGAAGCAATCCCGCGCCCGCGTTCTTCCGATTTTACGTAGACGCCCGCCAGCCATGGCGTCAGTTGGGGACGGATCTTCATGTCGCTGTCGATCAACAGCGCGCCACCGAGCAATCTGCCGTCTTCAATGGCCACCACCACGCTGGGAATTGCACCTTTGCCGCAGGCGGCGCGCATCCGTTCGGTGCGGGCTGCAAGGGTGTCGCCGGGACGGAACTCGCCCCATTCCTTGAAATTGAGTTCGGCCAGTTCCTCAATCAAATGCGGGTGATCGCACAGGTAGTCGATGTGCATGGGGTGAACTCCATTTCGTGAGCAGAACGGCCACCCTAATGCGCTCATAAAAGGTAATCAAATCCGCGTCACGATTACGCCGATGCGGTTGCGCAATGACGGGGCTGACCTAAGCTTCTGACAAGGCGAAACATATTTGCCGGGCACGACCCCGGAACAATCGCCACGATGCGCAATCATTAGAGCGTGGATATCAAAAGGAGATGCGCATGCTCATCAGGTCACTGACCCTGACACTCTTGCTGGCGATTGCCGGCCCCTTGTTCGCCGCTGACAACGACTCGCCCATAGCCGGGGATATGGGACGGGCCCGACCGCTGATCGTAATCGCACAAAGCACCGTCGACCCGGTGTGGGTGGGGCTGAAAAAATCGCTGGACGATCCGGCGAGCAAGAAAGGTGTGACTGATCGCAACATCAAGGTCTACACCATCCTCAATATGGCCGGTCAGCTCGATGGCAAAGACCTCGGCCAGCAAGACACCATGGCTTTGCTGCGTTCGCTGAAACTCGGTGCCGGCGCGTACCCGAAAGTGTTCCTGATCGGCAAGGACGGCGAAATCAAACTTTCGGCCTCGGGCGATGAAGCGAAGTCGGTAGACCTGAAGAAAATCTTCGACACGGTTGATGCGCTGCCGGCCAGCGAGAAAGACATCACCGTACCAACGGTCGCCGATACCAAGGCCACTGCCGCCGAACCGGCAGCCAAGAAAGGCGAGAAGGGCGCCAAGCCAACCAAACCCGCGAAACCGAGCAAGCCGCCGGAAATGCCGGATGATTGACGGCATGGCCTGAATCAAAAAAATGGGCGACCTCTGCAGGGTTGCCCATTTTTATTGCCCGTTTGTGGAGAGGGGATAAATCTCCTCGCCACAGTTTCAATATCAGTCAGTCAGGGCGCTGAATATTTCGTGGGCAATCTTCACCCGTTCCGCATTCGGGTAATTCTTGTTCGCCAGGATCACGATGCCCAGATCCTTCGACGGCACAAACGCCACATAGGCGCCGAAGCCTCCGGTCGCGCCAGTTTTGTTGTAGAGCACGTTGGCCGGTTCAGGCTGTGGCGAGGCCAGCCATTTGACCTTATGCGCTTCCATGGCCATCGGCGTCGAGTTGCCGTTCTGCAATTTATCGAGGCTGATCGGGTAGGCGTAACGCTCCCAGCCCAGACCTTGGGTCATGTCGCCAACGGTGTAGTAACCGGTGTGGGTCGCGGCGATAGCTTTTTGCAGTGGCGCTTCAAGGCTGGCCGGTTTCAGGTTGGCCTCGACATACCGCAGCAGATCCGCAGCACTGGTTTTAATACCGTAGGCTTCGGAATCCAGTGCGCCTGGAGTGACCCGAACCGGTTGGTCTTTCTTGTCGTAACCTTGGGCGTAAAGCTTGGCTTCGGACGCGGGCACATGGATGAAGGTTTGCTTGAGGCCGAGTTTCGGCAGCAGGGTTTCGCTCATCACCTGATCATATGGCTGACCGAGGGTCTTGGCGGCCAGATAACCGAACAGGCCCAGGCTCGGGTTGGAATACAGGCGCTGGCTACCGGCCGGGAAGCTCGGTTTCCACTGTTGGTAGTAGCCGAGCATCTTGTCCGCCGAGTCCCACTCGTCAGGGAATTGCAGCGGCAGGCCGCCGGCGCTGTAGGTGCCCAGTTGCAGCACGCTGATGCCATCGAAGGCGCTGCCCTTGAGTTCTGGCCAGATCTGGCTGGCCTTGGTCGACAGGTCCAGTTTGCCCGTCGCCTGCGCATAGCCGGCCAGGGTCGCGGCGAAGGTTTTGCTCACCGAGCCGATTTCGAATAGGGTGTTTTCGCTGACTTTCTGCCCGGTATCCTTGGCGGCGACGCCGTAATTAAAGTAATGCGGCTGGCCGTTGACGGTGATGGCCACGGCGAGGCCGGGGATGTTCTGCTGCTGCATCACCGGGGTGACGGATTTGTTCACCAGGGCTTGCAGTTGCTCGTCGCTGGGCGTGGCAGCCATGCACGCTGCGGCGCCGAAAAACAGGCCGAAAGCGCTGCAGGAAATGACGTTGCTCGGATTGATGAATGACATAAATGAACCACTCTCCATGAGTGTTGAGGGTGTTATCCCGCTAGACTGCGGGCAATTGCAATGTTGGGCAGCTGATCAGCGCCGACAATTTAGGCAGTCTGGCACTCGTCGACAAACGATGATATTTCGCATGAGCCATTAGAAAAATTTGGGACTGGGCATGATTCGACCTCAATTGCCGCTCAATGCACTGCGCGCGTTCGAAGCCTCGGCACGGCATCTGAGCTTTACCCGCGCCGCCGTGGAACTGTGCGTGACCCAGGCGGCGGTGAGCCATCAGGTCAAAAGCCTTGAAGCGCAGCTCAATGTCACCCTGTTCAAACGCCTGCCCCGTGGGCTGATGCTGACCAGTGAAGGGGAAACCCTGCTGCCGGTGTTGACCACGTCGTTCGATCATATCGCGCAGATGCTCGAGCGGCTGGCCGGCGGTCAGTATCGGGAAATGTTGACCGTGGGCGCCGTAGGAACCTTTGCGGTCGGTTGGCTGCTGCCGCGACTGGCAGACTTCCAGGCGAAACATCCGCTCATAGATTTGCGGCTGTCGACCAACAACAATCGTGTCGACGTCGCCGCCGAAGGTCTGGATTACGCGATTCGTTTTGGCGCCGGAGCGTGGCATGGCATCGAGGCAACGCGTCTGCTCGACGCTCCACTATCGGTACTGTGCGTACCGGAAATTGCCCGGCAGCTGCACACCCCGGGCGATCTGCTGCAACAACGCTTGCTGCGTTCCTATCGCACCGATGAGTGGCCGGAGTGGTTTCACGCCGCCGGCCTGGCCACCCACGCGGCACCGCCGCAGAGCATTGTGTTCGATTCGTCGCTGGCGATGATGGAAGCGGCGCTGCAGGGCAGCGGGGTGGCCTTGGCGCCGCCGCTGATGTTCGCCCGGCAACTGGCGGCGGACGTGATTCGCCAGCCGTTTGCGATTGAAATCACCACCGGCAGTTATTGGCTGACGCGCTTGCAGTCGCGGCCGGAGACGGCAGCGATGACGGCGTTCAAAAACTGGCTGCTACAAATCTCTGCCTGATACAAATCCCCCCTGTGGGAGCGGGCTTGCTCGCGAAGGCTGCGTGTCAGTCAATATTTGAGTTGAATGACACTCCGCTTTCGCGAGCAAGCCCGCTCCCACATTTGAAGTACGGTGAGCTTGAGAATGTCAGCGCACCAGACACGGCCGCTTGGTATCGAACGTCCATCCCGGAATCAAAAACTGCATCGCCACGCTGTCATCCCGTGCCAGTCGGTGGCGATGATGCCGCGCGCGCGGCCATGTGGCTGCACCTGACCAACAGCCGCGACCGTTTCAGTGCTCAAGGCTGATTGCCGTTGGTCTGCTCGATAGCACGTCGTTTAGAGGCACGCTTCCAAGCTGTATGGCCCGGATTTTCCGGACCTCCTCGGTGAGGTGTGTCATGGCTAATGATTTGCTGTTTCAGGGTGGTGTGCTGCCGACCGATCCAACCCGTCCGGTGCCCGGCACGGACGAGCCGACGCTGGCCGATCACGATGCGCCGCCGGGCATGAGCCCGGGGCGTGATCCGCTGAGTGATGCCGATCGGCCGGAAGACTGGAAGGATCCGCCGGCTGCCGATGATGTGCCGCCGGCAGATGAGCCGACGCCGTTGTCGGATGATCGCAGGTAGTGAAAAAAACCGGCCTTGGTGCCGGTTTTTTTGTCGGTCTCAGTTGGCGTTTGTGTTGTGCAGGCGGGCCTCATCGCGGGCAAGCCCACTCCCACAGTGGTCGGTGGTCTCATATCGCCTGTCCTGTGGGAGCTGGCTTGCCAGCGATGGCGGTCACAATGTCGCTGAAGGTCAATGATCAGACTTCTATTGTGCGCGCTACCACCCGCCGCTCCAGATTCAACGCCAGCACACTGATCAACACCACGGCCGCGCCAATCAGAACCATCAGCGCCGGCTGCTCGCCGAGGCCCACTGAAGCAATCCCCATCGCCGTCGGCGGTATCAGATAAAGCGTCATCGTCGCCCGGCTCAAATCCACATGCCTGAGCACAAAGCCCCAGGCCAGATAGGCCAGTGCACTGGGAAATACCCCTAGCGCCAGCACCGCCCACTGCACTCGAAGCGGTGCTTTGACTACCGCCGCACCCAGCCCCGGCAGATAAATCAGCAATAGCAGCGTCCCCGACCACACTGCATAACAGGCCAGACTAAAGCCGTCATAACGTCGGGCGTGATGTTTTTGCAGGGCGAAATAAATGCTCCATGACAGCGCTGCCAGCAGGATCAGCAAACCATGCGCGTCGATCTGCCCCAGGCCCCGATCGGCACTGACCACGATCACAACGCCGACCAGTCCCAGCAACACGCAGCCCCAACGCCAGACACTGACCTGATCCTTGAACACGTAACGCGCCAGCAGCGTACTGAACAGCGGGCTCGACTGCGCCAGTACGCTGGAGGCGCCGGCACTGACGCTTTGCTGGCCGATGTTCAGCGCCACGTGATGCAGGCTGACGGCAAAAAATCCCAGGGCGAACAACAGCGGCACGTCGCGTCGTTGCGGCAGGCGAATGCCATTGAACGCCGCGATCACGGCCATGAACAACGACGCCAGGAGAAACCGCAGCAACGCCAGATGTCCGGGGTCGTACGCCTGCAGGCCGATGTGAATGCCGGTCGGCGAATAGGCCCAGCAACTGATCACGAAGGTCATGGCCAGAATGATTTTCAAGGGAGAAGGAGACGGCATGATCGGCGCACCGCAAGGGTTGATGCGCCGAGTATCCGGGCGGCGAACAAGTCTCCACAACTGACTTATACTGCGCTGAATGTTCACTTTGAGTGATGAGTATGGAGCTGGCGCAGATCCGCATGTTCAAGACCGTGGCCGACGAGGGCAGCATTGCCCGCGCCGCTGAAAAATTGTTTTGTGTGCCGTCGAACATCACCGCACGGATCAAGGCGCTGGAGGCGGAACTCGGTGTGGCGCTGTTTCTGCGCGAGGGGCGCGGGCTGCGGATCAGCCCGGCGGGGCAGACGTTCCTGGCGTATGCCGAGCGGATTCTGGCGCTGACCGCCGAAGCCAAGCGCGCGGTGGATCCCGCCGCCGAACCGTCCGGCCCGCTGCGTATCGGCGCGATCGAGTCCTCGGCCACCGGGCGTTTGCCGCGCCTGTTGGCCAAGTTTCACCAGCGCTATCCGCAGGTGGCGCTGGAGTTGACCACTGGCACCTGGGGCCAATTGCTCGACGACACCGTCAGCCATCGCCTCGACGGCGCCATCGTCGCGGTGGACGTCGAGCGCGCGCAACTCAAACGCACGCCGATGTACCGCGAGGAGCTGCTGTTGATTGCTTCGACGTCGTTCGGCCCGGTGCGTGACATCCACGACTTGCAGGATAAAACCGTGTTCATGTGGCCGCAGGGTTGCCCGTATCGGGCGGCGCTGGAGCACTGGCTGTTGCGTCAGGGGCAGGCGCTGCCGATTGTCAGCCTGGCCAGTTACGGGGCGATTGTCGGTTGCGTGAGTGCTGGCGCCGGCGTGGCATTGGTGCCTAAAGGCGTGTTCGAGCAATACGCCAAAGGCGCTGGATGCGTGGGCTATGAGTTTCCCGAGCTGACGGCGATCGACAACCTGTTTTACTGGCATGAAAACGCCGGGGTGCACCCGGCGCGTGAGGCTTTTGTGGAGATGTTGCGCGAGGAATTCCTCTGACTCCGTTACGCCCACATTCCCTGTGTAGGAGCTGCCGCAGGGGAGGGGGTCAGGGAGTCAGGTCGCGCATCAGCAGGCCAAAGCGCAAATCCACCGCATCCGGAATCGGCAAGTAAACCGTGTGCCCGTCGCCGGGGGCGACTTCAATCGCCTCCCCCTTGGCATTCTGCAACTGGTGCAGAGCGAAGTGGAAATTGCCCTTGGGCGTCATCAGTTCCAGATGATCGCCGAGGGCAAAGCGGTTCTTCACCTTGACCTCGGCCAACCGGTCGCGGCGCTCGCCGGTGAGTTCGCCAACGAACTGCTGACGCTCCGACACCGAGCTGCCGTTCTGATAATTCTGGTATTCGTCATGCACATGGCGGCGCAGGAAACCTTCGGTGTAGCCGCGCTGGGCCAGTGATTCCAGATCGGTCATCAGGCTGCGATCAAACTCGCGCCCGGCCATCGCGTCGTCGATTGCCCGGCGATAGACCTGAGTGGTGCGCGCGCAATAGAAGTGCGATTTGGTCCGGCCCTCGATCTTCAGCGAATGCACGCCCATGCGCGTCAGGCGTTCGACGTGCTGCACGGCGCGCAGATCCTTGGCGTTCATGATGTAAGTGCCGTGCTCGTCCTCAAAAGCCGGCATCAACTCATCGGGCCGATTGGCTTCCTGTAGCAGGAACACCTGATCGGTCGGCGCGCCGATACCGAGGGTCGGCTCGGGCTGGAAGGTCTGCACGATCTCGCCGAGTTGATTTTCGGTGGCCGCCTGCGCCGAATATTTCCAGCGGCAGGCGTTGGTGCAGGTGCCCTGATTGGCGTCGCGCTTGTTCATATAGCCCGACAGCAGGCAGCGCCCGGAGTAAGCCATGCACAGCGCGCCGTGGACGAACACTTCCAGTTCCATGCCTGGCACCTGTCCGCGGATTTCGCCGATTTCTTCCAGCGACAGCTCCCGCGACAGGATGATCCGGCTCAGCCCCTGTTGCTGCCAGAACTCGACACTCGCCCAGTTCACCGTGTTGGCCTGCACCGAGAGGTGGATCGGCATCTGCGGGAAGTGCCGGCGCACCAGCATGATCAATCCCGGATCGGACATGATCAGTGCGTCCGGTGCCATCTCGATCACCGGTGCCAGATCCTTGAGGAAGGTCTTCAGTTTGGCGTTGTGCGGGGCGATGTTGACCACAACATAGAAGCGCTTGCCCTGGGTCTGCGCTTCGCGAATGCCGAGGGCGAGGTTGGCGTGGTCGAATTCGTTGTTGCGCACCCGCAGGCTGTAGCGCGGCTGCCCGGCGTAAACCGCATCGGCACCGTAGGCGAAGGCGTAGCGCATGTTCTTCAGGGTGCCGGCAGGGGCGAGCAGTTCCGGGGCGGCGAGGGGGAGTTCTGGCTTCATGGCGGCATCGGTCGCAAAAGCGCGGCAGGGTAGTGCAGTGGCAATCGCGGTTTATTGATCTGGATCTACGTTTGAGTCAGCGAGACTGACCTGTGCGGCTCATTTGTGTAGATCCTGCACAAAATATGTGTCGGTTTCACTGTGTTCGGTGCGACGGTGGCTGCTTAACATTCGCTCATCAAATCAACCGAAGCAGGACTCTCCCATGCAGAACTTTACTCGTCGCTTTCTCACCGCTTGTGCATTTTCCGGTGTCTTGGCCAGCACCGGGGCCATGGCTGACAGCCACCCGACCATTCGTGCGATGTCCGGCGCCACACCGGCCGATCATTTGCCGGCCGGCAAATCCGCACTGGTGGTGATCGATTTCCAGAATGAATATTTCAGTGGCCGGATGCCGATCCCGGACGGTGCCGCCGCTCTGGCGAAAACCCGTGAGCTGATCAGCTTCGCCGACAGCCACAAGATCCCGGTGTATCACGTGCAGCACGTCGCGCCGGCTGGCTCGCCGGTATTTGCCATCGATGGCGAGACCGTTAAATTTCACAAGGACATGCAGCCACGCCCGCAAGACGTGGTTCTGCAAAAGACCACGGTCAGCGTATTTGCCAGCACCGACCTTGACGAGCGCCTGAAGAAGGCCGGCATCAATACGCTGATCATTTCCGGTCTGATGACTCACGCCTGCGTCGCCGGCGCCGCGCGGGATGCTGCGCCGCTGGGTTACAACGTGATCGTCGCCTCCGACGCCTCGGCCACCCGTGCGATTACCCGCGTCAATGGCTCGTCCATCGACAAGGATTCCCTGCACCAAGCTGCACTGGCGGAAGTGGAAGACACCTTCGGTGACGTCATGACCACCGAGCAGATCGTCAAGCTGCCGGTGCGCTGAATGCTGGCCGTGATCGGCAACTATGCTCCATGAACAAAGATGGCACTCGCGCGCGTCCCGGCTGACTAAGGTTCGGGGCGTGCGAGACGCCTGACTGACATGGATCGGACATGAACGAAAAAAACCTGCAATTCAAATCCCTCACCGTGCTGTTGCTGTTGGTGACGGTCGCTTTCATCTGGATTCTGCTGCCGTTCTACGGCGCGGTGTTCTGGGCGGTGATCCTCGGCATCCTGTTTGCGCCGATGCAGCGCCGGTTGCAGCAAAAGTTCGGCTGGCAACGCAATCTGACTTCTCTATGCACCCTGGGCATTTGTCTGGTGATCGCGATTTTGCCGGTGATCATCCTCAGCGTGTTGTTGGTCCAGGAAGGCGCGACGCTGTACACCAACATCGAAAGTGGCCAACTGGACATCGGCGCCTATATTGCGCAGTTCAAACACAGCCTGCCGCCGTACTTCCAGCATCTGCTCGATCGCTTTGGCATGGGCGAACTCAATGGTCTGCGCGAGAAAATCGTCAAGGCGTCGATGCAGGGCAGTCAGGTGCTGGCCAGTCAGGCGTTCAGTTTCGGTCAGGGTACGTTCGAGTTCGTGGTCAGCTTCGGCATCATGCTGTACCTGCTGTTTTTCTTTCTGCGCGATGGCGCCGAGCTGGTGCGCAAGATTCGCACCGCGGTACCGCTGGAAGAGAATCACAAACGCCGTTTGCAGTTGAAATTCAATCGGGTGGTACGCGCGACGGTGAAGGGCAACCTGGTGGTGGCGGTCACTCAAGGGGCATTGGGTGGGGCGATTTTCTGGTTTCTCGACATTCCCAGCGCGTTGCTGTGGGCGGTGCTGATGGGCTTTCTGTCACTATTACCGGCGGTGGGCGCGGGGATCGTCTGGGCGCCGGTGGCGGTGTACTTCCTGCTCAGCGGGATGATCTGGCAGGGCGTAGTGCTAGGGCTGTTCGGGGTGTTCGTGATCGGCCTGGTGGACAACGTGCTGCGTCCGATTCTGGTCGGCAAGGACACGCGCATGCCGGATTACATGATCCTGATCTCGACCCTCGGCGGTCTGGCGGTGTTCGGCCTCAACGGTTTCGTGATCGGGCCGCTGATCGCGGCGCTGTTCATGTCCAGTTGGGCGTTGTTCATCGAGACCAAACCGAAAGTCCAGTTGCCTTAAGCGTGGAATGGGCGGCTGACGATTTTCTGCGACAGGGCCTGCGCCGCGGGCAGCGAAGTGAGCGGGCCGCTGATCGGCTCGCCATCGCGCACCAGATACCAGCAGGCGAGCAATCCCGACGCTCTGAGCGAGGCGGGAACAGCGCTGCCAACTACCGACATGATTTGAACCTGAGCCATGACAAGTACCTCCATCAATCTGTGGAGCTACCTTAGGGATTCGCTGCGCTCAGGGACAATCAACGCTTTCGATAGTGGTCATTGATAACAGTGAGGGCTGTTTCAATCGACAACCTGGTCGAGCATGTGCACCACTTCGCGCTCATTGAGCAAGCCCTTGTGCACCAGATGCTCCGCCAGCAGCGAAAGAAACTTGGCGCAGCGGTGGCCTTCCAGGTGCTTGAGCTCAGTCAGCGTGTTGTACACCTTGCCTGAGGTGCATAAACCGACAATGCGATGCGGGTTTTGTGTAGGCATATCGTCGTCCTTGTTGTTATCAACCTGTTGTTTACGGACGGATTCAGATTGCGGCTCCGTCATGACAAATAGATGACCGTTTTCCTCAGCATCAGGAAAGGGCGCTGTATTCATCATGCCGATTCTAGTCGCCAGCATTGTCCTGGTAGCGACCTTCGCAAGATTTATTCAGACATACCCGAACGAAAACAGGCCCCGCCTTGCGGCGGAGCCTGTTTCATTTACAGCCTGTACGCTACAAACGTCGGCCTTAGTAGCGAGGCTGAACGTAATAGCCCGGTGGCTGGTAGTAAACCGGTGGAGGTGGTGGCTGGTAGTAGACCGGTGGCGGTGCGTAAACCGGCTGCGGTTGTACATACACCGGTTGCTGTACGTAAACCGTGCGCGGTGAGGACATCACCGAACCCGCTACCACTGCGCCCAACACTGCACCGACAGCGGCCGGACCAACCCAGCCAGCGTGTCCGCCGCCCCAGCAGCAGCCGCCGTGACCGTGATAATAGTAACCACCGGCTTGCGCCTGTCCGGTAACAGCCAATGCACCGATCAGCAAAGCTAAGACAGGAAGTTTACGGATCATGATAATTCCTCGTTATTCAACCCGGCGCTTGAATCTGCAATTAGACCCAAGGACTATCGCGGGGATACTTCTAAGACAACGTGTTTTTGTAAATCAGCACAGCGTCTGGGTAAAGTTTGTGTAAGGTCTGTACCGGCTTCTTTACCGTATGGCCAAAGCCTCGCGAAGCCCGTTGCAGATAGTGCTTATGATCGTTCACAACACGATGGAATGGCTAACTCCGTCCATCCGAAAGTCGGTTTTCAGGAGAAGTTTCATGCAGATGAATCCCAACAAAGACACCCAGCTGTGCATGTCCCTGTCCGGGCGCCCCGGGAACTTCGGTCTGCGGTTTCATAACCATTTGTATGAGCAGTTGGGCCTGAACTTCTATTACAAGGCGTTCAGCAGTCAGGATCTGCCGGGGGCCGTCGGCGGGATTCGTGCGCTGGGGATTCGCGGTTGCGGTGTGTCGATGCCGTTCAAAGAAGCGTGCATCGCGCTGGTCGATGAACTGGATGCGTCGGCGGCGGCGATCCAGTCGATCAACACCATCGTCAACACCAACGGCCACCTCAAGGCCTACAACACCGACTACATCGCCATCGCGCAATTGCTGGAAACCCACGCGGTGCCGAAGGATTCGACGTTCGCCCTGCGCGGCAGCGGCGGCATGGCCAAAGCGGTGGCCAGTGCCTTGCGCGATGGTGGTTACAGGAATGGGTTGATCGTTGCGCGCAATGAGCGTGCCGGACGGGCGTTGGCGGATTCGCTGGGCTATCGCTGGCAGGCGGAGCTGGGCGAAGAGCGGCCGCAGATGCTGATCAACGTCACCCCGGTGGGCATGGACGGCGGCCCGGAGGCCGGGCAACTGGCGTTCGAGCCTGAAGTGATCCAGGCTGCCGAGACCGTATTCGATGTGGTGGCGATTCCGTCGGAGACACCGCTGATCGTGCGGGGCCGGGCCGAGGGTAAAAAGGTCATCACCGGGCTTGAGGTCATTGCGATCCAGGCGCTGGAGCAGTTTGTGCTGTACACGGGCGTGCGGCCGAGTGAGGAGCAGTTTGCGGCGGCGGTGGCGTTTGCTCGCAGCTGATCATTGAGTTTTGCGCTCAGCCAGCGGGCCCCTTCGCGAGCAAGCCCGCTCCCACAGAGGAATGCATTTCAATGTGGGAGCGGGCTTGCTCGCGAAGACTGCGACTCGGTTGTGAGTCGGGTTGCCTATACTGCGGCCTCAGCAAGCCAAGACTTGCCCCTCACAAAAACCTGATCGAGGCGCCACCATGCATCCGCCCATCCTCAACCTGCACCAGGTCGAACTCGAACCCCTGCCCGAAGCCCTGGCCCCGGAAGGCGAAACCGCTGGCCGCTATCAACAACGCATGGCCCGCATCGGCCAGCATCTCGGCGCACAGAAGCTCGGTTATCGGCTCTATGCCCTGCCGCCGGGCATGCGCGGCAGTCCGTTTCACAGCCATCGGGTCAACGAAGAGATGTTCTACGTGGTAGCCGGGGAGGGCGAGGTGCGACTGGGGGCCGAGCGCTTTCCAATCCGCGCAGGCGACGTGATTGCCTGCCCGCCGGGCGGCCCGGAAACCGCGCATCAGATCATCAATACCAGCGACGCGGAGCTGCGTTACCTCGCGGTCAGCACCCAGCAGCAACCGGATATCTGTGAGTACCCGGACTCCAACAAATACGCGGTGATGGACAACTTCAAGGTTGATGCCGAGGGCAATACGTCAGGTTTTGTTGCCGTGGCGCGGCTGGCGGACGGGGTGGATTACTGGGAGGGTGAATAAATAGACCCTGTGGGAGCGGGCTTGCTCGCGAATGCGGTGGGTCATTCACCGGGATGTGACTGACACGGCCTCTTCGCGAGCAAGCCCGCTCCCACAATAGGATTGTGGTGATTATTCGAGGCGCGCCAGACGCTCTTCCAGCGCTGCAATTCGCGCTTCCAGTTCTTCGATGCGCTCAACCGAAACACCGCCGCTAGAGCGTTCCCCAGGATTCTGTCGCGCCGCCAATATCGCCTCGATATCCGCCGGATCGCCCAGCGCATGGGTGTAGCGGTCTTCACGCTGACCGGCCTGACGCGGAATCAACACCGCCAGCCCGCGCGCGATCAGGCGTTCAAGCTGATGCACCACCTGCTCGGCATCTTCGAAGTCATGCATGCGGCCGCTGCGGGTCAGCAGCTCATTGACCGTTTGCGGGCCACGCAGGAACATCAAACCGGTGAGAATCACTTGGGCCGGCACCAGTTCCAGCGCCTTGTCGAGCTTGTGCTCCCAGCGATCGGCGCGACTGCCCATGACCAGTTTGGCGTAACCGTGGCTTTCCAGCGCCCGCAGGCTCTGGCCAACCTGGCCTTGAGTCAGGTTCATCACCGGTTCACGGCTGGTTTTCTGATTGCAGGCCAGCACCAGTGCATTGAGGGTCAGCGGGTAGGTTTCCGGGCTGGTGGCCTGTTTTTCGATCAACGAACCCAGAATGCGGATTTCCGTGGCGTTGAGCCGTGGTTCGTCGGTAGTGGTTTCAAGTTCGGTGGTCATCGCGCGTTCCCTCTGCAGTCGAAGGCGCCTAGCCTAATCCTTGGCTAACAAAAGGCAAGCCGTGTGGTCATCAAGCATGGCTATAATCGCCTCCACGTTCCACCCAGCCATCATACGAGACTGCCATGACCATTTCCCTGTACGCCGCATCCGTCCCGGTTTTTCAACAAATGCTCAACGCCCTGAGCGATGTCCTGAAAAAGGCTGAGGCCCACGCCACCGAGAAAAACATCGACCCGAACGCCTTCCTGCAAGCACGCCTGTACCCGGACATGTTCCCGCTGGTGCATCAGGTGCAGATCGCCGTCGACTTCGCTAAGGGCGTTACTTCGCGTCTGGCCGAAGTCGAAATCCCGAAATATGACGACACCGAAACCACCTTCGCCGAGCTGCAGGCGCTGATCGCCAAGGTCCTGGCTTACATCGGCGAGATCAAGCCAGAGCAGATCAACGGCAAGGAAGGCATCGAGATCGTGACCCGTCCGGGCACGCCGAAAGAGAAGCGCTTCAGCGGCCAGGCTTACTTGCTGAGCTACGGTCTGCCGCAGTTCTTCTTCCACGTGACCACTGCCTATGACCTGCTGCGTCATAACGGTGTTGAAGTGGGTAAACGCGATTACATGGGCGCTTACTAAAACACCCAGTTACAAAAAAAGCCCGCCAAGGTTTAAGCCTTGGCGGGCTTTTGTTTTTTGTAGGGGTTATGCGGTGCGTTGGGCTTTCGCTTCTTCACCCAGGCAAGCAGCGGCGGTGAACAGCACATCGGTGGACGA
Source organism: Pseudomonas sp. RSB 5.4 (assembly GCF_037126175.1). Taxonomy (NCBI): domain Bacteria; kingdom Pseudomonadati; phylum Pseudomonadota; class Gammaproteobacteria; order Pseudomonadales; family Pseudomonadaceae; genus Pseudomonas; species Pseudomonas sp. RSB 5.4. Next base: position 598,464 of record NZ_CP146986.1, read on the forward strand.
ATTCAGCGCAGTCTCCGCCGAGTCCTGCAACACGCCAATGATGAAGCCCACCGCCACCACCTGCATGGCAATCTCGCTCGGAATGCCGAACAGGCTGCACGCCAGCGGAATCAGCAGCAGCGAACCGCCGGCCACGCCTGAGGCGCCACAGGCACAGATCGCCGCGACGACGCTGAGCAGGATCGCGGTCGGGATGTCTACGGCAATGCCTAGCGTGTGTACCGCCGCCAGGGTCAGCACGGTGATGGTGATCGCCGCGCCGGCCATGTTGATGGTCGCGCCCAGCGGGATCGACACCGAGTAGGTGTCTTCATGCAGGCCCAGACGCTTGCTCAGTTCCAGATTGACCGGAATATTCGCCGCCGAGCTGCGGGTGAAGAACGCGGTGATGCCGCTTTCGCGCAGGCACTTGAGGGTCAGCGGGTACGGGTTGCGACGCAGTTTCCAGAACACGATCAGCGGGTTCATCACCAGCGCGACGAACAGCATGCAGCCCAGCAGTACGGCCAGCAGATGTGCGTAACCGATCAGCGCGCCGAAGCCCGAGGTGGCGAGAGTCGAGGCCACCAGACCGAAAATGCCCAGCGGCGCGAAACGAATCACTACGCGCACGATCAGCGTCACGCCGTTGGACAGGTCGCCGAGCACTTCGCGGGTGGTGTCACCGGCGTGGCGAATGGCAACGCCCATGCCGATCGCCCAGGCCAGAATGCCGATGAAGTTGGCATTCATCAGGGCGCTGACCGGATTGTCGACCACGCTCAACAGCAGACTTTGCAGCACCTCGGCGATGCCGCCTGGCGCGGTCACCGCGACATTGTCGGTGGACAGCACCAGATGCGACGGAAAAGCCATGCTGGCGACAACCGCCACGACTGCGGCGGCGAAGGTGCCGAGCAGGTACAGGAACAGGATCGGTCGAATGTGCGTTTCCTGACCGTGCTTGTGGTTGGCAATCGACGCCATCACCAGCACGAAGACCAGAATCGGCGCCACGGCTTTCAGCGCCGAGACAAACACTTTGCCGATGAACGCCGAACCTTTCGCCGCTTCCGGAGCGAACAGCGCCAAGGCAATACCGGCAATCAGGCCGATCAGGATCTGTGTGACCAGGCTGAGGTTTATCAGGCGTTGCAGGAGAGAAGGGGATGAAGCAGTCATGACGGCATCTCTGTTTTTATACGGTTCAGGGTTGCGTGAAACCGGTGATACATCGGGGGCAGGTCACCGGCATGCAACGATAGGGCTGACGCGAAACCAACGCCACTAAACGGGGCGTTGATACGGGTGTACGTTTTTCGGGGCGCGGACTTTATCACAGCGCAGGCCTTATCCTTCAGACCTGTGACGATCTGCCACCGGATTGATCGGCAAGTCGGCAGGTTTGTGCAAGTCAGCACTGAAACACTCTGTTAAGATTCGCCATCCTCATTTTCATAGTCTGCCAGCGGGCCTCTCGGTCATCGCTGGTGTCGTCGTTTTGCTGGAGTTGCTCATGCTGTTGCCCATTCTTCTGTTGTCCGCCGCCGGCTTCACG